>NZ_BAABFD010000022.1:0-173834 GCF_039540635.1 Nonomuraea ferruginea | reverse complement strand
GGCCCTTCCACTTCTCGTTGCCGAGCAGCCAGTCGAACGACTCGGTCTGCAGAGCGAGAAGGTCAGGAACTTCGAGCGGCTCCTGGATACGCGAGAAAGAGACGCGACGGGGACCAGCGGGTACGGCGGAGGCGTTGCGCGAGGCTGCCAACAGATGTCCTTCCGAGGGCTCGCGGCGGACTGACTACACGCACGCCAGACAACCTCGCAACGTGAGCAAGCGGAGCGGGTCGTCAAAGGGCAGCGCAAAGGGGCAGTGTAGCCGAACGGCACACGCCTGTCCACTTCGCTCTCGCTGCATGCTTCACGTTGGTCGCAGCATCGCTCGTCTGAACGAATCCGTCAAGCCCGCAAGCCCGACTTTTAGCCGCCTAGGGGCTCAGACGCTGGGTTTTCTCCCCTGTGTGACTGATCGCCTACCGCCAGGCCCAAGACGATACCCGCGAACGGGGGCGGTTAACGCTCCGTCACACCGGGGGTCGAACCCAGGCCGACAACCGGTGTAGCAGTGACGGAGATACCCGCGACAAAGGACTCACTAAACCTAGTTTTTGGTAACAATTGAAGGACACGGCGCGCCCGGGGGCCCTCTCAGGCGGTCCCGAGCAGAGTCGACAGGTCCGAGACGAGCCACCTGCCGCCCTGCCTGATCATGACGAACCTGGCCCGGGTCTGGCTGACCTGCTGGCGCGGCCCGGCCTTCCCCGCGGCCTCCGTGATCGTACCCGTGTTCACGAACAGAAGAACCTCCACCCTGTCCGGCTCCGCCCGCTCCACCGCCGCGGCCACGACGGAGGCGGTCTGGACCATCTTGCGTTCCTTGGCTCTGGTCGACAGGGACCCCGACAGCTCCGCGTACTGCCGGGTGAGCGCCCCGGTGGTGTGCTGCCCCGCGCGCGCCAGGTCCCGCTCGACCGTGCGGTAGTCGTACGAGAGCAGCTCCGGCGCGACCGCCTTGGCGGCCGCCATGGCCTCCGCGCCCGCGGCCTCGCCGCCGCGCAGGGCCCGCCAGTCGGACCAGAGCACGCCCGCCGCCGCGCCCAGGGCGAGCACCAGGACGCCGAGCACCACCAGGACGGCCCTCACGTGACCTGCTCCGCCTTCGACACCAGCCAGACCCCTTGAACCTTGGCCAGGTCCATCCGCCACCGGTAGAAGCGCTCCTGGGGCGCGTCGTCGGAACCGTCCCAGCGGATCACCACGTCGGCCACCACGAGCGCCCTGGCGGTGTCCCCGGAGATCGACTCCAGCCCTGCCGCGCGTACCACGCCCTCCTGGATGACCTTGTTCTTGCGCGTGGTCCGCATCATCTCGTCCGCCGCGGCCTCGTACGCGGCCCTGGCGGCGCCGGTGGAGCTGGTCAGGATGCGGTGCACGTCGGAGTCGACGGTCTCGTGGTGGAGCGAGAGCAGGTTCATCGCGTGCGTGCCCGCCGCGCGCAGCACCGCCTGCCGGTCGTCGGCCCTGGCCTGTGCGTCGCGCTCCTGCACGCCGAGCCAGACCGCCGCCGCCGCGAGCAGCGCCGCCAGGACGGCGAGCACCGGGACGACCATGCGGGACATCCGCGCTCACCCCCTCCCGGCCGGTCGCCGGGATCATAACCCGCCCGCCTTCTCCGGGACCTGCCAATCGCCCCACACGGTACGAACCGGACCCGAATGGCATGGATCGCGGTCGGGCATGCGAAAGGGGCGGCACACCCGGCACCTGGGTGTGACCGCCCCTTTCGAAGCGTTCGGTCTTACTTGACCGTGACGGTGGCGCCGGCGCCCTCCAGGGCAGCCTTGGCCTTCTCCGCCTGCTCCTTGTTGACCTTGCCGTCGAAGACGTTCTTCGGAGCGCCGTCCACCAGGTCCTTGGCCTCCTTCAGGCCGAGGGACGTGAGGGCGCGGATCTCCTTGATGACCTGGATCTTCTTGTCGCCGGCGGCCTCGAGGATGACGTCGAACTCGTCCTGCTCCTCGGCAGCGGCGGCGGCCTCGCCACCACCGGCGGCGGCCGGAGCGGCGGCGACCGCGACCGGGGCGGCGGCCTTGACGTCGAAGGTCTCCTCGAACTGCTTAACGAACTCGGAAAGCTCGAGGAGGGTCATCTCCTTGAACGCGTCGAGCAGCTCGTCGGTGCTGAGCTTCGCCATGATGTTTCCTCCGTAAGGGACTTGCGAAATTTAGGAACGGGACCGCGGTGTTGCGGCAATCCCCGAGCTACTCGCCCGCCTCTTCGCGCTTGGCGCGAAGAGCGTCGGCCAGCTGAGCCATGTTGGTGGGCAGCGCGGCGAACATAGCGGCGGCAGCGCTCTGCTTCGCCTTGATCGCGCCAGCAAGCTTCGCGAGGAGAACCTCGCGGGACTCGAGGTCGGCGAGCTTGGTGATCTCAGTGGCGTCCAGCGTCTTGCCGTCGAGGACACCACCCTTGATCACCAGAAGGGGATTGGCCTTGGCGAAGTCACGCAGACCCTTGGCGGCCTCAACAACGTCGCCGTTGACGAAGGCGATCGCGGTCGGCCCGGTGAGCAGGTCGTCGAGACCCGCGAGACCGGCCTCGTTGGCCGCGATCTTGGTCAGGGTGTTCTTCGCCACGGCGAACTTCGCATTCTCACCGAGAGAGACGCGCAGCTGCTTGAGCTGGGCAACGGTGAGACCGCGGTACTCGGTCAGAACGGCGGCGGCGCTGCCTTCGAACTCGCTCTTGAGCTCGGCAACCGCTGTCGCCTTATCCGCCCTCGCCATGGGCCTCCTTCCAGGTGTGCCACCGGTGAAGGGCCCTGACATGAGAACAGCCCCGGGCGCAGGGCGCACACGGGGCTCACACACATGGAATGCACCATATGGGAAACTCGCATCACACCTGCGCGGGCCGTCCACCTGAGGTGGATCCTTCGGTCGCCAGGCTTTGAGGCACCTGGCGACGACCGGCGGTCTTCGGCAACGACCAGACTACGTGCTGGCCGCCGAGTTTCCAAATCGTTCTCAGTTGGTGGTGCCCTTCGGCAGCTCACCGACCTGGTCGGCGGGCGGGGCCTGGATGTCGACGGGCTCGTTGTAGCCCTTGAACATCAGCGTCGCGTCGAGCGTGCCGCCCTCCTTGGCGCCGCTCAGGGTCAGCTTGCGGGGCAGGCCGTCGGCGGCGACCCAGATGTCGAACTTGACGTCCTTCAGCTCGGCCAGGTTCTTCCGCGCCTGGTCCTGCTCCTCGGCGGGCAGCTGCTGCACGGCCGCCTCCACCGGGAAGGTGCCGCTGTAGTGGGTGGTGTCGGTGCCGCCCACGCTCTCGTTGCCGGCCGCCTTGACGTCCTGCGACGTGGTGATCATCTTGGTCACGTTCGCCAGGTCGAACTGCTGCACCTGGCCCAGCATCTGGTCCACCTGGGCACGGTCGCCGGCCTCGGCGAGCGGCACCTTGATCCACGGCTTGGTGGCGCCGAGCACCTTGTTGAGCGTCTCGACCTTGACGTACGCCGTGTCGCCCTGGAGGATCACCCGGGCGCCGCCGGGCAGCTCCCTGCCGCCGACGCCGGCGGTGTCCACGGTCAGGTCAAGGGCGAGCTGGGGCTGGCTCTGGTAGACCATGCGGCCCTGAACCTTGCCCTCGCCCTCCTGCGGGTGCGAGACGTCGACGACCGCGTCAACCGTGTAAGAACTGACCTCTGTCGTCTTCTGGGCCGCCTGGGCGAGCACCTCGGAGGCGGCGAGATTCACCTGAATGGGCTGCGCGTTAGTTCCACAGCCGGCGACCGCTGTCGCGGCCAGAGCGGCCGCGGCCGCGGCGATGGCGAGAGAAAACCTGCGCTTGAACATGTATCGACCCTACGTGTCAGCTGGCTTCTCGTAGCGCTTTCCCGCAGCTTCTCATGGAAAACCCAGGGATGTCCCTGAGAGGCGTTCCGTACGAAGGAAGCCGTGAATATCCGGACCCGGGAAAAAGGCCCCGGACATGGGAAAGCCCCGGCGCGGAGCACGCCGGGGCCTTTCCAGAAAAACTCGTCAGACGGCGTCGAGCTCGCCGACGATGCCGCGGGTGACGTTGGGGTCGACCGGGACACCGGGGCCCATGGTCGTGGAGAACGTCACCTTCTTGATGTAGCGGCCCTTGGCCGCCGACGGCTTGAGCCGCAGCACCTCGTCGAGCGCGGCCGCGTAGTTCTCCAGGAGCTGGCGCTCGGGGAACGACGTCTTGCCGATGATGAAGTGGAGGTTGGCCTGCCGGTCGGTGCGGAACTCGATCTTGCCGCCCTTGATCTCGGTCACGGCCTTGGCCACGTCGGGCGTCACCGTGCCGGTCTTCGGGTTGGGCATGAGACCGCGCGGGCCGAGGACGCGGCCCAGGCGGCCGACCTTGCCCATCAGGTCGGGCGTGGCCACCACGGCGTCGAACTCGTTGAGCCGGTTGCCCTTGGAGATCTCGTCGATCAGCTCGTCGGCCCCGACGATGTCGGCGCCCGCCTCGCGGGCCGCCTCAGCACGGTCACCGGTCGCGAAGACCAGGACCCGGGCGGTCTTACCGGTGCCGTGCGGGAGGTTGACCGTGCCGCGCACGATCTGGTCGGCCTTGCGGGGGTCGACGCCCAGCCTCAGCGCCACCTCGACGGTGGAGTCGAACTTGGTGGTCGACGTCTCCTTGGCCAGCCTGGCCGCGTCGGCCGGGCTGTAGAGCTTGTCGCGGTCGACCTTGGCCGCCGCGTCCTTGTGCGCCTTGCTGCGCTGCATGTCTGTCTCCTTGTGGTGTGCGGGCCGGCGGGCGGCCCTCCCACGGGTGGGGAAGTGCTTAGTCGGCGACGGTGATGCCCATGGAACGGGCGGTGCCGGCGATGATCTTCTCGGCCTGCTCGACGCTGTTGGCGTTGAGGTCGGGCATCTTCGTCTCGGCGATGCTGCGCAGCTGCTCGCGGCTGAGCTTGCCCACCTTGTCCTTGTGCGGGGTCGCGCTGCCCTTGTCGAGACCCAGCGCCTTCTTGATCAGCTCGGGCGCAGGAGGCGTCTTCGTGACGAAGGTGAAGCTGCGGTCTTCGAAAATGGTGATCTCGACGGGGATGATGTTGCCCCGCTGGGCCTCGGTCGCAGCGTTGTACTGCTTCACGAAGTCCATGATGTTGACGCCGTGGGGACCGAGGGCGGTACCGACCGGCGGTGCGGGCGTGGCCTGGCCAGCGGGAAGCTGGACCTTGACCAGAGCCGCGATCTTCTTCTTCGGAGGCATGAGTCCTTCTCCGGGTCCTGATGGTGATGCCTTCCGGAACGCGGGTGCGCCCGGACATGTCGGAAGGCCGCCCTTCGCGACAGGCGGCCGACCGAACGTTTAATTGTAGGTGATCGTCTCAGATCTTCGAGACCTGGTTGAACGACAGCTCCACCGGGGTCTCCCGGCCGAAGATCGAGACCAGCACCTTGAGCTTCTGCGACTCGGGGCTGATCTCGCTGACCGAGGCGGGCAGGGTGGCGAACGGGCCGTCCATGACGGTGACGGACTCGCCGATCTCGAACTCGACGGCGGGGCCGGAGGGCGTCTTGGCGGCGGTCTTCTTGCTCTCCTCGGTCGGCTCCGGGGCGAGCAGCTTGGCCACCTCGTCGAGGCTGAGCGGGCTGGGCTTGTTGGACAGGCCGACGAAACCGGTCACGCCCGGGGTGTTGCGCACCGCGGCCCAGGACTCGTCGGTCAGCTCCATGCGCACCAGGACGTAGCCGGGCAGCACGCGCTCCTTGACCGGCACCTTCTTGCCGCTCTTGAACTCCTGGACGGTGTGCGTCGGCACCTCGACCTGGTAGATGTAGTCCTCCATGTTGAGCGACACGTTGCGGCTCTCGATGTTGGACTTCACGCGGTTCTCGTAACCGGCGTAGGAGTGGATCACGTACCACTCGCCCGGCAGGCCGCGGAGCGAACGCTTGAACTCCTCGACCGGGTCGACGTCGGGCTCGACGTCACCGTCCTCCTCGACGACGGCCGCCTCGGCGGTCTCGTCGACCTCGTCGCTGTCCACGACGTCTTCGACGGTCTCCTCAGCGGCCTGGGAGGCCTCTTCCGGCTCGGCGTCCCACTTCTCGCGGGGCTCGTCGGCCGGCACTGAAGATTCGGACACGGTGACTCTTCCTCTTTCGTCGGTATCGAACGGCGGCTCCGTCAGGCGCGCGCCGTCTGCGTCAGAATCAGCCGCCGAAAATCTGCAGGACGGCCCAGCCGAACGCGGCGTCGAGGCCGTAGATGATGCCGACCATGATCAGCACGAACACCATGACAACCGTGGTGTACGTGACCAGCTCCTTGCGCGTCGGCCAAATGACCTTGCGCAGCTCGGCCACGACCTGACGGTAGAACAGGGCCGGAGAAGTACGCTTCTTCTCACCACTGGGCTTGCCTGCGGTCTCGCCGCGCGTGTCGATCGCCACAGTCCTCACCTGAAATCGGTCGTATCCAACGCAGTTATGCGGCGCCTACACGCCATTATTGCGCGGACCGCACTCGCAGGGCACGAGGGACTCGAACCCCCAACCGCCGGTTTTGGAGACCGGTGCGCTACCAATTGCGCCAGTGCCCTATGTCGTCAACCACACTACCCTGATCGACTTACTGCCTGGACCGAACGCCACATCGACATGCGGCTGCAGGACCTGGCGAAAGTGTACGGAAGATTGCCCGCCACGTCGAACCCAAACCTGATCGCGCAGGTCACATGGCGTGGGGGCACGCGTGGGAGCATGGAGGCATGTCCACCCGACGCCGTGTCTCCACACGGATTTCCGCGATTTCCGAGTCCGCGACCCTCGCCGTGGACGCCAAGGCGAAGGCGATGAAGGCGGCCGGCCGTCCGATCATCGGCTTCGGCGCGGGCGAGCCCGACTTCCCGACGCCCGACTACATCGTCGAGGCCGCCGTGGCCGCGGCGCGCGAGCCCCGCTTCCACAAGTACACCCCGGCGGGCGGCCTGCCCGAGCTGAAGCAGGCGATCGCCGCCAAGACGCGGCGCGACTCCGGCTACGAGGCCGACGCGTCGCGGGTGCTGGTGACCAACGGCGGCAAGCAGGCCGTCTACGAGGCGTTCGCCACGCTGCTCGACCCGGGCGACGAGGTCCTGGTCGTGGCCCCCTACTGGACGACCTACCCGGAGGCGATCAAGCTGGCCGGGGGCGTCCAGGTCGACGTCGTCACCGACGAGACGACGGGCTACCTGGCGGGCGTCGAGCAGCTGGAGGCGGCCCGCACCGACCGCACGAAGGTCCTGCTGTTCGTCTCGCCGTCCAACCCGACGGGCGCCGTCTACTCGCGCGAGCAGACGGTCGAGATCGGCCGCTGGGCGGCCGAGCACGGCCTGTGGGTGGTCACCGACGAGATCTACGAGCATCTGACATACGGCGGCGCCGAGTTCACCAGCATCGCCACGGCCGTCCCCGAGCTGGGCGACCAGGTCGTGATCCTCAACGGCGTGGCCAAGACGTACGCGATGACGGGCTGGCGGGTCGGCTGGCTGATCGGGCCGCCCGACGTGGTCAAGGCGGCGACCAACCTGCAGTCGCACGCCACCTCCAACGTCTCCAACGTCTCGCAGATGGCCGCGCTGGCGGCGGTCTCCGGCGACCTGTCCGCGGTGGCGCGGATGCGTGAGGCGTTCGACCGGCGCCGCCAGACGATGGTGCGGATGCTCAACGAGATCCCGGGCGTGTTGTGCCCGGAGCCGAAGGGCGCGTTCTACGCCTACCCGGCGGTCAAGGAGCTCATCGGCAAGGAGCTGCGCGGGCGCCGCCCGGGGTCGTCGGCCGAGCTGGCCGAGCTGATCCTGGAGGAGGCGGAGGTGGCGGTGGTGCCCGGCGAGGCGTTCGGCACCCCCGGCTACTTCCGCCTGTCGTACGCGCTGGGCGACGACGACCTGGTGGAGGGCGTCAGCCGCCTCGCCAAGCTGCTGGCCGAGGCCCACTGACCGCGTCGCCCGGCAACGCGCGGGGCGATCACGGCGACGTCCGCAACGAGGGGGGTTACCCGGTCACCTCGTCGGCGATGCGGTCGATCTCCGTGGACAGGCCGGGGGTCGCGGCGACGTAGACGGCGGTGCCGGGGCGCTCCAGCCACATGAAGTTGTGCAGGTCGCCCCGGGTCTCCCAGCTCAGCGCGGGCTTGCCGTGGTGCATGCCGAGCGTGGCCCGGTCGACGAGGGTGGCGAACTCCTCGGCGGTCCTGACCCCGCAGACGACGCCGACGTGCAGTCGCTCGGCGCCCCGGCTCCAGGTCTCGCCCCTGACCTTCAGCTTCCGGGTGAGGGATCTGACGTGCCGGAACGTACCGGATCTCGTGGTGCCGACGGGCATGGCGGCGACGCCGACGGGTGCGGAGCCGCACGACAGCGTGGGGCCCGTCACGGCGGCGACCGGGCTGGGCCGGCCGATCTGCGGCGCGGGGGCGGACGGGCCGCACGCGGCAAGGCTCAGTGTCAGGAGCACCGTCGCCAGGCGCCGCATCACCACTCCAGGGCCGGAACGCGGGAAGAAGGACCCTAGTCTCCTACAACAGCCGTGCTGACACGGCAAGTCGCGGCCCGGTCCGGTGGCAAAATATGGCGATGGCAAGGTCCCTGCTCTCGCTGCCCAAGGCCCATCTGCATCTCCACTTCACCGGCTCCATGCGCCACTCGACCCTGATCGAGCTGGCCAGGGAGCAGGGCCTGCACCTGCCCGACGCGCTGGAGCAGGACTGGCCGCCCCGGTTGCGGGCGACCGACGAGCGCGGCTGGTTCCGGTTCCAGCGGCTGTACGACATCGCCAGGTCGGTGCTGCGGCGGCCGGAGCACGTCTACCGGCTGCTGCGCGAGACCGCCGAGGACGAGACGGCGGCCGGGTCGCGGTGGCTGGAGATCCAGGTCGACCCGTCGGGCTACCAGCAGATGTTCGGCGGCCTGACGGCCACGCTGGAGCTGGTGCTGGACGCGGCCGAGCAGGCTTCGCGGGCCACGGGCACCGGCCTCGCGGTGGTGGTGGCCGCCAACCGCACCAGGCATCCCCTCGACGCCAACACGCTCGCCCGGCTGGCCGCCCAGTACGTCGGCAAGGGCGTGGTCGGGTTCGGCCTGTCCAACGACGAGCGGCGCGGCCAGGCCCGCGACTTCGACCGGGCGTTCCGCATCGCCAAGCGGGCCGGGCTGCTGGCCGTGCCGCACGGCGGGGAGCTGCTGGGGCCGCGGAGCGTGGCGCAGTGCGTCGACGACCTCGACGCCGACCGGGTCGGCCACGGCGTGCGCGCGGCCGAGGACCGGTGGCTGATGGAGCGGCTGGCCGAGCGGCAGATCTGCTGCGAGGTGTGCCCGACCTCCAACGTGGGGCTGGGGGTGGCCGAGCGGGCGGCGGACGTGCCGCTGCGCAGGCTGTTCGAGGCGGGGGTGCCGGTCGCGCTCGGCTCCGACGACCCGCTGCTGTTCGGGGCCCGGCTGCTGCGCCAGTACGAGCTGGCCAGGGAGGTGTACGGGTTCACCGACGCGGAGATCGCCGAGCTGGCGCGCCAGTCGATCAGGTCGTCCGCCGCGCCCGAGCCGGTCCGCAAGGAGCTGATCAAGGGCGTCGACGACTGGCTGGCCTCACCGGAGTGAGCCGGCCAGCTCGGCCGCCCGCGCCATCGACGGGGCGCCCTCCAGCCGGTGGCCGACGTCGCCCGCCTGCCAGATGAGGGTGGGCCCGGCCTGGCGCAGCGGCACCTCCCCGCCCCCCTCGCGGGTGATGTAGCCGAGGGGGTGCGAGCCCGGCAGCCAGAAGCCGGTGACGCCGTCGACCTCGACCTCGTCGGGGAACGGCGGGCCGAGCCGCTTGAAGAAGAACGGGTCCATCCGGCCGTCGAACTGGTCCAGCCGGATGCCGTCCGGCCAGAACATCGACACCACCCGGCCGCCGTCGGCGACCGTCACGCGTTCCGGCTCGCCCAGCGCGGCCAGGGTCCTGACCGGGAACGCGACCTGCCCGGCGACCTCGTCAGGCGGCACCTCCCGCTCCCCCGGCAGCGGCGCCGGCGTGGGCACCGGAGCCGGCGTGTCGCCGCCGAGCCGCAGCTCGATCCCGGCGTAACGGAGGATCGCGGTCACCGCCTGCCTGCCCTGCGGGGTGGCCGCCGTGACGGCGACCAGGGCGACCACCGCCACCGCGACGATCCGCCACCGCCGCCTCCGCTTGACCGGCCGCGGGGCTTCCAGCCTGGTCCTTACGGCCGCCGCCACCTGCTCGGGCGGCGGGGCCGGCACGTCGAGGGAGCCGGCCAGGGCGCGCAACTCGGCCTCGATGTCGTCGAAGCGCTCATCCGAGCTCATGCCCTGCCTCCTCCCTGAGCCTCGCCAGGCCGCGGTGCGTCCTGGACTTGACGGTGCCGACCGGCCAGCCGAGCACCTGGGCGGTCTCGGCCTCGGACAGCTGTAAGAAGTACCGGCAGACGACGGCTCTGCGTTCCCGCTCGGGCAGCGCCCTGACCGCCTCCAGCAGCCGGGCCCGCCGGTCCGTCGCCACGGCCGTGCCCTCGGGGTCGTCGGGGGCCTTCGCCTCGGCCGTGGCGCTCAGCCGTACCGTCAGCTCCGACCTGCGGCCGCGCGCCCGCGTCAGGTTGTGCGTCTCGTTGGCCACGATACGCAGCAGCCACGGGCGGAAACCCGCGTCGCGGCGGAACGTCCTGAGATGCCGGAACGCCTTGACGAACGCCTCCTGCACCACGTCCTCGGCCTCGTCTCGGGCGCCGAACAGGACCGCGGTGCGGTGCGCGAGCGCGCTGTAACGGGCGACCAGCACCTCGTAGGCGGTCAGGTCGCCCTCCAGCGAGCGGGCGATGGCCTCGTCGTCATCCATGGGCGTGACTGATTCCACCGCATTCGTGGCGGGTACGGAAGAGTGTTCCGTGACCTTCGGCGCGAGGCGGGCACTAGACTCTGGCCCATTCCCGCGAACCCGTAAGGATCGGCGACTATGTCCTCTGGTTATGACCGTGTAGTCCAACCGGCAGCCGGTGACGAGGCCCTGGAGAACCACCTCGGCGGTGACGAGGCCAAAAACTACCGCAAGTACGAGTTCGACATGGTCGCCCCCCACGTCGGCCGGTCCCTGCTGGAGATCGGCTCCGGGCTCGGCCACTTCGCCGAGCAGTTCCTGCCGCGGCTCGACCGGCTGGTCGTCAGCGACTTCGACCCCTACTGCGTCGAGCAGCTCAAGAAGCGCTTCGCCGACCGCGACGACATCGACGTGCTGCAGTTCGCCCTGCCGACCGAGATCCCGCTCAAGGACAAGGTCGACACCGTGGTCATGATGAACGTCCTGGAGCACATCGAGGACGACGCCGAAGCGCTGCGCTCGCTGGCGCGCGTCACCCTCCCGGGCGGGCGGATCGTCATCTGGGTGCCGGGCTACATGCAGCTGTACGGCGACTTCGACCGCAAGGTCGGCCACGTGCAGCGCTACACGCCCAAGACGCTGGCCGCCACCGTGGGCAAGGCGGGGCTGGACATCGAGGTGCTCAAGCCGATCAACTTCCTGGGCGGCATCGCCTGGTGGGCGGCGGTGCGCCGGGGTGGGGTGGGTTACCCGGACCCGCGGCTGGTCAAGATCTACGACCGCACGGTGGTGCCGATGACGCGGCTCATCGAGCGCTTCATCCGGCCGCCGTTCGGGCAGACGGTCTTCTGCGTGGCCCGTGTCCCCGGCTGACTGTTCCTCATCGCGTGGTTCCTCGGTGCGGGTGCTGGTTCTACGGCGGATGCTCGCCGGGCTGATTGCTCCGCGCGAACCATGCCCGGCCGCGTGACATGGGCCTCGCAGTAGACGCGCTCCGCGCGAAATCCAGCTCGGGCTGCGCTGTGCGGGGGCAAGCCCCCGCTCCCCCGGGCGAGGGAGCTACCGCCCCCTCGCGCTCCCCGGTCCCTGCCCATGCGGCGCCCGGGTGTCCCCAGAGCTGATCAGGACGACGGTGGCATGGGTCCACCTGGTTGATCGGGACCCCAGGGGATCCCGAGGCCGACAGCCGTGGCCTGATCTCCGGAGCGGCTCGACAGCCCGATGGTCGCCGTCCAGCGCCCGCGCCGCAGCTCGATCCCGCCATCTGGACGTATCAACACTTTCGCGCCATGGAACGGCAGCAAGCCGTGCCGAATCCAGTGATCGCGCACCTCGTCCAGATAGTCCCACAGGCGGCGCGGCCCGCTCTGGTGAACGATGACCTCCCCGTCGCGCTCTTCGGCCCGCGCCCACGATCCGTCCGGATGCACCATGATCGCGATCCGGATGCCGTTCTCCCGCGTGTGATGGTGCGTGATGCCTGGGGCGTTGATCTCCAGCATGGTCCGTACGTCCCAGGCCTCGACCACGTCCAGCACCACCGGATACCGGCCCCGCTCGACCCGCTCGCCCTCCTCGACGCGGGCCCGGTCCAGGAGCGCGTGCTCGGCCTGCGGATAGTCGGCGCCCGTCCGCGTACCCATGAACATGGCCTGGTCGCGCTCGATCCGGCCGGTCGCGGTGCCGTCCGGCTTCTTCTCGGCCGTGAGGATGACCCCCATGCCGGAGATCGTGGTGGCCAGCCGTCCGCCGGTGTGCAGAGCTGCCAGCCAGGACGGCGGGATCGGCCGTACCGACACCGTGGCGACGATCCGGTCCCACTGCCCGTCCAGCGGGCGCGTCGCGTCCCCGGCGATCAGCCGCGGCTCGTACCCGGCCTCCCCGAGCCGCCGCCGTGCCGCTCCGACGAGGTACGGGTCCACGTCGATCGCCGTCACCCGCTCGTCGCCGAGCCGAGCGCACAGCACGGCGGTGCCGTATCCGCTGCCGGCGCCCACGTCCAAGACGGTGCACGAGTCGTCGATCGAGGCATGCCTGAACATCTGGGCGACCAGCCCGGGAAGGGTGGACGACGAGGTGGGGCGGCCTGACGCGCGGGCGCCCGGATCGGCATGGTCAGCGTGCAGCGGCCCGATCCGTGTCACCAGTGTGGCGTTCGTGTAGGCCGCCTTCAGCCACTGTCCGGGGTTAGAGGCGCCATCCCGCCGCGCCCACCCGCCTTCCACCGGTTCCCACCAGTTAGGCACGAACGTGTGCCGGGGCGTGCGAGCGACCGGCGCCCGCCAGCGGGACCCTGGCGGCGTCGCGATGGCGGCCAGTGCTTCGGCGCGCTCTTTCCAGTCCATGAGAGCCCTTCAGCGGCCGGCTCGCAGGAAGCCCGTGGCCTTGTCCGGATCGTAGATCGTTTCCGCGGGGGCGCAGTCGTTGCCGTCGCTGTCAGGGTTGCACGCCGTGGCGGTGCGCCGACGCGGAACCTTCGCACACAGCTCTCGCCATTTCCTCCCGATCAGGATGTCGGCCAGCGGAGGTTGCTGCCGAGAACCTCGCACGCGAGGACGAGGTGGCGCTGGCCTGTTTCCGCGGAGAGTACGGAGCGCATCCGTGAAGGTGGACACCGGTGCCGTAGTCCGCGGTCACAGCATGCGGGGCAACCGCGCGACATGGGCCTCGCAGTAGACGCGCTCCGCGCGAAATCCAGCTCGGGCTGCGCTGTGCGGGGGCAAGCCCCCGCGCCCCAGGTCAAAGGCACGGCCTTCACAATGGGCGGCGCTCCGCGCCGATCAGCTCAGACGTGTTGTACGGGGGCAAGCCCCCGCGCCCCGGGCGAGGGAGCTACCGCCCCCTCGCGCTCCCCGGTCCCTGCCCACGCGGCCCCCGGGCGTCCCCATGGCTGATCAGGACGACGGTGCCATGGGCTCACCGAAATGATCGGGACCCAGGGGACCCCAAGGCCGCGGACACGTGCCGAGGCATGGCCGACAGCCGTGACCTGATCCCCGGCGCAGCTCATCGGCTCAACGGCCCGATAGTCGCCGTCCAGCGCCCGCGCCGCAGCTCGATCCCGCCATCTGGGCGTATCGGCCGCACATGGCGACGAGATGTGGTTGACCTCAACCGCAGTTGAGATTGCACGATGGCCGCTGAGGCCTGCCTCGTATGCGATTTGAGGAGTGCGTCCGTGAGCGCGGATTCTGCTTTCTATTCGATCATCGACTACACCGTTGACGGCGTCGACACACAGCGCGAGCTGGTGGAGGCCTTCGCCGAGATCCAGGAGCGGTGGGTGCGTTTCTATCCCGGATACCACTCGGCCCGCTTCCATGTGAGCACCGACGGCACACGCGTGTACAACATCGTGCACTGGGCGAGCGAGGCGGACTACCGCCACTTCGTGGAGACCTCCGATACCGAGGGCCGGATGGCCGCCATCGGCAAGGCGCTGGAAAGCCTGGCCGGCAGGGCCGAACCACGCATGACCGGAGTCCCTACTTACACCGTCGTCCGCGAGATCGGTCCCGGCCCTCAGCGCTTGGACCCGTGATCGCGCCCGGCAGCTTGCGGCCATGCCTGCCGACACTGCGAACCCCATCTCATCAGTAACGATCGATTGCGCAGGTCATTCATGAAGCTTGAGATTTACGCCGATGTGTTGTGCCCGTGGTGCTACATCGGCAAGAGACGCCTGACGGCCGCGCTGGCGCAGCACTCCGGCCGCGCTCGCGTCGAGGTCGCCTGGCGCAGCTACGAGCTGGCGCCGGAGGCGGAGCGCACCCCCGGCCCGACCGCTGCCGAGGCGATGGCCGAGTGGTGGGGCGAGCAGGCGCCCGCCCGCGTCGAGCAGATCCGGTCGCTGGGCGCGGCCGAGGGCCTGGAGCTGAACCTGCATCTGGCTCGCCCGGTGAACACCTTCGACGCGCACCGCCTGGTCAAGCTGGCCGCCGACCGCGACCGCGCCGACGAGATGATGGAACTGCTGCTGCACGCCTACCACACCGAGGGTCTGAACGTCGCCGATGTGCAGGTCCTGCGTCGCCTCGGTGACCAGGCCGGGCTCGACGGTGATGAGGTGCGCGCCGTCCTGGCCGGCGACGGCTACGCCGACGAGGTCCGCGCCGACCGGCGCCGCGCGGCCGAACACGGCGTCACCGGCGTGCCCAGCCTGGTGGTCGACGGCCGACCGCCGGTCCCCGGCGTCCAGCCTGTCGCTGATCTGTACCGGCTCCTGGAGCATGGTCTCGCGGCCCTTGACGGGTCCGGCTGATCGGCGATCCGAGCGCCCAATCTGCCCTTTATCCCGTGCTCCCGCCGATCCTCGCAAAGGAGGGCGCTGAACTGGGCCGCACGGGTCAGGGCGCTGAACTCGGCAAGGACCGGGCGCCGCTGAACCGGGCCCCACGGGACAGAGCACCGAGCTGGGCAAGGACCGAACGCCGCTGAACTGGGACGCACAGGAAAGGGCGCTGAGCTGGGCAGGGACCGGGGAGCGCGAGGGGGCGGTAGCCCTCTCGCTCGGGGGCGCGGGGGCCTGCCCCCGCACTACACGCCTGAGCTGATCGGCGCGAAGCGCCACCCACCGCGAAGACCACGCCCTTGACCGGGGGGCGCGGGGGCTCGCCCCCGCACAACACAGCCCGAGCTGGGATCGCGCGGAGCGCGTCTGCCGCGAGGGCCATGCAGTTGGGCTGAGCCTCCGGCTGAGGACCTTCGGGAGGGTCCTCAGCCGGACGTCACTTGATGGACCCCGCCGTCAACCCGCCGACCACCTTCCGCTCGATCAACGCGAACAGGATGATCACCGGGATGGTGGCGATGACCGACCCGGCGAACAGGTTCTGCCAGTCGACCTGGTACTGGCCGATGAACGAGTTGAGCGCCACGGTCAGAGGCTGGTTCTCCGGCGTGGTGGTCAGGGTCAGGGCGACGACGAACTCGTTCCAGGCCGCGATGAACGTGAAGATCAGCGCGGTGATCACCCCGGGCATGGCCAGCGGGAGCGTGATGCGGAACAGCGCGCCGAACCGGCCGTTGCCGTCGATGAACGCGGCCTCTTCCAACTCGCGCGGGATCGAGGAGAAGTACGCGTTCAGGATCCACACCGCGAACGCCAGGTTGAACCCGCCGTTGACCAGGATCAGCGACCAGATCGAGTCGACCAGCCCGAGCTGGGAGAACTCGCGGTAGATGCCCACCAGCATGGCCGTCGGCTGGAACATCTGGGTGATCAGCACGAGGATCAGGAAGAATGTCCGCCCCCTGAAGTTGTGCCGGGCGGAGTAGTAGGCGGCCGGCAGCGCCACCAGGAGCACCAGGACGGTGGAGCCGGCGGCCACCTGGAGGGTGACGACGAGGTTGCCCGCGAGGCCGCTGCTCCAGAAGTTGACCAGGTTGGCCCATTCCCACTGCGTGGGCAGGATGGTGGCGTCGCGCAGCGTCTCCTGGGGACGCAGCGAGGTCAGCAGCATCACCAGGTATGGGAACAGGAAGATGAACGCGACCACGTAGGCGACGGCCGCGGTCACCGTGGTCTTGAGCCTGGGCATGGCGCGGTGCCCGACCGGCGCGGGCCGGCGGCGGGCGGGGCGGGCGGGCGCCTTGGGCGCCGTCTCGACTGCCATCACGCCACCGCCCTGTTCCAGCGCGAGATCTTGAGGAAGACCGCGGTGATCACCAGCACCATTCCGAAGTTGACGACCGACATGGCGGCGGACTCGCCGATGTCGGAGCTCTTGAGGATGAACATGAAGATGGTCGAGGTGGCCGTCGAGTATCCGGGCTGGCCGTGCGTCATCGCCCAGATGATCGGGAAGCTGTTGAAGACGTTCATCATGTTGATCAGCACGGCGACGGTCAGCGCGGGCCGGAGCAGCGGCAGGGTGATCGACCAGTAGGTGCGCGGCCGGGAGGCGCCGTCCATCTTGGCTGCCTCGTACACGTCACCGGGGATGGTGGCGAGGCCCGCGAGCAGCGCGTACGTGGTGAAGGGGACGGACACGAACACCGCGACGAACACCAGCCACGGCATGGCGGTGGAGGCGTCGCCGAGCTGGTCGGCGGAGGCTCCGCCGAGCGCGTCGATGAGCCCGAGTCTGAGCCTGATCTGGTTGATGACGCCGACCTCCGGGTCGAGCATCCACCGGAAGACGATGGCGGTCATCAGCACGGACGCGGCCCAGGGCGCGATCAGCGCCCAGCGGGCGACCTTGCGGCCGGGGAAGCGCTGGTTGAACAGCTGGGCGAGCGCGAGCGAGATCACCACGGTGAGGACGACGACGGCCACCACCCAGACCACGCTGCGGACCATGATGTCCGCGAAGTCCTTCTCGGCGAACAGCTTGTCGTAGTTGTCGAAGCCGTTCCAGCCGCGGACCACGCCGACCCGGCTGATCTCCAGGAACGAGGACCGGATCATCTCGACGACGGGCCAGAGCACGACGACGGCGATCAGCACCACCGCGGGCCCGATCCAGGCCAGCGGCTCCAGGGCGCGCAACCTTCTCATAAGTTCCTCCGTGGAGGTACGGCCGGCGCCTCAGGTGAGACGCCGGCCGTACGGGCCCCCGTCGTTCAGCCGGCCTCGGCGGTCTTCTGGAGTTCGCCGAGGACCGCGGCGGGGTCGTCCTTGACGGCGCCGCCGATGGTCTGCTTGATCGCCGGGTTCAGCTCGGCCCACTTCTCGTCCTGGAACGGGTAGAAGCTGGCGTTGGGCAGCGCGTCCAGGAACGGCTTGAGCTTCTCGTCGCCCGACAGCTTCTCGATGCCGCCGTTGGTGACGGGCAGCAGCTTGTACGTCTCGCTGATCTTCTCAGCGGCGGAGCCGGTGTAGAAGAAGTCGAAGAACTTCTTGATCTCCTCGGCGCGGCCGTTCTTGTTGAACGCCATGATCCAGTCCATGACGCCGAGGGTGGTGTCGAGCGGGCCGGTCTTGCCGGGGATGGGCGCGACGCCGTAGTTCTTCAGGCCGGCCGCGTCGAAGATCGGGATGGACATGGGTCCGCCGTTGACCATGCCGACCTTGCCGGCGCCGAAGTCCTCCCAGACCGTCTTGCGGTCCTTGGTGCCGGGGTTGGGGGTGGTGAGTCCGGCGTCGACGAGGCCCTTGACGTAGGTGAAGGTCTCGACGTTCTGCGGCGAGTTGATCGCCCACTTGCCGGCGTCGTCCTTGTAGCCGCCGCCGTTGCCGAGCATCCACAGGAACGACTCGGCCTGCGCCTCCTCCTGGCCGAGCGGGAGGCCGAACGGCTGGCTGACGCCGGAGGCCTTGAGCTTCTCGGCCGCGGCCTTGAGCTCGTCCCAGGTCTTGGGTGCCTCGGCGACGCCGGCCTTCTCGAACAGGTCCTTGTTGTAGAACAGGGCGCGGGCGGAGGACACGAACGGGATGCCGTAGGCCGTGCCGTCGACCTTGCCGAACTCGGCGAACTTCTGCAGCATGTCGCCGGACACCTCGGGCGACAGGACCTCGTCGACCTTGTGGAGCAGGCCGTCGGCGACGAATCCGGAGTAGTCGCCGGTCTGCAGGATGTCGGGCACCTGACCGTTCTGGATCATGGTGGCGACCTGCTTGTCGATGTCGTTCCAGTTGATGACCTGGACGTCGACCTTGATGTTCGGGTTGGCCGCCTGGAACTCGTCGACCACGCCCTTCCAGAAGTTCTCTCCGGAGTTGGGCTTGCCGGGGCCGTCGCCGTAGTCGGCGGCGACCATCTTCAGCGTGACCTGGCCGCCGTCGGCCGCCTGGTCGCCGCCGCCTTCCGACGCGCCGGAGCCACAGCTGGACAGGACCAGCACGGTAGCCAGGCCGAGAGCGGCGCCGCCCACAAGTCTCATTCTCACCGTAAGTACCGCCTTCTCATCGGACGGGTCGTGCTGGTCCGTACCAGCTGCCAGACCCTGCCCAGGGGTATGGGGCCGCGAGCGTCACGGCCCCACGCGTTTGCGCAAGCGTAAGCCGGGGTTCGCCTGGCGGTCTATACCGGTAAATTGCAGAACGGCAACAGTAAGGGGAAGAGTTCTGCACTCGCGGTCTAGACCACTTGTCAGCGAATCTTCCTGCGGACGTTCTCGCCGCCCTCCGGCCGGCCGATCCACGGTCCTTCGATGGACGGGTCGAGGATGCCCTCCTCCAGGAAGGAGTAACGGCCGTCGAGCACGTATCGCGCCAGCCGCACGTCGTGGTCGTCACTGTTGTCCCAGAGCCTGTCGAACAGCGTGTCCACCCGCCGCCTGGCCTGCCGGCAGAACGTGTCGGCCAGTTCCAGCGGCCGGCGTCCGAGGTCGCCCTCGTCCTCGGCGGCCTTGACGCAGGCCGCGGTCATGGCGAACAGCTCGGCGCCGATGTCGACGATCCGGCCGAGGAACGCCTGCTTGTGCTCCAGTCTCCCCTGCCAGCGGGACATGCCGTAGAAGGTGGACCTGGCCAGCTTGCGGCTGGTCCGCTCCACGAACCGCAGGTGCGTGGCCAGCGGCCCGAACTCCGAGAAGGCGGTCGGCAGGCGCCCCGCCCCGGTGACCAGGGACGGCAGCCAGCGGGCGTAGAAGCGGCCGGCCCGCTTGAGCGCCTGGGCGCGCTCCTGCCGTGAGGAGTCCGGGTTGATCAGCTCGCCGGCGGCGGTCAGGTGGGCGTCGACCGCCTCCCGGGTGATGAGCAGCCGCATGATCTCGGACGAGCCCTCGAAGATGCGGTTGATCCGGGTGTCGCGCAGCATCTGCTCGGCCGGGACGCCGCGCTCGCCGCGCGCCGCGAGCGACTCGGCGGTCTCGTAGCCGCGCCCGCCCCTGATCTGGACCAGTTCGTCGAGCGCCTGGTAGGACATCTCGGTCGCGTACAGCTTGGCCAGCGCCGCCTCGATGCGGATGTCGCTGCCCTCGCCGTCGGCCAGCCTGGCGGTCAGGTCGGAGACGGCCTCCAGGGCGTACGCGGTCGCGGCGATGAAGGCGATCTTCGTGGCGACGGCCTCGTGCTCGCCGACCTTGCGGCCCCACTGGACGCGGGCGTTCGCCCACTCGCGGGCGATCTTCACGGCCCACTTGGCGTGCCCGGCGCAGCTGGCGGGCAGCGACAGCCGGCCGGTGTTGAGCGTGGTCAGGGCGATCTTCAGCCCTTCGCCCTCCCGCCCGATCAGGTTCTTCGCCGGGACCCTGACCTGCGAGAACTCCGTGACCCCGTTCTCGATGCCGCGCAACCCCATGAACGCGTTGCGCCGCCTGACCGTGATGCCCGGCGAGTCGCCCTCGACCACGAAGGCGCTGATCTTCTTCCCCGTACGGGCCATCACCACGAGCAGGTCGGCGACCACGCCGTTCGTGGTCCACAGCTTGACCCCGTCGAGCACGTACGCGTCGCCGTCGCGCACCGCGGTGGTCGACAGCCGGGCCGGGTCGGAGCCCACGTCGGGCTCGGTGAGCAGGAACGCGGAGATCTCGCCCCGCGCGCACCGGGGCAGGAACTCGCGCTTCTGCTCCTCGCTGCCGAACAGCTTCAGCGGCTGCGGCACCCCGATCGACTGGTGCGCCGACAGCAGCGTGGCCAGCGCCGGGCAGTACGAGCCGACCAGCATGAGCGCGCGGCAGTAGTACAGGTACGGCAGGCCGAGCCCGCCGTACTCCTCACCGATCGTGATCCCGAAGGCTCCCAGCCCGGCCAGGCCCTTGACGACCTCGTCCGGGATGACCCCGTCCCGCTCGATCCGGGCGGGATCGACGTGCGCGTCGAGATATCGGCGGACGGCCCGGACGAACTCCTCGCCGCGCTTGGCCGCCTCGTCGGGCACGGACGGCACCGGATGCACCAGATCCAGCCGGAGATCTCCGAGGAACAGTTGCTTGGCGAAGCTCGGGCGGGTCCACTCTTGCTCGCGGGCCTGCTCGCCGAGCTCCCTTGCCTTGGCGTACTCGCTCATGGCATCCTCCCGCCGACAGTACGCCGAATCGACTCAGCGAGAAAGCAGCCGGCGCGGCAGCTCGACGACCAGGACGGTCGCGAGCAGGCCCAGCGTCGCGGGCACCAGCAGGTAGAAGCCGCAACAGGCGAGCGACACAGCCGACAGGGCGGTGGCCGCGACCGCGGTGGCGCGCTGCCTTCCGGCGGGCAGCAGCCGTACGGCGGCGGCCACCCCGACGGTGGTGACCGCGGCGAGGCAGGCGGCGGTGGCCCGCATGAGCACGTCCAGGTCGCCCGCGAGGAACAGCACCGGCACGCTCAGCGCGGCCAGCAGCGCCAGGCTGCGCAGCGGCGTCCGGCCGGGCTCACCTCCGCTGGCGAACCAGCCGGGCAGCGCGCCGGTCCTCGCCATGGCGGCGCCGAGCCGGGAGGCGCCGGCGATGTAGGTGTTGATGGCGCCGAAGGTGAGCAGCACCGCGACGGCGCCGGTCACCGGCCGGGCCCCCGGGCCGAAGCCGATCTCCAGGAGCGCGGCGAGCGGCACCGCCGTGGTGCCGGCCCGGTCGCCGAGCACGCCGATCGTGGTCAGGCAGACGCCCAGATAGAGCACGATGATCACTACCAGCGCCACGGCCGTGGCCCGCACCAGGCCGCGCCGGTCGGCGAACTCGGCTGACAGGTGGCTGGCCGCCTCCCAGCCGACGAAGGCGAACAGCAACACCCCGGCCGCGCTCGCCACGCCCGCGGCCCCGTACGGGGCGAACGGGGTGAAGGAGGTCGCCTCCGCGTGCGGCGCGGCGGTGACGACGGCGGCGGCGAGCAGCGCGACCAGCCCGCCGAGCAGGGCGAGCTGCAGCCGCCCCGAGGTGCGCAGCCCGGCCGCGTTGGCCAGGAACGCGGCGGCCAGCAGCGCGGCGGCGGCGGCCATCCGGTCGACTCCGAAGGCGTCGGCCACGTACCCCCCGCCGACCAGCGCCGCGGCCACGGTGCCCAGCGGGACCGCACCGTAGAACCACCATCCGGTCATCGCCGCCCATCTCGGGCCGAACGTGCGCGCCGCGAACGCGGCCACGCCGCCGCCGTCGGGGTGGCGCGCGCCGAGCGCGGCGAAGGTCAGCGCGACCGGCACGCTCAGCGCCAGCAGACCCGCCCAGGCCAGCACCGACGCCGGCCCGGCCGCGGCGGCGGCGAGCTGGGGCAGCACGAGCATGCCCGGTCCCAGCACGCCGCCGAGGAGCATCGCGGTGCCCTGTCCGGCACCCATTCGCCCATTCATGCCGACAGACGCTACGCATCCGATCGGCAGTCTCGGCGTTCCACCGACCGGACGTTCGATTCCGCTGCCAGAATCCCGTCATGGACGAACTTGATACGGCGATCGTAGGACTCCTTCAAACGGATGCGCGGCTGTCCAACCGTGAACTCGCCCGCCGCCTCGGCGTCGCCCCCTCCACGTGCCTGGAGCGGGTACGCGCGCTCACCCGCCGCGGTGTGATCCGCGGCTACCACGCCGACATCGACCCCGCGGCGCTCAACCGGAGCGTGCAGGCCATGGTCATGGTGCAGGTTCGCCCGCTGAGCCGGGAGGTGATCGACACCTTCAAGCAGTCGACGGCCGCGCTGCCGGAGGTGCTGAGCGTGTTCGTGCTGGCCGGCGGCGACGACTTCCTGCTGCACGTGGCCGTCCAGGACCTCGACCACCTGCACAACTTCCTGCTCGACCGGCTGAGCAAGCGGCGCGAGATCTCCGGCTTCCGCACCTCGGTGATCTTTCAGCAGGTGCGCGACCCGGCCCCCGCCCGGCTGCCCGACCCGGCCTAGCCGCACACGGTGCCCGGCGCGGGGAGGCGCAGGCTGATCAGGTAGCGGTTCACGTGGGCGATGACGCAGGAGTCGCCGCTCTTGTAGAGGCCGTGACCGTACCCCTGACGCTGAACCGCGGCCGAGCCGGGCACCCGCCGTACGATGTCCGCCGACCCGTCGAAGTCCGTCAAGGAGCCGACGCCCAGGTAGGGCGGCAGTTCCCCGGCCGGCAGCGGCGCGGCCCGGTTGGTCGCCGGGGCCGGCCAGCCGACACAGGCGAGCGGGTGCCAGAGTTCGTTCCCCGCGAGGTTCGGCAGCAGGCGCTCGCCCTCGCGACGCGTCTCCTGATACTCCTCGTAGTCGCGGAAGCCGAGGCCGTCGAGGCAGTGGGTCATGTTCATCCCGGTGAACGCGGGGACCTTCGGGCTTTTCGTGCTCCGCCGGACGTAGTCGGCGAAGCCCGAGGCGTCACCGCCGGCGGCCCGCTTGATCGCGTCGGCGAGCTCCACCCATCGGGGGAACTCGGGATCCGGACCCGGTGAGACGATGCTGGGGGCGGCGGCCACCTGGAGGTCGAACCCGCTGTAGGCGGCCCGCGGCGGCTCACCCTTGACCGGCACAGGGACGCGGTCGGCCCGGGCCACCAGCGCCCGCCACACCTCGCCGACGTCCTGGCCGTGCAGCGCGCACGTGGTGCTCGCCGCGCACCAGGCGACGAAGCGGGTGAAGGACTCCTCATGCGGGAGCCTGCCGCGCACGCGGTCCAGGTACGGGCTGACCGAGCCGTCGAAGACCATCGCGCGCACCCGGCCGGGGAACAGCCGGGAGTAGGCGATCCCCGGTACGCCGCCGTAGGAGGTGGCGATGAAGCTCAGCTTCTCCTCGCCCAGCGCGACGCGGATCGCCTCCATGTCCCGCGCCACGGAGGCCGAGTCCAGGTGGTCGAAGAACTCGGGGTCGGCGGCGCGGCATCGCTCCACCGCCGCCCGGTTGCGCCTGCCCAGCTCGGCGTACTCCCCGCGGGTGTCCGGCCGGGTGATCCAGGGGCCGGTGATGAGGCAGTCGTACGGCAGCACGCCCTTGTCGACGGTGTTGCGGGGCTCGACGCTGACCACGTCGAAACGGTCGCGCAGCTCGGCGAAGCTGCCCGCGCTCCTGCTCAGGTCCGCCACGCCCGAGCCGCCAGGCCCGCCGGGGATCGCGAACACCGTGCCCGTCCGGCGCTGGGCCCCGGTCGCCGGCAGCATGCCGACGGTCAGCTCGATCTGCCGCCCGGCGGGCTCCGCCCAGTCCACCGGCACCTTGATCGAGGTGCAGCGCATCTCCTTGACGAGGTTCTCGTCCGCGCAGTCCGCCCAGGCCACCGCCGACGGGCCGGCGCCCGGCGAAGCGGCCACGGCGGCGGGTGCCGCCGAGACCAGGACGGTCATGGCCGCGCCGATCGCCAGCGCTCTGACCCGGCCCCGTCCTGGCGAGATCACCATGGCCCCCGCTGTCAGCGCGGCGACCACGTACGCGACCAGCAGCCCCGCCGCGACGGCGGGCGGCAGGACCCCGCCGCCGACCCCCGCGATCTGGAGCGGCAGGCTCTCGATCATGAACGAGCCGGCCTGCGCGCGCAGCGGCATGGGCAGCGTCCTGGCCGCCGTCGGCAGCACCACGATGATCACGGTCATGACGACCAGCGCGCCCGGGGTGGAGCGGACGGCGGCCCCCACGCCGAGCCCGATCAGCGCGACGGCGGCCATCGACAGTCCGGCGACGATCACCGAGGCGAGCACGCCCGGCTCCGACAGCGGCGTGCCCAGCGTCACCCCGTCACGGAGCACCTGCCCGGCCCGGTCGCCGAGCACCGCCATGGCGGCCGCGTGCATGGCGAACGCCAGGACCTGACCCGCCACCAGGGCGACCGCGGCCAGGCCGGGCGCCTTGGCCAGCAGGAACATCGAGCGGCGCGGCACGGCTGCCAAGCTCGTCCGGATCATCCCGGTGCGGTACTCGGAGGTGATCGCCAGGGCGCCGAGCACGCCGAACACGAAGTAGGCGACCGCGATCCCGTTGCCGACGCCGTCCCCGTTGCCGGGGAAGGCCATCCTCTCTTCCATCGTCTGGTTGTCGAACCCGCGGCCGATCATGAACGCGATCCCGGCGCAGGCCAGGACGGCCGCCACCGAACAGGCCAGCAAGTAGAGGTTCGAGCGGAGCGAGCGGAGCTTCATCCACTCGGAAGCGATCACGTCGATCATCGGTCAGCGTCCTCCGGAGTGGTACTCGGTGCTGTCCTCGGTGAGCCGCATGAACGCCTCCTCCAGGGACGCGCCGCGCGGAGACAGCTCCGCCAGCGGGATCCCCTCGGCCAGCGCCAGCACGCCGATCTCGGCCGCGTCCAGGTCGTGGACGGACAGAGCGCCGTCGTCCTCGGTCACCACTTCCGCCCCCCGCGCGCGCATGACGGCGGTGAGACGCTCCGGGTCGGACGTGCGGACCAGCACGTCGCCACGGAAGAGCCCGGCCAGGGTGTTCATGGCGGTGTCCGCGATCAGCCGGCCCCGCCCGATGACGACGACGTGGTCGGCGGTGAGCGCCATCTCGTTCATCAGATGGCTGGACAGCAGCACGGTACGGCCCTCGCCCGCCAGCGACCGCAGCAGGTCGCGCAGCCAGCGAATGCCTTCCGGGTCCAGCCCGTTCAGCGGCTCGTCGAACATCAGCACCGGCGGATCGCCGAGCAGCGCCGCCGCGATCCCCAGCCGCTGCTTCATGCCGAGGGAGAACCCGCTGATCCGCCGGTCCGCGACCCCGGCCAGACCGGCCTGCTCCAGCACCCCGGTCACCCGGCCGGCGCCGATGCCGTTGCTGCGCGCCAGACAGCCGAGATGGGCGCGGGCGGTCCGGCCGCCGTGCACCGCCCCGGCGTCGAGCAGCGCCCCCATGGTGCGCAGAGGCCGGCGCAGCGACACGTACGCGCGCCCGTCCACCAGCGCCTCGCCCGCGTCGGGCGACTCCAGCCCCAGCACGGCCCGCATGGTCGTGGACTTGCCCGCCCCGTTCGGGCCCAGGAAGCCGGTCACCAGGCCGGGTCTCACCGTGAAGGTCAGGTCGTCGACAGCTCGCGTTCTGCCGTACCGGATGGTCAGGCCCCTCACTTCGATCACATCGCTCCCTCGTACGTGGAATCAGACGTGATCGAGCCTGGTGGCCGGAAAGCCCGTCCTCCATGGGCGCCCGCCCACCAGGGCGGGTGGAGAATCCCCACCTTCGCCGGTGGGGCCGGCCCTACCGTCACAGACCCACGCACAGGGCAGACTGCAACCGTGACCCGGACACGACCCGCACCCGGCGACGCCCTGCGCAAGCCCGCCGACAGGCCGTCGGCCCAGGCCCGGAACACGGCGGCCGGGCCCGCTGCCCAGGCCCTGACGGCGGCCGGACTAGCGGCTCAAGCCCTGAAGACGGCCGGACCGGCGGCCCGCGCCCTGAAGACGGCGGCCGGCCTGGCGGCCAAGGCTCTGAGGACGGCGGCCGGGCTGGTGGACCTCGCGCTCAACGCCGTCACCGGGCTGGCCGCGCTCGCGCTGCTCGCGCTGGTCACGGTGAGCGCCGCGCTGGAGCCGGTGGCCGGCCCCCTGGCCGCGCCGCTGGCCCGCTCGCTCGGGCTCGCCCACCGTCTGGCCGCTTTCCAGCGCCGCTGGGCGGGCCGGGTCCTACCCCGGGACGGGGACACGGAAAGCAGGAACCGCGACGCGAACCGCAGAGACCACGACACGGACATCAGGGACCGCGACGCAAACGCCAGGAACCGCGACGCGAACGCCAGGGACCGCGACACAGACAGCAGCAACCGCGACACACACGGCAGGAACCGCGACACGAACGCCAGGGGCGGTGTCGGGCGTCACCGCGGTGCCGGGGCCTCGCTTCAGGCCCCGCACGGCACACGGCGGACGATGCTGTGGCTGGCCGTGCACAGCGTCACGGGCCCGGCACCCCTTGCGGTGATGTGGGCGATGCTGGCCGCTCTGGACCACGTCTTCTTCAGGCTGCGCCCGATGGAGAACAGCAGCCTGAGCACGTTCGCCCTGTCGATGTCGGTCGCGTCCATCGCGGTGATCATCCTCGTCTCCGTCCCCCTGTTCCGCACCGGTCAGGCACGGCTGGCACGGCTGCTCCTGGACACCCGCCCGGCACCGGACGCCAGGATCCGGGAGCTGGCCGCGTCCCGCGCCGCGGTGCTGGACGCGCGTGAGGCCGAGGTGCGCCGCATCGAGCGCGATCTGCACGACGGCGCCCAGGCCAAGCTGATCGCCATCCGCATGCACCTGGCGCTGGCCCGCGGCTGCCGCGACCCCGACGAGCTGCACCGGGCGATCGACGAGGCGCGGGAGGCCGCCGGGGAGGCCCTGACGGACCTGCGCGACCTGGTGCGCGGCATCCATCCCCCGGTGCTGGCCGACCGCGGCCTGGCCGGGGCCATCGAGGCGTCCGCGCTGCTCTGCCCCATGCCGGTCGAACTCCACCTGGACCTGCCCGGCCGGCTGCCGCCGCCCGTCGAGTCCGCCGTGTACTTCGCCGCCGCCGAAGCCCTGACCAACGCGACCAAGCACAGCGGCGCCTCCCACGCCTGGGTACGGCTCCGCCACGTGGCCGGCGTGCTGCGCGTGAGCGTGGGCGACGACGGTCACGGCGGAGCCCGCCTGGACCGGGGCACCGGCCTGCGCGGCATCGAGAACCGCCTGTCCGCCTTCGACGGCTCGCTCACCGTGAGCAGCCCTCCCGGCGGCCCCACCGAACTGACCATGGAGCTTCCGTGCGCGTTGTCATCGCCGAAGATCTCGCACTGCTGAGGGATGGCCTGGTCCGCCTGCTGACGGCCCACGGCTTCACCGTGGTGGAGGCCGTCGGCAACGCTCCCATGCTGCTGCGGGCTCTGGTGCGGCACCGCCCGGACGTGGCCGTGGTCGACGTGCGCCTGCCGCCCGGCTTCACCGACGAAGGCCTGCGCACCGCGCTTGAGGCACGCCGCCGGGTGCCGGGGCTGCCGGTGCTGATCCTGTCCCAGTACGTCGAGCAGCTCTACGCCAGGGAGCTGCTGTCCGACCGTTCCGGCGGGGTGGGTTATCTGTTGAAGGACCGGGTGGGCGACGTCGACCGTTTCGTGGACGCCGTCCGCCAGGTCGCGGGCGGCGGCACCGCGATGGACCCGGAGGTCGTCTCCCAGCTCCTGACCCACCGGGGCCGGGACGAGCCGCTGGCCACGCTGACGCGACGGGAGCGCGAGGTGCTCGCGCTGATGGCGGAGGGCATGTCCAACCTGGCGATCGCGGCCCGCTTCCAGGTGACCGACAAGGCGATCGGCAAGCACACCAACAACATCTTCGCCAAGCTCGGCCTGCCTCCGTCCGACGACCACAACCGGCGGGTCATGGCGGTCCTGGCCTACCTTCAGGCCACCCCGGGATCATTGCCGTCCGGGGGCTCCTGACGGCCACGCGATGTACTCCGGCGGCACCCGCTCGGCCAGCCACACCCCGTTGGCGCTGACCCGGAACTCGTGTCCGGCCTCGTGCATCGCCCCCGCGTCCACCGGCAGCACCACGGGCCGGCCGCGGCGGGCGCCCACCCGGGTGGCGGTCTCGCGGTCGGCCGACAGGTGCACGTGGTGGCGGTCCATCGGCAGCAGCCCTCGCTCCCTGATCGCGTCGAGGTTCCGCGCCACCGTGCCGTGATAGAGGTACGCGGGCGGCACGGTCACCGGAAGGCCGAGGTCGACGGTGACGGAGTGGCCCTGGTTGGCGCGGATCCGGTCGCCGTCCAGGGCGTAGCGCCGCTTGTCGTTGTCCCGCACCACCCGTTCCAGCTCCTCGCGGCCGATCGGGAAGCCGTGCGCCGCGGCGGCCCGCAGGAAGGTCTCGACGTCCACCCAGCCCTGCTCGTCGAGCGCGATGCCGATGCGCTCGGGCTGGTGACGCAGGTGCTTGGCCACGTACTTGGAGACGCGTACGAGTCGCCGCTCGTCCATGGGCACCCCCGTCGATAAATCGGTTGTGCCGCACCTTACGGGACATCTACCTTCGAGTCATGCGCCTTTACCAGTAATGCGCCGGGGCCGTCGAACGGCCCGGCCCACGAAGCCGATCCCTGCCATTTCGTAAAGGAGCCTGCTTATGCGTGCCCATATTTCCAGCAAATCCGATAAGTCGGGCAAGCGCCCGCCGGCCCCCAAGCAGATGCCGCGCATGCCGCAGCGCCCCATCGCGCCGCCCCGCCGCATCCCGCCCAAGGGCCGCTGAAGCCACTACCAGGATGGTGGTAGTCCGCGGCGTCGCCGCGACCCACGCGTGCCCCGCCTCTCCCTACAGGGGCGGGGCACGCGCCTTTCCCGGGACGTTAGGATCCACGGCATGTCTTGGCCATCCGACCCCAGTGAAGACACCCACTACCTGGATCAGGTCATCGAGCGGACCCAGGCCGCGGTGCGCGACCTGCGCCGGGCCGAGCGCCTGATCGCCGAGGTCGAAGGCGCCGGCGAGGCCGCGCAGGGCATGATCAGGGCCCGGGCCGGCGGGCACGGCGCGATGCGCGGGCTGCACATCGACCCCCGGGCGCTCCGCCTCGACCCGCGCACCCTCGGCGCCGAGGTCACCAAGGCGATCCAGCAGGCGCAGGAGGCCGCCACCGAGCGCACCCAGGAGATCGTCGCCGAGGCGACCGCCCGCGTCGGCGTCCTCCCCGAGCCGCTCGACGAGACGTTCGTCCGCCACCGGGTGGAGTCCGCCGCCCGCGACCTCTACTCGGGAGGGCTGTGATGTTCGGTTTCGACCTCGACCCGGGCGACATCCGCGAGCAGGACGTCGACAGGGCCGCCGAGCAGGCCGGGCGCCTGGAGGCGCTGCTCGCCGAGCAGGAGGAGAGGCTGGCCGGGATCGTCGGCACCGGCACGGGCGACCGCGTCCAGGTGAAGGCGTCCGCGGCGGTCGACGGGCGCGTGCTGGAGGTCGTCCTGGGCCCCCAGGCCGCCCGCGAGGGCAGCCACGTCCTCGCCGAGGAGATCCTCCTGGCCGTGCGGCGCGCGCAGGACGACACCCGGCGTCAGGCCGAGGCGCTCCTGAGCGCGGCCGTCCAGGAGGCCGTCCCCGGCCTCGACCTCGCCGCGCTGAACGAACAACTGAACAGGCCCGGCTGACAACCGCAACGACTCACAACAACCACATAAGTCACCTTTCCTCGCTATCGTCACATCTATGAGTACGGGGTTCGAGATGGCGCCCGAGTCCCTGCGGCTGCAGGCGACGCGGGTGCACCAGCACGGGGAAGATTACGAGGCGGCGGTGGCGCGGCTCCGCGAGGGCGGCGGCCAGTGGGGCGACGACGGGCTCTTCGCCGCCCTGCAACTGGCCTGGACCGAGTGCCGTGAGGTCATACTCACCGCCGTGCCCGGCCTGTCCGGCTCGATCAACGGCGTGGGCGACGGCATGGTGGCGGCGTCCGCCAACATCGGGGCCGTGGAGACCGCGCTCACCACACCGGAGCCGGACCGATGGGCATAGTCCTGCCGCCGGAGCTCCACTTCGCCCTCGATCTGGCCGGCGTCCCGTTCCCCAACGTCGACGAGGACCTGATCCGCGGCGACGCCGACGCGGTGCGCACCGTCGAGAGCGGGACGGCCACGGCCGGATCGGAAGCGGACGCGACCGTCCTGTCCTCCTCCGCCGTCTACCGGGGCGACAGCGCCACCCAGTTACAGGGCTTCTGGCAGGCGACGGGCGCCGACTCCGGCCACCTGGCCCAGGCCGCGACGGCGATGCGGGTGGCGCCCGTGGCGCTGGACGGCATGGCGAACGTGGTGACCGCCACCAAGGTCGCGGTCGGCACGGTCGCGGCCGTCGCCACCGTGCGCCTGGCGCTGTCCAGGCTCACTCCCCCGCCCCACGGCAGCGTCATGTCCCTCGCCACGCTGCTCGCCACCAGGCGGGCCGGCACGAAGATCTACCGCGAGGCCTTCGAGGGCGCGACCAGGGAGCTCGCGCCCGGCATGGCGCGCCGCGTCACCGACCCGATGCGGCGCATCCTGGAGAACCTGCGCCGTCCCGGCGGTCCCGGCGGCACCGCCCTGGCCGGCGCCGGAGGGCCCGGCCGGATCCCGGTCTCCGGGTTCCGCAACCGCATGGACGACATGCCCGGCACCATGCAGATGGCCAGGGGCGGTCGCGGAGGCGGGCGCGGCCGTCCCGAGTCGCAGGCCAACCTCAACAAAGAGGAGCAGGAGGCCCTGGAGGCGAAGGAGAACGGTCAGCCCTACGACCGGAGCGTCTTCAACAGGGCCGCCGGCAAGATACGCAAGGCCGAGAAGTTCGAAGGCGACAGGAACAAGCAGAAGAGAGGGCGAGGGAAATAACGATGGCAGACCGGGTCGGATTCGAGTCGCAGCACTTCTCGCTGAACAACCCGCGGGGCGAGGAGCAGGGCGACGTCCCCATGCTGCTGCGCCGGCTGGCCAGCACGCTGGAGGAGATGGGCCGGATCGAGATCCGCGACCTGATCCTGCACAGCGACACCGACGACGACGGCGACCCCTGGCCCTACGTCACCGTCTACTACTCGCCCCTGCCCGACGACGGGGCCGAGCTCTCCTGACGCGAACGGCGCCCCGCCCCCTTCGCGGGGAGCGGGGCGCCGTTCGCGTCAGGGCCGGGGGCGGGGTCGCCCGCCAAGGTCCCCGCCCCCTGCCCCGACGGGCCTCAGAGGCGCTCGATGATGGTGACGTTGGCCTGGCCGCCGCCCTCGCACATCGTCTGCAGGCCGTACCTGCCACCGGTGCGCTCCAGCTCGTTCAGCAGCTTCGTCATGAGGATCGAGCCCGTGGCGCCCAGCGGGTGGCCCAGGGCGATGGCGCCGCCGTTGGGGTTGACCTTGGCCGGGTCGGCGCCGAGCTCCTTGATCCAGGCGAGCGGCACCGGCGCGAACGCCTCGTTGATCTCCACCACGTCGATGTCGTCGATCGACAGCCCGGCCTTGCTCAGCGCCTTCTGCGTGGCGGGGATCGGCGCGGTCAGCATGTAGACCGGGTCGTCGCCCACGACCGTGAGCTGGGTGATGCGGGCGCGCGGGGTCAGGTTGTGGTCCCTGACGGCCTGCTCGGAGGCGATCAGCACGGCGCCGGAGCCGTCGGAGATCTGCGAGGAGGTGGCGGCGGTGATCTGGCCGCCCTCCTTCAGGGTCTTCAGCGACCCCATCTTCTCCAGCGTGGTGTCGGCGCGCGGGCCCTCGTCGTCCTCGACGCCGTTGATCGGCGCGATCTGCTCCTTGAAGTAGCCGTTGGCGATGGCCTTGGCCGCCCGCTGGTGCGACTCCAGGGCGAAGCGCTCCAGCTCCGCGCGCTCCAGACCCCACTTCTCGCACATCAGCTCCGCGCCGCGGAACTGGGAGATCTCCTGCTTGCCGTAGCGCTCGACCCAGGTCTCGCCGAACGGGAACGGCATGCCCTTCTCCAGCGCGGCGGAGACCGGCGAGCCCATCGGCACGATGCTCATCGACTCCACGCCGGCCGCCACGACCAGGTCCTGGGTGCCGGACATGACGCCCTGCGCGGCGAAGTGGATCGACTGCTGGGAGGAGCCGCACTGGCGGTCGATGGTGACGCCGGGAGTGGTCTCCGGCAGGCCGGCCGACAGCCAGGCGTTACGGGCGATGTCCAGGGACTGGGGGCCGAACTGCATGACGCACCCCATGATCACGTCCTCCACCGCCGCGGGATCTACACCGGTGCGGTCGATCAGTGCCTTGAGCGTGTGCGCGGCAAGATCGGTGGGGTGGACGGTGGACAGGCCGCCCTTCTTCTTTCCGACCGGGGTCCGGACGGCCCCGACGATGTACGCCTCTGCCACTGTTCCTCCTGTAAACCGAGCAATATTCGGTTCTCTCCCCGAGAGTACAACAGAACGTTGCTCGGGTGCCTATGACGAAGGCGGCAGAAGATCCTCCGCCCGGTCGACGCGGAACCGCCACCGGTCCACGACCAGCCCGTTCAGCGCGTCCGACAGCGACAGCGCCAGCGTGGCCAGCTTCGCCTGGTCGTCGCCGCGCAGTTCGAGGGCGGTCAGCTCGGCCGCGAACGGCAGCAGCTCCTGGGCCGCGGGCGGCTGCCCCTTCTCCGGCACGACCAGGACCCGGACGCCGCCGGCGGTGAAGACGAACTCCTCCTCCTGCTCGACCTCACCCTCCAGCAGCTCCATCAGCTCCTCGGCGGCGGGCCTGACCGGCAGGATGACCGCGGGCCCGCCCGGCAGGCTCTCGTCGGCGGGATCGGTGACCTCGCCCCGGCAGACCGCGAGCCCGCCCAGCCGGAACGCCAGCCCCTCCGCCAGGAAGCGGTCGAAGTAGTCGACGGGCAGCGGGCCCTCCGCGGTCACCCGGCACGCCCACACCTGCTCCAGCTCGCCGCCGACCAGGCCGGGATCGGCCTCGACCGGCGCGTGCACCCGGACGTCGACGGCGACGACGTCGTCCCCGTCCTCCCGCGCGCCCGGGTCGGCCAGCCGCACCAGCCGCAGCAGCTCCGACCGGTCCGGCCTGGCGGGCAGAGCCGCCGTGGGGCCAGTACGCAGTCTCCGCTTCGCCATCCAGCCCATTGCGCGCCTCCGCGATCAGCTTCGATAGGAGCTCGTCATCGTCGCGTACACGATGACGTTGTCGGTGTAGTGGCCGGTGTTGCGGTTGTAGACGCCACCGCAGGTGATCAGGTGGAGCTGGGCGTTCTGCTGCGGGCCGTAGACCCGCTGCGTCGGGAACGTCTTCTTGTCCGCCTGCTCGACGCCGCCGACCGTGAACACGGCCGTGACGCCGTCCTGCCGCTTGACCTCGATCTGGTCGCCGTTGCGGATCTCGGGCAGGCGGGAGAACACGGCGCTGCGCGTCCGGGTGTCCTTGTGGCCCAGCACCACCGCCGGGCCGGCCTCGCCCGGGGTGGACATGTTCCGGTACCAGCCGACCAGGTTGGGGTTGTCCGACGGCGGCACCTGGATCGTGCCGTCCTTGGCCAGGCCCACCGACTTGATCGGCGCGTCGATGCCCAGCCGCTTGACCTTCAGCCGCACCGGGCTCGACGGCAGCATCGCGGGGGCAGGCTGGATCTGCGGCAGCGGCGGCGGCACGTCCGGGGCGGCCTGGAACATCGCCTGCTCCGGCTGCCCCGCCTTCCCCTCGGGCTGCGCGGTCAGGGCCAGCGAGTCACGATCGCTCGCCAGCCCGTACTCCTCGGGCGCGCCCAGCACGATCAGCATCCCCGCGACCACGGTCACCACCCCCGCGATCGCCGCGACCAGCAGCGTCGTGCGCAGCACCTTCCCGCCGTCGTCCGGCTGCGGGGGCGGCGGTACGGGTGAGCCGTACGGATACTGGTTGACCACGGCCGATCACCCCCTGGCGGCGCGGCGGCGCATCAGCAGCCCGCCACCCCCGGCGGCCAGGATCAGCATGGATCCGGCGAGGACGAACATCCGCCCGTCGGGCCCGGCGTCACCACCGGCCCCGGTGGCGACCCCGTCCTTCGGCGTCTTGGACGAGCGCGCCGTCGGGCTGGTGGTCCGCGTGGTGGGGGTCTCGGTGACGATCACCGTGGTCGTCTTGGTGGGGGTCGCGGTCGGGGTCGTGGTCGGGTCGTCGGTGGGATCGTCGGTCGGCGTGCCCGCGGCCACCTGGAACGTGAAGGTGGGCAGTCCGGTCGCCGGGGCCGTGCACTTGATGGCCGCCGTTGTCGCGGTGGCGCTTGTGCCGATCGTCAGGTCACCGGGCGTGATGGTGACCGTGCCTGTCGTCGTGGGCTTCACCTTGATGGTCACGGAGGGCAGCGTCACGTTCTGCCCCGCCGTCCCAGTGATGGCCGCCTCGCCCGTCGCCGTGGCGGGCGCTCCGGCGCCGCTGGCCTTGACCGTGGCGAAGTACTTGGTGCCGGTCGGGAACCCGGTCGTCGGCACCTTCAACTCGTCCCCGGTCGTCTGGACGGCCGTGACCCACGTGATGGAGGCGTCCTGGTTGGCCTTGGCACCGGTCGGCATGGTCGGCGTGATCTTGATGTCGACTGTGGCGGGTGCCTCGGTACCGGCCGTGCACGTGTAGCTGACGATCTCCTCGGTGTTACCGCCGCCGCCACCCGTGCCGATCGGAACTTCCAGGACATCGGTGGTGGTGGACGGAGTGCAGGTCTCCACGGGCGTTGCCGGCGAAGTGAGACCGAGGGTCAAGGTCGTGGGCTTGATGGTTACCTTGCCGGTCGCGCCCGCAGGCACCGCAACGGAGTACATCACGTTGCCTGCCGGAATCGCCGTGGTGTTCACGGGAACCTGAGCCCCTGTCTTCACACCTGACGTGACCGTGCCGCCTGTCACCGTCATCTGGGCGTTGACCGAAACGGTCGTCGCCGTCGTCACGGCCTGTCCGAGGGTCAGAGCAGGGATGCCCAAAGTCAGGTTGAAGGGCGAGCCCGCAGGCGCCGAATCAGGAGCGCTGAACTTGACCGTGATCGAGGTGTTGGTGAAACGTTCGCCGGTGCAGGTGAAGATGATGTCTTTCTCGACCGCCAGGGCCGCCGCGCTCGCGGGGGCGGAGCTGACGACCAGCGAGCCGGCAAGAAGGACGAATGTGCCCACCAGCCCTAAGGCCGAGGAGGTCTTCTGGACGAGGCGGCGCCTCGCCTGGGACGTCAGCACTGTCCTTCTCCAATACAGCGTGGTCTCATCGGTCACAGTTGGGGAAGAGCATACGGACTCATCCTGTCAGGCTTCTGTAAACAACCAAAACCAGACCGTCAGCCCTTCTTCTTCGACAACGTCGCGTACACCACGATGTTGTCGGTGTAGCTGTGCGCCTTCTGGTTGAAGACTCCGCCACACGTGATGAGCCGGAGCTGGGCGTCGTTGGTGTTGCCGTACACCCGGTTCGTCGGGAACGTCTTCTTGCTGACCTGCTCGATCCCGCTCACGGTGTAGCGGGCGACCTTGCCGTCCGAGCGGTACACGTAGATGTGGTCGCCCTTGGCCAGCTCGTTGAGACGCTTGAAGACGGCCGCGCCCTTCTTGGTGCTGACATGGCCGTTGATGATCGAGGGCCCCAGCTCGCCCGGGAGCGGGCTCTTGTTGTACCAGCCCGTCACGTTGGGCTTGCTGAGCGGCGGGGTGCCGAGGGCGCCGGTCTTGGTCAGTTTGACCGGGTTGATCCTGGAGCTGACCTTGATCTTGGGGATGCGGATCCGGGTCGGCCGGGTCTTGGCCTTGGCCTTCTTCGACTTGACCGGCGGGATCGCCGCCACGGTCGGCACGGCGGCCAGGGGCGGCGGCGCCTCCAGGCGGGCCGGGGTGAGCGGCACGTTGTCGCCGCCGGGGCCGACGGTGGGCGCGAGCTGGAAGGCGCCCGCGTTCTGGAACTGCACCGGCGTGGGCTCGCCCTGCGCCAGCGGGACCGAGCCCGAGCCGTCGTCCACCGGCGGGATGAACGACAGCAGGCCGACCATGATGACGCCCACGCCGCCGAGCGAACCGGCGATCAGCAGCGCGGGCATCGCCCGGCTCGTCGGTGACTTCTGCGGCTGGGTCATCGGTCCATCCCTCCGGCATGCTCGGCCCGGCGGCGCCGCATCAGCAGGCCACCGGTGACGCTGCCCATCAACAGCAGGCTGCCGCTCAGCAGCAGCCCGTGCGAGCCGGCCTCCCGTTCCGGAGCCTCACCCGTGTCCACACCGCCGGTGGGAGTCGCGACGACCTGCGCCTTGTAGTTCGTGACAGTGGGGTTGGCGGACGGCGTCGGCGTGGTGGTGCTTCCGGGCACCACCACGCTCACGTGGCGCCCGCCGTCGTTCGGCAGGTCGTGATGACCGGGCGGCGTGGTGGTGGGAGTCGTGGTGGGGGTTACGGTCGGCGTCCCGGTGTCCGTGGGATCGGGGTCGTTCGTGTCCGTCGGGTCAGGGTCATGCGTGTCCGTCGGATCGGGGCTGGCTCCGCCGACGTTGATCTCTACCGTGCCCGGGTTGTTGGTGATGGTGCAGGTCGACCGGTGCAGCGTCGGCGGGTTGATCAGATCCGCGGTGAGCAGCTTGAACGCGTCGAGGTGCACGTCCTTGCCGTCGTCCAGGGCCCGCACCGCCAGCCTGTGGAACCCGTAGGGGAGGTCGTCGCGCCGCCACAGAGTGGAGTTGCCCTCGATGACGTTGGTGGGCTCACCGCTCTCGGTCTTCGAGGTGTCCACGATCGCCGACTGGTCGTCGTCGATGATCACCCGGATCCTGCCGACGTCCGGCATCCGGCGGCCGATGACCTCGAACCCGGTGCCGTGGAACTTGATGACGGCCTCGTCTGTGCGGTTCGCGGTCGTGTGCAGGTCACGCCCGTAGTCGCCGTACTGCATCGGCAGGGAGCCCTGGTGGTACCAGCCGCCCTTGTACGTGATCCGGCTGACCTCGTCGTCGTTGACGATCTCCTCGCCCTCAGGCGGGACGAAGTCCACGGTGAGCCCCTGGGGCGTCAGCTGGATGACGCCTTCCTCGGTCATGTGCGCCTCGGAGGACATGCCCTCGGGCACTTCCAGCCGCATGTTGGGCTGCAGGTCGCCCTGCTCCTCGACCCCGCGCGGCTGCAGGACGCCGTTCCAGGCGCCTTCCAGCTTGACGTTGCCGACGAGCGAGACCTTGGCCCCGGCCGGGAAGTAGTCGGGCGACATGAACCGGCGGGTGCCGGTGTACTCGACGGTCCAGCCGAGCGACAGCATGCTGCCCGTCTGCATGGTCGTCGGGATCTGCACACGAGCCCTGAGCGTCACCGGAGCACTGCCCGCGACCCCATTGGTGCAGCTGTAGTCGACGACCAGATTGAAGGTCTGCGCCTCCGCGGGCATCGTCAGCAGCCCGGCCGAAGCCGTTAAGCCGACTGATGCGGCTATCCATGCCCTACGCCACCGACTCACGGCGTTCTCCGATCACGCACACACGAAACCGAAGCTAGATCTTAGGGGCGGCAACCCAGACAACAGGTGCATCTCATTGCACTTGTGATGAACCCGTGTCCAGGTCTCCAGAATCGTATTCTGGTGTCCGGAGAACCCCCACCTAGGAGGCGTCATGGAGCGAGACCTCTTCGACGAGGAACACCTGCTCTTCCGGGAGACCGTGCGCGAGTTCATGACCCGCGAGGTCGCCCCCCACCACGACCAGTGGGAGAAGGACGGCATCGTGCCGCGGGACGTCTGGAAGATGGCCGGAGAGGTCGGCATGTTCGGGTTCTCGGTGCCGGAGGAGTACGGCGGCGCCGGCATCAAGGACTTCCGCTACAACGCGGTCATCGTCGAGGAGCTCATCGGGAAGGGCGCCTCCGGCCTGGGCTTCTCGCTGCACAACGACGTCATGGCCCCGTACCTGGTGGATCTGACCGATGACGGGCAGAAGCAGCGCTGGCTGCCCGGGTTCGTCAGCGGGGAGCTGATCACCGCGATCGCGATGACCGAGCCGGGCGCGGGCAGCGACCTGCAGGGCATCAGGACGACCGCGGTCCGCGAGGGCGATCACTACGTGGTGAACGGGCAGAAGACGTTCATCACCAACGGCATCAACGCCGACCTCGTGGTGGTGGTCGCCAAGACCGACCCGTCGGCCGGGGCGAGGGGCGTGACGCTGCTGGTGGTGGAGCGGGGCATGGAGGGCTTCGGCCGGGGCCGCAACCTCGACAAGATCGGCATGAAGGCGCAGGACACCGCCGAGCTGTTCTTCGAGAACGTGCGGGTGCCGGTCGCCAACCGCCTGGGTCCCGAGGACGGCCAGGGCTTCTTCCAGCTGATGAACAACCTGCCGCAGGAGCGGATGTCGATCGCGGTGGCGGCCGTGGCGGCGGCGGAGACGGTGCTGGCCGAGACGATCGAGTACTGCAAGAACCGCCAGGCGTTCGGCCGCAACCTCGGCTCGTTCCAGAACACCCGGTTCGTCCTGGCCGAGCTGGCCACCGAGACGGAGATCGCCCGCCACTACGTGGACAAGTGCGTCCTGGCGCTCAACGCCGGCACGCTCACCGCGGTCGACGCGGCCAAGGCCAAGTGGTGGACGACCGAGCTGCAGACCAAGGTCATCGACCGGTGTCTCCAACTGCACGGCGGCTACGGCTACATGATGGAGTATCCGGTGGCCAAGGCCTGGCTGGACAGCCGGGTGCAGACCATCTACGGCGGCACCACCGAGATCATGAAGGAGATCATCGGCCGGTCCTTCGGCTTCTGACCCGCGCGGAACCCGGGCCGGCGGCGCATACTGGACTGCATGGACAGCGGCCTGATCCTCCTGGTCTTCCTGGCCCTGTTGTTCGCCTGGGGCCTCAACCGGGTGCGCCGGGCGATCCGGCTCGGACCCGTCGGCTACGCCGGAGTGGTGATCGTCTTCATCATCGTCATGCTGCTGCTGTGGGGGCAGACGATGCGCTAACCGCCGCTGCCCTCCAGCAGCACCCGCGTCACCAGCGCCGGGTCGTCGGTCATCGGCAGGTGGCCGCAGCCCTTGAGCAGCTTGACCCGCTGACCCGACCACTTGGCGGCGCGCACGGCCTGGCGGCGCGGCAGCAGCCGGTCGTGCTCGCCCCAGGCGATGGTGATCGGCGACTTGGGCGGCGCGGGCGGCATCACGTTCGTGAACGACTCCAGCGTCTGGTCGAACCCGCTCGCCGAGGCGAGCGCCTGGGTGGCGGCGAGCAGCGCGGTCGGCGTCATCCGCGACGGGTGCGCGACCATCAGGCCGACCGACAGCGCCCGGCCGACGGGGTTCTCCGCCAGTTCGGCGGCCTGCTCGGGCGGCAGCGAGCGCGCCGTCTTCCGGGTCGCCCTGAGCACCGCCTGGCAGTAGAGCAGCTCCGAGCGGGACCAGAACCCGGCGGGCGAGAGCGCCGTCGCCGTGCGCACGGTGCCGCGCGAGGCCAGCTCCAGCGCCAGGTAGCCGCCGAGCGAGTTGCCCGCGACGTGCGGCTCGCGGACGCCCAGCAGCGCGCAGAACGACTCGACCGCGTCGGCCAGCGACTCCGGGGTGTACGGGACGCCGTCAGGCAGTCCGGGCGAGCGCCCGAACCCGGGCAGGTCGACGGCGATCACGTCGCGCGAGGCGGCCAGCCGGTCCATCACCGGCAGCCATCCCTGCCAGTGGTGACCGATGCCGTGGACGAGGATCAGCGGCTCGCCCGTGCCGCGACGTTCGAAGGCCAGCTCCATGCAGGCAGTGAACCACTCACCGGCCCCTGGTGGGAATCTCGAACCAGACCGCTTTGCCTTCCCTGGTAGGACGCGAGCCCCAGCGCTTGGCCAACTGGTCGACGAGGTAGAGGCCGCGGCCGCCCTCGTCGTTCTCGCCCGCGCTGCGGATGCGCGGCAGCCGCAGGTCCTGGTCGAAGACCTCGACCCAGACGGACTCGTCGCCGCGGCGCAGCCGGAGCGTGAACTCCTTGTCGCCGACCACATCGTCGTCGAAGCTGTCGAAGCCGGGCACGTCCCACGACTCCTCGAAGGGCAGCGGCGGCCCGTCGACGACCAGTTCCCTGCGCGGCACGGTGGCGGTCGAGGCGTGCAGCACGACGTTGGTGACGACCTCCGAGACCAGCAGGCAGGCCAGCTCGGCCCGCTCCTCGGGGACGTTCCAGTCGGCGAAGGCGTCGGAGGCCATCCGCCGCGCCTCCCCCACCATGATCGGCTGGGCCGGGAACGTGCGCTCCTCGACGTCGAGGTCCTCGTCGCTGGAGCGGATGACCAGGATGGCCATGTCGTCGTCGATCTCACCGGGCACGGCGACCGTGGCGGCCTCGGCGATGCGCTCGACCTCGGCCTTGGTCATCATGGCGAGCTTCTCGCAGAGCAGGCCGAGCGTCTCCTCCTCGTCCTGCGCCGGACCGGTGCGGGTGGGGCGGCGGTCGACCAGGCCGTCGGTGTAGAGCAGCAGCGCGGCGCCGGGCGGGAGCGTGCGGGTCTCTTCCTTGTAGACCAGGTCGGCGTGCAGGCCCTTGGCGCGCACCCCCAGCGGCTGGCCGACCTCCTCTATGTCGAGCTCGACGCACTCGCCGTCGCTCAGCAGCAACGGCGGCGCGTGGCCGGCGTTGGCGAACGACAGTTGCCGCGACCAGGCGTCGTAGACGAGGTACTGGCAGGTGACGATGGGCGGGATGCTGATGTCGGCCCCGGAGTCGTCCTTCTCGGGGGTGGCGATGATGCGGGTCCACTCGTCGAGCCTGGCCAGGATGTCGGCGGGCGACTTGTCGTCCTGGGCGAAGGCCCGCAGCGCGGCGCGCAGCTGGCCCATGATGGCCGCGGCCTTGGCGCCCCGGCCCTCGACGTCGCCGATCACGATGCCGACCCGGCCTGCAGAGAGCGGGATCACGTCGTACCAGTCGCCACCGACCTGGGTCTGGATGCCCTGACCGTGGGAGGCGAGCGGCGCGGCGGGGTAGTAGCGGACCGCGATCTGGAGCCCGTCGAGCTGCGGCAGCGCCCGCGGCAGCAGGTGCTTCTGGAACGACTCGGCGGTGTGGCGCTCCTCCTCGAACAGCAGCGCGTTGTCGATGGCGACCGCCACGCGGGTCGCGATGGCGCCGACGAAGTCGCGGTCGAAGGCGTCGTAGTGAGGGCTGCGGCGGTCGGTGAGGTTGGACAGCCCGAGGTACATCAGGCCCAGCGTCTCGCCGCGCACGGTCAGCGGCGCGACGATCGCGGAGGTCATGCCGATCTCGCCGCACAGCCGCGCGCTGCCCTCGCTCGGGGACGGGAAGCTGTTGCCGGAGAAGTCGTCGACCAGGATGGTCTCCTGGCGGCGCAGCGCGGCGTCGGCGTAGTGGCCGGCGGGGTAGCGGATCTCCGCGCCGACGGGCTTCCAGGTGCCGGCCGGCGGCTCCCAGCCCTGCACGTGCTGGGAGATCCGGCGCACCAGCCGGTCGCCCTCCATCAGCTCGATGAAGCAGTGGTCGGCGAACTGCGGGACGAGCATCTCGGCCACCCGCTTGAGCGTCTCCTCGACGTACAGCGAGCCGGCCAGCCGCTCGCCGATGCGTTCCAGCAGGCCGAAGCGGTCCTTCTCGCGCTCGTTGCTGCGGAGCGCCTCGCGGGCGGTGATGACGACGCCGGTCACCGAGCCCGACGGGTGGCGCAGCGGCACGGCCTGGGCGCGGACGTAGAGGATGGCGCCGTCGCCGCGGCGCACGTCGAACGTGCCCTCCCAGACGTTGCCCTTGAGCACGTGTTTGGCCAGCTCGATCGCCTGCGGATGGTCCTTCTCCATGATGCCGAACGACAGCACGGAGGAGTCGCGCGCCGACTTGCCAGGCCGGCCGAACAGCTTCTCGGCGAAGGGGTTCCAGTAGAGGAGATTGCTGAACCGGTCCGTCACCACCACGGCCATGTCGGCATGGTCGAGAACGGACTCGGCGGCAAGGCGATCAGCCGCGTCGTGAGACAGATCCCCCCAGCGTGTCATCCGGAGACCACTCCTCGGGGAAGCGTGCGGGAAAAGACCACGGGCGCTCCTGCAACAGTGTTGGCCGGGGGGGAGTGGAGGATCTCCCGGATGGGATCAGCGTCTGGACACGAAGACGTGCACCGCCACATCACGCGGGATCTCCGCGAGAGAGTCGTTCGCGTCACCGTCACCTGTCACCCGCACACCGTCGTCGCTCGCCGCGAGCGTCACCTCGCGTCCGGGTTGTATCCCAACTTGCTTGAGTTTAAGCATGAGAGCGGGATCGCTTTGCACTTGTTCGCTAATTCGGCGCACGGTCACGGACACACCCTGAGAACCGGCGAGTTCGGTCATGGGGGTCAGCTGGGACTCGGTCGCGTCGGCGGCCTCCTCGGCGCCCAGCTCGGCCAGGCCGGGAATGGGGTTGCCGTGGGGGCAGAAGGTGGGGTTGCCCAGCAGCTTGACGAGGCGCTGCTCCACCGACTCGGACATCACGTGCTCCCAGCGGCAGGCCTCGATGTGCACCTCCTCCCAGGGCATGCCGATCACGTCGATCAGCAGGCACTCGGCGAGGCGGTGCTTGCGCATCACCCGCGTGGCGAGGGCGCGGCCCAGGTCGGTCATCGCCAGGTGGCGGTCGCCCTCGACGCGGACGAGACCGTCGCGCTCCATGCGGCCGACGGTCTGGCTCACGGTCGGGCCGCTCTGCTGCAGGCGCTCGGCGATGCGGGCGCGGAGGGGGATGATGCCCTCCTCCTCGAGCTCGTAAATCGTCCGGAGATACATCTCCGTGGTGTCGATCAGGCCGTGTGCGGTCAAGGCTCCTCCCTCATGCCATGCTAGCCGGTCGTCTCGGGACTGAGCCCTTCCGCTTCGGGCACAGGATCAGGCTCGAAGCCTATGGGGAGAACGACCGGCGATGACAACCAACGTCAACAATTCCGCAGCCCGCTTCCTTCCCGAGAGTCACGATCTGGGATCGTTGCGTAGCGCGGCGGCCGGCTGTGAAGGATGCGATCTGTTCAGGAACGCCACCCAGACGGTGTTCGGCGAGGGGCCGGGACGCGCCCGCTACATGCTCGTCGGCGAGCAACCGGGCGACCAGGAGGACCGTCAGGGCCACCCGTTCGTCGGCCCCGCCGGGCGCATCCTGGACCGCGGCCTGGAGGAGGCGGGGATCGACCGCGACGAGGTGTACGTCACGAACGCGGTCAAACACTTCTCCTTCACCGAACGCGGCAAGCGGCGGATCCACCAGAAGCCGACGGCGGCCGAGATCGAGGCCTGCCGGCCGTGGCTGGACGCCGAGCTGGCCGCGGTGCGTCCCGGGGTGGTCGTGGTGATGGGCGCCACGGCCGCGCGGTCGCTGCTCGGGAGGGCTTTCCGGGTGACCAGGCAGCGCGGCGAGCCGGTGCCGATGGGCGACGCGCTCGCGGTCGCCACCATCCATCCGTCGGCGGTGCTGCGCGCCCCCGACCGTGACGCGGCGTACGCGGGCTTCCTGGCGGACCTGCGCGTCGCCGCCGGAACGGGCGGGCACACCCGCTGACCCCGGACGTACGGTCAGCGTGACCGGTAGTTCCTGAAGCTCGCCACCGACAGCCCGACGACCAGCACCGCGGCGGCGCACGCGAGCCCGCCGCCGACCCAGGCCGTCGTCAGCCCGAACGCGGTCGCGGTGGCCCCGGCGCGCACGTCGCCCAGCCGCGGCCCGCCCGCGACCACCACCATGAAGACGCCCTGCAGCCGCCCGCGCATCTCGTCAGGCGCGTAGAGCTGCAGGATCGACTGCCGCCACACCGACGACACCACGTCGGCCGCTCCCCCGACGGCCATGAACACCAGGACGAGCCAGAGCTGGTCGGCCAGCCCCGCCGCCGCCACCGCCAGCCCCCACAGCGCGATGACGAAGGTGAGCGCCAGCCCCTGGCGCTTGACGCGGGTGACCCAGCCGGAGAACAGCCCGCCGAGCACCGCGCCGATGGCCATCGAGGAGTTGAGCCAGGCCAGCGCGATGAGCGAGCCGCCGAAGCGCTGGTCGGCCAGCTCCGGGAAGAGCGCTCTGGGCAGCGCGAACACCATGGCGATGATGTCCACGGCGAACGACATCAGCAGGATCGGGCTGGTGACGATGAAGCTCAGCCCCTCCGCCACCGACCGCCAGCCCGGCCTGGACACCTCGCCGAGCGGGGCCAGCGACGGCAGCCGGAAGGCCGCGTACAGGCCGGCCGTGAACAGCACCGCGTCCACCGCGTACGCGGCCGCGAACCCGCCCTGCGTCAGCAGCACGCCACCGACCATGGGCCCGCCGACGGCCCCGAGGCTGTAGACGAGCGAGTTGAGCGCGTTGGCCGACGGCACCAGCTCCGGAGGCAGCAGCCTGGGGATGATCGCGCCCCTGGTGGACGAGCTGACCGCGAACCCGGCCGCGCTCAAGGCCACCGTGGCGAGCAGCGCGTACACGCTCGGCACGCCGACGATCGACTGCACCAGCAGGAGTACGGTGCCGGCCCAGGCGACCAGCGACCCGGCGACGAGCAGCTTGCGCCGGTCCACGGCGTCGGCCACGGCCCCGCCCCACAGCCCGAACACCACCAGCGGGAGCAGGTTCGCCAGGCCGAGCATGCCGACCCAGAACGAGGAGTCCGTCAGCTCGTAGACCTGCTGGCTGACCGCGACCACCGTGACCGCGAGCCCGACGTGGGAGACCGCCTGTCCCATCCAGAGCCGCCGGTAGGCGGGCACCTTCAGTGGCCGGGTGTCTACCAGATGACGTTTGACGAACTCCCCGAGTGACACAAGCGGTCAGATTAGGGCGCAAGCCTGTCAAGCACCCACCCGGCCGGGCTCCGGCGGTACCGGAGCCGGTCGTGCATCCGGTCCAGCCGCCCCTGCCAGAACTCCACCTCGCGCGGCGTCACCAGGAAACCGCCCCAGAAGTCGGGCACCGGCGGATCCTCCGGCCAGCGGCTCGCGAGCTCCTCGTAACGGGCGTCCAGGTCCTCCCGCGAGCGCACCACGGCGGACTGGCGCGAGGCCCACGCCCCGATGCGCGACCCGTACGGCCGGGAGGCGAAGTAGGCGGCCGACTCCTCCTGCGGCAACCGCGTCACCGTGCCCTCCACGCGCACCTGGCGGCGGATCGGATGCCACGGGAACAGCAGCGAGGCCCACGGGTTCTCGGCCAGGTCGCGGCCCTTGCGGGACTCGTAGTTGGTGTAGAAGACGAACCCGCGCTGGTCGTACTCCTTGAGCAGGACGGTCCTGGCGCTCGGCCGGGCGCCGGCGGAGGCGGTGGCGAGCACCATGGCGTTCGGCTCCGGCAGGCCGGCGTCGAGGGCCTCCTGGAACCAGGTGGTGAACTGGGCTATGGGATCGGCGGCGACAGCGGTTTCGAGCAGCGGTTCGCCCACGTACGAGCGGCGAAGCCCCGCCAGTGAGGGCGGTCGCGAGGTGGCATCCACGAGAAGGTATTCTTGCGCGCTTGGTGGAGAAGCCCATACTAGGCCCCCTACCTGCGGTTTCGGTCTATCGGCGGGTCCGGCGACCGGCCACGAGAGGGGAGAGGGTTAAATTGACCCGCCGGTATCTCGACATCAAGCAATTGCCGGAACATGGCAGGAAAGGGAGGCGGCCGACGTGTCCGACTTCAAACCCGGCCTCGAGGGCGTCGTAGCTTTCGAGACGGAGATCGCGGAACCGGACAAAGAAGGGGGCGCCCTTCGATACCGGGGCGTCGACATCGAAGAGCTGGTCGGCCGTGTCCCCTTCGGGCACGTTTGGGGCCTGCTGGTCGACAACAAGTTCCAACCGGGCCTCCCCCCGGCGGAGCCTTACCCCATTCCTGTTCACTCCGGCGACATCCGCGTAGACGTGCAGAGCGCGCTGGCCATGCTGGCCCCCGCCTACGGCTTCAAGCCGCTGCTCGACATCTCCGACGAGGAGGCGCGTGACCAGCTCGCCCGCGCCTCTGTGATGGCGCTGTCCTTCGTGGCCCAGTCGGCGCGCGGCCTCGGCCTGCCGATGGTGCCGGAGCAGCGCGTCGACGAGGCCAAGACCATCGTCGAGCGTTTCATGATCCGCTGGCGCGGTGAGCCCGACCCCAAGCACGTCAAGGCCATCGACGCCTATTGGACCTCCGCGGCCGAGCACGGCATGAACGCTTCCACGTTCACCGCCCGCGTCATCGCCTCCACCGGCGCCGACGTGGCGGCGGCGCTGTCCGGAGCGGTCGGCGCCATGTCCGGCCCGCTCCACGGCGGCGCTCCCGCCCGGGTGCTCCACATGATCGAAGGTGTGGAGCAGATGGGCGACGCCAAGAAGTACGTGCAGAGCGAGCTCGACAAGGGCCAGCGGCTGATGGGCTTCGGCCACCGCGTCTACCGCGCGGAGGACCCGCGCGCCAGGGTGCTGCGCCGCACGGCCAAGGAGCTGGACGCGCCGCGGTACGAGGTCGCGGCGGCCCTGGAGAAGGCGGCCCTGGAGGAGCTGCACGCCCGCAAGCCCGACCGGGTGCTCGCCACCAACGTCGAGTACTGGGCCGCTGTGGTGCTCGACTTCGCCGAGGTTCCCTCGCACATGTTCACCTCGATGTTCACCTGCGCCCGCACGGCCGGCTGGGCCGCGCACGTCCTGGAGCAGAAGCGCACCGGCAGGCTGGTCCGCCCGAGCGCCAACTACACCGGCCCGACGTCCCGCCCGCTGTCCGACGTCCCCGGCGCCTCCGAGGTCGCCGGCACGATCTGACCTGATGACGACAACGGCCCGCCGGCCCCCGGCGGGCCGTTCTCGTACGGCCGTACGACCCGGGTGACCGGGCACTTCCACGCGCGCCGCGCCCGACGTCTCACAATCCGGACCCTGGACGAGCCAGTCCTCGCACGTCAGTAACCTGGTGAGGTGGCTGACATCGTGATTCCCGCTGACATCAAGCCCGCCGACGGCCGCTTCGGCTGCGGGCCCTCGAAGGTTCGTACCGAGCAGCTGGCCGCGCTCGCCTCGTCCGGCGCGAGCGTCATGGGCACCTCCCACCGCCAGAAGCCGGTCAAGAGCCTGGTCGGCCGCGTCCGCTCCGGCCTGGCCGACCTGTTCTCGCTGCCCGAGGGCTACCAGGTCGTGCTCGGCAACGGCGGCACCACCGCGTTCTGGGACATCGCCGCCTTCGGGCTCATCCGCGACCGGTCACAGCACCTGTCGTTCGGCGAGTTCTCCTCGAAGTTCGCGACGGTCGCCAAGAAGGCGCCGTGGCTCTCCGACCCCTCGGTGATCAAGTCCGAGGTCGGCACCCACCCCGAGGCGGTCGCCGAGGACGGCGTCGACGTCTACGCGCTCACCCACAACGAGACCTCGACCGGCGTCGCCATGCCGATCAGGCGGGTCGGCGGCGACGACGCGCTGGTGCTGGTCGACGCCACCTCCGGCGCGGGCGGCCTGCCCGTCGACGTGTCCGAGACCGACGTCTACTACTTCGCCCCGCAGAAGAGCTTCGCCTCCGACGGCGGCCTGTGGATCGCGCTGATGTCGCCGCGCGCCCTGGCCCGCGTCGAGGAGATCGCGGCGAGCGGCCGGTTCGTGCCGGAGTTCTTCAGCCTGCCGGTCGCGATCGACAACTCCGCCAAGGACCAGACCTACAACACCCCGGCGGTGGCCACGCTGTTCCTGCTGGCCGACCAGCTCGACTGGATGAACGGCAACGGCGGCCTGGCCTGGACCACGGCCCGCACCGCCGACTCGGCGCAGCGGCTCTACACCTGGGCCGAGAAGTCGTCCTTCGCCACCCCGTTCGCCGCCCCGGAGTTCCGCTCCCAGGTGGTCGGCACGATCGACTTCTCCGACGACGTCGACGCGGCGGCGGTGGCCAAGGTGCTGCGCGCCAACGGCATCGTCGACACCGAGCCCTACCGCAAGCTCGGCCGCAACCAGCTGCGCATCGCGATGTTCCCGGCCATCGACCCGGCCGACGTCGAGGCGCTGACGGCCTGCGTCGACCACGTGGTCGGACGCCTCTGACCCGCCCCGGGGCCGTCCGCTAGCGGATGGCCCCGGCCGGCCGGCGCAGGACCCACGCGGCCACCAGGCCGCCGATGAGCCCGAACAGGTGGCCCTGCCAGGAGATGTACGGGTCGCTCGGCAGCACGCCGGCCAGGATCGACCAGTACGCGATGACCACGCCGATGCCGATGACGATGTCGAGCGCCCGCCGGTCGAACAGGCCGCGCGCGACGACGTATCCGAAGTAGCCGAACACCAGCCCGCTGGCCCCCACCGTGACGGTGCCGGGGCCGCTGGCGAACCAGGTGCCGATGCCGCCGATGACGATGATCAGCAGGCTCGCCGCCAGAAACCTGCCGATGCCGCGCAGCCCCGCCAGGAACCCGAGCACGAGCAGCGGCAGCGAGTTGGCCATCAGGTGGCCGAAGCCGCCGTGCAGGAACGGCGCCGTGAAGATGCCGATCAGCCCTTGCGGGTCCCAGCCCCTGATGCCGTAGGCGAGGTCGGGAGTGCCCGGCGTCAGGTAGTCGAAGATCTCGACGGCCCACATGACGCCCACGATCGCGAGCATCGTCAGCAGCGAAGCCAGGGCGCCAGAGAGCAGCGAGGCCAGCCCGCTCTTGGCTGACTCGAAACGCGGCCGCGAGTAGTCGCTCATGCCTCTCCCAGATGACGTCGTCCTTTTACCGTACGCAGGAACTACCGCAAGCGCGCATAAAAGAACCCCCTCCCGGTGTCCGGGAGGGGGTGCGGAGTCGGGTTATTCGCCCTTCCACTGGGGCGCGCGCTTCTCTGCGAAGGCCGCGGCGCCCTCCATGGCGTCCTTGGAGCCGAACACCGGCTGGACGATCTCCCCCTGCTTGCGGAACATCTCCTCCAGCGACCAGTCCTGCGACTCGATGACCACCCGCTTGGTCGCGGCCAGCGCGAGCGGCGCGTTCGCGGCGATCCTGCGGGCCAGCTCGATCGCCCCCGCCAGCGCCTCGCCGGGCTCGGTGACCCGGTTGACCAGGCCCAGCTCGTACAGGCGCGCGGCCGGGTAGTGGTCGCCGGTGAGGGCGATCTCCATGGCCACGTGGTACGGGATGCGCCGCGGCAGCCGCATGATGCCGCCCGCGCCGGCCACCAGGCCCCGCTTGGGCTCCGGCAGGCCGAATTTGGACTCCGAGGAGGCCACGATGAGGTCGCAGGACAGGGCCAGCTCGAAGCCGCCCGCCAGCGCGTACCCCTCGACGGCGGCCACGATCGGCTTCTTGGGCGGCGCCTCGGTCATGCCCCCGAACCCGCGTCCTTCCACGACGGGGAAGTCGCCGGACAGGAACCCCTTGAGGTCCATGCCCGCGCAGAACGTGCCGCCGGCGCCGGTCAGCACGTAGGCGGAGACCTCCGGGCGGGCGTCGAGCGCGTCCAGCGCCTCGGCGACGCCCCTGGCCACCGCCCCGTTGACCGCGTTGCGGGCCTTCGGACGGTTGATGGTGATCACGGCGACGCCGTCGGACTCCTCGACGAGCACTTCGTCAGACACGGGACCTCATTTACTTGGGCTGGAATCGGATGCCGCCGTCGAAGCGGATGACCTCGGCGTTCATGTAGTCGTTCTGGATCAGCGAGTGAACCAGGTGGGCGAACTCGTCGGCACGGCCCATGCGCTTGGGGAACACCACCGGCGCCACCAGCTTGGCCTTGAACTCGTCGGCGTTGGCCGAGAAGCCGTAGATGGGGGTGTCGATGATGCCCGGGCAGATCGTGTTCACCCGGATGCCGACGGCGGCCAGGTCGCGGGCGGCCGGGACGGTCATGCCGACGATGCCGCCCTTGGAGGCGCTGTAGGCGAGCTGCCCGGTCTGGCCCTCCAGCGCCGCCACCGAGGCGGTGTTGACGCACACGCCGCGCTGCCCGTCGGCGTCGACCGGCTCGGTCTTGGCGACGGCCGCCGCGCCGATGCGCATGAGGTTGAACGTGCCGATCAGGTTGACCTCGATGACCTTGCGGTAGGTGGCCGGGTTGTGCGGCTCGCCGTTGCGGTTGACGGTGCGCTCGGCCCAGCCGATGCCGGCGCTGTTGACCAGCACCCGGAGCGGCTTGCCGGTGGCGACGGCGGCGTCCACGGCGGCCTGCACCTGGGCGTCGTCCGACACGTCCGTCCTGGCGAAGACACCGCCGAGCTCGTCGGCGACGGCCTTGCCGCGCTCCTCGTTGAGGTCGGCGATGACCACGGTGGCGCCGGCGCGGGCCAGCTCGCGGGCCGTGGCCTCACCGAGGCCGCTGGCGCCGCCGGAAATGATTGCTGAGGATCCGTTCACGTCCATAGCACGGACCCTAACCCCCAACCGAATGAAGTTCTACTCGGGGTGGGGTCAAATTCCCCCCACGGCGCTGTCGACGTCGGAGTAGACCTTGATGCGCCGGTCGAGACCGGTGGTCCGCAGGATGCGCGCCACCGGTGCCTGGGGCGCCGCCAGCGACACCCCGCCGCCCTCGCCGGTGGCCAGCCGCCAGGCCTCGATCAGCACCGACAGGCCGCTGGAGTCCATGAACGAGAGCTGCTGGAGATCGAGGACGAGCCGGGCGCCGTCTTGCTTGATGGCATCACGTACCTCGTCGCGGAGGACCGGCGCGGTGAACAGATCCAGCTCTCCCGCAACGGCCACCACCACGGCGTCACCGAGGGAATGTCGCGCAAGCCGCAGCTTCATTGGCCCCTCCTCGATGAGCCACTGTACTTCGACTTGCCCGGGTAGAGGGCACCCACAAACTACGATCAGCAGTATGAATGAGGACGAGACGGCGCTGGGCGTTCGCCTGCCGTCCGTCCGCCTGAGCCCGCTGCGCGCGGTGTTGCGGAGGATGGCCATCGCGCTGGCGATGCTGCTGGCCATGTTCGCGCTGGTCGCCATGGATCTCGACGGCTACCGCGACAACGTCGACGGCGACGTGTCGCTGCTCGACGCGCTCTACTACGTGACCGTCTCCATCTCCACGACCGGGTACGGCGACATCACCCCCGTCACCACGCCGGCCAGGGTCGTCAACATCGTGGCCGTGACGCCACTGCGCATCGCCTTCCTGGTCGTGCTCGTGGGCACCACGCTGGAGGTGCTCACCCGGCGCACCAGGGACGCCATCCTGACCGAACGCTGGAGGGCCAGGTTGCAGGACCACACCGTGATCGTCGGCTACGGCACCAAGGGCCGGGCCGCCGCCCGCACGCTGCTCGACAACGGCAGTCCCAAGGAGTCCATCGTGGTCGTGGACCCGGACCCGGCGGTCGTGGACGAGGCCGCGTCCGACGGCTTCGCCGGCGTCCTGGGCGACGGCACCCGCAGCCACGTGCTGGGCCGGGCCCGGATCAGGACCGCGGGCCAGGTCATCATCGCCACCCGGCGCGACGACACCACCGCCCTGGTCACGCTCACCGCGCGCAGCCTCAACCCGGGGGCGACGATCGTGGCCGCGGTCCGCGAGGCGGAGAACGACCCGCTGGTCCGCCAGAGCGGCGCCGACGTGGTCATCACCTCGGCCGAGGCGGCCGGGCGGATGCTGGGCGTGGCCACGCAGAGCCCCGCGGTCAGCGCCCTGATCCAGGATCTGCTCACCTACGGCAAGGGCGTCGACCTGCGCGAGCGTCTCGTACGTCCCGAGGAGGTGGGCGGCCCGCCGGTCAGGGGCGAGGAGCTGCCCGTCGCGGTCGTCAGGGACGGCCACATGTTCACCTACGCCGACCCGCGCGCCGCCGAGCTGCGCCAGGGCGACAAACTGGTGGTCATCCACGTTCCGCCGCAGCCGGGATAGCGAACCCGTAGGGCAGTTCCAGCCGGTGTCTGGCGAGCAGCTCGGCGTCGCCGAGCAGCTCCCGCGTCGGCCCGTCGGCCACGACGACCCCGTCCGACAGGATCATCGCCCGCTCGCACAGCTCCAGCGCGTACGGCAGGTCGTGGGTGACCATGAGCACCGTCACGTCCAGGGAGCGCAGGATCTCCGCCAGCTCCCTGCGGGCCGCCGGATCCAGGTTGGACGAGGGCTCGTCGAGCACCAGGATCTCCGGCTCCATCGCCAGCACGGTCGCCACGGCCACCCGGCGGCGCTGGCCGAACGACAGGTGGTGCGGCGGGCGGTCGGCGACGTCGAGCATGCCGACCCGGTCCAGCGCGTTCTTGACCACGGCCGCGAGCTCCTCGCCGCGCACGCCCGCGTTGGCCGGGCCGAACGCCACGTCGTCGCGGACGGTGGGCATGAAGAGCTGGTCGTCGGGGTCCTGGAAGACCAGGCCGACGCGCTGCCTGATCTCCTTGAGCGTGTCGCGGCGCACCGGGGTGCCGGCCACCGTCACGGTGCCGTGGCCGGGGGTGAGTATGCCGTTGAGATGCATGACGAGCGTGGTCTTGCCGGCGCCGTTGGGGCCGAGCAGCGCCACCCGCTCGCCGCGCCGGATGGTCAGGTCGACGCCGAACAGCGCCTGCGTCCCGTCGGGGTAGGCGTAGGCGAGCCGGCTGACTTCGAGCGAGTTCGGGATCATACGGCGAGTCCCAACAGGAGCACGGCCAGAGCCGCGAGCGGGAGAGCGAGCGCTGTCCCCCATTGTCGCGCCGTGGCCGACAAATCATGAATCATCGGCATCTGGCCTGAATATCCGCGGCTGAGCATGGCCAGGTGCACCCGCTCACCGCGCTCGTACGAGCGGATGAACAGCGCCCCCGCCGAGCGCGCGATCACCGGCGCGTGCCGGAGGTCGCGTGCCTGGAAGCCCCGCGACTCCCTGGCGACGCGCATCCGCCGCATCTCGTCCATGATCACATCCAGGTAGCGGAGCATGAACATGGCGATCTGCACCAGCAGGTCCGGCACCCGCAGCCGCTGCGCCCCCACGAGCACGTCACGCGGCTCGGTGGTGGACGCCAGCAGGATGGAGACCGTGACCCCGAGCGTCGCCTTGGCCAGGATGTTCCAGGCCGCCCAGAGCCCGGGGACGCTCAGCGACAGCCCGAGCACCTCCGTCCGCTCCCCCAGCCCGATGACCGGGATGAGGAACGCGAACAGCACGAACGGCAGCTCGACGACCATGCGCCGCAGGATGTGCCCCGGCGGGATCCGGGCCACGGCCGCCACCGCGGCGAGCATGCCCGCGTACAGACCGAAGGCCCAGAACCACTCGCGCGGCGTGGCCACCATCACGATCGCGAACGCCAGGACGGCGAGCAGCTTGCACTGCGGCGGCAGCCGGTGGACCGGCGAGCCGCCCGGGAGATAGAGCCGGCGCCCCACGCCCATCGGTGCCCGCTCAGACCCTCTCGCCGGACGAGGCCCGGCCGCGCGCCCGTGCCGCGTAGGCGGTCACGCCCGCCACGATCAGCGTCAGCGCGACGCCGACGATGCCCGCGACGCCCACCGGGATGCCGCCCACCTCGCCGTAGTCGGCCAGCGCGAACCCGCCGAACACGTGGTCGGTCGCCTGCCCCAGGAAGCCCTGCTCCTCGGCGACCGACTCCAGCCCGTCAGGGTGCGGCGAGGCGAAGAACGACACGATCCCGGCCAGCAGCAGCGACACCCCCAGCCCGCCGAGCAGGAACGGCAGCCTTCCGACCCCGGCCGCGGGCTCCGGCGCGCGTCCGGTGACCGTGCTGGTCCCGTCGGCGCCGCGCAGCACCAGCGGCGCGGCCAGCTCGCGCGCCCCGTACACCAGGTCGGGACGGACGGACAGCACCGCGGCCACGGTCAGCGCGGTGATCAGGCCCTCGCCGACGCCGATCAGCACGTGCACGCCGGTCATCGCGGCGGCCACGGTCGCGAGGTCGATCGGCGCGGTGCCGCCGATCCAGAACAGCAGCGTGAACACCAGCGCGGAGGCGGGCACCGACAGCAGCGCCGCCGCGAAGGACGCCGCGGTCACGCCGCCCCGCCCCGGCACGACCCGCGTGACCAGCCGGAACACGCCCCAGCCGACCAGCACCGTGACCAGGCCCATCAGGATGATGTTGACCCCCAGCGCGGTCAGCCCGCCGTCGGCGAAGAACAGCGCCTGCACCAGCAGGACCACGGCTATGGCGAGCACCCCGGTGAAGGGTCCGGCCAGGATGGCCGCCAGCGCCCCGCCCAGCAGGTGGCCGCTGGTGCCGCCGGCGACCGGGAAGTTCAGCATCTGGACGGCGAAGACGAAGGCGGCGACCAGCCCGGCCATCGGGGCCGTCCGGTCGTCGAGCTCCCGGCGGGCGCCGCGCAGGCAGACCGCCACTCCGGCCGCCGCGACCACGCCCGCGGAGACGGACACCGCGGCGGTGAAAAAGCCATCGGGTACGTGCACGACGAGCCTCCAAGCAGAGGGGCCGGACACCCCCCACTTTAGGTCATCGATGTGCAGTTGCATATATATTGCATTAGCGCATGATTCTTTTCAGGAGCGCCCGCGCGGACAGCCGCCGCACGACCGCGCTGAGCCGCCCCCTGTTCGAGGTCGCGTACGGGCGCGCGACGCACGGCTCGGTGCCCAGCAGCCAGCGACGGGGCCCGGCGACCGACTCCGCGCCGGCCTCGATCCTGAACCTGGCGGGCGGCCCGCCCAGGTCGAGCTCCAGATAGGCGTCCCAGACCCCGGGGCCGAACCGCCCCACCGCCGGCCTGGCCACGAAGCCGCCGCCCGCCAGCCCGACCACCCGGTCGGCCCGCTCGCTCCCGCTGCCGCGCTCGCGCCACACCAGCCGCCGCACGGCCTCGGGCGGCGGCGCGGCCCCGGCCACCGCGATCTCGCCGTCGAGCACCAGCCGCCGCCCGAGCGACCAGCGGGTGCCGACCAGGCGCGCGCTGCCGGGCACGCCGACCGCGTGCCCGCCGACGTCCAGGCTGAGGTTGTCGTGATCGCGGGTGAAGTACGGCAGCACGGCGACCTCGCCGACCAGCCGGGCAGGCGGGCGGGCCAGGGCGGTGTCGCGGTCGGCGCCCAGCCTGGCCGAGCGGGTCACCCCGGCCAGCTCGACCGACACGCGCAGGTCCCAGATGCCCGAATCCAGCAGCGCCGGGTCGACCCTGGCGACCCACCGGCCGCCGGACCGGACGGCCGGCACGACCAGCTCCCGCCGGGGTTCGTGCCGGGTGCGCAGCACCAGCGCGACGCCGTCGGGCTCGGCGCATCCCGTCAGCGCGGCCTCGCAGGCCACCACCAGCGTCCGGCCGTCCCAGCACAGCCCGGTCAGCCGGCGCTCGACGGGCGCCGCCTCGATGACGGCCAGCAGGGCCAGCCGCTCCACGTCGCCGAGCGCGGCCAGCCGCTGCCGGTCGGCGCTCCCCAGCCGCTCGCGCACGCCGTCCGTGAGCCACCGGTCGCACAGGGCGGCCACCGCCACGGCGACGTCCTTGCGCTTGACCTCGTCGGCCTCCAGGAAGGGCCGGCCGAGCTGGGCGAGGATGTCGAGCTTGAAGTGGCGGGCCAGCAGGTGGTCGCGGAGCGGGCCGGGCGGGACGTGGTCGGTCATGAGCCGGATCGGCTCGTGGATCATGGCTAGCCAGGCGAGCGGGTCGCGGCTGGCGGGACGCTGCATGACGCTGCTGCCGTCGGGCCTGGCGACCAGGTGGTAGCAGTCGTGGTCGGCGACCACCGAGATCGTCCCGGCGTGGCAGTAGGCGTGCACGGTGAAGTAGATGTCCTCGCCGACGAACACGCCCTCGCGGAACCGGATGCGGTGGCGCTCCAGCATGTCCCGGCGGAACAGCTTGAAACAGCTCAGGCTGTTGTAGACGGCGCTCTCGCCCAGCTCGGCCCGATCGGCGTTGCGCTGGAACATCGACTCCGGGACCCGCCGCCCGTGTCCGACGATCTTGCCGAGCACGATGTCGGCGCCGTTCCTGTCGGCCGCGGACAGCATGTGCTCCAGCGCCCCGGGCCCGAGGTAGTCGTCGGCGTCGCAGAAGAAGACGTAGCGGCCGGTCGCGTGGCCGAGGCCGACGTTGCGCGGCCGTCCGGCGCCGCCGGAGCTCTCCACCTGGACCACCTTGACCGTGCCCCGGTGGTGGGCGGCGTAGAGGCCGAGCAGCTCGGCGGTGCCGTCGGTGGAGCCGTCGTCGACGACCACGATCTCCTTGGCGACCCGCTGGACGAGCACGGACGTGAGGCACCGGTCGAGATAGGGCCGGCAGTCGCGGGCCGGGATCACGATGCTGACGTCGACCGGAACTTCGCCGCCGACCTCCATGGAAACCTCCCGCGGGTCGTCACCGTGTGCTCCTGACCGGTATCAGTATGTGACCATCGCGCGGCGCGGGTGGGTGGATTCGGCGGTCTTCATGCCTTCCTTTTGCAGAGTGCGCCTATTCCGACACATTCTGAGAATTGTGCAGGTAAGGTCACCGATTACGGCATATAACCCGCACCGAATCAGCTTCAGGGACGCAGTTATCCCCCGCGGGAGAAGAGAACTTCCCCGGAGGAGCAGTGCCGTACCTCCAGGTCCTCCCGGATGATCGGCGGGGCCCGAGCGCGCGTCTACAGTGAGGCAATCTTGACGTGGAGGTGGCGGGGATGGGATCGGATCTGCGCAGGCGGACGGCAGGCAAGGGGTCGATCGTGCACACAGCGGAATTCATCGTCTCCTCGGCAAGGCTGACGGAGCTCCACGAATGCTCGGCGCTGCTCCGCCACACCCGGCAACGGGCGGAGGAGATCGTGGACGAGGCGCGCACGCTGCTGTCGGAAGCCGAGCAGGCGGGCGACGGCGAGCGGGTGCTGGAGCTGACCGTGCAGCTCGACCAGGCGCGCCGCTCCTACTGCCAGGTGCTGAACGCGTACATGGTCATCAGCCGCCGGATCACCACCGAGCGCCAGGCGATCCTCCAGGCGCAGATGGAAGCCGACCGGCACGCCGGCCTCACCGGTGTGGCCTGATTTTCTTGTGAACTTTTCTGGGATGAGAGACGTCAAAAGGACATAACGGCTAGCCGCCGCATGAACGGGCTCCAGCTCCCCGGTGTCCTCTCCCGGGGAGCTGGAGTAGGGGGCGCTTTCATGCCTCGACGCGGGGCAGGTCGGGGCGGGCGGCCTCCCGCAGACGCTCGACGAGCTGACCCTGCTGCTCCGGGGTGAGGCGCACGGGCCAGACCGCGGGCAGCATCAGCACGTCGCCGTTGGAGAGGCCGACGAACTCGACGGGGAATGACGGGGAGGAGATCACAGTGCTGACATTCTGGCACGTCATCGGGCTCCGCGAGCTGGGTTCGCATCCTGGTACTCCCGGAGATCTTGCAGGTCAGGGCGACATTTACCGACTTATGGGGTCTTGCTCCGCGCTCTGAAGGCCGCCGTCTTCACCCGGTTCTGGCACGCCGTGGAACAGAACCGCCGGGTCCCGTTGCGCGAGACGTCCACGTACACCCGATCGCAGTGCGGCGCGGTGCAGACCCCGAGCCGGTCGTGGAACTCGCTGCCGAGCACGTGCGCGAGCCCGGTGGCGCAGCTCGCGGCCCAGTCGCCCGCGAGGGTGCCGCCGGGGCCGTGGTAGTGCAGGTGCCACGGCTCGCCGTCGTGCCGCATCAGCATCGGCCGCGCGCCGGTCTCCGCCAGCAGGGCGTTGATCCGCTCCGCGGCGGCGTCGACGTCGCCGGCCGCCACGGCCTCGAACACCGCGCGCAGCCGCTGCGCGACCTCGGCCAGCTCCGACCCCTCGGCCTCGGTGACCGGCTTGTGGCCCGGATAGCCCGTACGCAGGCCCTCGGTCGCGGCCTCGGCCAGACCGGCGGGCGGCGGGGCCGGCCGCCCGCGCCGCTCGCCCGGCGTGAGGCTGTTGACCAGCCCCACCGCCACGCGGATCACCGCATCGCCGTGACTGTTGAAGTCCACTTGACCAGTTACGCCCTTACGTTCTAGTTTGTAACTGCCCAAAGCTTACAAGACAGTCACAAGGGGGATCGTCGTGTTGGACCACGATGCCGCACTCGCCTGGATGGCGCGCTGGGATCGCCAGCAGGAGGGCTACCTGCCCGACCGCGAGGAGCGCTTCACCGCGATGATCGACGCCGTCGAGGCGCTGGGCCGCCCCGACCCGCTGGTCGTCGACCTCGGCTGCGGCCCCGGCTCGCTGGCGGCCCGCCTGGTCGAGCGTCTGCCCGGCGCGCGGGTGGTCGGCGTGGACGCCGACCCGCTGCTGCTCGGCCTCGGCCGGGCCGCCTACCCGCACCTCACCCTCGTCTCCGCCGACCTGCGCAAGCCCGGCTGGACGGCCGCGCTCGGCCTGGACGGCCCCGCCGACGCCGCGGTCAGCACGACCGCCCTGCACTGGATCGACCCGGAAGAGCTGAAGGCGATGTACGCGGACGTCGCGTCCATCCTGCGCCCGGGCGGCCTGCTGCTCAACGGCGACCACCTCGACACCGACGACGCCACCCCCGCGCTGGCCGCCCTGGAGCGCGCCGTGCACGACAAGCAGACCGCCCGCGTCTTCGGCGACGACCTGCCGGAGGACTGGCGCACCTGGTGGGACGCCGTGGCCGCCGACCCCGCCCTGGCGGAGCTGAACACCGCCCGCACCACCGCCGGGGCCGACCACCGCGGCTCGGAGTCCCACCTGCTGTCCCACCACGCCGACGCCCTGCGCGCGGCCGGCTTCGCCGAGGTCGGCACCCTCTGGCAGCGCGGCCACAACCGCCTGCTCTGCGCGGTGCGTTAACCTCTCGGAAGTCCGCACGGCCGGGGCCGGGTCCGATCCCGGCCTCGTGGAGCTCACTCTGTGACACCCACGGAAGGACGCACATGCTGCCCTGGTCACCCGATTTCGCCGGCCGGATGGACCACGCCGTCATCGACAGCCCGGCGCTGCGCGGCAACCCGCTCGGCGACCCGCACGAACGACCGATCTGGGTCTACCTGCCTCCGGGGTACGACGACGACACCGACAGGCGCTACCCGTCCGTCTACGTGATCCAGGGCTACACCGGCCAGCTCACGATGTGGGCCGGCCGGACCCCGTTCCGCCGGCCGTACCCGGAGATGGCGGACGCCATGTTCGCGCGCGGCGAGGCGCCGCCCGCGATCGTCGTGTACGTGGACGCGTGGACGTCCGTCGGCGGCAGCCAGTATCTGGACTCGCCCGGCACCGGCCGCTACCACACCTACCTGTGCGAGGACGTGGTCGGCTGGGTCGACGCCCGCTACCGCACGATCCCCGCACGCGACGCGCGGGCCATCACCGGCAAGTCCAGCGGCGGCTACGGCGCCATGGTCAACGCCATGCTGCGGCCCGACGTGTTCGGCGCGCTCGCCACCCACGCGGGCGACGCCCTGTTCGAGGCCGCCCACCAGCCAACGTTCCCGGCCCGCGCCCGCGATCTGCGCGACCTGTACGAGGGCTCGTACGACCGGTTCCTCGCCGACTTCCGCGGCCGGATCCCCGGCACCAGGAGCAGCGACATGCAGCTCATGGAGATCTACGCGTACGCGAGCGCCTACTCGGCGGACGACGACGGCACGGTGCGCATCCCGTTCGACGCCAACGGCGCGCTCGTCCCCGAGGTGTGGGAGCGCTGGCTGGCCCTGGACCCGGTACGGATGGCGCGGCGCCCCGAGTACGCCGAGGCGCTGCGCTCGATGCGGGCCGTCTGGATCGACGCGGGCACCCGCGACGAGTGGTATCTGGACCTGGGTGCGACCGCCTTCCGCGAGGCGGTGGCGGCGGCGGGGGTGCCCGACGACCGGGTGCGCTTCGAGCTGTTCGACGCCGGCCACATGGCCATCGAGTACCGCTACCCGCTCGCCCTCGCCTGGCTGTGTCACCGTCTGACCGGATTCTCCGGATAGCGCTTCTCGGTGACGAGCAGCCGGATCACCTGCTCGTCACCGTGATGGACCACGTCCGCCGCCCAGACCACGTAGTCGTCCTCGTACGCCGACTGCTCGTACGCGTACACGACGAAGCCCTCCGGGGCGTCGGGGTCGGGCCGGATGACGTTGACCATCACGGGCAGCCCGTGCTTCCACAGCTCACGATCGAGTTCGGCCACGGTCCTCCCCTCGACCCGCACGCCCTCCAGCGGCCCGCCCTTCCCGGTCGCCGGCTTCCCGGGATCGAGCTCGACCCGCCTGTCGTCGGGGACGAGCTCGCACGGAGCGACCGGATCGCGCATGAGGATGGTGCTGGTGCTGCTGGCACCGCGCGGGTTTACGGTCATCGTCCACACGAAGGTCTGGCCGGGCTCGAACCGCTTGGTGTCGATCCGCATCTGCCAGCCCTCGCGCTCGCCCGGGATGGTGGTCGGCGCGTGATACAGCCCTGGGGGGACCTGCTCGACGACCTCCGCCCGCGGCTCCTGGCACATCATCCCGTACGGGACATAGTCCACGATGGCCGGCACCCCGAGCTCGTGCAGCTGCTCGGTCAGGCCGCCGGTGTCCCGGAAGTCCCGGACCACCACGTCCACGACGCCGTCGGAGCCCATGGTGACGGCGTACGCGGGGTCGCCGCCGCCCGCCGTCATCACCGCGACACCGCCGGCCGTCATCATGGTCACCGCGGCGGCCGCCGCCAGCAGGAGGCGTGGGCGTGGCCGCCGCCTCGCCCGCGCCGCCACGTACTCCTTGAGCTCGGCGAGCCGCCGCTCCTCGAAACCGGCGAGTGGTGCGCTCATCATGATCCTTCCATGCTCGTGGCGAGATCCGGGAGGGTGGCGTCCCTGAGCAGGCGGCGCGCGCGATGCAGCCGGACCCGCGCCGTGCCGGGCCGGATGCCCAGCGCGGCGGCGGCGTCGGCCACCGGGATCCCGTCGGCGTCCACCAGCTCGGCGATGGCCCGCAGGCTCTTCGGCAGGGCCGCGATGGCCGCCACCAGCGGGCGCGCGGCCCGCTCCGCGTCGATCCGCTCCTCCAGCCTGGCGATGTCGTCGGCGTCCAGGTCCCTCCGGCCCGCCGCCCGCCCGGTCTTGTGCAGCTCGCGCGCGGCCCTGCGCTGCTCGATCGCCACCACGTTCCTGGCGATCCCGAACAGCCAGGCCACCTCGCTGCCCCGATCCGGCCGGTAGCTGCCCGCCGTGTCGATCGCCGCCAGGAAGACCTCGGTCGTCACGTCGTCCACCGTGTGCGGATCCGTGACTCTCCTGGCCACGAACCGGCTGACGGACTCGGCGTGTCTTCGGTAGAAGACCTCGAACGCGGCCGGATCACGCGCGATCCGCCGGAGGTCATCGGTAGTGCCTGCCATCCAGGTGCGCCTTCTTGTCGGGGTTTTCCCCTTCTTGTGCAGGAGGGCCGCCCGGCATTACATCGGGATTTCCGAAACCGCGTAATCCACAGCGGTGCACCCACTCCTCTCTAGTGAACGAGAGGAGCTCTTATGAGCAGGAACAGACTGACGCTCGCGTTGTCACTCATAGCCACGGTGGCCGCGAGCGTCCTGGTCGGGACGGCGCCGGTCGCGTCCGCGACCACGCAGGCGGCGCCCAAGGCCGCCACGCCCGGGTTCGCCTGTGATACCACGGACGCCGCGGGGAAGGGATGGGTGCTTCCGGTCTACGCCCACCAGCCGGGCCAGAGCCAGTACGCCACCGAGCTCGCATCGGTCGAGCGGACGCTGTGGGAGACCGACCAGACCTTCGACGCGAGCGCCCGCCGGTTCGGGGGGTCGCTGCGGATCAGGTACGTCCAGGACGGCGACTGCCGTCCGATCGTGGCCCAGATCCCCTTCGTGAAGGGCCGAAACCGGGCCGAGCTGGGCACGGCGTTCTCGGAGAACCTCGACGGCCAGCCCGCGCGGGTGCGTGAGCTTGTGGCGACCAAGCGGGTGAAGCTCATGTTCTTCGTCCGCGACAACGAGATCACCAACTCCTGCACCGGCGGCGGCGCGGACGCCGGGCTCAGCACCGGCGGCGTCATCCTGCCGCGCTGGTGCTGGAGCGAGGCCGGGTTCACCCACGAGATGATCCACGGCTTCGGGCTCGGCCACTGCAACGTGGACGGTACGTCAGAAGGCAACGGCGACGACCCGGTCTGCCGCAACATGGGCAGCAGGCCCGAGTGCACCGCCGACACCGCGTCCAACTACCACCTCGACTCGTGCCGTACGGACAAGTTCCGCTACTTCGAGCCCACCAGGGCCTCGCAGCCGGCCGGGGAGCCGCTGGCCGAGAACAGGAACGTCGCGTTCAGCCCGTACCTGATCAAGGACCAGCCGACCCCGGCGGCGGACTTCCGGATGCGCGTGGTGGAGAGTGGGCTGTGCCTCGACGGCGGCGCCCAGCAGGTGACGCAGGCGGAGTGCTCGAACAGTGACAAGCAGGTCTGGCGGCGCAGCATCGACACCCAGGGCTACCTGACGATCCGCAACGCCGGAACCGACCGCTGCCTGCAGCTCACCGCCAAGGACAAGGACGCCGTCCCGGTGATCACCGCGCCGTGCGTGGCGAAGCAGAAGTCGCAGCAGTGGATCCCGGACGCCGACCAGGACAAGACCAACTTCTTCAACCGCTCCGGCGGGAAGTCCGGCGCGAAGCTCACCGTCCAGGGCGTGAAGGACGGCGCCGGAGCGAAGGTGGTCCGCGGCGGCGGCACCCCGATGGTGGCCGAGTACCTGCGCACCGGCTCCTCGCCCGCCCCGGCCCCGACCAAGACGGCTGCCCCGGCCCCGACCGCGACCCCGACCAAGAGCGCGACCGCGAACCCCACCCCTCACCCGACGCGGACGTCGCTGCCGGTGTCGCGCAACATCCGCATCGAGAGCGCGTCGGGTCGCTGCCTGACCTCCTTCCGTACGAACGTGCGCCTGGGCTCGTGCCGGGCGGCGAACTGGCGGCTGGTACCGACCACCGGCGAGGCCGTGCAGATCCGTAGCCAGGGCCGTTGCCTGACCCTCGGCTCGGCCCGCAGGGGCCTGCGCTCGGTCGTCCTGACCAGGTGCGGCAAGACGAGCACGAGGCAGCAGTGGGTGGTTGAAACCCAGCAGAACGGGACCGTTACCCTGAAGATCGCCGCCACCAGGGCCACCCGGCTCGTCGGCGCCGGGCACACCCGCGTGCACGCCAAGACCGCGCACCCGAGCAGGTCGCTCACGTTCACGATCAGGTAAGTGGAAGATTCGCAGCGCGAGGACGCGGCCCTGACCAAGTTGGTCAGGGCCGGAGACAGCCGTGCCGTGGCCGAGCTGTACGAGCGGCACCACGCCGCCGTCCTCGCCTTCGCCCGCCGCCTCTGCCAGGACCCGCACATCGCCGAGGACCTGGCCAGCGAGGCGTTCACCCGCACTCTGCGGACCGTCCGCGGCGGCGAGGCCGGCCCGTCCGGCGCGTGGCGTCCCTACCTGTACGCGGTCGCCCGCAACACCGCGGCCGAATGGGCGCGCACCGATCAGCGGCGCGTCCTCACCCCCGAGTTCCGGGACGACGAGCTGACCGTGGCCGAGCCCGAGCCGCCCGACGATCTCGTCACCCGCGCGTACCGGTCGCTGCCGCCGCGCTGGCAGACCGTGCTGTGGCACACCGTGATCGAGGACGAGCGGCCCGAGCAGGTCGCGGAGATCCTCGGCACCACCCCCGGCAACGTGGGCGTGCTCGCCTTCCGCGCCCGCGAGGGCCTGCGCAAGGCGTACCTGGCCGCCCACGTCGCGGGTGCCTCGGGCGACTGCCGCAAGTACGCCGACCCGCTGGCGGCGGCCGTACGCAAGAAGAGCGGCCGCCTCCCCCGGGCCCTGCGCGCGCACCTCGACTCCTGCCCGAGCTGCGCGCGTGCCCACAGCCGGTTGCTCGACCTCAACGCCACGCTGCGGGCCGCGCTGCCCATCGCGCTGCTGCCGTTCGCCGTGGAAGGGCTGGGCAAGGCCGCCGCCTCGAAGAGCACCTCCATGGGGATGCTGGGGTGGGCGATCCCGGCGACGGCGGCGACCGTGATCACCGCCGCGATCGTCTTCACCCTGCCACCGGAGCCCGCACCCCCGCCCGCGGCCGCCCCGCCCACCTCCTCCACTCCCACTCCCACGCGCTCGCCCTCCGGCTCCCCCTCTGCCTCGCCCTCCGGCTCCCCTTCGCCTTCGCGCTCGCCCTCGCCTTCGTCCTCGCTTTCGCCTTCACCTTCGCCTTCACCTTCGAAGACCCGTAAGCCCACCCCGGCAGCGGTCGCCGGCACCCGGATCAGCTACGCGGGCCGGTGCGTCGGCACGAAAGGGACCCAGGTCGCGGCACTGAGCTGCACCGACCCGGGGACAGCCTGGCGGGTCAAGGGCGACGCGTCCCGGTTCCAGCTCGTCAACGCCGTGACCGGGCGATGCCTGACAGCCGGCGCCAAGTACGACACGGTCTCCTTCAACGGCGGCGGCATCCGTACCGTCCAGCTCACCCCCTGCTCGGCCGCCCCGGCCCAGCGCTGGAACAGACCCACCTTCAGCGACGGCGTGCCCCGCCTGGTCAACGTCTCCACCGGCATGGCCCTGTCGATCGGCAAGGAGTTCGGCGGCAAGCGCCCCCCCACCGCGTTCATCCTCTACGGCGCCTACACCGACTCCGCCGACCAGCGCATCACCCTGGTGTGATCAGGGATTGCCCCTCTGCCAGGTGCCGAAGGGAGGGGCGGGCCTGTCCATGAACTCCTTCAGCTGCTTCACCTTGTCGACGCAGTCGGGGCAGACGTACGCCTCGACCGCTCTCGCGGTCGCCTCCGGCGTCGGCTCACGGAAGGCGCCTGACACCGTCATGCCCAGCGGCAGGCGGGTCTCGGGATCCATCATGACCGTCATGACCTGCGCGGGAACGAAGCTGAAGGTGCGCTTGCACATGTGGCATCCGCCGATCGTCCTGATCTGCTCGTCCGCCATGGGCTCCCCACCTCCAACCGCACCGTACAACGTCGCTCTTACTGGCGCACCCGCCCGGCGATCTGCCGCGCGCACTCCAACGACTCGCTATGCGTGGTGTCCACCACCAGGTCGTAGACCACGCCCTCGTGAACCACCTCAGCCTGCAACGCGGCCATCCCCTCGGTCCGGTCACCCCGGGCGATCTCGCGCCCCGCGGCGACCTCGCTGTCGCACCGCACACCGACCCACAGCACGTCCAGCCCGGCGAGAGCCTTCTCCCACCGCTGCTGGGACCCCGCCCCGCCGAGGAACACGTCATCCACGACGATCCGGGCACCCGCGCGGGCCATCGCCGCGATCCCCGCGGTCCACGCCTCGTCCAGCGCCCGGAACTCCGGCCCCACGATCACCTGGCCGTCGGGAGCGAACTCGATCCCCTCCTCCGACGCCCGCATGGCCGCGGGCATCGCGTCGACCAGGTCGTCCACCGAGAAAGCGAGCCAAGGATCCGGCAGCACCGCCTGCAAGCACCGGGCGATCCCGGACTTGCCCGAACTGGAGCCACCGTTCAGCACGATCACCTGAGTTGTCACCGCGCCACCCTAGAGGCCCGCCCCGCACGCCCCAACCGGTTTTCCCGTTCCCCCACTGGCGAGGGAGCCGCCTCCCTCGCACGGGGGAGGGCGCCGGACCTCGTCCCCGGAAAGCTCGTACCCATGAGCACCACACCTGCGACCTACCAGCCCGCATTGTCCGCACCCCCCAGCCGGCTCACCATCTGGGCCGGCCGAAGCATGATCATGATCGCCGTGGCGCACACCGCCGTCTTCGCCCTCCTCGCCCCCTGGTCCAGCTGGCTCGCCGGAGACCTCCGCGACGGGGTCGCCGACGCCGACTCCCTGGCGATCTTCTGGGCACTGCCGGGCGGATTCGTCGTGGTCCTCGCCCTGCTGGGACTCCTGGTGGCACGGTTGGGACGGCAGGGACAACACGTACCCGGATATGTCGGCTGGGCGAGCCTCGCCTGGGGAGCCCTGGCCGTCACCCTGATCGGACCGAGCGGTTTCCTGCTCACGGCCGTCCCCGCCGGCCTGCTCATCACGGCGAACCTCACCGCCAGGCGGTAGGGCCGGCCCTACCGCAAGACGGGGGTGCGCGGCAATGCGGCCGCGGCCGGCGACCGGGACTCTGGCCATGAATCCGTCGCCCCCCAGGAGGTTCCGTGTCCACGGTCCTTGGTACGCCGCTTCGCCGGGTGATGCAGTGGCATCGACCGCTGATGCTGATGGTCGCCTCGATGCTGCTTCTGCTGGTCGTCTCGACGATCGGGCTCGTGCTCGACGACCGGGTGCTTCTCGGCGCCCCCGTCTGGCTCAAGCCGTTCAAGTTCGCCGTGTCGATGGCCGTCTACGGAACCACCCTGGCCTGGATGCTGTCCCTGCCTCACCGGGGCAGGAAGTGGACCTCCGGCCTGGCCACCGTCTTCGCCGTCACCGGGTTCGTCGACACCGTCATCGTCGCCGTCCAGGCCGCCCGCGGTACCTTCAGCCACTTCCACAAGTCCACCGCACCGGCCGAGAAGATCATGCTGGTCGTCTTCGGCAATGCCGTGCTCCTCATCATGCTGGCCAACCTCGCGCTCGCGATCATCCTGGCCTTCCAGCGCGTCCACGCCGACCGCGCCATGAGCCGGGCGATCCACACAGGCCTGGCCCTGGCCGTCGCCGGCATGGCCCTGGGCTTCCTCATCCCCATCCAGGGCAAGGCGGAGACCGCCCTGACCACCAGCGGCCAGCGAGTATCCCTGAGCAGCGGTCACAGCGTGGGCGTCCCCGACGGCGGCCCCGGCCTCCCCCTGACGCAGTGGAGCACCACCGGCGGCGACCTGCGGGTCCCTCATTTCGTCGGCATGCACGGCCTGCAGGTCATGCTGATCGCCGCTCTGCTCCTGGCGGCACTGGCGGCTCGCTATCCCCGCTTACGCGACGACCGGACCCGCACCCGCCTGATCGCCGTGCTCGCCACGAGCTACACCGGCCTGATCGCCCTGGTCACCTGGCAGGCCCTACGCGCCCAGCCCCTGATCCACCCCGACGCCCTGACCCTGACCGCCGCCGCCCTCCTGGCAGCGCTCACCGCCCTGGCCACCGCCACGGTCCTGGCAACGCGGCCAGGCCCTGATCGGAGGATCTAACACCGGAGCCAACGTGAAGTCCGTCTTCGCAGGACATCAGCTCATAGCAGTCGTCTTTGCACGACATCGGCGATGACGGCGTTCACGACCTTGCCGACTTCCTCAGGCTCCGGCGGGACCCCCTCCCTGCCGGCGAACAACATGTGCCCGGCCCCGATCAGGGAAAGCGCCAGCGCCTCCACATCGGCGTCCGCCGCGATGCGGCCCAGTTCGCACTCCTCGTTCAGGTAGGCGGCGATCATGGCTGCAGCATCCGTCAAGACCGGAACACCGGGAGCCGAACGGGCCTGACGCAGCCGGGCACGCAACTCGTCCCGGAAGATGACGAGAGCGACGATCGCCACGGCGACCGAGTCGAACAGGTCGACAAGCGCCCCGGTCAGGTTGCCGGCGACGTCGCCGGTCCCGGCGGAGCCGCGAAGGGCCTCGGCCTGGCTCTCGAGCCGGGCGATGCGGTCCCGCACGAGTTCGGCGAGGAAGGCGTCGAAGTCCTCGAAGTGCCGGTGCAGGACGCCCTTGGCGACGCCCGCCTCCGCCGTGACCGCCCGGCTGGTCAGGTCGTTCGCCCCGTCCCGGAGCAGGACGCGTTCGGCGGCGTCGAACAACTGCTGCCGCACATCCCGGAGGGCCACTCCAGTCGGCATCGCCCGTTCCTCCTTCTTACCCGCCTCCGCCCGCCCTTCGCTCACCGCGAACCGTGCGCGGGTTGATGAGTGGGCATGCGCCCACTATCGTGGGCACATGCCCACTCTAGCGCAGGAGCAACCAGAACCTCCGCGGAACGAGCCCCATAAGGCCAGGCAGATGGCGGAGTCGTTCGGGGTCGACACCGAACGCTACGACCGGGCCCGGCCCGACTATCCCGACGCCCTGGTGCAGCGAATCATCACCGCCAGCCCTGGCCCCGACATCGTCGACGTCGGCTGCGGCACCGGCATAGAAGCCCGCCAGTTCCTGGCGGCCGGGTGCAAGGTGCTGGGTGTCGAGCCGGACGTCCGGATGGCCGAGTTCGCCCGCCGCACCGGGGTCGAGGTCGAGACGGCGACGTTCGAGGACTGGGACGCCGCCGGTCGCACCTTCGACGCGGTGGTCGCCGGGCAGTCCTGGCACTGGGTGGACCCCGTCGCGGGCCCGGCCAAGGCGGCGCAGGTGCTGCGTCCCGGCGGCCTGCTGGCGGTGTTCGCGCACGCGTACGACCCGCCGCCCTTCGTCGCGGAGGCGTTCGCCACCGTCTTCGAGAAGGTGGCGCCCGACTCGCCGCTCAGCGCCGGATCGCCGAGGCCGGCCCAGGACATCTACCAGGCGATGTTCGCCACGTTCGCCGACTGCATCCGCAAGACGGCCGGGTTCGGCGAGCCGGAGCAGTGGCGATTCGACTGGGAGCAGTACTACAGCCGCGACGATTGGCTCGACCTGCTGCCCACCACCGGCGCGCTCACCCGACTCCCGCCAGACAAGCTGGCCGAGGTGCTGGAGGGCGTCGGGACCGCCATCGACGCGATCGGTGGCAGCTTCACCATGGCCTATACCACGATGGCGATCACCGCGTCACTGAACACCTGAGTCGCCCACCACTCGGAGGACGCGTGGGCCGGGAGCGGCACACGCGACCCCGGTGGCTCCCAAGACTGAGCTGGAACGCCACTCCTCAGCCGGTGTAATTCTCGTACTCCCACTCTCCGATCCGGGCGATCTTCTCTGCCAGCTCACCCCATGTAGGGGCCTCCAGTGCGGCAGTGCGATCGCTCAGCCACTCGGTCACCTTGTCGGGATGAAGTTCGGCAACGAAGAGCCAGTGCCGACCGATGAGAAAGGGGCGATGACGGAGTTGCTCTGTGAGGGCCGACGGGGCCTCCGCCCCGCCTCAAGATCTACCCAACGGAACTCTCCTAGTCGTACTCTCACAGTCCCATGATCGCCTAAGAAGTGGGCCGTCAGCTTGGGAGTTGCAGGGATCTTGGCTCAAAGAGGCGTTGACCTACGGCTGAGGAACGAAGCACGGATCGTCGACGTCAGGAGGCCTTCCAGGCCACGGGCTCGGCTCCGTCGGCGGTGGAGGAGAAGGTGACGGCGACGGGCTTGTCGCCCTTGCTGACGAGGTAGACGCCGCACTGCCGGACACTCTTGCCGGGCTGAACCATGCCGTAAGGCACGGATGATTCGCAGCCCTTGGGGCCGTTGCTGCCGATCGCGATGAGGGTGAGCGGGCGCAGGGTCTGGCCGCTCGCGGTGCGCAGGAAGACCGCCCTGTCCATGCTCGGGTACAGCTTGGAGGTGCCGTTGTTGCGGTGCTGGAGCGTGACGAAGTACGCCGTGGCGGCCTTCTGCCTGGCGTTCAGGTTGTAATCGGCGAGCGCGTCGGGGCCGGCCTTGCGCACGCTCTTCGGCGTGACGGTCAGCGGCACCTCCTTGTCTCGCGCGTCCTTCCACGTCACCTCGGCCGGCTTGTCCGAGGGCAGCACGCTGCTGCCGGTGTCGCCGCCCTCGACCTTCCACATCTGGATGCCGGACTCGTCGCTGTAGGAGACGGTGGCGGGCTGGGTGCCCTTGGGAAGCATCACGACCCGGCACTCGGTCGCCGCCTGGCCTGCTGTCAAGGCACTCGGAGCCTTCGTGCCGTTGCACGTCTCCAGCGGGCCGCTGCCGGGCGAGGCCAGGGGGTTGCTGCTGAAGAACGAGACGCGCTCGCCGGCGGTGCCGTCCGCGAGCGCCAGACGGAAGTTGTTGACCACCTGAGCGCTCTGGACCTCACCAGATCCGGTGTTGGTGATCGACACGGTGAGGTAGTGCGGCACCATCCCACGTACGTCGTCGTCGAGCCGCACGTCCTTGAGGTCTTCGGCCGAGCCGAGCTCGAGCAGGGTCGGGTGGAGCGTCAGCTCGTGCGCCTTCTTGCCGCGGTCGGTGTAGTGCGCTCGCCGCGGTGCGGTGTCGAGTGTCAGCGGCGTAGCCGTGGACGCGGCCTGCTGGTCCGCCTCCGGCTTGTCACCGCTGACGTTCTTGCTGGTATCGGAGCCTCCGCAGCCGGTCAGGAGCAAAGCGAGAACGCCCGCCCCGGCGATGGTACTGACCCGTCGGCTGACGCGCTGCACTGCGACTCCCGTCGTTTCCGTGGTCCTCTGCAACCCCCGTTAGGTCGGGGACCACCCTAATACTCCGGCGACAGTTCGCGATCATAGGGCTGGATTTGCGCTGGTAGTGGCACTGTCGAGCAGCCTCCCAGCTCGGTACGGCCCTTTTCCTATTCTCCTGGCCACGCGGCCAGGATCTCGATACCGATCACCCGGCCGCTCTCGTCCAGGTCGAAGTTCACCATGGGACTGTCCACCGTGACCGTCCGCGCCACGCCACCGGGCGCGATCGTACCCCGCAGGTAGATGTACGCGGCCTCCGCCTGGGGATCGTAGGTCCACGTACCGGAATGCTCTTCCAGGGTCACGGAGTCTCCTGTTAGCAAGATCGCGAAAATTGTTCTGACAAACACGAAGCCCCTGGACCGGAAACAGCAGTTCAGGGGCTTCGTCGCGAAGAGCCGACGTGGGGAATCGAACCCCAAACCTTCTGTTTACAAGGTCCCCAAAGGATCTTCACTGGCGTTCGCAGACGTCCGCCACCTCGTCTGGCGGCATCCTCACCGTTCGCCTCTGTCCGCTGCAGTTCGTGATCGTCCACTTGGGTGGCTCCCAAAGTGGCTCCCAGAAACCTCGGTGGATCACCTGCTTGCCAACCGGTCTGATCTTCGATTACCACGGCCTCGCCCTGGGCGACGGCAGTCCGCCAGTGACCGTGACTGACCTCTGTTGATCACCCTTAATGGCACGGCGATCACGTGTGCGGTCACGGGGTCTGTTCTGCCGGACCTCTGTTCTATGGTGCGCGGTCACCGTATTTTTCGATGATCGAGCTGAGAGAGCGTGGGGCTGACGGCATCTCCTGCACCAGTGGATCCGGTGAGGTGACGCCAGTGTGTACGGATCGCATCCATTCGTCGTCGACCACAGCCTGGCATAGCGCTTCGGCGGTGATGAGCGTGGCGAGACCGCAACTGTTCTCCCAGGTCTCCCGACCCGCTGGGCTTGCGGCGATCCATTGCTCGACGCTGGCGAGATCAGGAACTGGATACCAGCTCCAGTCCAGCATGTCGAACTTGACCACCAGGCCACTTTCCGTCCGATAAGAGACCAAGGCTGGGGCTTCATCGATCCATACAGCGCTCAGGCAGGGGCCATACTGCGCCAGAATGGGAAGAGCACCCTCGGTGACAGAATCGACGCGGTAGTCCATGATGACGGTGCCATTGCCGAGGCGCCCGATGAGCATGTCGACGTCGTCTGCGAGGAAGCGCGCTGGCTGAGTGCTCTCGGGTGAGATGCCATACGCAGCCAGGACGTCGTCAATCTTGGTGGCAGAACACCACGTCAAGTCGACGACCAGCTGAGTGTGCAGGCGAAACCACTTGCTGTAAGTAGAGTCGATCACGGACGTTTCCTCTCAGCTGACACCGCCATGAGCCACGCTCAAGGATCTTTGCGCATCCGCGCGCCGTCCGCCGCCGAACCGCGATCAGCCACGTTGCTCGGTGAGCCAGGGTGAGGAACGAACCCTGGATCGTCGATCGCCCCCAAGCACGTACGGCGTCCAGCCATGCAGTGGCGATCGTAGGGCTGCATCTGTGCGGCGGCGCGGCAACCCCGGTCGGAGCGTTCGGGTCAGTACGGCGGTGCTGGCGTGCGGTGGCCGGCCCGGTGTCCCGCCGCCGTCCGGGACCGGCCCCCAGGCCGCACGCCCGGACGGCGGGCGGGCGGAGGGCCGGGGGTACGGCGGCGCGCCGCGCCGCCGCTTGATCCCTAAAAGAACAACTCGGCAAGTTCTCCAGGCACCCAATACCGCTTCGGCAACACGTCGTGTCAGCCGCTGGCTGGGCCTTTCAGGCTGAGGGTGGGTCGATCAAGTGCGTGTTGACTGATCGGGCCGCTTCGGCGAGTTCGGGGAGTGTGATCACGGTGACGCCGTGGGCGGTGAGGGTTTCTGTGCCGTTGGCGTCGGTGACGAAGGTGGGGGGTTCTGTCCAGGCGATCACCACGCGGGGGATGCCTGCTTGAAGGATGAGTTGAGTGCAGGTTCTGGGGCGTGAGCGTCGTTTGTTGCAGGGCTCCAGGGTGCTGTAGAGGGTGGCCTTATTGAGGCGGGGGTCGCCAGCGGGGAGTTTGGCCAGGGCGGCCTCTTCAGCGTGTACGTGCTCGTCGGTTTCGCGGGAGTAGCCGCGGCTGAGTTCGTTGCCGTACTCGTCCACGATCACCGCGCCGACGGAGAAAGCCGTGTCCGAGGGTGGGCAGAGGCGGGAGAGATCGATGGCGGTGAGCAGCCATCGGCGGTCGTCTGGGGTGGCGGTCATGAGGTGGTACTACCCGATGCCCGTTTGGGGAGGTACCGCAGCAGTACGACGTCGTCCACGGTGCGGGTTTCGGCGAGGGTCATGCGGTGGCCGGTGCCTCCGGGGAAGTCGCCGGGGTTGACGAAGCGGGGGGCGCCTGCGTCGCCGACGAAGATGGGCGCGATGGCGAGGTGGATCTCGTCGGCGAGTCCCTGGGTGAGGAACTGGGTGTGGATGGTGGCGCCGCCTTCGACCATGAGGCGTCCGATGCCGCGTCGGCCGAGATCGTCCAGCATCTGTGCGAGGTCCATAGTGGGGCCGAGGCCGACGATGGTGGCCAGGTCGCGCAGTGACTCGCGGAGCTTGGAGACGACCGAGTCGGGGCAGTAGACGATCTTTTCGCCGCCGTGGTGCCAGAACTTAAGGTCCGGGTCGAGGTCTCCGCTGTTGGTGACGGTGACCTTGAGCGGGTACAGGGGCAGGCCTTGGGCGGCTCGTTGGGCTCGCCGGGTTTCGGAGTTGACCAGGAGGCGGGGGTTGTCGCGGCGCATCGTGGTGGCGCCGATGAGGATGGCGTCGCTGTCGGCTCTGACCTGGTCGACGCGGTCGAAGTCGGGGGCGTTGGAGAGCAGGAGCCGTTCCGGCGTGGTGTCGTCGATGTAGCCGTCAACGGACATCGCGCAGCTCAGCAGGACGTAGGGGCGTCGCATGAGACCTTCCAGGGAACCGTGATCATGCTTGCCGCAACACCGTACCTCTCAGCGCGGTGTGCAGTTCGGCAACGAGGGGTGCGCTGCGCCAGGGCTGGAGCTGCTGGTCCAGCTTGAGGAGCTCGTTGATGATGCGGGCTGATCCGGTGTCCTCGGCGATGCACAGCGCGGACATGGCGACGTTGGCGGCTTGTTCGGGCTCTCCCGCTCCCGCGTGGGCGATCGATTCCCGTGACAGGTAGACGCCGAGATCACGGCGGAAGGATGGCGGGACGGCGGCTGTCGCGTACTGGAAGCCTTCGACGGCTTCGCTGAACCTGCCGAGTTCGGCGTTGCTCCGTGCGCGCTGGGCTTGTAGGTAGGGCTCATCCAGCCATACGCCCCATGGGGAGTTGGGGTCGTCGGTGACGTTGAGGAGGAGTTCGTGGGCGCGGTCGAGTTCGCGCCTGGCGGTGTTGCCGTCGTTGCGCAGGGCGTGCCCGAATCCGCCGTAGGTGGGGGCGAGTGCTTCGAGTTTGCTGCCTGGGCGGGCGAGGGTGCTTGCGGCCTCGGCCAGGTCGATGGCGGTGACCGCGTCTCCCATGTCGCCGGCGAGCTGACTTTTGCGCGCCAGGATGAACGTGGTCATGTCTCGATCGGCGATGGCATGTGACAGTTCCAGCGCGCGGTCTGCCCAGTACTGGGCGGCGTGGAAGTCGCCCGCGTCGTGGTGAAGCCATCCGCAGAATTCGCAGTATTCGGCCTGCAGTCTGAGCAGCTGGTGCCGGTCGGTGCCTCGCGCCGCCTGGCGGAGTTGATGTATGGCGGTGATCTGCTGCTGGACGGCGGGGATCGTGTTCAGGGGGCCGAGCAGATTGTCATTGTCGATCAGGACTTTGCGTACCTGCTGCAAGTGCTCGACGGGGCTGAGATCACCTGTGCCCGTGGCAAGTCGTCGCGCTGGTGAAACGGGAAGCGACGTGTTCTCTGACGGCATGATTCCCGCGAGGCCGACGCCCAGGCCCTGAAGGAATGTGCGGCGGGATACAGACAAGAAGATGATCCTCCCATCGGGAGCACGCCCCGGCACGACAAGTGTCCCCTCGTCAGCAGGTGCTGACAACTGCCGCTCGAAGTCTCCTTTGTCCCGCAGCGCTGCGAGGTCGGTGCCAATACTCGCCAAAGATGAGCTATGTGGCAATTGCTCGTTTTCCGCCTTGGCGGGACCTCGCTTGACGGGGGCGAACCCCAGGTCCTCCGGGTCAAGGTGGGTGACCTCGGTCAACGCCAGTCGGTACGGCTCTCGCGGCCATGCGACCTCGCCCGCCTCCCAGCGGCGTAGGCGTTCCTCATCGCAAGTCAGCTTGTATTTGATCCCGCTTTTGCTGAGATTGATCATTTTTACCATTTCGGCCCGCGTCAAACGGGCCTTCTGGCGCCACTCGTGAAGGCGAACATTCATCCCCGTTCTGGGCATATCCGGCCTTCTTTCGAATGGGAGCGGCTAAAGGGGGCTACTGGGGGACCTGGAAAGGAGGTCCCCTCATTCTGCATTGCCGGTGGACTTGCCATCAATCAACAAGGTAAGTGCAGCGGACTTCCGCCGTAGGGAGTACCGGAAACGACTCGCGAGGAGATGGCGACGGTGACCCGGCCAGAGAAGAACTGCGAGACAGGCCCCTGCCCGGCGTGCCGGGGACGCGGTTACAAGCTCAAAGGCTCGTGCCGCGCCCTCCTGATCGGCACTGGTGGAGAGGGGGCGGAAGAGATCGAGGAGCGCAAGTGTCTCGACTGCCTCGGCGAAGGCCAGGCCGAAAGGAACGAGAGATGAATCCGATCATGCTGGCGGCCACGAACGGGCTCGGGCAGCAGAGGGACGGGCGCGCCCTGGCCCAGTTGCGCGAGCGACTCACGAGCCTCGGCGTCGAGGCCGAGTTGCTGCCGGACAACAGTGCGCTCATCGTGCGCCGACCCGAGCCGGGGCTGCCGGTGTGGGTGTTCGTCGGGTACGGCGGTGCGTACTTCTCCTGGCAGAGCGCCGAGAGGCGGCATCCGGTCGGCGATGTGGAGGGGGCGGCAAGCGTCTTGGCGGAGTGCGCCGCCAAGTAAGAGGCCGGCGCGGCGAGGTGGCGTCAGTCCCCGTTCGGAGGGGTACGGGGCGGTCCTTCCCAGCCTCGTCGCGTCTCATCGCCCGGCAGGTGGTCGAGTCCATGCCCATGGAGGGTCGCCCCCGTTCCTCCGCGACTGCCTGCCGGGCCTTTTCCCGCACGTCAGCGGAATGCTTGGACGGAGCGGGCTGATCCAGGTTACGCTCAAACTTGGTAAAACAACCTGTCGGGTGTTGGACGGTCAAAATGTCGCTTGAGTCCGTACCGCCGAAGTATGCGCAGCTTGTGCAGGCCCTTCAGCGGCGTATCGAGTCGGGAACGTACCCACCGGGCTCCCTCCTGCCCAGTGAACACCAACTCATCAAAGAGTTCAGTGTGTCCCGGCCTACCGTGGTCGCCGCGCTGCGAGTGCTGCGTGAGCAGGGCTGGATCGACTCCCAGCAGGGAAAAGGCCGTTTCGTACGTGGCCGTCCCGCGATGGCGTCGATGGAGTCCAACCGGCCCGGACAGGCGTACCTGGCCAACCCGGAGACCGATACTCCCGGCGAGCTGGTGGAGGCGGGTGCGGTGGCACCGTCCAACCGGGTGGCGTCGCTGCTGGAGATGCAGCCCAAGAGCAGGGCGTTCCTGCGTCGGCGCCTGGTGGTCCGTGACGGTGAGCCGACTGAGCTGGTGTCGCTGTGGTTGCCCTTGGAACTGTCGGAGGGCACTGACCTGACCAGTGGTGAGCCGTTGCGGGAGGGCATCCGGGAGCATCTGACGTCGCGCAAGGGGGTGCGCTTCGATCACATCGTGGAGCAGATCACCGCGCGCATGCCCACCGCCCAGGAGGCCAAGCAACTCGGCATGCCGAAGAACGTGCCGCTCCTGGCCGTGTTCGGGGCAGTCCGGGACGCTTCCAGCCGGCCACTGGTCGTGGTTGAGGTGCTGCTTCCCGCTGACCGGCACGAACTTGAGGACGCCTACCCGGTCACGTGAGGAACGACGACTACCTGTTCGTTGTCCTCGTAGATGATCCTGCCGGGGTCCGTTGATTCGAGGCGCATGCACTCCACGTCATGGGCGGCGAGGATCGACAGGTATCCGGACATCCTCTGCATGAGATGACCGGCTGACAGCTTGAACCAGGCCGCTGCCCTGGGGTTGATGCTCCGGTCGTAGACCGTGGGGTCCACGGTCACAGGATTGGTGAAGTTCGCCTCGTACCAGGCGTTGTTCTCGCGCCTGAACCGCTCTTCCGCGTCGGACAGACGCCCCTGCGCGGCCAGGCCGTTGACGAGGCCGAACACGCCCGGGTACGTCCCTCGCCCATTCGCTACCGAGCTCTGGAACCTCACGTACATCGGTGGCGCTCCTCCCGTGATCATGCTGCCTGGCGTTTCTATCAGTTGGTTGCTTGGACTCCAACTCGCTTAGCTACTTGACCTAGCAAGCTACGCAGAGTTATCGTCTCATTACTTGACAGGTTAAGTGCCTGTCAGCCAAGAAAGGAAAGCTGTTATGGCTCTGCAAGGTCCCATCCCCGTCACCTTCGCCATGGTCTTCCCGCACGGCTGCTACGTCGTCGGCCAGGTCGAGCCGGTCAAGGACTTCGACGCCTCGACCAACGGCCGCTTCGTGCAGTCCCGCGACAAGCAGACCAGTGAGCTGGTCTGGCAGGTCGCGGTCCTGGACGGTGACCCGGCCCTCAAGCCTGCGCAGAAGACGGTGGCGGTCAAGATCCTCGCGCCGGTCCAGCCGGTGCCGCCATCCCCGATGCCGGGGCTTCCGTTCACGCCCGTCGAGTTCGACGGCATCTCGGTCACGCCGTACGTCAACGGCAACGGCCGCCTCGCCTACTCCATCAAGGTGCGGGAGATGCACGCTCCCCACCAGCCCACCGCCCCGGCCAAGGCCGGAAAGGACGCCGCCTGATGACCCGTCGCCGTACCCCTCGCACCAGCGTGATCCGGCTGACCACCGGCAACGCCGCCCGCACCCTCAACCACCCGTTCGCCCGCCGTGAGCCCGTCCTGGCGCTCGACTTCGGCGCCACCTCCGTCCTGGTCACCACCAGTGGCCCCGTGACAGTGAAGGACCTGGAGTTCGCGCACCAGCTCGCCCGCGAAGCCCAACGCTTCGCCCGCTCCCTAGAGCGCAGCTTCTACGGCCTGCCCGACGGACGCGGGGTGGCGGCATGAGCGAGCACCGGCCCTACACCTACGTCACCGTGTCCCTGCGACCCGACTCCGACCCGCACGTCGGAGTCTCCTTCCACACCCCGCGCCTGCGGATCCGCGCCGGACTGCTGACCAGCAGCCCTCGGCCGTACCTGGAGTTCGCCTCCCACGAGGCCAACGTGCACATCTCCACCACTGGAGCCGGGCCGGTCACCGACACCGACCTGGCCATCGCCCGCGAGATCTTCAACGCCGCCGCTCGCTACCTGGCCGATTGCGAGTGCCTGCACGCCGAACAGCCGGCCAAGGACGCCACCGACACGGCGGCCTGACACGAAGCGGGGCCGCTGGAAGCTGCAACTCCCGGCGGCCCCTCGGTTCTCCCACGACTCGCTCCATCACGAGAGGTTCCCAGCTTATGTTCAAACGGCTACCTGGCGACGAGGCGCGTAACCTCGTCTCCACCACGCCCGACACGGCCGTCGTCTTCCGCCCGGCCGTCGTCAAGACTCCCGCCATCCTCACCATCGTCATCCTGGCCTGGCGCATGCTCGCCGGGCTTGTCCGTACGATCTGGCGTCACCCAATCGCGGCCACCATCCCGGTAGCCCTCGGCGCCACCTGGTACGTCTACGGCTGGCCCATGGCAGCATCTCTGCTCGGCACGGTCATCCTGATCCTCGCCTCATGGGCGTACATCGACCGGGCGTCCTTCAACCGCCTGATCGGCTACCGGCTGCTGGCCTGGTGGCGGCTCACCTGGATCTACCGGCGACACTGGCAACCCGTCCTGATCGTCTCCGGTCTCGGCCGTCACATCCGGGGCCGTGACTATCTGCCCCGGCTCGGCAAGGTCACCTGCACCTCTTGGGCCGACCAGGTCACCGTGCGCATGCTCAAAGGCCAACCGGTCAAGGACTGGACCGACCGCACCGACCATCTCGCCCAAGGCTTCGGCGCCACATCCTGCCGGGTGACGCTAACCCAGGCCGGACACCTGACACTGACCTTCCCGCGCAGCGATCCACTCTCTGAGCCCCTGCCGGCCCTGTCCATCCCCACCGAACCGACCGTGGGACCGATCGAGATCGGCACCCGCGAAGACGGGCGACCGTGGCGGCTCAAAGTGCATGGAACCCACGTTCTCGTCGCGGGCGCGACCGGGGCCGGCAAGGGGTCGATCATCTGGTCCGTCATCCGCTCCCTGCTCCCCGCCGCCAGCGTGGGCCTGGTCGAGCTGTGGGCGCTGGACCCGAAACTGATGGAACTGTCCTACGGCCGTGCACTCTTCGGCACACGGTACGCAGCCACTCCCGAGGAGTGCGCCGACCTGCTGGACGAGGCCGTCACCGTCATGCAGAAACGAGCCGCCCGTTTCGCCGGGCTCCAGCGCTCCCACACGCCCACGATCGATGCTCCGTTCGTCCTGGTCCTGGTCGACGAGGTGGCGTTCCTGACCGCCTACCAGTCCGACCGGCAGCTACGGCAACGCATCTCCTGCGCCCTCGCCACCCTCACCACTCAGGGCCGCGCAGTCGGCGTCGGCGTCCTGGCCGCGCTGCAGGACCCGCGCAAAGAGGTCATGAACATCCGCAACCTGTTCCCCGACAAGATCGCCCTCCGCCTGGACGAGTCCGAACAGGTCGACATGGTCCTCGGCGACGGTGCCCGCGACCGGGGAGCGCTGGCCGATCGCATCTCACCCGTCCCCGAACGAGGCGCGGGAGTCGGTTACGTCCGCCTGGAAGCCAGCCCCGAACCCATCCGGGTCCGCGCCGCCTACGTCTCCGACGCCGACATTCACGCCATGGTCAACGCCTACACCCCGTACGGGAGCGCCGCATGAGGAGCTGCGCCGAGTCGGAGGTGAGCTCTGATGTGTGAGCTGCTGGAAGAGCTTCGCTGCGCCACCTGCCACACCGTGAACGCTCTCTGGCTCGACCCGGTCCGCGCCCTGGTCGAGTGCCGCGCCTGCGGCCAGATCGCGCTCATCGTCCTTGACGTCAACGAAGGGAGGTTCACATGACCCATGCGCACGACCGTGCACTTCCCCGGGCCGTCCGCCAAGCCATGCCGATGGCCCGGGATGTGCTCGAAGAGGTCGCCAAGCTCCACGGCGTCTGCATCCGGCCCATCCCGCTGCGGCGACTCGACACCGTCACCGGTACCTCCGAGATCATCGACGTGCCATGCGGTTCCACCCTGGACAGCAAGTGCCCTCCCTGCGCCAAGCGCAACCGGCAACTCCGCATGGCCCAGTGCCGCGAGGGCTGGCACCTCGACACCGAACCGGCCATCACCCCGGACGAGGCCAGCGAGGAACAGCGCCGACTGGTCGAGTTCCGCGCCGACATGCAGGCCAAGCGTGATGCCGCCGAGCAGACCGGCGACGACACCACCGACCTGGACGCCGTTCTCGCGGGCTGGACGAGGAGATCAACGCGGCTGGGATGCGGGGCAGCGTCACCGGATCCGCGGTGCCCAAGCGCACCCGATCGACCCGGCGTCGGCAGGACGCCCCGGACCTGCCCAAGCGGAAGATGGCGGCCACCACTCTCGGACGCACCTTCACCGGCTCCGACGGCAAGGTCTATCGGCCGTCGCTGTTCGTCACGCTCACCCTGCCCAGCTATGGCAAGGTCCGTGACGGCGTCCCCGTCGATCCGGACACCTACGACTACCGGCGCGCGGCTCGGGACACGCTGCACTTTTCCAAGCTCGTTGATCGATTCGTGCAGAACCTGCGCCGGGTCGCTGGCTATGACGTGCAGTACTTCGCCGCCGTCGAACCGCAGAAGCGGCTTGCCCCGCACCTGCACATGGCCATCCGGGGCACCCTGCCCCGCGCGGAGATCAAGCAGATCGCCGCCGCCACCTATCACCAGGTGTGGTGGCCACAAGCCGACGAGGTGCGCTTCGACGGCGACCACCTGCCCGTCTGGAACGAGGAGGCCGGCTACCTCGACCCGGCAACCGGCCAGGTCTTGCCCACCTGGGACGAGGCCCTCGACGCCCTGGACGAGGACGCCGAACCCCTCCACGTGCTCCGCTTCGGCGACCAGGTGGACGTGCAAGGCGTGCTCGCCGGAACCCCGGACGCCGACCAGTGCATCCGCTACCTGTCCAAATACCTGACCAAGTCCATCGGTGACGCCCTCGACAGCGGCCAGGCCCAGCGCGAGCACGCCACCCGCATGCTGGATACCCTGCGCTACGAGCCATGCTCACCCACCTGCCCGAACTGGCTCCGCTACGGCGTCCAGCCCAAGAGCGCCAAATCCGGCATGACGCCCGGCCACTGCCGTGGCAAGGCCCACAAGCCTGAACACCTCGGCTACGCCGGACGGCGCGTGCTGGTCTCCCGCAAGTGGAGCAACAAGACCCTCGCCGAACACAAGCAGGACCGCCGCACCTGGGTCCTGGAAGCCCTCGGCCAGGCCGACGAACCCACCGACCCACACCGCTACATCTGGCGACCGGTCCCGGCCGGAGACGCCAACGTGCCACCCCTCGCTGTCCGCCTCCTCCGATCCGTCCACGAACGCCAGCGCTGGCGAGCCCACCTCCGCGAGCTGGAAGCCAGAGCAGAAGGCCAAGATCTTTCGGCAATCGAGGGGAGGGCGGCATGACTGCGAACATCACACCACTTCTCCTCAGGCCCGAAGAAGCCGCCGACTGCCTCGGCATCGGCCGCACCAAGGTCTACGAGCTGATCCGCTCCGGCCAGCTCCGATCCGTTCGCATCAGCACCCTGCGTCGCGTTCCGGCAACCGCACTGACCGAGTTCGTCTCCCAGCTTGAACAGGAAGCAACATGAGCACCCAGAAGCGTGGCCAGAACGAGGATTCGATCTATAAGGACGGCGACCGCTGGCGCGGTGCGGTCTCCCTCGGTTACGGCCCGGACGGGAAGCGCACTCGCAAGAAGGTCTCCGGCAAGACCCGCGCCGAAGTCGTCGAGAAGGTTCGCAAGCTCAAGGAAGCCCTGGCAAAGGGAGCTCCGGTCCCAGACGACCGACTGACGGTCGGCACATTCCTCGATCGCTGGTTGCTCCACCTGCCCGGCCACATCTCCGATGGGACCTTGGACGACTACGAGGACACTGTGCGGCTCCACCTCAAGCCGGGGCTCGGCCGTCACAAGCTGACCAAGCTTACCGTGGCCCAGGTCGATGCCCTGTGGCAGGCCAAGCGCAAGGCCGGTTACAAGGCGAACAGTGTCCGGAACATGCGGGCCGTACTCCGGAAAGCTCTAGGCCAGGCAGAACGAGAGGGCCTGATCATGCGGAACGTCGCAGCCCTGTCGATGCCGCCGCGCGTACCCGTTGAAGAAGGCCGGACGCTCACGGTAGAGGAGGGTAAGAGGCTCCTCGACGCTGTCGCCGATCACCGCATGGGCGTCCTCGTGCTCCTGGCCCTCGTCTTCGGCCTGCGTCGTGGTGAAGCGCTCGGCCTCATGTGGAACGCCCTGGACCTGGACGCTCGAACACTCCGGGTCACCCACTCCGTCAAGCGCCTCAAGAACCGCGACCCGAACGCCACGACCAAGACCCGCATCGTAGTCAGCGAACTCAAGACCAGGCGCTCACGCCGCGTCCTCTGCCTGACTCCCGAACTGATCGAGGCGATCAAGCGCCACAAGGCCACCCATAACAAGGAACGCCTTCGGACCGGCGAGGACTGGACGGAGCACGGCCTGATGTTCCCGACGGTCTTCGGCAACCCATCCGACCCGGACACCTTCTCGCACCTGTTCTCCCGGCTGGCCAAGAAGGCCGGCCTCGGCCACTGGCACCCACACGAGCTTCGCCACTCCGGCGCATCGCTCATGCTCGCCCAAGGCACTCCCCTCCACGTCGTGTCCGAAGTCCTCGGCCACGCCAGCATCGCGATCACCAAGGACGTCTACGGACACCTGCTCGAAGGTGACCGGCGCGCAGCAACGGAAGCCATCTCCAGCGCCCTCCTGGGGAAACAGACCCCGGTGGCTCCCAAGGTGGCTCCCGAAGACGCCGATGACACCGGTTGAAGATCAGAAAGCACAAGGCCCCTGACAGCATTACGCCTGTTCAGGGGCCTTGTGGTTGCAGAGCCGACGTGGGGAATCGAACCCCAAACCTTCTGTTTACAAGACAGATGCTCTGCCGATTGAGCTACGTCGGCACGGCCTATCAGTGTAGACGGTCACCGCCGTCGATGACGAGCCACTTCGTACAAGGTCACCCCTGCCGCCACCCCCGCGTTGAGCGACTCCGCCGCCGCGCGCATCGGGATGCGGGCGACCACATCGCACTGCTCGCGGACCAGCCGCGACAGCCCCTTCCCTTCGGAGCCGACCACCACGACCAGGGGCTCCGCCAGGAGGTCGACGTCGCCGATCTCCGCGTCGCCCGCGCCGTCGAGACCGATGACGAAGAGGCCTTCGTCGCGGTATTCGCGGAGGGCGGCGGTGAGGTTGGCGGCGCGGGCGACGCGCAGGGTGGCCAGGGTGCCGGCGGAGGTTTTCCAGGCGCCGCCTGTCACGCCGGCTGAGCGGCGGGACGGGACGAGCAGGCCGTGGGCGCCGAAGGCGGTGGCGGAGCGGGCGATGGCGCCCAGGTTGCGGGGGTCGGTGACGCCGTCGAGGGCGACGATGAGCGGGGTCTCGGCCGCGTCGCGGGCCAGCTCGACCAGCTCCGCCGGGTGGGCGTAGTCGTAGGCCGGGATCTGGAGGGCCACGCCCTGGTGGACGGCGCCCTCGGTCAGCCTGTCGAGCTTGTCGCGGGTGACCTCCATGAGGGCGATCCCGCGGTCGGCGGCGATTTTGACGCTGTCTCGTACGCGGTCGTCGTTGTCGACGCGGTGGGCGACGTAGAGGGCGCTGGCCGGGACGCCGGCCTGGAGTGCCTCCAGGACGGGGTTGCGGCCGCCGATGTATTCGGGGGCGTCGTCGGAGCGTCTGGTGCGCGCGGGGGCGCGGCGGGTGCCGCCTCCCTGCTCCTCGCGGGCGACGCGCTCTGCCCTGGCCTTGTCCTTGTACCAGTGGCGCATCTCGGCGGGCGGGGTCGCGCCCCTGCCTTCGAGGCCGCGGCGACGCTGGCCGCCGGTGCCCTTGGTCGGGCTCTTCTTCTTCGCGGGCCTGCCCGGCTTACCCCCTGCTGCCATGGAATCAAGGGTACTTGCGCCGCCAAGTCCCTTGGCCCGCCTAGGTTGGCGGACGTGGATCTGAATTACTACGACACGCTCATCGCGGTCGCCGAGGACACCCAGGTCATCCGGGCCGAGGTTCCGCTGCCGAGGGGTGGCAAGCCGACGGTGGCGAGCGTTCAGTACGAGTTGCTCGCGGGCGATCCGGGCGCCCTCACCCAGGAGGACGTGTTGTTCGAGAGCTGGCTGCTGCGGCGCCAGGACGACCCGGAGCCGCCGCAGGACGTGCGGGCCGAGCTGCGCGACCGGTTCTTCAGCAGGTCGCAGGCCTGCCTGCGGGCCTCGCCCCTGCCGAAGAAGCACGGCTGGGGCCTGCTCTTCGACGGGACGGGCCGCATCACGCTGTGTCCGATGGAGTCGGACGAGTATCAGCGCATCGTCGCCGGCGAGGTGGCGGGTGTCCGCGTGCTGAAGGCGATGCGCACCCGCCGCCGTTAGCCGCGCAGCTCCCAGCGGGCGCCGTGCGGGGTGTCCTCGACGGTGACGCCCGCCTCGGCGAGCTGGTCTCTGATCGCGTCGGCGGCGGCGTAGTCCTTACGGGCCCTGGCCGCCTTGCGCTGCTCCAGAGCGACCACGACCAGCGCGTCGACCACCGGCTTGAGGTCGGAGCCGGCCGTGCGCCACTGCGGCGAGCGCGGGTCGAGGCCCAGCACGTCGAGCATGTTCTGGGTCTCGGCGAGCAGCCGGGCCACCGCCTCCTTGTCGCCCTTGGACAGCGCGACGTTGCCCTCGCGGACCACCTCGTGCACGACCGCGAGCGCCTGAGGCGTGCCGAGGTCGTCGTCGAGCGCGTCGGCGAACGCCTGCGGGAGCGGCGCGTCGGCGTCGACGTCGTGGATGACCTCGGCGGCGCGGGTCACGAACCCCTCGATCCGCTGGTAGGCGGTCGCGGCCTCCCGCAGCGCCTCCTCGGAGTAGTCGATGGAGGAGCGGTAGTGGGGCGCGGCGAGGTAGTAGCGCAGCTCGACCGGGCGGACCTTCTGCACCATGTCGGGGACCAGCAGCGAGTTGCCCCGCGACTTGGCCATCTTCTCGGCGCCGATCTTGACCAGGCCGTTGTGCATCCAGTAGCGGGCGAAGCCGTCGCCCGCCGCCTGGGACTGGGCGATCTCGTTCTCGTGGTGCGGGAAGATCAGGTCGAGGCCGCCGCCGTGGATGTCGAACGTCGGACCCAGGTATTTGGTGGCCATCGCCGAGCACTCGAGGTGCCAGCCGGGACGGCCGGGGCCCCACGGGGTCGGCCAGGTGGGCTCGCCGGGCTTCTCGCCCTTCCACAGGGCGAAGTCGCGCGGGTCGCGCTTGCACGACTCGTCGTCCGTGTCGCCGGCCGCCCGCATGTTGTCCAGCTTCTGGTTGGAGAGCTTGCCGTACTCGTCCTCCCAGGAGCGCACGTCGAAGTAGACGTCGCCGCCGGAGGCGTAGGCGTGGCCGCGGTCGATGAGCCGCCGCATGAGCTCGATCATCTCCGGCACGTGGCCGGTGGCGCGCGGCTCGACGGTCGGCGGCAGGCAGCCGAGCGTGTCGTAGGCCCAGGTGAAGGCGCGCTGGTTGCGCTCGGCGACGACGAACCAGGGCACCCGCTCCTCGGCGGACACCCTGATGATCTTGTCGTCGATGTCGGTGACGTTGCGGCAGAACAGCACGTCGTAGCCGGAGCGCATGAGCCAGCGCCGCAGCACGTCGAAGTTGACGCCGGAGCGGATGTGGCCGATGTGCGGAGGGGCCTGCACGGTGGCGCCACACAGGTAGATCGACGCCCGGCCGGCTTCGAGCGGGACGAATGCGCGAATGTCGCGAGTGGCGGTGTCGTAAAGGCGCAGGCTCACAAAAGCAAGGCTAACGCCTCAGCCACCGTCGTGGATGCGATTACCGCGCCACCATGTGCGATGACGGTCGCGTTGATCGGCCCGGGAGTGCATTGTTCTGTAGGCTCGAACCGCCATGGACGTGACTCCCCCCTCTACGCTCCGCCGCCTGGGCATCGCCCTGGCCGGACTCGCCGTCGCCGCGCTGACGGGCGCCGCGTGCGTGCTCTCGTTCGACGATCTGCGGGCGCTGGCCGTGCACGGCGGCGCCCGTCCCGACCTCGCCTACCTCTATCCGGCGGGGTTCGACGCGCTGCTCGCGGTCACGCTCATTTGCGTGCTGCTGCTGCGCTCCGCCCGCGCGCTGGTGCGCGCCCAGGCCGCGGTGGTGCTGGTCCTGCTCATCCTGGCGGCCGCCGCGGTGAACGTGGCCACGGCGCTCGGCCACGCGTTCCCGGCCTCTCCGACGGCCGTCGGCGTGGCCGTCGCGCCGTGGGTGATGCTCGCCCTGGGGCTGTGGCTCTGGATGCTGCTGATCAAGCACGTGCAGGACGGCCGGGGGTCCGCGCGCGACCACGACGGTACGGGGGAGCACGACATCGTGCCGTTCCACCGGGGCGTCGAGGCGGACAGGACGGTCGAGCTGCCGCGCCCGGCCGCCGGGCCGCGGCCGTCCGAGGAGCCGCCGCCCCTGGCAGCCGCCGCCCCGGCCGCGCTGGAGACGACGCCGGTCGTCGGCCCCACTCCCGCCCCAGAGACCCCGCCGGTCTCGGAGCAGGTCACCCGCTGGCCGGCCCACCGTCCCGAAGAGGAGACGGCCCCCTCGCCCGCACCGGATTCGGCCCCCGAACCGTCCGCGGCCTCGCCCGTACCGGATTCGGCTCCTGAACGATCCGCGTCCTTATCGGAACCGGCCCCTGAGGAAGCCCCCGAGCCGGAACCGGAGCCTGAGCGGCCCGTGCGGTGGGGTGATCGGGTCAAGCCGAGAGACGTCCTGGTGCATCCCCGCGCGGCCACGGGCGCCGAGAAGGGCGCCGACACGCAGCCCGTGCCCGTGGTGCGGGACGACGAGCCGGACCCGGAGCACGGCCGGGAGGCCGCCGACGCCGGTGAGCGCGGGCAGGACGGCCGGGCCGCGGACGCCCTGGAGGACACCGCCCCTCACCCCGTCGTCGAGGAGAACGACGACGACGGCCACCGGCCGTCCCCCGGGGAGGCGCCGTCGGGGCGGCTGCGCAGCACTCCCCTGCCGCCGGAGGACTGAGAACGCCGCCTGACATGCGGAAGCCCGCCCGGCATCAGTGCCGGGCGGGCTTTGCGCGTGTTGCTCCGTGCTCTCGGGATCAGGCACGGTTCCCGGGGTCACAGGCCCCGGCTAGATGCTTGTACCGCGAGGTCCACGGCGTAGGCCGGCGACGATGCCGACGCCCACGACCGCCAGGACGACCTGCAGCACCAGTTCTATCCAATCGATGCCGGGGGTCGTCTCCACGCCGATGACCTGAGCGATCATCGTGCCGACGAGGGCGGCGACGATGCCGACGACGATGGTGAGGATCCACCCGATGGCCTGCCGGCCCGGAAGCAGCAGACGCCCGATGGCGCCGATGACGGCGCCGATCACGATGGCGCCCAGGATGGACTGGATTGTCATGACACAAACCTCCCCGTGAGGATGAGCGGTTCATCCTGCACGGGGAGTGGGATACCCGATCTCCAGCCTTTATGCCGGAGATTTACAAATTCGCAGCTCAGGTGGTGGTTCGCCCTCTTCCGCCACCCTTCCCCCTGGCCGATCCGGCCACGATCGACACTCCGATCACCGCCAGCACGAGTTGGAGGATGTGTTCGAGCCAGTCGATGCCCCTGGTGTCGGCCCAGCCGAACAGCTGAGCGATCAGCGTGCCGAGCAGAGCCGCCACGATGCCGACGATCAGTGTCAGGCCGATGGACATGTTCTGCTTTCCCGGCAGGATCAGCCGGGCCAGCGCGCCGACGATGGCGCCGATGATTACCGCGGAAACGATCGCGCCGATCATGTATAGCTCCCCCCGAAAGCGTCTTCAGAGGGACATACCCGGCATTTCAGCAAGTTACCCCTGGTAGACGGCGATCCGCACCGCGCCAGAGCGGACCGCCGTCGGCCATGGAACAGGCGGGCGGCAGGTTGCCCACCGGTTAAAGGACGGCTGATCCCGGCCTGAGGTTGACGACGAGCGCGGTCGCGACCGCGGCGATCCCTTCGCCGCGCCCGGTCAGCCCGAGCCCGTCGGTGGTGGTGGCGCTGAGGCTCACAGGAGCCCCCAGAGCGGCGCTGAGCGCCTTCTCCGCCTCCAGGCGCCGGGGAGCCAGTTTCGGGCGGTTACCGATCACCTGGACGGCCACGTTGCCGATCTCGAAGCCGGCCGCCCGCACCTTGCGCGCGGTCTCCTCCAGCAATGCGGCGCCGGACGCGCCCGCCCAGCGCGGGTCGGCAGTGCCGAACAGGCCGCCCAGATCGCCCAGGCCCACGGCGGACAGCAAGGCGTCGCAGGCCGCGTGCGCGGCGGCGTCGCCGTCCGAGTGGCCGGTCAGGCCGGTCTCGCCCGGCCAGTGCAGGCCGGCGAGATGCAGCTCCCGGCCCGATGCGAACGGGTGGACGTCGACTCCGACGCCCACCCGTGGAACGATCGCGCTCAGGAGTTCAGGACCTCGTCGAGCAGGGCCTCCGCCTTGTCCTCGTTGGTCTTCTCGGCGAGCGCGAGCTCGCTGACGAGGATCTGGCGAGCCTTGGCGAGCATGCGCTTCTCGCCCGCGGACAGGCCGCGCTCGCGGTCTCGGCGCCACAGGTCGCGGACGACCTCGGCGACCTTGTTCACATCACCGGACGCGAGCTTCTCCAAGTTGGCCTTGTAGCGCCGCGACCAGTTCGTCGGCTCCTCGGTGTGCGGCATGCGCAGCACGTCGAAAACGCGCTCCAGGCCCTCCTGGCCGACAACATCGCGCACCCCGACGAGTTCTGCGTTTTCAGCTGGCACCTGGACGGTAAGGTCGCCCTTGTCGACCTTGAGCACCAGGTAGGTCTTTTCCTCACCCTTGATGGATCGCTTCGTGATTGCTTCGATCCGAGCAGCCCCATGGTGGGGGTAGACGACAGTGTCGCCGACCTGGAAAGTCATGTGACAAGTACCCCTTCCGCTGTACTCCAGAGTACCACGCATCCACAGGGTCCCGGAACAGTGAAATCATCATAACTGCAGGTCAAAGCCGCATATTGGGGATTGACAAGAGGTCAACTCTGTGAATCGCATATCCGGACATACCGAATGACCTGCGGGGGTGTGGAAATGACCTTGGAAACAGGTGGATATGGTAGGCGCTGCCCATCCCCATGTGCGAACCAAGGAGAACCCGCTCGTGACCAGCCGTCGCTGGATTGTCGCCGCCGCCGCGTTCCTGGCAGCCCCCGTACTCGCCGGCTGTTCTGTTGGTTTCGACGCCAACACCACCAAGCCGTACGCTCCGGTGGAGGCGGCGGCCCTGATCGACCAGGGCGCCTACGGCAAGCAGAGCATCCACGTGCCCCAGGCGTTCATCCTCGGCCCCGAGCCCGGCGGCAGCATCCCGTGGCGCGGCTCCGTCCCCGTCTACCTGACGATGCTCAACAACGGCGACTCCCCCGACACGCTGCAGTCCGTCAGCGCCGGTGACGCCGCGAGCGCCAAGCTGGCCGCGCCCGTGCAGCTCCCGGTGGGCCAGCTTGTCAAGGCGGAGGCCGCCACGCCGCAGATCACCCTGGAAGGCCTCAGCAAGGCCCTCAGAGGCGGTGAGGCGCTCCGGCTGGACCTCCAGTTCGCCAACGCCGGCACGATCACCCTGGACGTCCCCGTGATGCCGCACAGCCGCGAGTACGCGTCCTACCCGGCGGTCGAGGGCGCCGTCCCCGCGCCGACCCCCTCGCCCACGCCGACCGAGGCGGCCGAGGAAGAGGCTCACTGACCCCAGGACACGCCAGAACCCCTTCGTCCCGTACGCGCACCCGTACGGGACGAAGGGGTTCTGTCAGTCTTCGGCGGTGTCGAACTTGTAGCCGAGGCCGCGCACGGTCAGGATGCAGCGCGGGCTCGACGGGTCGGCCTCGATCTTCGCGCGCAGCCGCTTGACGTGCACGTCCAGGGTCTTGGTGTCACCGACGTAGTCGGCGCCCCACACGCGGTCGATGAGCTGGCCGCGGGTGAGCACCCGGCCGGCGTTGCGCAGCAGCACCTCCAGCAGCTCGAACTCCTTCAGCGGGAGCTGCACCGGCTCGCCGCGCACCGCCACCACGTGCCGGTCGACGTCCATGCGCACCGGGCCGACGGCGAGCACCGCGGTCTCCAGCTCCTCAGGGGCGTCGCCCTGCCGGCGCAGCACCGCGCGGATGCGCGCCACCAGCTCGCGCGAGGAGAACGGCTTGGTCACGTAGTCGTCGGCGCCCAGCTCCAGGCCCACGACCTTGTCGACCTCGCTGTCCTTCGCGGTCAGCATGATCACCGGGACCTTGGAGCGCTGCCGCAGCGAGCGGCAGACCTCGGTGCCCGGCAGGCCCGGCAGCATCAGGTCGAGCAGCACCAGGTCGGCGCCGTTGCGGTCGAAGGTGTCGAGGGCCTCGGGCCCGGTCGCCGCGACCGAGACCTCGAAACCCTCCTTGCGCAGCATGTAGGAAAGGGCGTCGGAGAAGGACTCCTCGTCTTCCACGACGAGTACACGGGTCACGGGGCGGCCTCCAGAGGGATTGCAGGTTGTGCCGGAATGGCCGTCCCGCCGAAGGCGGGCAGGCGCAAAGTGAAGGTCGAACCGGAGCCTTCCTTGCTCCAGACGGAGACCTCGCCCGCGTGCGAGGCGGCCACGTGCTTGACGATGGCCAGGCCGAGACCGGTGCCGCCGGTCGCGCGCGAGCGGGCGGTGTCGACGCGGAAGAAGCGCTCGAAGATGCGCTCCTGCGCCTCCTCCGGGATGCCGATGCCCTGGTCGCTGATGCTGATCTCGACGCTCTCCCCGGCGGGGCGGGTGCTGACCACCACGCGGGTGTGCTCCGGGCTGTAGGCGATCGCGTTGTCGATGAGGTTGCGCAGCGCGGTCACCAGCAGCTCCTCGTCGCCCCAGATGCGCAGCCCGTCGGTGCCGCCGGTGACGAGCGTGATGTCCTTGGCGCCGGCGCGGGTGTTGCAGTGGTCGATGGCGACGCCGATGGCCTCGTCGATGGAGACCTGGGCGGGCGCCGGGATGGGCTCGGCGCCCTGTATGCGGCTCAGCGTGATGATGTCCTGCACCAGGTAGGTGAGCCGGGCCGCCTCATGCTGCATGCGCGCCGCGAACCGGGTGACGGCCTCGGGGTCGTCGGCGGCGTCCTGGATCGTCTCCGCCAGCAGGCTCAGCGCGCCGACCGGGGTCTTGAGCTCGTGGCTGACGTTCGCCACGAAGTCGCGGCGCACCGCCTCGACCCTGCGCCGCTCGGTCTGGTCCTCCGCCAGCACCAGCACCTGGCCGAACGAGCCGAGAGGCGCCACGCGGACCGCGAAGCTCGTGGTCTCCTGGCCGAACTTGTTGCCCGCCACGTCGATCTCCGTCTCACGGATCTCGCCGTCGCGCCGTACCTGCCGCGCCAGCGCGAGCAGCTCAGCGACCATCAGCCGGTCACCCTTGACGAGCCCGAACGCGCGAGCGGCCGAACTGGCCCTCAGCACGCGGTCGTGCGCGTCGAGCACCACCGCCGACGAGGGCAGCACCGCGAGCACCGAGGCCACGCCCTGCGGCAGCGCCGTGACCCCCGGATCGGAGACCTCGCTCTTCCTGCTGGGCGCCTCGATCTGGTTACGGTAGAACAACACAGCCAGAGCCCCCACGACGAAGCCGGCCAGGGCCGCGAAGCTCAAGGCCATCTCACTCATGTTCCCGATGGTAGGCGGCGCCCCCGCGCGCACAGACCCCTCACCAGGGAGATGAACCACCCTTTCCCGGAAAGTTCACCTCCGAGTCGGAGTTCGTTCACAGACGTCGCCGTACGGTGACGTCATGCGTGACGCGTACCACGAAGAACTAGACGCCCTCACTGACAGGCTGGTCGAGATGACCAGGCTTGTCCGCTCCGCCATCTCGCGCGCCACCACCGCGCTGCTCGACGCGGACCTCCAGCTCGCCGAGCAGGTCATCTCCCGCGACGAGGAGGTGAACGCGCTCTACTCGGGCATCGAGGGGTCCATCTTCGACCTCATGGCCAGGCAGCAGCCGGTGGCCGTCGACCTGCGCCTGGTCATCACCGCGCTGCGGATGGGCGCCGATCTGGAAAGGATGGGCGACCTCGCCGTCCACGTCGCCAAGGTGGCCCGCCTGCGCCACCCCGACTCCGCCATCCCCGCCGAGATCCGCTCCACCATCATCGAGATGGGACAGATCGCCGAGAACCTGGTCACCAAGGCCGGCGGCTGCATCGCCTCCCGCGACGTCGAGGTCGCCCTGGAGCTGGAACAGGACGACGACGCGATGGACCGGCTGCACCGGCGGCTGTTCCGCACCATCCTCAGCAAGGACTGGAGCCACGGGGTGGAGCCGGCGATCGACATCACGCTGATCGGGCGGTACTACGAGCGGTACGCGGACCACGCGGTGAGTGTGGCGAGGGATGTCGTTTATCTGGTGACGGGTACGCGGCCGGAGTGACGCTCTTGGGGTGCGCCGCCTGGTTCGGCGCACCCGATGTGATTCGGTGTGCCCGGTTCTTGTTCGGTGTGCTGTCTGGTTCGGTGTGCCGTTTTATTGGGTGTAAAGCCGGTCATTAGGGTCAAAAACCAGAAAATCTTTTTGGGAAACCCCTCGGGCTGGGCGCCGTTACGCGTGCCTGACGGCCCGCTCAGCCCGCCGTAGGCCGTGAAGGCGTGGCCCTGCGCGGTGCCAGGCGCTTCGCGCCTCGACAGCTCAGACGTGTTGTGCGGGGGCTTCGCCCCCGCGCCCCCGGGGACAGGCGCGGCCCTGCGCGGTACCGGGCGCTTCGCGCCTTCCGGCTCAGGCTGTGTCGAGTGGGGGCAAGCCCCCACACCCCCGGCGAGGGAGCTACCGCCCCCTCGCGCTCCCCGGTCCTGACCAGGCAGCACATGTCGTTTGACCAGGGCATCCCACCCGCAGATGAACCCCAAGCCCACATGCTTGGGGACCGACACCGGTGGCGTCTCCTGATGCGTCTGCTCGCACACGCACGATCGTGCTTACATGTGGGGAGGGAAACTCATCACCGGTGCCTAGGGGAAACCCGAACACCACGTCCTAAAGCCGCCTACGGGCGGCCTTAGTGCTATCTCGACCTGGTGCAACTCTGCTACCTGGATGAGTCCGGTGGCTGCGAACCCCACATGAGTCTGACGACCACGCCCGCCATGGTGCTTCCGGGGTTCATCGTCAGTAGTGCTTCCATCCCCGCGCTTACCAGGGACTTCTCGCACTGAAGCGCGCCCATTTCCCCGGAAGGTTCGCAAGCGGGACTGACGCTTGATCACATCTTGGGCGAGATCAAGGGCAGCGAGCCCTCACACCCCGGCCGGGGAGCTACCGCCCCTCCCGCTCCCCGGACCCCAGCCGGTTGATTTCTCTCGTGAAAGACAGACCCGCCTTCGGACGAGCCGTGGCTCCACTCGTTGAACTTCGAAGGCGCCGGTTCGAGTGAGAGTCGGCCCCACCCATCGCTTTTGAACACCCTGATCATGCATGGGTTTCTGGCTCTACCCCGGAGCCAGAACAGCCCTAGTGGTTCGCCCCGTTTGCGAACCCGCCCTGAGCGTGATCACTACGCCATTCGGTTTCCAGAATGCTGAACAGCTCGGAATCGCGCCAACCGTCCCGGATGAGTGCGGTATGACGATGACGTCCTTCCCAGGTCATGCCGAGCTTGGTGAGCACCCGGCCTGAGCCGAGATTGCGCGGGTCGCATGTGGCGAAGATCCTATGGAGGTCGAACTTCTCGAAGCCTCGTGCGAGGAGTTCTCGCCCGATCGCCGTCCCTACTCCATGACCCCAGAGCCGCGGGTGCACGATATACGTGATCTCGCCTTGGCGGTGCTCTCGGCTCCGGAGGTGCAGTTCGCCCATTCCGACGATGTCGCCTTCGACGCGAGCGGCATAGGCGAACCGCTGCTGGGGTGTGTGCGACCACGCCTCAGCAGCCTCTGCCACGAACGCTCGGGTTTGCTCTTCCGTGTTCGGCCCCCAGGCTTGGAAGCGGCAAACCCGGTCGAGAGAAGCCCAGGAGTGAACGGCTCGCCAGTCTTGCAGCTCGATCTTGCGCAAAGTTACTGAGTGTCGAACCACAATCTGATCATGCCAGGCGGGGATAGCGGCCACTCTGCGAATTGGCGTTGATGAGACGGTCGACGGAGGCGACGCCGATCTCGGCCAGGGTGGTGAACTTTCGTTGTCGCAGGCTCTATTGATATCTGGGTCGCCGAACTCGGCAACCGTTCGTCGGCCATGTCAGCTTGTTCCGGCAGCGGAGGAGGAGAGCAGGTGAACGCCTTCGGCCAACGCCGAAATCCGGGCGAGGTCCGGGGTGCGCGAGGGGGCGGCAGCCCTCTCGCCGGGGGTGTGGGGGCTTGCCCCCACACGACACAGCCTGAGCCGGAAGGCGCGTAGCGCCTGGTACTGCGCAGGGCCGCGCCTGTTCTCAGGGGGCGCGGGGGCGAAGCCCCCGCACAACACGTCTTGCTGTCGAGGCGCGAAGCGCCTGGCACCGCGCAAGGCCACGCCTTCACGGCCTACGGCGGGCTGAGCGGGCCGTCAGGCACGCGTAACGGCGCCCAGCCCGAGGGGTTTCCCAAAAAGATTTGAGGGTTTTCACCAAGGACTGGACGGCTCACGCCGAACCAGACGGCTCACGCCGAACGAGAAAGCTCACACCGAACCAGACGGCTCACGCCGAACAAAAACCTCACAGCCGTGAACGGATACCCCCTCAGCGGCCCTGGTTGGCCACTGCCTGGATAGCGGCCTTGGCGGCCTCCGGGTCCAGGTACTCGCCGCCGCGCTTCAGCGGCCGGAAGTGCTCGTCCAGGTCGTACCGCAGAGGGATCCCCGTGGGGATGTTCAGCCCGGCGATGTCCTCGTCGCTGATCCCGTCCAGGTGCTTGACCAGGGCGCGCAGGGAGTTGCCGTGGGCGGCCACGAGCACGGTGCGGCCCGCGGACAGGTCGGGGACGATGTCGTCGTACCAGTACGGCAGCATCCGGTCCACCACGTCCTTGAGGCATTCGGTACGCGGCATCAGCTCGGGCGGGAGGAGGGCGTAGCGGCGGTCGCCCACCTGGGAGAACTCGTCGTCGTCGGCGATGGGCGGCGGGGGCGTGTCGTAGGAGCGCCGCCAGAGCATGAACTGCTCCTCGCCGAACTCCTCGCGGGTCTGGGCCTTGTTCTTGCCCTGGAGGGCGCCGTAGTGGCGCTCGTTGAGCCGCCAGGAGCGCTTGACCGGGAGCCAGAGGAGGTCGGCCTCGCCGAGGGCGAACTGGGCCGTCTGGATGGCCCGGTTGAGCAGGCTCGTGTGGACGACGTCGGGGTAGAGGCCGGCGTCGGTGAGGAGCTTGCCGCCCCGGCGGGCCTCGTCCTCGCCCTTCGCCGACAGGCTCACGTCCACCCAGCCGGTGAACAGACCCTTCGCGTTCCAGTCGCTCTCGCCATGCCGTAGCAGCACCAAAGTCGCCATGCGCCCCATCCTAGGGCGGCCTGGTTCAGGAGCGCTCCGGGTCCGCGAAGCGGGCGAAAGCCTGCAGGTTGGCGAGCGATTCGCCGCGTTTCTTGCGCCATTCCCACTCGCGCCTGATGGAGGAGGCGAAGCCGATCTCCAGGGCGCGGTCGAACGACTCGTCGGAGTAGGTGAGCACGCAGCCGAGGATGCGGTCGATCTCCTCCTCGGTGACGGCGGTGAGGGGCATGCGGCCGACCAGGTAGACGTCGCCGACGGGGTCGACGGAGAAGTGGACGCCGTACATGGAGCCGTTCCTGGCGAGCAGCCATTTGTAGAACTCGGCGTGGTTCTCGTCGGGCTGGCGGCAGAAGAACGCCTCGATGTGCAGGACCCGCTCGCCGACGATCAGCCAGGTCATGGTGGCGAGTTTGTGCCGGCCGGGCAGCTTGGCGAGGAACGCTCCCGGCCGCGGCTCGTCGTGTTCGACGTCCGCGGCCTTGAGCGCGGCTTCGATGAGGTCGCGCATGCGCTACAGCCTACGAGTTCACCGCCACCGGCTGCCGGTGCAGGTGGGCGACGGCTTGCGCGTACACGTCCATGAGGCGTGCGGAGGTGGCCTGCCAGCCGAAGGCGGCGGCGTGCTCGCGCGCCCCCGCGGAGAGGGCGGCGAGGCGGGCCGGGTCGGTGAGGAGGCCGCCGATGGCCTGCGCCCAGTCGTGCGGGTCGTGCCCGTCGACGAGGAGCCCGGAGACGCCGTCGCGGACGGCGGTGCGCAGCCCGCCGACGGCGGCGGCGACCACGGGGGTGCCGCAGGCCTGGGACTCCAGGGCGACGAGGCCGAAGGACTCGCTGTGGGAGGGGACGACGGTGAGGTCGGAGGCGCGGTACCAGTCGGCGAGCTCGTGCTGCGGCGCCGGCGGCACGAGCCGGACGGTGTCGGCGATGCCGAGTTCGGTGGCGAGTTCGGTGAGGATGGACGGCCTGGCCAGGCCGTTGCCGGAGGGTCCGCCGACGCAGGCGACGACGAGGCGGCCGCGCAGTGACGGGTCGTCGATGAGCATGCGGGAGGCGGCGCGCAGCAGCACGTCGGGGGCCTTGAGCGGCTGGATGCGGCCGACGAACAGCAGGACGCGCGCGCCCTGCGGCAGGCCGAGCCGCTGCCGGGCGGCGCCCTGTGAGGCGGGCTGGAAGACGGTCAGGTTGACGCCGGGGTTGACGACGGCGACGCGCTGTTCGGCGGCCCCGTACAGGTCGATGAGTTCGTGCGCCTCGTCGGCGGTGTTGGCCACGAGGCGGTCGGCGATCTGCACGACCTGTTCCTCGCCGACGACGCGGGCCTGCGGCTCGGGCCGGTCGCCCTCGGCGAGGAGCCGGTTCTTGACCTTGGCCATGGTGTGCATGGTGTGCACGAGCGGGACGCCCCAGCGTTCCTTGGCGAGCCAGCCGACCTGGCCGGACAGCCAGTAGTGGGAGTGGATCACGTCGTAGTGGCCGGGCTCGTACATGGCCTCGATGCGCAGCACCTCGGACAGGAACGCGCACATCTGGCCGGGCAGGTCGGCCCGGTCCATCTCCTCGTACGGTCCGGCGGTCAGGTGACGGACCAGGACGCCGGGCGCCAGTTCGGCGACCGGTGGCAGGTCGCGGGCCGTGGCGCGGGTGAAGATGTCCACCTCCACGCCCGATTGAGCCAGCCGTTTGGCGGATTCGACGATGTACACGTTCATGCCGCCGGCGTCGCCCGTACCGGGCTGGTCGAGCGGTGACGTGTGCATGCTGATCGTCGCGACCCGGTTGACCCGTCGTCGCCTCACCCGACATCACCTCCAAGTGACTTACAACTGTCCAGATTTTTTCGACATTCCCGACAAGGCGTCACAGTGGGGGTCCCCGAAGGGCGGCCTGGCAGGATGTGGCGCATGAAGAGAACGGCTGTGGTGACCGGCGCGAGCAGTGGCATCGGCGAGGCGACAGCGCGGCGGCTGGCCGCCGAGGGCTACCACGTGGTGGCCGGAGCCAGGCGGCGCGACCGGCTGGAGAAGCTGGCGGCCGAGGTGCCCGGCGTCACTCCGGTGACGCTCGACGTTACCTCCCAGGAGTCGGTGGACGAGCTGGCGGCCTCGCTGGATCGCTGCGACGTGCTGGTCAACAACGCCGGCGGCGCGCTCGGTCTGGAGCCGGTGTCCGAAGGCCGGGTGGACGACTGGCAGCGGATGTACGACACCAACGTGCTCGGCTCGCTGCGCGTCACCCAGGCGCTGCTGCCGAAGCTGATCGGCTCGGGCGACGGCGTGCTGGTGATGCTGACCTCGACGGCCGGGCTGGTCTCGTACGAGGGAGGCGGCGGCTACTGCGCGGCCAAGCACGCGCAGACGTCCATGACCGAGACGCTCAGGCTGGAGCTGGTCGGGCAGCCGGTGCGGATCGTGGAGATCGCGCCCGGCATGGTGCGCTCTGAGGGGTTCGCGCTGACCCGGTTCCGCGGCGACGCCGAGCGGGCGGACAAGGTGTACGAGGGCGTGCCCGACCCGCTCAGCTCCGACGACGTCGCCGACGCGATCGCCTGGTGCGTGACGCGGCCCGCGCACGTCAACGTCGACCGCCTGGTCATCCGCCCCCGCGCCCAGGCCGCCCAGCACAAGGTGCACCGCGTCAGTGGCTAGACCGGTCGGCTCGATCACCCGGGGCACGACCGGCCACAACCGGCTGCGGCGCGCCGACCGGTGGATCGCCGCCGTCCACGGCCGGCTGCTGCGCGCCACCGCCAGGCCGCTCGTGGTGGACCTGGGGTACGGGGCCTCGCACGTGACGACGCTGGAGCTGTTCACCCGGCTGCGGCGGGTGGCGCCGGACGTCGAGGTGGTGGGGATCGAGATCGACCCGGCCCGGGTGGCGGCGGCCAAGCCGTACGAGCGGGAAGGGCTGAGCTTCGCGCTCGGCGGCTTCGAGCTGCCCGTCGCCCGGCCGCCGGTGCTGGTGCGGGCCTTCAACGTGCTGCGCCAGTACGGGGAGGCGGAGGCCTGGCGCTACTGGCGGGCGCTGCTGGAGAGGCTGGCCTCCGGCGGCGTGCTGGTCGAGGGCACCTGCTCGGAGGTGGGGCACCGGGCGGTGTGGGTGGGGCTGGACGCGTCGGGCCCGCGGACGCTGACGTTCTCGGCCCGGTTCGACGCGTTCGAGCGGCCTTCGGACCTGGCCGACCGGCTGCCGAAGACGCTCATCCATCGCAACGTGCCCGGGGAGCGGATCCACGCGTTCCTGCGCGACTGGGACCACGCGTGGGCGGTCAGCGCCCCGTACAGCTCGCACGGCGCGCGCCAGCGCTGGATCGCCGCCGCGCGGACCCTCGCGGCCACCTGGCCGGTCCCCTGCCACCCGCCGCTCGGCGGCCGCGCCCGCTGGCGTCTCGGCGAGCTCACCGTGCCCTGGCCGGCGGTGGCGCCGGACGTCCGGGACGCGTGACGGTCACAGCGCCGCTTCGAAGGTGGCGTACGCGGTCGCCTCGAACAGCACGAACCGCACCTCAGCCACCGACGCCGCCGACGCCGCCGAGGCGCGCACGGCGTCGACCGCGACGCGGGCGCCGTCGGCGAGCGGCCAGCCGAAGATGCCGGTGCCGATCGCCGGGAACGCCACCGACTCGGCGCCCAGCGACCCGGCCACCCGCAGCGACTCCCGGTAGCACGAGGCCAGCAGCTCGGAGCGGTCCTCGAACGGCGAGTGCACGGGCCCGACCGTGTGGATCACCCAGCGCGCGGGCAGCCGCCCGGCGGTGGTGGCGACCGCTTCGCCGGTCGGCAGGCCGCGCCCGTACTGGGAGGCGCGCAGCCTCCGGCACTCCTCGATGATCTCGGGCCCACCGTTTCGATGGATCGCCCCGTCCACCCCGCCGCCGCCCATGAGAGAGGAGTTGGCCGCGTTCACGATCGCGTCCACTTCCTGTTTGGTGATATCTCCCTGCACCAGCGTGATATCCATCTCACCAGGATCCCGGATGGCTGCTCGACGCCGTGTAGTACTACGCTGGAGCGTGTGAAGGGTCTTGGCGAGCTTGAACGCAGCATCATGGATATTTTGTGGGTGGAGAGCATCCCGCTGACCGCCCGCGAGGTCGGCCGTCTCATCGCCGACCGTGACCTGGCGCCGACCACGGTCATGACCGTTCTCGACCGCCTCACCCGCAAAGGCTTCCTCCGGCGCACCCGTGACGGGCGTGCCTGGCGCTACGAACCCGCGGAAAGCCGCGACAGCTACATCGCCGAGCTTATGCTTGGAGCTCTCGACATGACGGGCGACCGTTCCGCCGCCCTGACCCGTTTCGCCCAGGCCGTCTCCGGAGACGAGGCGGAGATCCTGCGCAGAGCCCTTACGGAGCTGGAGGAAGAGTGATCACGGCAGCGGCGCTGGCCGCGCTCGCCACGGCGTGCGCGATCGGCTCCTGGCGTCTCACCACCGCTCGCTGGACCTACCGCGCGCCCCGGCTGGCCATCATCCTGTGGCAGTCGCTGGGCGTGGCGTGGGGGCTGGCCACCACCGGGGCCATGCTCGCCTTCGGAGTGCAGCCCTACGGCATAGGCGTGCTGCCCGGCCTGGTCGCGTTCGTCCAGGGCGAAGCGCCCGGCACGGCGTGGGACCCGCTGCACGTGCTCGCCATGATCGCCGGCCTCACCTCGCTGACCGTGCTGGTCGTGGTGCTGATCTCGGCGGGGGTGCACGCGCTGCGCGCCCGCAGGCGCCACCGCACGCTGCTCGCGCTGATCTCCCGCGACGACCCCGGCGTGCCGGGCGTGCGGGTGCTCGACCACCCCGGCGCGGCGGCCTACTGCGTGCCGGGGTTGCGCTCCCAGGTGGTGGTGAGCGAGGGCGCGCTGCGGCTGTGGTCGCGCGACGAGCTCGCCGCCGTGCTCGCGCACGAGGCGGCCCACGTACGCGAGCGTCACGATCTGGTGCTGTTGCCGTTCGCCGCGCTGCGCAGGGCGTTGCCCTGGTCGAAGGTGGTGTGCGAGGCGCAGGAGCAGGTGGAGCTGCTCATCGAGATGGCGGCCGACGACCGGGCCCGCCGTTACTGCTCGCCGCGCCGGCTGGCCACGGCCCTGCTGCGGTTCGGCACCGCGGGCGCCATGCCGGCCCCCAGCGGGATGCTCGGCCTGCACGCCAGCAACGTCATGGCCAGGGTCGACCGCCTGATCAAGCCCGCTCCCGAGCTGCCGCGCAGGGCCCGGGCGGGCATCGTCGCGCTGTCCGTGACGTTGGTCACATCGACCCCGTTCCTGTGGATTATCCAGCTCTAGCGCTTGCAGGTGTTAACCAGTTCGTTTGCAACTGCAAGCAACGGGCGGCATAATCGAGGCATGGCACTTCCCAAAGTCGGCTCGATCGGCGAATACATCCGCGAGCAGCGGCAGCAGGCGAAGATCTCGCTGCGCCAGCTGGCTGCCGCGGCGGGGGTGTCCAATCCCTACCTGAGCCAGATCGAGCGCGGCCTCCGCAAGCCGAGTGCGGAGATCCTCAACCAGATCGCCAAGGGCCTGCGCATCTCGTCGCAGGTGCTCTATGTGCAGGCCGGTCTCATCGAGGATCACGAACCTCCCAGCGACGTCATCACGGCGATCCGCGAAGATCCGCACATCACCGAGCGGCAGCGCCAGGTGCTGATCGACATCTACGAGTCGTTCCGGAAGGAAGGACCGGCCGGGGACGAGCAGACCTCCCAGAACGCCCACCCCCGGCCCGCCTCCGCACCGGACGACGAACAGCCGCTGCCGCCCGAACTCCTCGCCGCACTTGAGCCCTACGCGGCGGGCAACGGCAACGGCCCCGTCAACCAGGAAACGAAGGAAGGTTAACCCATCATGACGCTCGCCACCGAAGTGAAGAAACTCGCCGACACCAAGCCGTTCTACGCGGTCGCGGGGGCCGGCGACTACGCCGTGGAGAAGCTGCGCGAGCTGCCCGAGCGGCTGCAGAAGCTGCAGTCGCGCCGCGCGGAGCTGACCAGGGAGCTCCCCGAGAGGGCGCGCGCCTACGCCGGCAAGGCCGAGGACATCGCGAAGGATCTCCCGGAGAGGGCCCGCGAGTACGCAGGCAAGGCCGAGGACATCGCCAAGGAGCTCCCGGAGAAGGCCCGCGAGTACGCCGACGAGTTCACCAACCGCGCCGTCAAGGTCTACGAGGAGTTCGCGGTCCGCGGCCGCAAGGTCGTCAGCAAGACCAGCGGCGAGGCCGCCCTTGAGCTGGAGGAGATGTCGGAGGCCGCCGAGCCGCCGGTCGCCCAGCCGGTCAAGAGGACCCGCACCACCAAGGCCAAGGCCTGACCCACCCCGCGAAGCCCGTCTCCTCGCGGAGGCGGGCTTTCGCGCGTTTCCGGCGCTTGAGCGGTGCCCGTGGAACGCGGGCGGCCATTAGGCTGAAGCCCGACTCATCGCGGCATTGGGCGGGAGCCAACACATGCAATTCATCAACCTGGTCTTCAACCTCCTCTTCTCGGTGCTGTCCCTGATCGTTCTGGGCATGTCGGGATACGCGCTGGTGCATGCGCTCCGGGTGCCGGCCGACGCGTTCGTCTCGGCGGGCAAGCTGCAGAAGAACATCTGGCTGATCATCCTGATCCTGGCCACGCTGTTCTCGGCCGCCGGCGCCTACTCGTACGTGATCAACTTCCTGGTCATCGGAGGCCGTGCCTTCCTGGGCATCGGGCTGGGGCTGTTCTCCATCGCCGCGGTGATCGCCGCCGCCATCTACATCGTGGACGTCAAGCCCGCGGTGAAGGGCATGGGCGGGCGCGGCGGCAACAGCGGCCCCTACGGCCCCTGGTGACGCGCGGCATGACCACCGAGCTGCACGGGCGCACCGAGCGCCTCGAACTCTCCGACCAGAGCCTGCGCGACTTCGAGGCCGTGGTCCTCGACGCGACCCCCGAGGGCATCGTGGTCAACAGGTCGGCCTTCTACCCCGGCGGGGGCGGCCAGCCCGCCGACCACGGCGTGCTCGTCTGGCAGGGCGTCGAGACCCGCGTCGTCGGCGTGCGCAAGGGCGACGACCTCCAGCTGATCCCCGCCGAGGGCGACCCGATCCCGCCGGTGGGCACGGTCGTGCGCGCCGCCGTGGCGGACGAGCGACGCTCCGCCCTGATGCGCACCCACTCCGGCCTGCACGTGCTGTGCGGAGTGGTCTTCCGCGACTTCCGCTGCCCGGTCACCGGCGGCAACATGGAGCCGCTGACCGCCCGGATGGACTTCAACCTGCCCGAGGTGCCGCCCGGCTTCAAGGAGGCCGTCGAGGACGCCTGCAACGCCGAGATCCTCGCCGACCGCCGCATCGACGTGCGGGTGCTGCCGCGTGACGAGGCGTTCGCGATCCCCGACATCATCCGCACCGCCACCAACCTGGTGCCGCCGGAGGTGCGCGACGTGCGGATCGTCGACATCGTCGGTCTCGACACCCAGGCCGACGGCGGCACGCACGTCGCCTCCACCAAGCAGATCGGCCGCATCAAGGTGACCAAGGTCGAGAGCAAGGGCCGCGGCTTCCGCCGGCTGCGCATCGCGATCTCCGACTGATCCAGACACCTACGGATGTGTCAGGCGGACCCGATACGATGACCGGCCATGACGGGTTTCAGGCTGACGCTGGCCGCACTGGTGACGACCGCTCTCGCGCTGATCGCCGCTCCCGCCATGGCGGCGAACGCCGGCATCACCGCCGACGTCACCATGACCCTGGGCAAGGGCGGCACCGTCCACGTCGTCGAGAAGCTCGCCGGCGGCTCTGGCGAGCTGAAGCGGACGTTCCTCACCCGCACGCGCCACGACGACGCCAACGACCGCCTCTACGAGATCTCCAACGTCAAAGGCGGCACCTACGCCGACGGCGCGCTGACGGTCACCTCGCCCGCGACCGTCGAGTACGACGTGAAGGGCGCGGTCGCCCCCGCCGGTGACGCCGAGGAGCTGCGCTGGTTCGCGGTGAGCGGCTGGGACACCGCCGTCGACAAGGCCACGGTCAAGGTCACCGGCCCCGGCCTGGTGCAGAACCTCTCGTGCTTCGCCGGCGAGCTCACCTCCGCCATCGGCTGCACCTCCGCGGCGATGGACCACACCGGCACCCAGGCCGACTTCGAGCAGGAGGGCCTCGCGCCCGGCCAGGCCCTCACCGTCGTGGTGGGCTTCCCCGAGGGCGCGAGCGGCGGGCAGCCGATCCTCGACAAGCGCTTCTCCCTGGCCGGCGCGTTCGCGCTCAACCCGGTGACCGGCGGCGCGCTGGCGGCCCTGCTGGTGCTGCTGCTCGGCGGCGTGGCGCTGCTCTACTGGACGCGGGGCCGTGACGCCCGGGTCGTCAGCCACGAGACGGGCGCGGTCAACCCCGTGCGGAACGGCCACTTCTCCCCGCCCGACGGCGTCCGTCCGGGCCAGATCGGCACGCTGGTGGACGAGCAGGCCGACGTGGTCGACGTGACCGCGACCATCGTGGACCTCGCCGTACGCGGCTATCTGCGGATCGACGAGCAGCCCCGGCAGACCTACGACGCCCCCGACTGGCTGCTGGTGCGGCTGCCGCACGCGCCGTCCCACACGCTGCTGCCGTACGAGCAGGCGCTCTACGACGCCATCTTCGAGGGGCGCGAGGCGGTGCTGCTGTCACAGCTGTCCGGCTCGTTCGCGGCCCACCTGGGCAAGGTCCGCGACGCCCTCTACGCCGACGTGGTGCGGCAGGGCTGGTTCGCCCGCCGTCCCGACGCCGAGCGCACCCTCTGGACCACGGTCGGCGTCGTGCTCCTGGTCGCCGGCGTGGTGTCCACGGCCCTGCTCGCCTGGTTCACCTCCTACGGCCTGCTGGGGCTGGCCGTCATCATCGCGGGTGGCGCGCTGGCCGTCGGCGGCCAGTACATGCCGGCCAAGACCGCCAAGGGGGCGGCGGCGCTCGCGCACACGCTCGGCTTCCGCGACTTCCTCTTCTCCGGCGACGTGGGCAACGTCGCGGAGAAGGACCGGGTCGAGCTGTTCTCCCGCTATCTCCCGTACGCCGTGATCTTCGACGGGGTGGAGCACTGGTCGCGGCTGGTGGCGTCGGTGACCGGCAACGGACACCAGGCCGACAACCTCTACTGGTACCACGGCCCGGCGGAGTGGGACCTGTCGAAGTTCGCCGGCTCGATGCGCACGTTCACCACGACCACGTCGGGCGCGATCTCGGCGAGCCGCCAGTTCCGCACGCTCTGAGGTCAGCGGTGGGTGGTGCGCACGCGCAGCTCGCCCACCGGCTCGCCGCCGCCCATCACGCGGTGGACGGCGAGCCCGTCGAGCGCCGGCGAGGTCAGGCCGAGCGAGCGCAGCGCCGCCACGGTGAGCGGGGTGCGGGCCCGGCCGGAGCCGTCCTCGATCTTGATGACGCCGGTCCTGCCGTCCTCGAACACGAACGCCTGGAAGCCCTCCGCGCCCGCCTTCACCAGCAGGCCGGGCAGCGCCCGCATGAGCGCGGCCTCCGGCCGGTGGGTGCCTGACGTCCACTCGGGATGGGCGCGCATCGCGTCGAACACGGCCCGTTCCCTGCTGTCGTCGGCGGCCAGCGCGAGCGACCTGAACGCCTTGGCCACGCCCAGCATCGAGACGAAGAACAGCGGCGCCCCGCACCCGTCGACGCCCGAGGCGGTGATCCGCTCGCCGGTCAGCTCCTCCACGGTGGTCCGGATCGCCCGCTGCAGCGGGTGGGTGACCGCCAGGTAGGAGGCGGTGGGCCAGCCGTTGGCGACGCACGCGGCGAGCATGGCGGCGTGCTTGCCCGAGCAGTTCATGTAGAGGCGGCCGCGCTCGGTCACCGCCCGGTCCTCCGGGTAGTCCTCGGGGCAGAGCAGCGCCGACTCGTCGAGCCCCGCCCCGGCCAGGATCTTCGTGACGCCTTCGACGTGGAAGGGCTCGCCCGCGTGGGAGGCGCAGGCCAGCGCCAGCAGCTCGCCGCTCAGGTTGAGGCCGTTGTGGAGCATCGCCAGCGCCTGGAGTGGCTTCATGGTCGAGCGGGGCGAGGCCGGCACGTGCACCGCCCCGTGCGCCTCGGCGGGGCTGCCCACGGTGTCGAGGGCCAGCATGCGCACCTCGTGCCTGGACTCCACGAACCCGGACCGGACGACCTCCACGACCAGCGACATCACGCACCCCTTTCGTCACGAGTCTACGGAGGTCTCGCGGCTGGGCCAGAATGGGATCCCATGCGAGCAGTCGTTCAGCGGGTGAGCTCCGCCTCGGTGGCCGTCGACGGGCAGACGGTCGGCGCGATCGACGAGCCCGGCCTCCTCGTCCTGGTGGGCGTGACCCACACCGACACGCGGGCCCAGGCGGCCAAGCTGGCCGCCAAGCTGTGGGGCCTGCGCGTCCTGCACGGCGAGAAGTCGTGCTCCGACGTGGCCGCGCCGCTCCTGGTGATCAGCCAGTTCACCCTCTACGGCGACGCCCGCAAGGGCAGGCGCCCCACCTGGCAGGCCGCCGCGCCGGGGCCTGTCGCCGAGCCGCTGGTCGACGCGGTGGTCGAGGAGCTGCGCGGGCTGGGCGCGCACGTGGAGACGGGCAGCTTCGGCGCCGACATGAAGGTGTCGCTCGTCAACGACGGCCCGATCACGCTGATCGTGGACGTCTAGCGGGCCCCGCTATCTGATGCGCCGGCGCAGGCCCGGGTCGATGCTCACGTTGCGGCCCGCGTCGGGCGGCACCACGACCTCCTGGGCGGCCGCCACACCGCCGGCCAGGAGCTGGGCGTCGACCGGGACCGTCCGCTTGATCACCGCCAGCGCGATGGGCCCGAGCTCGTGGTGGCGGGCCGCCGAGCCGACGGTGCCGACCTCCTGGCTCTCGAAGATCACCGGCGCGCCGTGCGCGGGCAGCGTGTCGACGCTGCCGTCGAGGTGCAGGAAGACCAGCCGACGCGGCGGGTGGCCCAGGTTGTGGACGCGGGCGACCGTCTCCTGGCCGCGGTAGCAGCCCTTGGTGAGGTGGACCGCCGGGCCGATCCAGCCCACTTCGTGGGGGATCGTCTTGTGGTCGGTGTCGAACCCCAGCCGCGGCCGGTGCGCCTCGATCCGCAGCGCCTCGTACGCCCACAGGCCCGCGAGCGGCTTGCCCAGGTGGTCGCCCAGCTCGGCGCGTGGCACGTAGGAGTCGCCGGCGGCGGTGGACAGCACCGCGAGGTCGTCGGCCCGCGTCACCTCGACCCTGAGCATGAACCGCATCCGGTCGAGGTAGCCGATCAGGGCGTCGGCGGTGCCGGGCTCGACGTGGGCCAGCACGGCCGCACCGTCGTCGACCAGGGTCAGGTGGTGTTCGACGCGGCCCTGGGGGTCGAGCACGAGCGTCTGCGTCCACTCGCCCGGCTGGAGGGTGTCGAGTTTCTGCGAGGTGAGATCGTTGAGCCAGGTCAGCCGGTCGGCCCCGGAGACGCGCACCACCTCGCGGTTGCTCCGGTCGACGGCCGCCTCGCCTTTGACCAGCGCGCGCTGCTCGGCGAACAGGTCGCCGTAGTGTGCCGCGACGTCGGCGTCGGGGGCGTCGGCTGCGACGGCTCCCGGCAGATCCAGCAGTGGGCTACGCATACCTCCCAGGCTATCGGCACTCGCGGCAGCGCCCGAAGACGGTCAGGTGGTGGACGTCGGCCGCGAACCCCAGCTCGTCGTCGAGCCCGCGCACCAGCCCTTCGGCCAGCTCGGGCCGGACCTCGATGACCTGGCCGCAGCCCCGGCACACCAGGTGGACGTGGTCGGCCTCGGCCGCCAGGTGGTAGGTCGGGGCGCCGTGACCCAGGTGGGTGTGGGTCACCATGCCGAGCTCTTCGAGCAGCTCCAGGGTGCGGTAGACGGTGGAGATGTTGACCCCGCGGGCGGTCTCGCGGACCTTGCCGCAGATCTCCTCGGGCGTGGCGTGCTCCAGCTCCTTGACCGCCTCCAGGACGAGCTGGCGCTGCGGAGTGACCCGGTAACCCTTGGCGCGAAGCTCCTCATGCCACTGCGTCTCCGTCATGCCCCGAGTCTACGGCCGGACGTTAATCGCTTGCCCTGTCAGCCGGAGACCGCATAGCTTCGTGAATACGCGGAAAGGAGGTGGTCCACATAATGGTTAGCCATAAGAGGACCAGCGAGGTGGTTGTCCGCTGACGACGCGGGCTGTTGTCTCGCAGTCGTTCGCGAGTACGAGGCAACCACCGGGGCCCCTGGCAGCCGGAGGGCGTGACACCTGTCACCGCCTTTGGTCCATCCGGCCCGCTCTCCCCGAGAGCGGAACGTCGCCCGGGGCCCTTCTTCGTTTCTCAGCCGACCTTCTTCAGCTCCGCCGACATGTGCGACGTGAGCGGATGCCCCACCGCGGCCATGTCGTAGGCCCACATCAGGTTGCCGTTGACCAGCCCGTAGAGGCGGCGGCCCGCGGTGTATTCCTTGGCCGTGACCGTGCGCGCCACCACATCCGTCCGCAGGTCGATCTTGTGGAAGACGACCTCGCCGACGTAGATCTCCACGATGCCGGTCGGGTGTGACAGCACCACCTCCAGCTGCCGTTCCGGCAGCGCCCGCCAGTAGCCCGACTCCGTGGCCAGCGGCCTGACGCGGTTGCCGTCCTGGTCGAGCAGCCAGGTGCGGCTCACGTACGTCAGGAAGGGCTTGCCGTTGTGGCCGAACTCGATCTCCTGACCGAAGTTGAAGCTCTCGATCGTCGGGTAGCCCCCGACGCCGGCGCCTTCCCACCGTCCGAGCAGGAAAGCGATCGGTTCCAGGTCAGGATGCACCTGTGGTTCCTCCATATGCAGAACCCTAGTGGCGCGGGGCGGACGGGTGACGTTCTAGGGTGGCGGGCATGGCACGATCACTGGTGATCAAGGTGACGGCGGGCGCCGACGACCCCGAGCGGTGCAACCAGGCGTTCACGGTCGCGGCCGCGGCGCTCGCGAGCGGGGTTCCCGTCTCCGTCTGGCTGACCGGCGAGTCCGCGTGGTTCGCGCTCCCCGGCCGGGCCGAGAAGTTCGAGCTGCCCCACGCGGTCCCGCTCGCCGAGTTGCTCGGCGCGGTGCTGGCCGGCGGGCGGGTGACGCTCTGCACGCAGTGTGCGGCGCGGCGCGAGATCACGGTCGAGGACGTGATCGAGGGCGTGCGCATCGCCGGAGCGCCCACGTTCGTCGAGGAGGTGACGGACGAGGGCGTCCAGGCGCTCGTCTACTGACCTACTGGGCCAGCACGGCGCTGAGCCGTTCCTGGCGGAGCTGCTCGTAGCGGGTGTCGTCGAGCGGGGCCAGCTCGCCCACCCGCCACGACAGCAGCAGGTCGGCCAGGGCCGGGTTGCGGGCCAGGGCGGGGCCGTGCAGGTAGGTGCCGACCACGTGGCCGGCGTAGCAGCCCTCGAAGCCGTCGCCGTTGCCGACGCCCTTCACGGTCCTCGACAGCGGCTTGACGCCGGGGCCGAGACGGGTGACGCCCATGTGGTTCTCGAACCCGGTCAGCGTCGGCAGCCCGAGCGCGGCGTCGACCTCGGCCACCAGCTCGCCCACGGCCCTCGCGGGACCCCGGGCGCTGGCGAGGTCGAGCAGGCCGATGCCGTCGACCGGCTGGCCCTCCTCGCCGCCGAACGTGCTGCCCATGATCTGGTAGCCGGCGCAGACGGCGAGCAGGGAGGCGCCGCGGGTGACCGCGCGCTGCAGGCCGCCGTCGCGGCGCAGCCGCTCGGCCGCCAGGATCTGCGGCCGGTCCTCGCCGCCGCCGATGAGGTAGACGTCGCCGGTCTCCGGCACCGGGTCGGAGGAGCGGACGTGGACCGTCTCCGTCTCGATCCCGCGACGCTGGGCGCGATGCTCCAGGACGAGCACGTTGCCCTGGTCGCCGTAGGTGCTCAGCAGGTCGGGGTAGATCCAGACGATGCGCAGGGCGCTGTCAGACGGCACGGCCGAACTCCGATCGGATCTGCTGGAAGGCGGTGTAGTTGGCGATCACGTCGACCCGGCCGGGCGGCTGCATGGCCAGCGCCTCCGAGAACGACGCGCAGAGCGCGAACGGCACGTCGGCCACTTCGAGCCGGAGCGCCAGGTCGAGGCGGCGCTCACCGGTCACGAACACGGGCCGCCCGCGCAGGATGCGGTAGTCGACGTCCCACAGCCAGGAGGTGTCGCGGCCGTCGGGGCCCTGCGCGTTGACCGACAGGATGATCGGCAGGTTGGGGTCGGAGACGTCGAACGCCTCCAGCCAGCCCGCGGGGTTCTTGGACAGCAGCAGCCGCGCCTGGCGGCCGTCGCGCTCGACCGTCGTGTAGCGGCCGGCGACCGAGGTGACCTCGCGCAGCCGGGGCATCGCCCGCTCCACCGACAGCCCGAACGCGTCGGCGACGGCCAGCGCCATCGCCGCGTTGGACCGGTTGGCCAGGCCGGGGAGCTGGATGTCGATCAGCCAGCGCTGGCCGCGCGGGTCGATCACCGCGTCGTCGTCGAGCACCCACTGCGGCTCGGGCCGGTGGAAGGTGCACTCGCGGCAGGCCCAGTCGGCGTCCTTGCGCTCCAGCGGGCCGCCGCACTCGGGGCAGCTCCAGGAGTCTTCCTTCCAGCGCTGCCCGCCGGCCACCCAGGTGACCTTGGCGGCCGTGGAGGCGCCCCAGGTGACCAGCGGGTCGTCGCAGTTGGCGATGACGTGGGTGGGCTTGCCCGACAGGGCGTTGCGCCACTTCTGCGCCAGCAGCCAGATCTCGGCGGCGCGGTCCATCTGGTCGCGGCTGAGGTTCATCAGGCAGACGACGCCCGCGCCGGTGGTGTCGAGCACCTCGGGCAGGTATTTCTCGTCGACCTCCAGCACGCCGTAGGGCGCGTTCTTGTGCGTGGAGAGGGCGGAGACGTGGCCCGCGGGCATGTTGGCGCCGAACGCGTTGGTGGCCACCTCCCCCAGCTCCAGCAGTGCGGACGTGATCAGCCGCGTCGTGGTCGTCTTGCCGTTGGTCGCGCTGACCAGGGCCAGCTTGCGGTCGCGGGCAAGCTTGCGGAGCAGGTCGGGCTCGAGCATCAGGCCGACCCGCCCGCCGATCACCGAGCCGTCGCCGCGCCCGGTCATCCTGGACAGCGTGGCGGCACTGCGGCCCAGGGCGCTCGCGAGCTGAGCCCGCAGTGAAAGCTGGGTCATGCTGACAAATCCTAGTCCGGATCGGACATGCCAAACCGCTTACTCGCGATCACCGGACCTGTTCCGCCAGGTGAGGCTCCGGGAACGAGATCTCGGGTGCGCTGTCGTGCCCGAACGGCAGCACGAACCTGTGCGGCCACGCCAGCACCCCCTCCAGCCACCCGGCCCCCATGATCTGGCCGACGTGCCGGAGCCTGGCCTGCGGCTCGACGCCGATGGCCACCGCGTCGACGTCGCGCCTGACACCCTCGTGCTCGTCGTCGCCCAGGATGACCCGCCAGGCCAGCTCCCTGTTGTGGTCCATCTCCATCGACAGCGGGTGGTGGCGCAGCGCCTTGGCCCGGTGGCCGAGCAACTCCCCATGGGGCTCCGGGTGCGGGCCGTCGCCGTTCTGCCGGAAGATCGCGTACTCCATCGGCGGGGCGGGGGTGCGCAGGTCCGGCGCGGGCCTCCCGTACGGGAAGAGCCTGTCGACCTCGTGCAGCCAGCGCACCTGCGGGAGCACCCACGAGGCGCCGGGGCGCTCGCCGCCCCCCTGGCCGCCCAGCAGGCGGGTGGCGGCGGCGGCCGCCTTCTCGGTGAGCAGCGCCGGGTCGAACCAGCTCCGCAGCGCCCAGGCGCGGCGCCGCACCGAGCGCTCGACCAGCGTGGCGAGCAGGCACTCGGCGCGACGGGCCGGCAGCTCGGCCCAGGCGGCCGCGAGCGCCCGCGGCACGCCGGGCAGCGGCCGGTTGCTGACGAAGGCGAGCACGACCGTGTCGCACCAGATGCGCAGCCAGGCCCACTCGGGCGCGTCGGCGAGCACGTCGGCCTCGCGGAGCTCCACCAGCGTGCAGGCCTGGCCGGTGCGGCACGGCGCGCCGCAGGCGGCCGAGCGGCGGCCCCTGATCGGCGGCGGCGGGCCGGCCAGCGCCTTCTCGCGCGACTCGCCGAGCGGCACGCGCACCCGCAGCGGCCGGTCCATCCCGTCGGCGAACACGGCCGCGTCGCCGGGCGGCAGCGAGACGACCTGGCGGGACTGCTCCTCGCTGAGGTTCATGGCCGCGCCGACGAGCTGCCGGTCGTCCTCGGCGGGCAGCCGGTGCACGACCTTGAGCGCGGTGTTCTTGACCACGTCGGAGACCAGCTTGGTGGGGATCTGCTCGGCCACCACGATGCCCTCGCCGTACGCCCTGATCTCGGCGAGCATGCCGGCCAGCAGCTCCACCGCGTGCGTGGCGGCCCGGCCGGTGCCGCGGTCGCGCAGCAGCCGGTGCGCCTCCTCGATGACGATGACGTGCCGCAGGCCGGCGCTCTTCTCCTGGCGGGCGCGCATCCGCAGGTGTTCGACGACCCGGATGATCAGCGTGCCCATGAGGAACGCCTTGTCCTCGTCGTTGGCCACGTCCTCGATCGCCAGCACCACGTTGCGGCGCAGCAGCCCGCCGATGTCGGCCGGGTGGCCGCCTTCGAAGAACCGGCCGGCCGAGCCGACGCGCAGCGAGCGCAGCCGCAGCGAGATGAACCCCTCCACGTCGGCCTGCACCTCGCGGCCGTAGCCGATCTCCTGGATGACGTCCATCGCGTGCCGCTGGAGCTGCTCCAGCGTCGGCACGCTCGGCGGCACCTTCGACCCGGGCACGGCGCCGCCGGTGACGACGTCCCAGCCGGTGGCCTCGTACACGCGCTGCAACGCCAGCGACATGATCTGCGGGAACGGCTCCTCGGCGTCGAACGCCGCCATGAACAGCGCCCTGATCATGTCGATGTGCGCCTGCACCGGGTAGCCGGGCTCCGGCTCCAGCGGGTTCACGCTGAACGGCACGCCGTCGGGCGCCGACGGGTTGATCACGGTGACCTGCGCCGGTTCGACCCGCCCGGCGATGGCCGCGTACTCGGACTTGGCCGCCTCGATGGCCAGCCACGGGATGCCCGCGTTGCTGAGCTGCTCCAGCAGGTGCCTGACGGTCTGCGACTTGCCCGAGCCGGTGGCGCCGGTGACGAACGCGTGCCGGTTGAGCGTGGCCAGCGGCACCCGGAACGAGCCGACCGGCCGGTCCTGGCCGTCGAGGATCTCGCCCAGCTCCAGCTCGCCCTCCCCGGCCTCGGACGTCACGTCGAAGAACCCGGAGTCGAGCACCCGCACGCCCGGCACCTCGCGCCTGGGCAGCCCGGCCAGCGCCGCCAGGGCCCCCGCCGTGGCCGCGAACGGGGCCGCCGCGCCGTCGGCGGGGTCCTGCATGGTCAGCGCCAGCGCCTCCGGCAGCGCGTGCACCGCGCCGTGCGCGCTGCGCAGCCGGTACGGGTGATGGCTCATCTCCACCGACCCGACCAGGACGGGCGCGATCTGCCGCAGTTCGTCGGGGTTGGCCGCGCCGGCCAGCACCCGGACGTTCCAGAGCCCGGCCTCGCGGAAGGCGTCGAGCTCCTGCATGCGCCGCTCGGCCCGCTCGGCGTCGAACCTGGACCGCTCGGAGGCGTCGCCGTACTGCCTGAGCACGTTGAGCTGGGTGCGCAGGTGAGCCACCTCGGCGTCGAGCAGGTCGGTCGGCTCGGCCACGACCAGCCACGCGAAGGGCCGCGACATCAGCGTGACCAGCGTCGCCTCGAACAGCGTCGGCCTCTTCAGCTCGTCGGCGTCCGGCTCCCTGCGGCCCCCGAGCGGCGGCGCCTGACGGCCGGGGCACGGGGTCCAGACCAGGTCCGCCAGGTCGGCCAGGTAGCCGTCGTCGAGCTCGACGCCGCGCGCGCCGCCGGGGAAGAGCAGCGGCTGCGGCCCGGCCGGGCGGTCGGGCGAGTCCGGCGACCGGCGCGGCTGCCGGGGCGGCGACAGCGGGCCCGCGTTCGTGATGAGCTCCAGCGGCGCGCCCGACCCGCGCGAGAGCCAGCCGATGACGAACGGCCTGTCGCGCGCCGCCGCCGACAGCGCGGCGGGCAGCACGGTGACGAAATCCCACTCGGCCGACGAGCTGCGCGAGGGAGCGGCGATCGACTGGATCCGGTACCAGGGTCCGCTCAGCGACACACTCGGCTGCATTTCATCCCCCCACAGACGGTTGTCAGTAAACTCCCGCCGAACGCCAGCGCATCACGTGGACTTTGACCATTTCCTTGCCTGTCATTGCCTGTCCTTGCGCCAGTCGAGGCGTGCCGGTGGCGGGCCGAGGTTCGGCGGCGGCTCGCGGTGGCCGTTCTCGGAGGGCTCCTGGATCGTGGTCTCGCGCACCTCCTCCAGCTCGGCAAGCGTCGTCTTGGGGAAGGTCAGGATGGCCGGGTTGGCGTCGGCCAGGCGGACCCGCCGGCCGTGCGCGGTCGCGTCGGTGACGATCACCGACGTGGTGGGGAGCTGCTGGAGCTGGTGCGGCTCGACGAGGAACTCGCGCGAGCGCTGCAGCACCCGCTCCTTCTCCGAGATCTTGTCGGCGGTGCGGCCCCACTCGGTCGACTCGGTGATGTCCTCGGCCAGGTCGGCGGCGCTCTCGTCGGGCCGCCCGCCGGCGTCGTCGAGCTGCTCGATGGTGGAGGTGTAGCCGCCGTCCAGGCCCGGCAGCGACTCGCTGATCGTCTCGGTGAGCTGGGCCAGCTCCAGCCGGTGCTCGGTGCCGACGTGCTCGCTCGCCACCCTGGCGTCCTCGGCGTTGCCCAGCCGCATGAACGCGACCGCCGCGTGGCCGCGGCCGAGCCGCTCGCGCACGGTCGGCGTGAGCGAGCGGTAGGTCAGCACCAGTCCGGTACGGGACGTCTCGCAGGCGTCCATGAGCCGGTCGAGCACGTCGCCGCGGAGCTTGTCGGCGCCCGCCACGATGATCGTGTGGTACCACGGCCGGTCGGAGGCGGGCGACTGGCGCAGGATGTGGGTGAGCGCGGTCGCCACGTACGTGCCGAGCACGCGGTTGCCGAACACCCCGGCCTGCCGGTCCATGCTGACCACGCGCAGCCGGGCGGGCGGCAGCCGGACCGCCTGCGTGCCGAGCGTCTCCAGCTTGCGCAGCTGCGACTCCAGCGCCCAGGCCCGCTCGATCACCACCCGGTCGCTCACCCCGCGCCCGAACAGCGTGCCGATGCGCTCCAGCTGGGTGGCGGTGATGAGGCCGAACCGCAGGTCCTCGCGCGGGTCGCCGACCTGCGCCAGCGCCCGCAGGGCGGCCGTCACCTGGCTGATCGTGGCGTTCTCGCCGAGCACCTCGAGCACCCGCTCCAGGATCGCGTTGTCGAAGCTGAGGTCGCGGGTGGTGCGGTGCTCCTCGCTCACGCTGACCACGTGCGCGAGCACGTCGGCGAACGCCTCGGGCTTGAGCGTCGCCCCCAGGTCGAGCCGGGGCAGGTCCACCGGCAGCACCCACACGAGCGGGTCGTCGCCGCCCTTGCGGGCCAGCTCGATCAGGTCCTTGGCGATCGCGCCCTCCGACAGGTCGAGCACCGTCAGGTGGCCGCCGCTGTAGAGGCGGGTCGCGCCGAGCAGCGTGATCAGCGCCGACCAGCCCGGCAGCGTGCCGCCGGCCACGTCGACCCGGTCGATCTCGTCGGGCACCGCGACCGCGTACCAGGTGAGCTGGCGGTCGAAGCGCTCCTTCTCCTCCTGCCACTCGCGGTAGAGCTGGGCGTGCTCCTCCTGCGCCCTGAACAGCTCCCTGTCACGTTCCTGGCGCTGGCGGTCGTTCCTCGCCTGCTGCTCCGACACGCGGTAGCGGACCGCCCGGTCGCCCTGGACGAGCGCGTAGGCGCAGATGGCCGCCACCCCGCCGGCCGCGAGCACGCCGATCAGCGCGAACTGCCAGGCGAGGTAGCCGACCAGGGCCAGCACGACGATCAGCGCGGCCAGCACGAGCATGAACGCGCGCACCAGCCGCACCGGCCGGTTCAGCATGTCTTCCTGGAGCCGCTCGCGGCGCAGCAGCGCGGCCCGCTCCTCGTCGTCCCGCTCGGTGACGGGCGGCTCCTCCGCCGGAGACGGCCGTTTCGGCGGCGGGCCCGGGTCGGGATGCGGCAGGATGTACTGCCAGCCCAGGTAGATGCGGTCGGCCTGGAGCTGCGCGTGATCGGGATGCACGTCCGCCACGTGACCCCCTCCGGCTGCGCTATGTCGTTCTGTTTTCCCTCCGCTCCGTGACAGCGTATGAGCTACAACCCCTGCTGCGGCAGGGTTCTCGGCAATTCCGCCAGCTTGATGGGCGCAATGGGGTGAGTGGGACAAGGTTGACCTATTACCATCACTAGCCATGACGGAAGCGCCCGCCGGCAGCAGCGAACACAGACGCCCGGTCGTGGTGCCCGTCATCGCCCTGCTGACCGTGACCGTCGTCGGCATCGTCGCGCTGCTCGGCGGGCTGGAGGAGGTCGAGGTGCCGCCCAAGACCCTCAGCCAGGGCGCGGTCCTCGACCAGGGGCTCTACTCCACCAGGTTCGTCGAGGCGCGGGTGACGGTGGAGAAGGGCGAGCTGACCTTCGAAGAAGACAAGCGGTTCGTGGAGATGGTCTTCGACGTCACCAACCTGGGCGACGAGACCATGAGCGTCGGCATGCCGCCCGCCAAGCCCGATCAGGCCGGGTTCGGCTCCTCCTTCGCCAACTCCCTGGTCAGGATCACGCCGGCGATCAAGGAGGGCAAGGGGCCGTTCACCTTCGCGCTGGCCGGGGAAGACCAGACGAACCAGCTCCATCCGGGCACGACGACCAAGGTCGTCGTGCGCTACCGGCTCGACGCGGGCGAGCGGCCGCCCGAGCAGATGACGCTCGACGTGGCGGCTTTCGCGTACGAGCCCGGCTTCCAGGACGAGACCGTCCGGTGGCAGATGATCACCGAGCAGGCGGGCGAGAAGTGGGTGCCGACCGTCCAGGCCAAGGTGACGCTCCCCGTCAAGACCGGAGGCTCGGCGTGACCGCCACCGCCCGGCGCCCCGAGGCTCCCGAGGCCCCCGGCCGGCGCTCCGGGCGGCGGGGCGGGTCGCGGCTGCTCAACGCCGCCGTCGGGCTCGTGCTCCTGGGCGCGGCGATCGGCCTGCAGTCGCTGGACCTCAGCCACAACGAGTACTCCGCCCCGCTGACCTACCTCGGCGGCAAGGGCGAGAACGTCGACGCCACCCGGTTCGTCGTCCGGCTCAACTCGGTCACCGCGGCCAAGAGCATCCGGCACCTCTCCGACACGCTCAAGACGGACCGCCTGTTCCTCGTCGTCGACGTCTCCGCCAAGTCCAAGCTCAAGCCGTACAAGCTCGGGCCGGCCGTGCTGCTGACCGCCGACGGCAAGAAGTTCTCCGCCACCGACCGGATCGACAGTTCGGCCACCGCCAGCGCCAAGTGGGTGCAGCCCGACATCTGGGCCGGGGGGTCGTACTTCTTCGAGGTGCCCGCCTCCGTGCTCGCCGGCGCCCGGCTGGTCGTCGGGCTGCCGCCGACGGCGCTGGTCGAGCCGTACCAGCCGGAGGCCGAGATCGACCTCGCGCTGGACGAGGCGGCGGCGCGCAAGCTCGTCGGCTCCGCCCAGGACGTCTACTCCACCGCCGAGAAGTGATCTGCCGATGAGCAACGAACGCGACTGGTTCGCTCCCAGGAAGGACCACCGGCGCCCGCAGGAACCCGACACCCCGCCCTCCCCCAGCCCGTACGACCAAATCCCGCCAGAGGACGACCCGCCGTACGATCCGGAACGGCCCTCCCGCCCCCGGCACGCGGCACCTCCTGGTCAACCCCCGCATCACGGAGATCCGGGACAGCCCGGCGCGGGCGGGCCCACGTACCCGGACGGCTCGGGCCGGCCCACATATCCGGACGGTGCCGGCCGGCCGTACCCGGATCAGCAGGCCGCCGAGCAGCACCCCGCCACCGGCCATCCGGCCCATCCTGACCGGCAGCCCCCCGCCGGCCATCCGGCCCGCCCTGACCAGCAGCCCTCGGCCGGACAACGCTCCCCCACGGGCCGACCTGCGCGGCCGCGACGCCAGGCGCGGCCGGGACAACCTCAGGCTGGGCAGGCGCCCCCTCAGAGTCCCGCGCCCCCTCCGGGCTGGCCTCAAGGCCCGCACGGGCAAGGCGCCCAGGGAGGGCCGCCCACGACCCCCGGCACGCTCCCTGGCCGGAGCCGCCCCATGCCCCCCGACCAGCAGGTCTGGCCCCCCGTCCCGCGCCGCAACCCCATGGGCGCCACCCAGCCCATCCCGGCGGTACGAGCCGACAAACCCCTGCCCCGGCCCTTCCCGCCCCCCGGGAAACCCGCCCTCGGACCGGCCGTGCCCGAAGCGAGCCCCCCGGCCCCCCGACCCGCCGCACCCGAAGCGAGCCCACCGGAGCGCCGGCCCGCCGCGGAAACCGGCGGACTCCACCCCGCGCCCGGCCCCGACGCGGCCCTGGGGATGGGGGGACTCGGCGCGGAGACCGCCGCCTCAGGGATCGGCGGACCCTCCGACACGGCCGCCCTGGGGATGGACGCGATCGCCGCGAAAACCGGCGGGGCCGGTGAGAGCGTCTCCGGGGCCGGAGGGGCTGCCTCCGGAAAGGGGGGCGCGCGGCCGCGGAGGAAGCGGATGGTGTTCGTCGCCGTGGGCGCTGTCGTGGCGTCCCTGCTCGCCACCGCCGCCACCGCGTTCGACGGCTACCAGTTCTACGAGTCCGTCACCACCAGAGGGCTGTACCCGAAGCAGGTGACGGTCCCGGCCGGTGGCTCGTACGAGGTCTACAAGACGGAGTTCAAGGCCGCCGTCGCCCCCACCGACCCGCCGAAGGACAACAAGCACGGCCCGGAGGTCACCTGGCTCGCGATCGACATCAGGAAGAAGGTCCTCGACGAGGACAGCGCGACCATGGTGGCCGAGCCCACGGATCTCGAGCTGACCGACCGGGCGGGCCGCACCTGGGTGGTGGAGCTGATCCCCGGCGACCGGCCGACCGACCGGCTGGTGGTGGGCCAGGAGTATCGGATCCAGGGCGTCGCCGTGGTGCCCACCGAGGTGAAGGACGAGGTGGAGCTCTCCTTCAGGCCGAGTTCGTACCGCTCGGACACTCCCATCGACGACCTGTTCAAGAAGGACTCGGAGGCGGTCAGGATCGACAACCTGGTCGAGCTGACGTTCAGGAGGCGTTGAGCGGCTCGCCGCGGAGCCGGGCGCGGGTGGCGGCGATGTCGAAGGTGGCCGCCAGGAGCGCCATGGTCAACGTGGTCACCAGCAGGTCGCGGACGAAGCCGACCGGCGCGCCCAGGTACATCCAGGCCCAGTCGGCCTCGGAGCCGATGAGGGTGCGGACCGCGCGGTCGCCGTAGCGGGACCCCACGGTCAAGGCCACGTAGCACAGGCACATCATGCCGAACAGCGGGGCGCCACCCCTGACGATCATCCGCAGGGAGTTGGCCAGCGGCAGCCAGCGGTCGGTGAAACCGCTGGTGACGTGCTGGAACGACTTCTGGGTGATCTCGTGGCTGCTTTCCAGCCGGTCCACGCCCTTCTCCAGGCGGGTGCCCCTGACCAGGGTGCGCGCCTCGTCGGAGAAGGCGCCGAAGACGAGCATGGCCACGGTGAGCCAGGCCAGCGGGACCGCCACCGCGTCCAGGAACAGCGGCCAGAAGGCACCGAACGCCTCGGTGAAGGCCTCCCAGGCCGGGACCGTCTCCTTGGCGTCGGCCAGCGCCTGCCTGGTGCCGGCGACGACCGCGCGGCTGTCCGTCCACTCGGCGCGGGCGTCGGCGAAGGCGACCGTCGCGTTCAGCCCGTAGAAGACGAAGCCGAACTCGGAGAAGGCGGCGGCGAACCCGTAGAACCGGCCCTTGCCCTTCTCCACCAGCTTGGCGAAGAGCGTCTTCAGCAGGAACGTGACCGCCATCGCGCCGAGTGACACCCGCCAGTCGAGGTCGGCGAGGCTCATGCCGACGTGGGTCTCCTCGCCGAACCACTGGGCCTCGGTCATGTCGTAGAAGTGGTGCAGCAGGTCCATCTGCTGGAAGTCGCGCGCGTCCTCGGTGTGGAAGCCCCAGGCGAGGTAGAGGACCGCGAACGCGGGGGCCATCCGGTCGAGCGTACGGAAGAACCGCTCGTCCTCGACCCCGTCGGCGGCCCGCGCCCGTACCTCCCAGAGCGCGCCGCGCATGCTGTGGAGCATGCCGGTGGTGACGGTCATCGCGGCCAGCACGACCAGCGTGAGGATCGTCATCACGGCGACCAGGCGGAGCTGGCGGAAGTCCCCGTAGGCGACCTCCGTGCCCGCGTACAGCAGCACGTAGCGGACCAGTTCGCCGGCGGAGAACCAGAGGATGAGGGGCAGCGCGCACTTCCCCGCGAGCCGCAGGGTGTGCATGGGCAGTGAGAACGGCGACGGCATCCGCCGGCCCGGTGCGGGGCCGGGCCGTGGCGGCGCCATCACACCAGACGTTCCGGACATCGGTGGAATGGTAGCGGGATGCCACAACCTGCCGCAGCCGCATCCGGGCAACCGGTCACCGTGAAGCCAGGCGCGGTCGCGGGCCCGGAGATGCATCATGGCTCCATGGACTCGCGGCCCGCGCCGGACACCGATCCGCGCGTGATCGGGCAGCGGGTGCGGCAGCTGCGCCAGGCGCGCGGGGTCTCGCTGTCGGAGCTCGCCAGGCGGGCGAGCATCGGCAAGGCCACGCTCTCCGGCGTCGAGACCGGCACCCGCAACCCCACTCTGGAGACGCTCTGGGCCATCACCGCCCAGCTCGGCGTGCCCATCGGGGCGATACTCGACTCCCCGCCCGAGCCCCGGAACGTCCGCGGCACCGCCGTGGAGGCGGCGCTGATGGAGCTCTTCGAGGACGATCACGTCACGTACGAGCTCTACCGGCTGCGCGTCCCTCCGGGGATCACCCAGAACTCACCTGCCCACCTGGAGGGGACGACGGAACATGTCACGGTCTTCAGCGGCACCCTGGCGGCCGGGCCCCTGGACGCCCCGCTGACCGCGGGGCCGGGCGAGCACATCTCGTGGCGCTCGGACGTCCCGCACGTCTACCACGCGACGGGCGCCGACGTCGTCCACGCCACCCTGCTCATGCGCTATCCGGCCAAGCTCTGAGAGCCGCGGCGGTGAAGTCGTCCAGCGGGTAGAACAGCTCGATCGCCAGCTCCGACAGCGTCACGTCGGCGGGGGCGCCGAACGTGGCCATGGTGCTGAACATCGCCAGCTCGCCGAACGGCGTGCGGAAGCGCAGCGGCACCTGGATCGGGCTCGGCCGGTGGGGCGAGCCGCCGGGCTCGTCGCCGCCGGGCACGGGATAGCGGGACACCTCCTCGTACAGGGCCCGCAGGTCGGCGTCGCCGGTGGCGTTGACCTGGCGCAGCAGCCGGTCCAGGAACAGCTCGCGCACCTCGCCCAGGTTGGACAGCCGCGAAGCGAGCCCTTCGGGGTGCAACGCCAGCCGGAAGACGTTCGGGCACGGCTCCAGCAGGTGTGCCGGGACGCCCTCCATGAGGACGGCCATGGCGCGGTTGCCCTGCACCACGTTCCACAGCCGGTCCACCACGACCGCCGGGTACGGCTCGTGCGCGGTCAGCATGGTCTCCAGCGCCGACCGGACCGACGCCATGTAGCCGTCGTCGAGGCTGCTCTCCCGGTACGCGGGGGCGTAGCCGGCGGCGAGCAGCAGGGTGTTGCGTTCCCTGAGCGGTATGTCCAGCGCGGCCGACAGGCGCAGCAGCATCGCCCGGCTCGGCTTCGCGCGGCCGGTCTCCAGGTACGACAGGTGCCGGGCGGAGGTGTCGGCCAGGAGCGAGAGGTCGAGCTGGCTGAGCCTGCGACGGCTACGCCACTCGCGCAGGAGCGTCCCCGCCGGTGACGGCTGTCGTGTGTCCATGCGGAGGAGCCTAGGCCGTCACCAGGTGGGCGCCGCCATGACCTCGGAGGTTATTGAGACCGTGATCCGGGCGGTGACATGGTCGTTCCGGACAGGCCCTTCCGGGGGCGGACCCGAGGGGGAGGAGTGACCGGTATGAGCACGGCGACAGGGGCGGAGGTCGCCCGGCGTACCACGGTCGGCGGCGCGGCGGCGGAACGGCTCCGCGTGATCCTGCGGATCGACGGCTGGAGCACCGCCGTCTTCGGCGTGGTCCTGCTCGCCGCGTGGCGGCCGTTCTCCGGCTGGTTCGGGCTGCCGCCCGCCTGGTCGGTGCCGTTCGGCGTGGCCATGCTCGGCGGCGCCGCCGCGCTCGGCCTGATCGCCGGCTACCCCCGGATCCCCGTGCGGTACGTGGCGCTGGTCGTCGCGGGCAACGCGCTGTCGTGCGTGGCTCTCGTGGCCCTGGTGCTGACCGGGGCGATTCCGCTCAGCGGCCTGGGCGTGGCTTTCATGCTGACCGGGGCCGCGGTGGTGGCGGTGTACGCGGGGCTGGAGTTCCTCGGGCTCCGGCGCGCCCGGACGGAGTGAACGGGCGGCCGCGCGGGAGTCCGGCCCGGCCGCACGCGAAGGGCCCGCGTCCGGGAAGGACGCGGGCCCCTTTGACGATCGACGATCAGACGGCGACGGCCAGCTCGGACACCTCACCGAGCTTGGCGCTCACCTGGACGTCGCGGGTGACGCCGCCGCCCGCGATGATGCGTACGGTCCAGTCGCCGGGGCCGGCGAAGAAGCGGAACACTCCCTCGTCGGACACCACGACCTCACCGGTGAACTCGCCGGTGTGGTCGAGCAGCCGCGCGTAGGCGGTGCCGACGCCGGTGACCCTGCCCTGGATCACCGCCTGGTTGGACAGATCGATCCCGGCCGGCAGCGCGATGGTCTGCTCCGGCGCTCCGCAACCCTGCGCGCTCATCGGGCCTCCCCCAGCTCGATCGGCACGCCCACGAGCGAGCCGTACTCGGTCCACGAACCGTCGTAGTTCTTCACGTTCTCCTGGTCGAGCAGCTCGTGCAGGACGAACCAGGTGTGGGCGGAACGCTCGCCGATGCGGCAGTAGGCGATGGTGTCCTTGCCGAAGTCGACGCCCGCCTCGGTGTAGAGGGTGCGCAGTTCGTCGTCGGACTTGAAGGTGCCGTCGTCGTTGGCCGCCTTGGACCACGGGATGCTGCGGGCGGTCGGCACGTGGCCGCCGCGCTGCGCCGACTCCTGCGGCAGGTGGGCCGGGGCGATCAGCTTGCCGGTGAACTCGTCGGGCGAGCGGACGTCGACCAGGTTGAGCTTGCCGATCGCGGCGACCACGTCGTCGCGGAAGGCGCGGATGGACGTGTCCTCCTGGGCGACGACGTACTGGGTCTTGGCACGCTCCGGCACGTCGGTGACCAGCTCGCGGGACTCCAGCTCCCACTTCTTGCGGCCACCGTCGAGAAGCTTGACGTTCTCGTGGCCGTACAGCTTGAAGTACCAGTAGGCGTAGGCCGCGAACCAGTTGTTGTTGCCGCCGTAGAGGATCACGGTGTCGTCGTTGGCGATGCCGCGGTCGGAGAGCAGCGCCTCGAAACCGGTCCTGTCGACGAAGTCGCGGCGGACCGGGTCCTGCAGGTCCTGCCGCCAATCGATCTTCACTGCGCCACGGATGTGGCCCTTGTCGTAGGCGCTGGTGTCTTCGTCGACCTCGACGTAGACGACACCAGGGGTGTCGAGGTTGGCCTCGACCCAGTCGGCATCCACCAGGACGGCGGAGCGGCTCATTGTGGTACCTCCATGTTGGCGGCGGGCAATATACGGCGGATCAGCAGATACATTTCGCAGCCAAGGCAGAATCCGAAGGCTGCGTTGAGGAATGCGGCGAGGAGGGCCGCGGCCGTGGCCACGAGGGCCAGCGACATGATCCCGGTGGCGAATCCGGCCAGCCCCGCGACCGCGAAGACCAGCCCCACCCCCTGCGCGAAACGCGGCGGGCGGGAGTCTTCGGTCTCCTTAGGGGCGCTCCTGACGAACGCCCCGAAAAGCATCCCGTACGGTGATCTGCCCGCGATGCCGAACGCGAACACCACGGCCTGGGCGGCGAGCAGCCAGGCGCTGCCCGTCACCAGGACGAGGAGGAGGATCAGAGTGGTCATGGCCGCGCCGAAGCGCAGCGCTCTGGGATCGGCACGCATCGTGGGATGCTCCTGCAAGGGGGTCGGGAAGAGGCGGATCGGAAGTCCGCGCGAGACCGTCCTCAGGCAGCGCGACAGAGCGCGGTCGCGACGCGGCAGAAATCAACCGCGCGCCGCTTCGTCAGCAGCTCTGTCGATGGGTTCATGCCGAGAAGACTACTCGGCGTCTCGACATCTGTCACATGTCGTCCGGCTTGTGAGACGGGTCGTGAGACACGACCGCGGCGAGCGCGTTCAGCACGTCGGCCTTCCTGGGCTGCCCTGACGCCTTGCGCACGATGGCTCCCCGGCCGTCGAGCACGAAGACGGTCGGGGTGCGCAGCACGTCGAGCCGCCGTACGAGGTCGAGCCTGGACTCGGCGTCGATCTCCACGTGCGCCACGCCGGGGACCAGCGCGCTCACGTCGGCGAGGATCCGGCGCGTCGCGCGGCACGGCTGGCAGAAGGCGGTGGAGAACTGCACGAGCGTGGCCCGCTCCCCCAGCTCCGCGCCCAGCTCGCCGGCTCCCAGCCGGTCGCCGGGATCACGGTCGCGCAGGCGTCCGTCGGCGCGCAGCCTGATCACCCCGATCGCCGCTCCGAGCGCCAGCGTGGCCAGCGCGATCCACACTCCGGTCATCTTCCGCTGCAACCACCGGCCCCGCGGATTACTTCCCCGTCACCGGGATCCGCACCAGCACCTCGACGCCGGCATCGGTGATCTCGAACGCGGCGATGTCGGCCATCGCGGTGCGCGTCTCGTGCCGGAAGACCGCGTTGTCCTCGTACATCTCGCGGGTGACCTGCCACGGCTCGGTCCGTTCGCGGGAGCCGTCGGCGGCGACGACCACGAGCCTGCACTCCGTGCCGGGCGGGATCCCTTCGACCTGCACCATCAGATCCGTGCGGCGGCCGTCGGGCGCGGCGGTCACGGTCGCCCGGTAGCCGGCGTCGGCGCCGGTGAACGCGCGTCCCAGCGGGGAGCGCAGCGGGGCGGGCGCGCGCGAGTCCGAAGGCGCCGGTGAGGACTCCTGCCGGGTGGTGAGCTTCTCGCTGTCCTGCGCCTCTGCGCTGTTGTCCTCGGCGCTGTTGTCCTCGGCGAGCTCCGACTGGGCGGCGTCGCCCTCGCCGGCGCTGAACTGGCTGGCCCGCTCGGCGGCCGGCGCCGAGGCGGCCGTCGGAGCCTCGCCGGGCATGGCGGACCACACGACGCCGCCCACGCCCACCACCGCCGCCGCGGCCGCGACGGCCATGAGCGCGCGGCCCCGCCTGCGCCGCCTGGCGCGGTCGGTGAGCAGCCGTTCGAGCACCCGCCGCGGCGGGCTGGCGACCAGCTCGACGTCGCGCTCGGACACCTTGCCCAGGAACCCGGCGACGCCCGCCAGCTCCTCCAGCTCGCCGCCGCACTCCTCGCAGGTGGCCAGGTGGAGGTCGATCTCCTCGGCCTCCTGCGGGTCGAGCGCGCCGAGCGCGTGCGCGCCGAGCGCCAGCCGGACCTCCTCACACGTCGTCATGGCGCCAGCCCCCGCTCTTCCAGCGCGAGCTTGAGCGCCCGCAGCGCGTAGTAGGTGCGCGACTTGACCGTGCCCGCCGGGATGCCCAGTTTCGCCGACGCCTCCTTCACCGATCGCCCCCGGTAGTAGACCTCCATGAGCACCTCGCGGTGCTCGGGCCGCAGCGCGGCTAACGCCTCGGCCACGGCCCACGACTCGACCGCGCGCTCCAGCTCGTCGTCGGCCGGCAGCACCGCCAGCGCCTCGTCGCCCGTCTCGGGGGGCCGCGCCCGGCGGGCGCGGTGCTGGTCGACGACGAGGTTGCGGGCCACGGTGAACAGCCAGGCGCGGATCGGGCGGCCCTCCAGTGCGCCGGGATGCCGCCACGCCCGCAGCAGCGTCTCCTGCACCACGTCCTCCGCCCGTCCCGAGTCGCCCGTCAGTCGCAGCACGTATCCGTACAGTGGCCCGGCGTGCTCGTCGAACAGGGTCCTCACGAGTTCCTCGTCGGCGGTGCCAGCTGAGCTCACCCCCTCATCACGTACGAGAGGGCGGGACGGTTCACGCTCATCCACGGAGCGGCACGTCAGACGCTTCGGCGGAGATCCGCAGACCTCCGGACACGCTCTTGACCTCGGTCACCTTCACGTCGAAGGGCAGCTTCCCCTGGAACGGGATCGTGTAGGTCACGAACCGGGCGAGCTGGGCGGGCACCCCCTCGATCTTCTCCGCCTGCAGCCGGATGCCCTCGTCGGTCATCTCGACCTTCATCTCCGCGGTGAACTTCACCTTCTGCGCGCCCACCGCCAGCTCGCCCGAGGCGACGAACCGGTCGCCCTTGCCGCTGACCTTCACGCCCTGCGGGGCGAACCTGTCGATGGTCGCGTCCGTCAGCGTGCCGGTGACGGCGACCCGCCCGGCCCGGATGTCGGCGCGGTTCTGGAGGAGGTCGGCGAGCGGCGCGGTCACGTCGTACGCGGCTCCCTTGAGACCCTCGATCGGCACCCCGCCGTAACGCAGGGTGCCGAGGTCGAAGCGGACCTCCTGGTAGTGGCCGGAGATCGCCTGGGTCAGGAAGGGGATGCCGGTGATCTCCACCTCCGGGGTGCCCCGCACGTCGGCGGCGGCGGCGATCCTGTTGGCGAGGTCGCGCTGCACGCCCGCGACCGCCACCCGGTCGAGCACGGCGAGGAGGATGATCAGCAGGATCAGGAAAACGAGCAGCTTGCGCATCGCACTCCCTGTCTCGGGCGGGGGTCAAGAAGCTTATCGGCTCCATTCCCCGCGAGACGGGCGGATCACCCGCCGGCGAACGGCGGCAGCACCTCCACGGTCACGCCGTCGGAGAGTTCGACCTCGCCATGGGGTCTTTTACCGACGGGAGAACCGTCGATCAGAAATGACGATCTGCTGACCACACGGGCGAGTTCGGCGCGATCTGCTGTGATTTTCGTCATGAGTTCGCCCAGTGTGACCGCCTCGAACTCCTCTTCGGCCACACCTGCCGCCGCCTTCGCCGCCGCCCAATAACGCACTTTTCCCGAGGCCATGGCTGTCTCACCGATCCTTCTCCACCATTGTGCGTTCCTGTTAACCTGGTTGTTTCATGCGATGCGTCGTTCACCTGCCGGACGCTCAATGGACGCGACTTGCTCCTGGGATATCCTCGCCTACAGGACTCGGGCGACGTAGCCCCCGGGTCCTTACTTGTTCGAGGAGGCCGCCATGAGCAACCTGCTTCTGCTCACCAACGCGCTCGAGCCGTCCGCGGAGGTGCTCCCGGCTCTGGGGCTGCTGCTCCACTCGGTCCGCGTGGCCCCCGCGGAGGCGTCCGCCCTCCTCGACGCGCCTCCGTCGGACGCCGTGATCGTCGACGCGCGCAAAGAGCTCGTGCAGGCCAAGAGCCTGTGCCGGCTGATCCGCACCACCGGCGTCGACTGCCCCCTGATGGTGATCGTCACCGAGGGCGGGCTGGCCGCGATGACGGCGGAGTGGGGAGTCGACGACGTCCTGCTCGACAAGGCGGGCCCGGCGGAGGTGGAGGCACGGCTGCGCATGGCCATCGGCCGCATCTCCCAGGCTTCCGGCGAGGACGTGCCCGACGAGATCCGCAGCGGTGACCTGTCCATCGACGAGGCCACCTACACCGCGCGGCTGCGGGGCAGAGTGCTCGACCTGACGTTCAAGGAGTTCGAGCTGCTGAAATACCTCGCGCAGCACCCCGGCCGGGTGTTCACCCGCGCCCAGCTGCTGCAGGAGGTCTGGGGCTACGACTACTTCGGCGGCACCAGGACCGTCGACGTGCACGTGCGGCGGCTGCGGGCCAAGCTCGGCACCGAGTACGAGTCGCTCATCGGCACGGTCCGCAACGTCGGCTACCGCTTCGTTCCCGACCGGGCCGACACCGCGACCGTCTGATCGCCCCCTCCGGTTGACAGGGCCCTTTCCCCGGGTTGGACTGTCCTGACAGGTCTGCCCCCGACCTGGGTCGTGCTGTCATGCCGCGGACACCGCCGTCCCGAGATGGGTGGTGCCGGTGAACGTGTTCCGATCCCTCGTCGAGGAGAACGCCCGCGCCCGGGTCTACCGGCGCGGTGAATGGCTGTGCTCCCCGCTCCGGCCCACCGGCCGCGTCTACCTGATCGAGCACGGCTACGCCAGGGAGTACCTCCCCGGCGGCGACCGCGAGATCGTGCACGACCTGCGGTCCCGCGGCGACCTGGTGGGCGAGCCGGCGTTCTGGCACCCCGGGGAGCGGGTGAAGGTCGACGCGCTGACCGAGGTGCGCGCCTGGCCGATCGACATGCGGCGGCTGCGTGAGCACGCCGCGTCCAGCACGGCCGTGGCGACCGCGCTGGTGCAGGAGCTGTTCGCCAGGAACGTGGCGGCGCGCGGGCACGAGGCGCTGGCCAGGGCCCCGGTGGCGACCCGGCTGGCCGTGTGGCTGCTCAACCTGGACGCCCGCTACGGGCTGGCCTCCGAGTCGGCCCCGCCGCTGTCCATGGAGACGCTGGCCGACCTGGTCGGCAGCGTGCCCGACGTGGTGCAGCGGACCCTCGCCCAGTGGGTGCGGCGCGGCTGGCTGGTGCGTCCCGGCTACCGCCGGTTACGCGTCGCCGACCCGGCCGCGATGCGGACGCTGGCCGGCGACTGGGAGCATCTGGCCGTGCCGTGGGAGGGCCGGATCACCCCGTTCCTCACCGGGCCCGGCGCGCCGGCCGAGCCGCTGCCCGCCGCCGAGGTGCCCCGTCCCGCGCAGCTCCCCGCGGACGTGCCCGACTTCACCGGGCGGCAGCAGAGCCTGGACCTGCTCACCGAATGGCTGGAGCGGACCCGCAGGACGAACACGATGGTGATCCAGGGCCTGCCGGGCGTCGGCAAGACGGCGCTGGTCACCCACTGGGCGCACCTGCACGCCGGCCGGTTCCCCGACGGGCAGATCGTCATCGACCTGCGCGGCCAGTCGCCCGCCCAGCCCCCGATGACCACGGCGGAGGCGCTCGGCCAGATCCTGCGCTCGCTCGGAGTCGGCGAGCACATGCCGGCCGCCGACGAGGCCGAGCTGATGCTGCTCTACCGCAGCCGGATCGCCGGGCGCAGGCTGCTGCTCATCCTGGACAACGCCGCCGACCCGGCCCAGGTGCGCACGCTGCTGCCCGGCGGCAAGGACTGCGTGGTGCTGGTGACCAGCCGGACCAGGATGGCGCCGCTGCGCGCCACCGGCCAGGCGGACCTGATGGACCTGCACGTCCTCGACCCGGGCAACGCGGTGGCGCTGCTGGTCGGGCTGCTGGGTGAGGACTCTCCCCGGGCGGCCGACCGCGACGGGCTGGCCGAGCTGGCACGGGTGTGCTCGTACCATCCGTTCGCGCTGCGCATCTCGGCCGCCAAGCTCGCCGAGAACCCCGAGCTGAGCGTCGCCTCCCGGGTGCAGGAGCTGCGCCGCCCGGAGCGGCAGCAGCGGTTCCCCGGCGACCCGGAGCAGGCCTTCGGGTCGGCGCTGGATCTGGCGTACGAGTCGCTCGGCCCGGCGCAGCGGCGTGCCTTCCGGCACATCGGGCTGCTGCCCGGCGGCCCTTTCACGCCCGAGGTGCTGGCCGCGGCGCTCGGCGTGCCGGTGCCGGAGGCGCTGGCGTCACTGGCCGGGCTGCACCGGGCGTATCTGGTCGAGCCGCTGCCCGGCTCCCGCTACCGGGTGCACGACCTGGTCAAGCGGCTGGCCAGGGAGCTGGGCAGGCACGCCGAGGCGGGCGTGCGGGAAGCCAGGGTACGGCTGCTCGACCACTACCTGATGACCGCCACGGAGCCGGGCACGCCGGGCGAGTGGTTCGAGGCCGAACGGCGGGCCCTGGTGTCGGTGGTGCGCACCGCCGAGGAGAGCGGCGCGTACGGGATCGCCTGGCAGCTCGCGCACGCCGTGTTCGAGCCGTTCAGGCGGCTGCGGTACTACGAGAACAACCTGGAGATCCAGCAGGCGGGGCTGGAGTGCGCGCAGCGGATCGGCAACCGGCGGGCCGTCGCGCTGATGCGCAGCCATCTGGGCTCGATCCACCGCGACATCGGCCCGTCCACCCGGGCGGCCCGCTACATCGGCGAGGCGCTGGCCGACTTCGCCACGCTCGGCGACCGGGAGGGCCGCGCCCGCGCGCTCATCGACCTGGCCGAGGTGCACGGCATCGCGGGCAACCTGGAGGACGCGCTGAAGGCGGCGGACGAGGCGCTCTGCGGCTACCAGGAGATCGGCGACCTGGCCGGGGTGGCCGACAGCCTGCACGCGCTGTCCCGCCTCCACCTGTCCCAGGGACGGCACGAGCCGGCGCTCCACCACGCCGGCCAGGCGCTGGAGGTACGGGAGGAGCTGGGCGACCGGCGCGGCACCGCCCAGAGCCTGATCATGCTGGCCCGGGTGCAGCAGAGCCTCGGCGAGCCGAACGCCGCGCTGTCGGAAGGGCTGGAGGCGCTGTCGATCTGCCACGAGCTGGGCGACGAGCACGCCGAGGCCGAGACGCTGCTCTGCCTGGCCGAGGTGTACGACACGCTGCGGCTGCCGCACGACGCCCGGCGCGACGCCGAGCGGGCGCTGGCCGGCTACACCGCCACCGGCGACCAGCACGGCTCGGGCCGGGCGCTGTGCGCGCTGGGCCGCATCGCGCGCAACGGCTCCCGGTACGACGAGGCGCTGGCCCACTTCGAGCAGGCGCTGGCCGTACAGGTCGAGCTCCACCACGAGCAGGGCAAGGCCGAGACGCTCGGCGACATCGGGCTGGTGCACTGGCGGCTGGCCGACTACCTGCGCGCCGACGAGTACCTCACGCAGGCGCTGGCCATCAGCCGGGTGATCCGCGACCTGCCCATGGAGGCGCGCATGCTGAACCGGCTGGCCCGGGTGCGGCGCAGGCAGGGCCAGTCGCAGGTGGCGTTCGTGTACGCGCTGGAGGCGCTGGACATCGTGCAGGCCGCCGGCGGCCGCAGGGCCGAGGCCGACGTCCAGGAGACGCTCGCGAACACGTACCTGTCGCTCGGCCGGCACCAGGACGCGATCCGCGCGGCCAGGCGGTCGCTGGAGATCAGGGAGGAGATGCGCGACGACAAGGCCAGCGCGCTGCTGTCGATCGCGCTGGCGCTGCACACCGCGGGCCGCCCGTCCCCCGCGCTGGCGTACGCGCGCCAGACCGTCGAGCTGCTGCACGAGACCGGTACGCGCGACCGCTGGGGTGCGGCGCTCACCACGCTCGCCATGATCCTGCTCGACCTGAACCGGCCCGAGGAGGCGTACGTGCACGCCGCGCGGGCCAGGGAGGTCCACCACGCCTGCGGTACCCGCCGCGACCTGGGCTGCGCGCTGCGGGCGCTCGGCCTGATCGCGTGGCGGCGGGGCGACGCCGCGGCCGCCGTGGCCCATCTGGGAGAGGCGGTGCGCACCCTCGACGAGGTGGGCGACGTGGTCGAGGCGAGAAAGGCCGCCCAGGAACTCCGACGAATGTCGTGAATTCCGCCCGGGGGAGGTCGCAGATCTGATCAGGTCACCGGCGTTCAACTGGTCTCACCGGCCACGGACAGCGGAGGTGATCCGGATGCTCAAGAACCATCTGCGTCGAGACCTGCGGTGGTTGAGGCGACAGGCGCGCGGGGACAGGCGGATCACCGTCCTGGTCCTCACCCTGGTGCCGGCCGCGTGGACCCGCCAGCTCGCCCCGGGCGACGCGATGCCCGAGCCGGAGCTGCTGTTCCTGCTTTCGGCAGGGCTGCTGGCGGTGTCGGGCGCGGCCTGGTTCACGTCGGCGTACTTCCTGGCCAGGTCCGCGCGGGCGCGGCGGGAGCCGGTCGAGGTGCTGCGCCGCGTCACCCGCGTCTCCAGGGCCAAGGAGTGGGCGTTCATCGCGGCGGGCGCCTACGTGGCCTGGCACGTACTGCAGTTCGTCACCGTGCTGGTCATGACCTGACCGGGACCGTCAGCCGGGGATGAGCCAGGCGGGGAACGCCGCCTGGTGCGGCCCGTTCTCCGGGTCGAGCTCGTGCCTGATGGTCGCGCACTGGTCCAGCATCGCCCCGTGCAACGACCACAGCTGGACGTTCTCGGTGTCGGGGACGCGCTCGGCGACCAGCACCTGGTGCTCGCCGCTCTCGCGCAGCGCGGTCCGCAGCCGGCCGAGGTCGCGCACGCTGCCCCGGCCGAGCTGGAGCCGGCCGAACGCGGCGAAGGCCTTGGAGATGGCCAGCAGTTCGTCGCCGAGCGCCGCGGGCACCCGGTGGACGTCCTCCGCGGGCAGCCCGCGCACCCCGGCCGCCAGGTCGGTGAGCGACCTGGCGATGCCGCGCAGTTGCAGGCCCGCGTGGTCGAGGCAGGTCATGGCCTCGGCCACCTGGTCGAGCTGCTCGTCCTGCCGTCGCCGCCGGAGCGGCACCAGCCGGACCGACTCGGCGGCCTGCTCGGCCACCTCCTGGCTCTCCCGCAGGCGCGCGTCCACCTCGCGGGACCGCTCCAGCCAGCTTCTCGCCTCGTCCTCACCCCACGCGCCGCGCACGCCCTTGCCCATGGCGGCGGACAGCGACGACAGGTCACCGGCCAGCTCGGCCATCTCCCTGCGCGCCTCCTCCACGTACCGGGGCGGGAGCACGACCAGGTTGGCCAGGATGCCGATGACGGCGCCCAGCAGCAGGTCGACCAGGCGCTCCAGGCTGTACGTGGCGCCCAGCGCGAACACCAGCAGGGCGGTGATCGGGATCTGCACGTTCTGCTTGGGGAGGTTGAGCAGCCGGGTCACCACCAGCCCGCCCGCGACCAGGATGGCGAGCGTGATCCCGTTGATGCCGAGCAGGAGGATCAGCCCACCGGCGCCGAAGAGCCCGACCGTGACGGCCCCGACCTGCTGCACCCCGCGCACGACCGTGCCGTAGGCGGTGGCCGAGAACGTGAGCAGCACCCCGATCGCCCCCAGCACCGGCATCCTGTCCTGCAGCACCCGGGCCACCAGCCACCAGGCGAGCACGCACGCGGCCGTCAGCTTGATCCCCTGGAGCAGCGGCTCACGCTCGGCGCGCAGCCATCCGGGCAGTCCCAGGCTGCGAGCGCGCTCCAGGATCAGCCTGCTCTGCCTGGAGATCCGCTCGAACGGCGGCAGCCCCTGCCTCGATCGCTCCCCCATCCCGGCATCGTCGCAGGAAGACACCCGCGTGAGCTGGGTAGACACCCTGCTTGAGTGGAGGTGGTGAGGATGGACGCCGAACTTTCAGGTCAGCTGGTGGTCCCGGACGGGGCGCGCGGCGTGGTGCTGTTCGCGCACGGCAGCGGCAGCAGCGGCCGCAGCCCGCGCAACAGGTACGTGGCCGCCGCGCTGAACGAGGCCGGGCTGGGCACCCTGCTGTTCGACCTGCTGACGCCGGAGGAGGAGTACGACCGGGCCAACGTGTTCGACATCGAACTGCTGGCAGGCAGGCTGCTGACGGCGACGGAGCGGGTGCGGGAGCAGCCGGCCGCGGCGAACCTGCCGCTCGGCTACTTCGGCGCGAGCACCGGCGCCGCCGCCGCCCTCAGCGCCGCGGCCGAGCCGGACGCCGACGTGGCCGCGATCGTCTCACGGGGCGGCCGCCCGGATCTCGCGGGCCCGCGTCTCGCTTCCGTACGGGCGCCGACGCTGCTCATCGTGGGCGGCCACGACGAGCAGGTGCTCGAACTGAACCGGGAGGCCCAGCGGGAGCTGGGCGGCGAGAGCCGCCTGGAGATCGTGCCCGGCGCCACCCACCTGTTCGAGGAGCCCGGAGCCCTGGACCAGGTCGCCGACCTGACCGGCTCCTGGTTCGTCACCCACTTCACGTGACCCGCGTCAGTTCTGCCGGGCGCCGCGGCGCTCCGACAGCCGCTTCCAGACGAACACCCCGACGGCCAGCACGACCAGGCCGATCACCACGTACGTGAAGATCCCGACGTACGTCTCGACGATCGACCACTGCCGGCCCAGGAAGTAGCCGGCGGTCACGAGCGCGGTGTTCCAGATGAAGCTGCCCACCGCGGTGAGCAGCACGAACGTGGGCAGCGGCATCCGCTCGAAGCCGGCCGGGATCGAGATCAGGCTCCTGAACAGCGGCACCATCCGCCCGAAGAACACCGTCTTGCGACCGTGCCTGGCGAACCACTGCTCGCTCTTGTCCACGTCCTCCGGCTTGAGCAGCGGCACCTTCGCGTACAGCGCGTGCACCCGCCGCCTGCCCAGCAGCGCCCCGATCGCGTAGAGCGCGAGCGCGCCCACCACCGAGCCGATCGTGGTCCACAGCAGGACGTGCCAGAACACCAGCCCGCCCCTGCTCACCGTGAACCCGGCCAGCGGCAGGATGACCTCGCTCGGGATCGGCGGGAACAGGTTCTCCAGCGCGACCGCGATGCCCGCGCCGGGCGCGCCGAGCGTCTCCATGAGACCGGTGACCCACTCGACGATTCCGCCCAGACCGCTGGAAGTCATCCTCGTCCCTTCGTCGCACGTAGTCTCTTCCCGTACGCAGGCGCGTATTCCTCCCGGTCCGTCTCTCGGCCATCCATCTGAGACATTCCTCGGCGGGGAACGTTGTGGCAACCCTCCATGCGTGAATCCCGCCCCGTGGTGTGGGATCGAATCCGCACACACAATCGAGGAGGAGCGATGAAGTGGTTCTCCCCTGCAGACGTCGCCCGGGTGGCCGTCTTCGCCGCGCTGATCGCGGTGCTGGGGCTGGTTCCTGGGGTGAGCCTCTTCGGCGGCCTGGTGCCCGTCACGGCTCAGACCCTGGGGGTCATGCTCGCCGGGCTGATACTCGGCTCGCGGCGGGGGGCGCTGGCAGTGCTGGTGCTGCTCGCGCTGGTGGCGGTGGGGCTGCCGCTCCTGGCCGGGGGCCGGGGCGGGCTCGGCGTCTTCACCCAGCCGTCCGCGGGGTTCCTGATCGGGTGGCTGCCGGGCGCGTTCGTCACCGGGTGGATCGCGGAGCGCGGGGGGCGCAGCCCGAGCATGGTCCGGCTGCTGGTAGCGTGCCTGGTCGGCGGCATGGGGGTCATCTACCTGTGCGGCATCCCGGTGTACGCGATCTTCGGTGATCTCACGCTGGGCGGCGCGGCCCTGTTCACCCTGACCTTCGTGCCGGGCGACCTGGCCAAGGCGGTGCTGGCCTCGTGGATCGCGCGAGGGGTGCAGCGCGCCTACCCGGGCGCGATCCCCACCGTCCACAAGCGTCCGAGATCCGGCGAGGAGGGCTGACCGGGGCATGCCAGTCGCAGCACAGGTCATCCGGCACGCCTCCACCCACCCCGACCGGGTCGCGGTCTCCGGCCCGTACGGCGACATCACGTACGGCGCCCTGGCCCGTCGCGCGCTGGGCGAGGCGGCGTCCCTCACGGCCGCCCTCCCCCGGCCGATCGCTGCTCCGGCCGCGGCCCGGGACACCCCACCGGCGCTCTCCCCGCCCCCGGCGGACGGGCGCGCCATCACGGCTGCTGCCCGGACGAGGGCGCCGGTCGTGGGCATCTGCCTGCGTGACCCCGTCGAGCAACTGATCGCCATCCTGGCCGCCGACCTGACGGGGGCCACACCACTGCTGTACGAACCGACACTGCGCGATGGCATCCCAGCGGACCTCCTCATCGAGACCCTGCTCACCACCGGTCCGACCGACCCGAACACCCAGCCCTCGCCCGTCGGGGCCGACCCAACCCACCCCAACACCCAGCCCTCGCCCGTCGGGGCCGGACCGATGGGCCCGGGCGCACAGACCCACCTCGCCGGGGTCGGCTCGGCGGGTTCGGTCACCCGGTCCTTGCCCTTCAGAGGAGGGTTCGCGCCGTCGCCTGGTGATCTGGCGTGGGCGTGTTTCAGTTCGGGGAGCACCGGGCGGCCTCGTGCCGTCGTCCGTACGCGGGAGTCGTGGACGGGGTCGTTCGGGCCGGTGAGCGAGATCACCGGGATCGGCGCGGATGATGTGGTGCTGGTCCCGGGGCCGCTGACGTCTTCCCTGTACGGGTTCGCGGCCGTGCACGCCCTGGCCGTGGGCGCGACGGTGCTGGCGCCCGGCCGGTGGGCGCCGGGGTCGCTGCCGGAGCTGGCGCGGCGGGCGACGGCGGTGCATGTGGTGCCGCACCTGCTGCCACGGCTGCTGGACGCCCTGCCCGAGGACGCGCCCCTACGGGTCGTCGTGGTGGGCGGGGCCGCGCTCCCGCCTGAGGTGCGGGAACGCGCCGGGGACGTGCGGGTGGTCGCCTACTACGGCGCCACCGAGTTGTCCTTCGTGGCCGTGGACGCCGACGGCGGCGGACTGCGGCCGTTCCCCGGGGTGGAGATCGAGGTCAGGCCGCCCCTGGGCGAGGTGTGGGCGCGCTCCCCCTGGCTGGCCGAGGGCTACCTGGGCGGCGTGGCCGGCCCGCTCAAGGCCGAGGACAAGTGGATGAGCGTCGGCGACCTCGCCGATCCGTACACGCCGGGAGAGCCGCTGCGCCTGCGCGGCCGTGGCGACGGCGCGATCCAGACCGGCGGCGCGACGGTGGTCCCCGAGGACGTCGAGGAGGTGCTCCGGCGCGCGCCCGGCGTGGGTGACGTCGTGGTCGTCGGTTCCCCGCACCCCGAGCTGGGAGCGGTCGTGACCGCCGTGGTCGAGGCCGGCGCCGGCCCGCTCCCGTCCAGGACCACTCTGGAGAAGGTGGCACGCGACGGCCTGGCCGCCGCCCAGCGCCCCCGCCGCTGGTACGCGATCACCGACCTCCCCCGCACCCCGACCGGCAAGCCCGCCCGCGCCCAGGTAGCGGCCCGCCTGACCACCACCGACCCCGACCTGCGGAGACTCCCATGACGGGGCCACCCGACCACCGGCAATCCCAACCTGCGGGAACTCTCATGGCGCGCCGCCCGACCACCGGCAACCCTGACCTGCGGAGACTCCCATGACGGGGCCACCCGACCACCGGCAATCCCAACCTGCGGGAACTCTCATGGCGCGCCGCCCGACCACCGGCAACCCTGACCTGCGGAGACTCCCGTGACGGGCCACCCGACCGCCGGCGACGCCGACCTGCGGGGACTCTAATGACGGGCCCGCACGATCCGGTGATCGTGGCCGCCCGCCGGACCCCGATCGGCACCGCCGGCCACGCGTTCAAAACGGTCACGGTCGATGCCCTGGCCGCCGCGGTGATCGGCGCAGTGGCCCGCGACGCCCGTCGCGGGCCCTCGCCGGAGCACGACCGGGACCACCTCCCCGACGGCCGGGACCAGGACCGCGCGAACGCGCACGACCTCACCTGCGGGGGGCACGGACGCGACCCAGACCTTGGGGAGCACGCAGAACCTCGTCCCAGCGTCCGCGACCTCACCCCGAGCGGGGTTCTCGCGGAGCGTGACCCGGGTGCGGTCGGCCCCGCTCGACACGGGGCGTTCGCCTGGGTCGAGGACGTCGTGCTGGGGAACTGCATGGGGCCCGGAGGGAATGTGGCGCGGGTGGCGGCGCTGAGGGCCGGGCTGGGGGAAGACGTGCCGGGGGTGACGGTGGACCGGCAGTGCGGGAGCGGGCTGGCCGCCATTCTGATCGCCGCCCAGGCCGTGCGGAGCGGGGACATGGAGTTCGTGATCGCCGGGGGCGCCGAGAGCGCGTCGACCGCGCCGGTGCGGGCGTTTCGGGACGGGTCCTCGTACGAGCGTGCTCCTTTTGCCCCGGAAGGGCACCCGGATCCGGACATGGGGGAAGCGGCGGAGGCCCTCGGCGCGGCGCGCGGCGTGAGCCGTGAGCGCCAGGACTCCTATGCGGCCGCCAGCCACGCCAAGGCGGTGGACGCCCGTGCGGCGGGCAGGTTCGCGGCGGAGATCGTCCCGGTCGGGGAGCACTCCAGCGACCAGCGGCCGCGGACGCTGCGCCCGGCGACGCTGGCGCGGCTGCCCGGGGCGTTCGTGCCGGGGGGCGCGGTGACCGCGGGCAACTGCTCGCCCAACAGCGACGGCGCCGCTGCGGTGGCCGTCGTGCCGGAGCGGCTGCGTGATGGCAGGCCAGGGCTGCGGCTGGTGGCGGGCGCGGTGGTGGGGTGCGACCCGGCGCTGCCCGGCTGGGGGCCGGTGCCCGCCGTGCGCCGGCTGCTCGCCCGTACCGGCACGAGCCTGGAACGGGTGGCGGCGGTGGAGATCGTGGAGGCGTTCGCCGCGCAGACGCTGGCCGTCACCGACGCGCTCGGGCTCGACCCGCTGGGCGCGGACGCCGGGCGGGTGTGCGCGGACGGTGGCGCGATCGCGCTCGGGCACCCGTGGGGGGCCAGCGGCGCGGTCGTGGTGACGCGGCTGTTCACCCGGCTGGTGCGGGCCGGGGCGCCCCGGGGGACACTCGGGCTGGCGACGGCGGCGGTCGGCGGCGGGCTCGGCGTCGCCGCCCTGTTCGAGGTGGTTTGAGTGAAGGGGCTCGTCCTCGCCGAGGTGGTCGGAGTGCTCGCGTTCGCTGACGTCTATGTCCGGTCGAGGTGGTGTGAGTGATCGAGCTCGCTGACGTGCGTGTCCGGCTCGGGGAGCGCGAGGTGCTGCGCGGGGTGAGCGCGACGCTGGCCGAGCGGCGGATCGGTGTGATCGGGGCCAACGGGTCGGGCAAGAGCACGCTCGCCCGGCTGTTCAACGGGCTGGCGCTGCCCACCTCGGGGACGGTGACCGTGCTGGGTCACGACACGCGGCGGCAGGCGGCCAAGATCCGGCGGCGGGTGGGGTTCCTGTTCACCGACCCGGACGCGCAGATCGTGATGCCGACCGTGGCCGAGGACGTGGCGTTCTCGCTGCGCCGCCACAAGCTCCCCGCCGAGGAGGTGCGGGACATGGTGGCGGCCGTGCTGGAGCGGCACGGGCTGGCCGAGCACGCCGACCATCCGGCGCACCAGCTGTCCGGCGGGCAGAAGCAGCTGCTGGCGCTCTGCTCGGTGCTGGTGCTGGAGCCGGAGATCCTGATCATGGACGAGCCGACGACGCTGCTCGACCTGCGCCACTCCAGGCTGGTGGCCGAGCACCTGCGCGTCCTGCCCCAGCAGGTGGTGGTGGTCACCCATGACCTGTCGCTGCTGGCGGACTTCGACCGGGTGCTGGTGCTGGACGACGGCCGGGTGGTCGCCGACGCACCGCCGGCCGAGGCGATCGGCCACTACCGCGGGCTGATGGCGTGAACGCCCTCACCGGCGCTTACGTGCCGGGCGACTCGTTCCTGCACCGGATGCCGACCGGGGCCAAGCTGGCGGTTCTGGCGGTCTGCTGCACCGGGCTGATCCTGCTGCCCAGCGTGTGGGCGATGGCGGGCGCGGCCGTGGTGGTCGTGCTGCTGTACGCGGTCGCGCGGGTGGGCGCGGCAGCGGCGTGGGCGCAGGTGCGGCCGGTCCTCTGGTTCGTGGCGGCGCTGTTCGTGATCCAGCTCGTCCTCGCCGGTCCGTCGGCCGCGGTCCTGGTGACGTCCCGGATCGTGCTGGCGGTCGCGCTGGCCGGGCTGGTCACGCTGACGACCAGGACCTCGGCCATGATGGCCACGCTGGAGCGTGCCCTGCGGCCCGCCCGGCGGGTGGGGCTGGACCCGTTCCGGCTGTCGCTGCTGCTCTCGCTCACCATCCGCAGCATCCCGGTCATCGCCGCGCTCGCCACCCGCGTACGGGAGGCGCAGCGGGCCAGGGGCGTCGAGTGGAGCATGCGCGCGTTCGCGGTGCCGCTGGTGGTGGGCGCGCTGCGGCACGCCGACGCCCTGGGCGAAGCACTCAGCGCCCGGGGTCTGGACGACTGACCGCCCGCAGGGGTCACTCAGCGCCCGCCGGTCCGCGGCCTGATGTCTTCTTCACCCGCGGTCTGGACGGCTTACCGCCGTGCGGGGTTTCTCACCCGCCATCACGTACGCGCCGCGTTCCAGGCGCTCGATGAGGCCGCGGGTCCACTCGGCGGCGCTCTCGGCGGTGTGCACCCACATGCCGAGCACCTCCCCCACCATGCCCCACGCCTCCGGGTCCTCGTCCGGCGACCAGTCGCGCCGGACCCGGGAACGCCACTCCTCCAGCGCCCGCACCCGCGTCTTCAGCAGCTCGACCGCCTCGGCCCTGGGCAGGTCGTCCATCAGGCCCGCTCCGGCGCTCAGCATGTCGAGCCGCTGGTCGGCCTTGGAGAGCGCGTGGCGGAGCAGCGCGAAGTAGTCGGCCTCGCCCGCCTCGGTGATCTCGTAGTCGATCCGTGGCGGGCCGCCGGCGGTGCTGGGCGCCTCCTCGTCCGCGCGCAGCAGTCCCTCGGCGGCCATCTGGCGCAGCGCGTGGTAGATCGAGCCCGGTTTGAGCCCCGCCCACTCGTGCGCGCCCCACGACTCCAGGTCGGAGCGGACCTGGTAGCCGTGCGCGCTGCCGCGCCGCCGCACGGCCCCGAGCACCAGCAGCCGCACCACCGACATCGCCACTCCCTCGATCTTTGAGGGATCCACCATAGTCAGAGAGGGCGGCTCACACTCGTGATCAGCGGTTGCGACGGGATCACCGTGCGTCGCTGTAGTTGATCGTGCAGGAACATATGATTCGGGGGCGTGAGCGGGGACGGTTGAGCGGTCTCATGGAAGCATCAATCGCCACATATCTCCATGACCACGATTTGATTTTGCTCCAGGGCCCGCGCTGCTTCCCGCCAGTCCGAGTCTGTGCAATTGACGATGACCGACTTCCGCTCATCTGCTATAACAGTGGCCACGAATTTTTGGTCGGATGGATCGAAAGCTCGTAAACCGTCAGGGATCTCTTCGTAGGAGCCGTAACCATCAGGAGTTATGTCCACCTTCTGAACGTGACGAGGGTCAGCCTGCCGGCGATGCAAGTGAAGGAAGAAGTGGTCGCCAACTCCAGGTTGCCCTTTGAATGAGCAGTAATTCTCGTACTCTTCGAAGATGTGCCAGGAGTTGTCGAGCACGACAACTCCGTCGCTCTCGGCGTGCTCGAGAAATTCAACTGCCGAATTCGTACAGTCGGAAAAAACGTGATCGGCCTTGCCGTTGGCAACGATCAACACATTGGTGTCTATAACGACACGCGGTGGATAGTTCAAGCGGTTTTCTCTTCCGTCGCTCGCCTACGTGCTGCGCGGCTCATAGCGGCAGCCTCTTCGAACTGATTTCCGAAGAAATCGTCAGGCCAGTTGGTGATGTTCCCGAAGGAATCGATACCAAGCCGACTGATGGTAGCCGCCGCTCCCGTCGTCTGACAGAAGTAGAGAAGGCAATCCTCCGGCTCGAGTCTTATCCCTCTGCCGACATCTCTTTCGGCAATACGGCGTTGCAGACGCATGAGGAAATGCTCGGAGTGACTCTCGACCACAACTTGAATGTTGCGAACTTTAGCCACCTCGATGATCACATCCGCCAGCCCGCTTTGCACCGCAGGATGTAGGTGAATTTCTGGCTGCTCAAGAAGTACCGTAGACCTTTCAGGTGCATAGGCGAGTAGAACCAACACCGGAAGCACCTGACTGACACCGAATCCGACGTCCGTCAGAAGAACCGGCGTGCTCTCAGCAGAGCGTCTCACCTGAACACGGTAAAGAGTCCCTCTGTCGTCAACTGACTCCACCGCAAAGGAATGGATAAGCCCGAGTTCTTGAAGCCAGGAGGCGACGTGCTCTTCTACCGTGATGAGTTTAGTGCGGCGTGGGCCATCTTTTCGATGCACGAACCCACGTGCGTTGGTCTTTTTGTCTGCCTGTGAAGCGATCAACGCCTCAACCGCAAGTTCACCTCGCCTGCCCACGTCGATCGGCCGTCCTCCCGACCAGATGTACTGACGTGCGGGATCCTGCCTCAGAGGGCCAAGATAGTAGATCCGACTGCAGAGCTTCTCAAACTGAAGCTCCAGGTCGGACAAGAAGGCGGCGTTCTGAAAATATGCGCGCACCTGGTCGGGAAAACTATAGAACTTGCCGGGAGAAGGCAGTGGCCACGGCCTGCCGGAAACGCGCTTGAAGGGGTAGTGATTGGATTCGAGCGAGTACTCGTCTTTACCGATTCTACTACGCGTCAGCGAGAAGCGAAAATCGCCAAGGCCGTACTCAACTCGCTGAACTACCGGAAAGCTTCGCACTTCGCGGACCAGAGCGGACAGACTGAGATCGCTACTTGTAGCAATTATATTACGCCTCTTCGTCTCCGTATTTCGAATCTCAAAAGGCTCGTCTTCGTGCCATCCGATGTCAATTCCGACTGTGCGTTCAGGATCGTGCCGAAACGTGATGTCATTGAAGGTTCCCAGACTCACCAGCGATGCCGATCCACCTAGATCGAAGACGCGACCCCTATCCGCAGATTCCGCCGTTTGCTTGAGCAGCAACATACTCTGCAGAAAACTCGTCTTTCCAGATGAATTACTCCCGAAAAAGGCGGTGATCGGACCGAATTTGACGTTTCCACTATCTTCCCACGCCTTGAAGTTTTGCAGCCTTAGATGTGTTATCATCGAAACCTCACCCTCCGGAAACCTGTGCGCCATAGTTACCCAGCAAGAACCTTAGTAGTTAAGAGCGGGTAAGTCACCGATCCCGCCAGAATCAGAGACGTCTGACATCCTGATGTTGAGGCTCGCGGAGATCTGGCGATGAGTCCTGTGGTCACCACTCGCGTTGCCTTCCGTACCAAGGCTGGAGCCACCGGTAGACATTCATCCCGCCATGATGCCAGCGGACCAGCCGCCTGCCAGACGAGGACTGGCAAGGGCATAAGCTTGCGCGTTCCTCTCGCACAGGTCGAGCTCGACGAGCCGGGTCTCACCGAACTCGACCGAATACGCTCCTTGCGAGGTCTGGCCGACCCTAGCCGACCAGGCCGCGCAGCTCTTCGTGGCCTCTAGCTAGGGGCAGCCCTTATCTGTCAGGGCGTCGAGGACGCGGGATGGGGTGCGGCAGCGGGTCGTGCTGACGGGCCACGCCTGGGCAGTGGCCACTGCGCGCGCGAGCGCGTCGATGTGGCCGTCCCGGAGCAGGACCAGAGCACCTACGAGCTGGTACTGGGTGATGTTGTGCGGGGGAGCTGTTCGTCCATGCCCTTGAGCTGCACCGGAGCAGCGTGGGTCGTGTGCAACAGCGCCCTGGACAGCCGCGACGAACGGCTGCGCCCGAAGCGCCTCCGCAGCCGTCGATCACGCGATGACCGTTCTCATCTCACGACGCCACACCTGCTGACCATGTCAAACTCGTACATCCCTCTCACGGCCACAACCCGCGCGAAGGCGCCTTTTGGGCACGCCTGAGCTGGATTGCGCGAAGCGCCTGCTGGGCGAAGCCCTTTGGGCGCCGCAGGCGCCGGGGTTGCGCCGGAGGCGCCTCAGAAGAACGGCTGAGCTGCGGCTCTGGCCCAGGGTCCAGGGGTCAGGCCTTGGATGCCGCTTCGCGGATGCGGGTGGCGTAGTCGCGCCAGTAAGGGTCGCCCGGCTCAGGGAAGGACGTGTCGCCCGGGTGGCGCCCGCCCGAGCCGTCGATGAGCTCCCTGATGATGTCGGCGTGGCCGGCGTGCCGGGACGTCTCCTGGATCATGCGGACCACGAGCTGCCGCAGCGACGCCTCCCTGCGCCCCTCCGGCCACCACGGGACGGTGCCGACGGCGGCGAGGTCGAGGGCCTCGATGGTCTCGTCGGCGTGGGTGCAGGCGCGGCGGTAGAGGCCGGTGAGGTAGTCGGTGGTCTCGCCTTCGGCCGCCCACATGTCGGCGCCGTCCCAGATGGTGCCGTCGTCGTGCCATGACATCCGCTCCGGCGCGGGCCGCCCGAACACCTCGCCCAGATAGCCGTACTCCAGGCCGGCCAGGTGTTTGACCAGGCCGAGCAGGTTGGTGCCCGAGGGCACCATGGGCATCCGCATGTCGGCGTCGCTCAGCCCGTCGAGCTTGAACAGCATCGCGTCGCGTACCTCTTGGAGGCTCGCGCGCAGGATCTCCTTCTCGGTCACCCTCCACACCGTACGAGACGCCACCGACAGATGAGAGTGCCCTCATGTTCGGCTCACTGACCGCTCACCACGGGACGAAATGCTTTTAACCAGTACGAACGAGAAAGAGGACTGACATGAAGAAGATCTCCCTGGTTGTGGCCGGCGCCCTGCTCGGCTCCGTTTTCGCCGCCGCTCCCGCGTACGCGGACGACCGGACGTGCCGGGGCGTCATCCGCGCGGTGTCCGTCGACGGCGACATCAAGGTGCCCAAGGGCGAGAAGTGCACGCTCGTCGGTACGAAGGTGGACGGCAACGTCAAGGTGGGCGAGGGCGCCACCCTTGTAGCGCGCGGCATCCGGGTGGACGGCGACATCCAGGCCGAGGAGGCGCGGCGCGTGTCGGTGACCAAGGGCTCGAAGGTGGACGGCAACATCCAGGTCAAGGAGAGCGGGACCGTCACCGTCAGCTCGGCCCGGGTGGACGGCGACATCCAGATCGAGGAGAACCGCGGCCGGGTCAAGATCTACAAGAACAAGGTCGGCGGCAACCTCCAGTGCGAGGAGAACCGTCCCGCGCCCACCGGTAAGGGCAACCGTGTGGAGGGCGACAAGGAAGGCCAGTGCCGCCGTTTCTAACAGCTCCATTGCGGAGGGATTACCCCGGTCAAGACAGCGTTTTGGTAGTCAATAACCCGGGTAAGGGCGTCTTTAGCTTCTGAGCACCAATTATTTCAGGAGCCCCAGATGTCTCGCATCACGCTCACGGCCGCCGCACAGGATTTCCTTCGCGCCGACGAAGTGGTCTTCTTCGATTGGCACGTCACGGGCCTCTGCTGCGCCGACGCCGGGGAGTTCTCAGTCAGGCCGTTGCGGCGGTCCCGGTTGCCGCGAAGGGCCCGGAGGCTGGGGACCGATCTGGTGTACGCCCACCCCTCCGCCTGGGTGCATCTGGTCGAGCTGCCCGTGACGATCGACTGCCGTCCGCTGTGGCGCTGGCGGCGCTTCACCACCGATCTGCCACCGGACGCCGGACTCCGCTGCTGCCTGGGCCGTCCCATATATGGGAGGTAATCGGTGAAGGTGCGCTCCATCATCATCTGGACAGCGGTCGCCTTGATAGGCGCCGCCGGCTGGGGCGTGCTCGCCCTGTCCAGGGGTGAGAACGTCAACGCGGTCTGGTTGCTCGCCGCCGCACTCGGCTCGTACGCCATCGCCTACCGCTTCTACGCCCGCTTCATCCAGCGCAAGGTCCTCCGCACCGACGACCGGCGGGCGACGCCCGCCGAACGGCTCGACAACGGCATCGACTACCAGCCCACCGACCGGCGGATCCTGTTCGGTCACCACTTCGCCGCCATCGCCGGGGCGGGCCCGCTGGTCGGGCCGGTGCTGGCGGCCCAGATGGGCTACCTGCCCGGCACCATCTGGATCGTGGCCGGCGTGATCTTCGCCGGGGCGGTGCAGGACATGGTGATCCTGTTCTTCTCCATGCGCCGCAACGGGCGCAGCCTCGGTCAGATGGCCCGCGACGAGATCGGGCCGGTCGGCGGGGTGGCGGCGCTGATCGCGGTCTTCGCCATCATGATCATCCTGCTGGCGGTGCTGGCGCTGGTCGTGGTGAACGCGCTGGCGCAGTCGCCGTGGGGCGTGTTCTCGATCGCGATGACGATCCCGATCGCCCTGTTCATGGGCTTCTACCTGCGAGTGCTCCGGCCGGGCAAGGTCGTGGAGGTCTCGGTCATCGGCGTCGCGCTGCTGATCCTCGCCATCGTCGCCGGCGGGTGGGTGCAGGACTCGAGCTGGGCCGGGGTCTTCACGCTGAGCCCGTCGGCGCTGGCGCTGTGGCTGATCGCGTACGGGTTCATCGCGGCGGTGCTGCCGGTGTGGATGCTGCTCGCGCCGCGCGACTACCTGTCGACGTTCATGAAGATCGGCACGATCGCGCTGATGGCGGTCGGCATCCTGGTCACGATGCCGGCGATGCAGAACACCGCGTTCACCGAGTTCGCGTTCAACGGCAAGGGGCCGGTGTTCGCCGGGTCGCTGTTCCCGTTCGTGTTCATCATCATCGCCTGCGGCGCGCTGTCCGGGTTCCACGCGCTGATCTCCTCCGGCACGACCCCGAAGATGATCCAGAAGGAGTCCCAGGTACGGATGATCGGCTACGGCTCCATGCTGATGGAGTCGTTCGTGGCGGTCATGGCCATCGCCGCGGCGTCCATCCTGAGCCCCGGCCTCTACTTCGCGATGAACTCGCCCGCGGGGGTGCTCGGCGCCACGGTCCAGACGGCGTCCGAGGCGGTCACCAACATGGGCTTCGTCATCACGCCCCAGGAACTCCAGGCGGCCGCGGCGGCGGTCCAGGAGGAGACCCTGATCGCCCGTACCGGAGGAGCGCCCACGCTGGCCGTCGGCATCTCGGAGATCTTCTCCGGGTTCCTCGGCGGCGCCGCGCTGAAGGCCTTCTGGTACCACTTCGCGATCATGTTCGAGGCGCTGTTCATCCTCACCACGGTCGACGCCGGCACCCGCGTGGGCCGGTTCATGCTCCAGGACACGCTGGGCAACGTGTGGAAGCCGATGCGCAAGGTCAGCTGGTGGCCGGGGCTCCTCGCGACCAGCGCGATCGTGGTGGGGGCCTGGGGCTACTTCCTCTACCAGGGCGTCAACGATCCGCTGGGCGGCATCAACCAGCTCTTCCCGCTGTTCGGCATCGCCAACCAGTTGCTCGCGGCGGTGGCGCTCACCGTCGCCACCACGCTGCTGATCAAGAGCGGGCGGCTGAAATGGGCCTGGGTGACCGGTGTCCCGCTGGCGTGGGACGTCGCGGTCACGCTGACGGCGAGCTACCAGAAGGTGTTCTCGCCCGACCCCGGCCTCGGGTTCTTCGCCCAGCGCGACCGCTACCAGACCGCACTCGACCAGGGAGAGGTCCTGGCCCCGGCCAAGTCGATCGGCGACATGGAACGGGTCGTGTTCAACTCCACCGTCGACGGCGTCCTGGCCGCGCTGTTCGCGATCCTCATCATCATCGTGATCGTGGACGCCGCACGGGTCTGGATCGTCGCGATCCGCTCCCGGGCGCCGCTGCCCGACACGGAGGCCCCGTACGAGGAGTCGAAGATCGTGGCACCGGCCGGGCTCATCGCGACGCGTGAGGAGCGCGAGCTTATGGCAGGCGCGGCCGGTCCTCCGAAGGGAGACTGACGCGGGGCGGGCAGGGCGGGCGCCTTTCCCGGCGGCGACCCGCCCTGCCGGTCCGGTCAGGCCAGCAGCCCGGCTATCTCGGCGATGGTGGCCCGCTGATTCTTGATCATCTCTTTCGCCAGGCGCAGGGTCGGCTGGTGTCTGCCCTGGTCGAGCACCTTCTCGGCCATCTCGGTGCCGGAGGCCAGGTGTCTCGACAGCACCGTCAGCCAGGACTTGTCGAACTCCGCGCCCGACATCCCTTCCAGCACCTTGATCTGCTCGGCCGACAGCATGCCGGGCATGGAGTGCGCGACCTTCGCGTCGTCCGGCGGCACCTTCCGTTTCCACTCGCGCAGCCAGGACGCCATCTTGACGATGTCGGCCTGCTCCAGGGCGATCAGCCTCCCGCCCAGATCCTGCACGTACAGGTTGTCGGCCCGGCCCTCCGCCAGTCCGGCGAGCTGGATGGTCTGCCGGTGGTGCGGGATCATCTCCTGGGAGAACCGGATGTCGGCCTCCCCGTACGCGGCCTGCGCGGCGGGCAGCGGTTCTCCGGTGGCGGGCGCGCACGCGGCGGACGCGGGCACGCACAGGGCCAAGGCGGCGATCAGCAGGCGGGTCCGCACCCGCATCAGCTCCCCTCGATGGTTCGATCACTCCGAGGTACGCGCCGGTTGCGGAGAAAGTTCACGATTGGTTCTGAGCCCTCGGTGGATCCAGTCGTACGCGACGGCCATGGGTGAGGGCTCGGGGGCGAGGCCCCGTACGGCCGCGACCAGCTCCCAGTAGCGCGCGGCGCGCGGATCGTGCCGGTCGAAGGCGCGCAGGACCTCGTCGCGGTCGCCGCCCATGACGGCGAGGGCGCGTTCGAGCACCGGGACCGCCTCGGGCGCGGCGGGCGAGACCCCCGCCTCGACCGCCCGCAGCGCCTCCTCCGCCATGGCCGCGCTCTCCCGCTGCCACGTCCCATGGTCGTACGGGCGGTCCCAGAAGTCCGCGGACGTCTCCCGCAGGTTGCGCCGGAACCCGTCGTCGGCCAGCAGGTCCATCAGCTCCAGCCACGCGTCGAGCTGGGCGGCCGTGGGGTCCTCGGGCAGCTCGGGGGCCATGCACGCGCGCATGTCCGCCAGCCACTCCCGCTGGGCAGGGCTGCCGCCCACGTCGTCGATGAACGTGTCCAGCAGCGTCTCCATCTCGGCCGCGCCCAGCCGCCCGAGCGTGTGCAGCCGGCGCAGGTCCTCGTCGGCGGGGTCGTCCTTGGCGAGAGTGGCGCGCAGCACGGCCCGGGTCCGCTGCAGCGCGGTGAGCTGGGTCTCCACGGCCCGCAGGTGGAGGGCGAGCACGTCCTTGAGCCCGCGCCGCCCCAGCGAGCGGATCGTGGCCAGGTCGACGCCGATCTCCCGCAGTGTGCGTACGAGCTCCAGGTGGACGCGGTGCTCGTCGGTGTAGCGGCGGTAGCCCGAGGGGGTGCGGCCGGGCGCGGGCAGCACGCCCTCGTCGGAGTAGAACCGGATGGTCTTGACGGAGAGACCGGTCAGCTGCGCCAGCTTGCCGATCGAATAATCCATTTGAGTCTCCTGTTACGGGAGACTTTAGCTTAGCCCGCATGGCGAAGAACAAGGTGACCAGGGTCGTCACCATGCACCTGAACGCGGGCGAGGCCGGCCCGGCGACCGTCGGCAAGGACCTCGGCCCGCTCGGCATCAACCTCATGCAGTTCTGCAAGCAGTACAACGAGCTGACCGCCGGCCGGCGCGGCTACGTGATACCGGCCGTGGTCACGGTCTACGAGGACCGGGCCTTCGACATCACCGTCAAGCAGCCCACCACGGCCTCGCTGATCCGCCAGGTGACCGGGCTGAACGGCGGCAGCCCCCGCCCCGGCCACCAGAGCGGCGGCGTCGTCACCACGGCCCAGCTCAGGCAGGTGGCCGAGGCCAAGCTGCCCGACCTCAACACCGACGACCTCGACCAGGCGGTCAAGATCGTGGCAGGCACGGCCAGGTCCATGGGGCTGGACGTCAAGGACTGATTGTCGTCCCCGGCGGTTATCGTGGGCGGGGTGACCGGCGATGAGACGCGCGACGAGGTGCGGCTGACCAATCTCGACCAGCCGCTGTTCGACGGGGCTGACGCGACCAAGCGTGATCTGGTCGACTACCTCGACGCGGTACACGACCGCATCCTGCCCGCACTGCGCGGGCGGGCGCTGTCGGTGATGCGGGTGCGGCCGGGGCAGGCGCCCTTCATGCAGAAGAACCTCCCCAAGTACGCCCCCTCGTGGATCCGCACGGTGACCATCTGGGCGGAGGCGTCGCACCGCCAGGTCTCCTACGCGCTCTGCGACGACCGGCGGACGCTGCTCTGGTTCGCCAACCAGCGGGCCGTCGAATACCACCCCGCCCTGCTCGTCGGCGACCACTTCACGCACCTGGTGCTCGACCTCGACCCGCCGGAGGGCGGCGACTTCTCGCTGGTGGTGCGGGCCGCCGGGCTGATCAGGGAGGCGCTCACCCAGGCCGGGCTGTCCGGGGCGGTCAAGACCTCCGGGGCCAAGGGCCTGCACGTGTTCGTGCCCGTCGTGGCCGGGATCTCCATGGAGGACCTGGCCGCGGCCACCCGGGCCGTCGCCGCGCGGGCCGAGCGGCTCGACCCCGCCCTGGCCACCACCGCGTTCATCAGGGAAGACCGCCAGGGCAAGGTGTTCCTCGACTCGACCAGGGCCGGCGGGGCCACCGTGGTGGCCGCCTACAGCCCGCGGATCAGGCCCGGGACGCCGGTCTCGTTCCCGGTCGGGTGGGACGAGCTCGACCGGGTGACGCCGCGCGACTTCACCATCAGGACCGCCCCCGGCCTGCTCGGCGACGGCGACCCGTGGGCCGCTGGGCTGCCCTCGCCGCAGTCGCTGCCCCCCGACCTGATCGAGGAGGGCCACACCATCCCGGTCGCCCGCGTCCAGGCCATGCACGAGGGCAAACGCCGGGCCGCCCGCGCCCGGCGCGGCGAGTGATCAGCCGTCCAGGACGCGCGCCAGCTCGCCGCTCGACGTGACGCGGACGAACCTCAGATGCCCGTACGCCGGATCCACGGCGGCCTTCGCGTACCGCTCGCGGTATTCGTCATGCTTCACCCACGCCCAGCGCAGGATCGACTCGTCCTTCGTGAACAGGAACCGGAACCTCTCCCGGTTCCCGTTCCACAACTCGGCCCCGGTGGCCATCCGGCGCAGCGTCCTGGCCGCGAGCCTGCGCATCACCGTGGCCCTCGGCGGATCCACCCAGACCACGGTGTCACTACGCGACCACACCAGCTCCCGCACGGCCGAGTAGTTCCCGTCGACCACCCACCCGTCGCCCGCGGTGAACGCGTCGACCTCGGCCCGGAACTCGTCCACGGGGCGCGGGGTCCAGCCCGGCATGTGGAAGATCGAGTCCAGCTCCAGCCACGGCACACCCAGCCTCCCGGCCAGCTCCGCCGCCACCGTCGACTTGCCCGACCCGGAGTTGCCCACGACAGAGATGCGACGCACCGGAAGAATGTACTCCCATCCCCGGCTCCCCGCTCCACGGCCCAAAGGTCTTCACTCGTCAGGCGCTCCGCGCCCCCACAGCTCAGGCGTTTCATTGAGGCGCCTTCGGCGCAACCCCCGCGCCTTTCGGCGCCCTCGCGCGTGCCGCGGGCCGGCCGGGGAAACAGAGTGAGCCAGGTAAGCCCGCCTTCCGACGGCTCCTCGCCAGGGGTCCGCGCTCCTTGAATCCCACGGCTGACAGGGCGCGCGAAGGCGCCGGAGGCGCAGGGGGTTGCGCCGAAGGCGCCTTATCGGAGCGCCTGAGCTGAGATGGCGCGGAGCGCCTGGGGGGCGAAGCCCTTGTGTACGCCCCGATTCGGGTCCGCTGGTGCGCCAACGGCGCGTGCGGCATGGTCTTCGAACGCGAGGGGTCCGATCAGAAGATGACCGCTGAACACCAGCACCGCCGCCAGGAGCGTGGTGGCTGATCGCGGCATTCAGCGATCTTGAAAGAGTGTCGCTTCCCCTGTCGGCATCATCTGCAACGCGATCGACATCGCTCTAAGTAATATTCATGTCACAATAGGCGACATGCCGTCCCCCTCACACGACGCCCTCATCCAGATGATCAGTGAACGCCCCCAACTGGCCGTGGAGATCCTGCGCGACCTCATGGGCGTGGACGTGCCCGTCACCCCGCTGATCCGTGTGGAGGACAGCACGTTCAACACTCGGCCCTCCGGCGACTTCGAGGCCGACCTGGTCCTCGTCATGGGCCCGCCCCAGAGCCCCGCCCACGCCATCATCGTGGAGATCCAGCAAGACAAATCCAAGGCACCCCACCAACTCGCCCGCTACGCCGCCGCGCTGTGGCTGCTGCTCGGCTGCGACGTCACCGTCCTGGTGATCTGCCCCGACCGTGCGGCCGCCGCCTACTACGCCCAGCCGATCGACTCCGGCCTGACCGGATACCGCCTCCAGGCCCACGTGCTGGGACCGGACGACATCCCCGCCATCACCGACCCCCACCAGGCCGCAGCCCAGCCCGGACTGGCGGCCATGGCGGTCATGGTCCACGGCCGCGACCGCAAGGTCATCGAGGCGTTCGCCATGGCACTGGCCGAACTGCGCGACGAACACGCTCCGAAGTACTATGAATACGCCTACAGCATGGCCGCGCCCGAGATCCGGCGCCTCCTGGAGGAGATCATGAAATCCACCACCTGGCCCGTCTACAGCCCTTTCGCGCGCGAACACTTCGGCCGCGGCCTCGAAGAAGGCCAAGCCCGAGGCAAAGTCGAGGGCAAAGCCGAAGGTAAGGCAGAAGGCAAGGCGGAAGAGGCCGCACGCCTGGTGCTGCTGCTCCTGGAAACCCGCGGCCTCGACATCCCGGACGACACCCGGGCCCGCATCACCGCCTGCGCCGACCTCGACCAGCTCGAAACCTGGGCCACCCGGGCCATCACCGTCCAGACCCTCGACGACCTGTTCGACTGACCCGGCAGGCGTCACCGGTAGACCGCGAACACCTTGTTCGAGTTGAACACCTCGGTCTTCACGAACGCCGACCACTGCGGCGCCGGCCGGCCGAGCGCCTCCATGGCCGCCACCAGGGGGAACCAGTTGAGCAGTTCGTGCTGCCCCGCCGCCTCGACGTCGGCCAGCGTGGTGGCGCGCCACACGTCCAGGTCGCCCTTGACGAGGGCCTCGTACAGGCGGGCGTCGGCGGGCGTGTCGGGCCACATCCGCCAGGTGCGGTCGCACAGGAAGGCGTGCGACCAGCTGGAGGAGGCGAGCAGCGCGATCCGCCACGGCGACTCGGCGCAGAGCCGCGCCACCTCCGCCCCGACCTGCATCAGCCGGGCGGGCGACGGCGACGGCGGGTCCAGCTCGCGCCTGTCCTCGATCTCGCTCATGAAGCCGCGGTAGCTGACGACCCGCCGGCCGTAGCAGTTGATCGGGAACGGGATGACCGGGTAGTCGAAGCCGGTGCGGTGGTAGTCCAGGTAGAGGACGGCGTTGAGGAACGCGTGCGGCAGCCCCGGATGGTGCGCCTGCTTGTAGGCGTAGGCCACGTCGACGCCGCGTTCCAGCAGCCCGGAGGCGAGATGCCGGGCGATGTCGGGCCGGCCGCGCACCCGGAAGGTGGTGTTGTACGGTTCGTCCCACACGTTCGGCTTGCCCTGCATGTCCGCCGAGTAGCCGGCCTGCGCCCAAGGCCGGAGCTCCAGGTCGGGGTAGGCGAGCACCGCGTAGGGCGGGATGAGGTCCTCGTGGAAGTTCTCGTACTGGTCGTCGCCCCAGATCAGGACGGCGTCGGGATTGAAGTCGTCGATGGCGGCCCGTACCTGCTCGAAGCCCTTGATCAGAGCCTCGCGGTGCTCCGCGGCACCGGTGGCGCCGCCGTCGTCGCCCCACTCGCGGCGGGCGTTATCGGTCCAGTTGGCGGGGTCCTTCACCTCGGCGGGGATGCCGGGGTCGGCCATGGTGCGCCGTAAGAGGCCGGCCATGTCCGCGTCCGTGCCGCTGAACGGAGGGTAGTGCGTGACGCCGACGCCCAGGACTTCGCCCATTCCGGGCCCTCCAGGATTTCGAAGTGGATCTGTATTATCATCCACCATAAATATCTACGTTTCGAATAACCAGGGGGCCGCGTGGCCGAAGAGCCCGGTTTCCAGGACGTCGAGTGGCAGGTCGCCCGCGCGGCGGACGAGCACGGCCCGGAGTTCGACCCCGACCTGCTGAAGCTCACCCTCACTCTCTACCGCGCGATGTCGTCGTTCGACCGGGCCGGCACCGCCGAGCTGGCGCCCCACGGGCTGACAGTAAGCCAGCTCAACATCCTCACCGTCCTGCACCGCGCCGACCGGCCGCTCAACATGGGCGAGCTGGCCCAGGCCATCTCGGTGCGCCCGGCCAACCTGACGAGCGTGGTCGACGGGCTGGTGGCGCGGTCGTACGTGGAGCGGCGGGTCAACCCCGGCGACCGCCGCTCGTTCCTGGTGGCCAACACGGAGGCGGGCGAGCGGTTCCTGGCGGGGTTCCTGCCGTCCCACTGGCGCTACCTGGACGCGATCGCCTGGCAGCTCAGCGGCGACGAGCGCCGCACGCTGACCGCGCTGCTGGCCAAGCTGCGCGGGTCCATCGAGACCGCCCAGGTGGTGGCGCCGTGACCGTCGACGTCCACACGCACGCGATCCCGCGCGACCTGCCGCGCCTGTCCGAGAGGTACGCAGGAGCCTGGCCCGGCCTGCGGGCCACCGGACCGTGCACGGCCGACCTCCAGCTGGGCGGCCGGTTCTTCCGCGCCCTGGACGACCGCTGCTGGGACACCGGGCGGCGGCTCGCCGACATGGCGGCCGAAGGCGTGACCTCCCAGGTGGTGTCCCCGATCCCGGTCACGTTCGGCTACGGACTCCCGGTCGACGGCGCGATCGAGCTCTCCCGCGCGCAGAACGAGTGGATCGCCGGTCTCGTCGCCGCCGAGCCCCGCCGCTTCACCGGGCTCGGCACGGTGCCGCTGCAGGAGCCGGACGTCGCCGCCGCCATGGTCGGCGAGTGCGTCGACGGGCTCGGGCTGGCCGGCGTCGAGATCGGCACCAACGTCGACGGCCGCCCGCTCGACGACCGGGCGCTGGACGTCTTCTACGCGGCCGTCGCCGAACGCGACGCGGTGCTGTTCGTGCACCCCTGGCAGGTGCTGGGCGCCGACCGGCTCGGCGCGCACGGGCTGCTGTACGCGGTCGGCATGCCGGCCGAGACCGCCGCCGCGGCCGCCACGCTCATCCTCGGCGGCGTCCTGGACCGGCACCCGGGCCTGCGGGTCGTGCTCGCGCACGGCGGCGGCGCGCTGCTCGCCATGCTGCCGCGCATCGAACGGTGCGTGGCCATGCTCCCCGGCGTCCGGGCGCCCGAACGACCGGTGCGGGAGTATCTGCGCCGGTTCTGGTACGACTCGCTCGTCTACGACCCCGGCACACTCCGCACGCTCGTCGAGACCGTCGGCGCCGACCGCGTCATGGTCGGCACCGACTACCCCTTCCCCATCGCCGAACGCCCCGCCGGAGCCGCCCTGGCCCCGGCCGGCCTCGCCCCCGACCAGGAACGTGCGGTCCGCACCGGGACCGCCGCCGACCTCTTCCCAGGTGGTGTCCATGCCTCTCGTTGAAGTCACACTCATCCAGGGCCGTCCGGCCGAGAGCATCCGCGCGCTGATCTCCAACGTCACCGAGGCCGTCGTCGCCTCCGTCGGCTCGCCCAAGGAGAGCGTCCGCGTGATCGTACGGGAGATCCCGCCGACCCACTGGGCCGCGGGCGACGTCACGATCGCCGAGAGGGGGCCGCGCTCATGACCGGCTTCTACGGTCACGTCATCGACGGCGAGGAGACCGGATCCCTCGACGGGCGTCGGATGCCCAGCGTCGACCCGTGGACGCGGGAACCGTGGGCCGAGGTCGCGCTCGGCGGGGCCGACGACGCCGCGCGGGCGGTGGCGGCGGCCCGGCGGGCGTTCGACGAGGGGCCGTGGCCCCGGATGGGGTTCGCCGAGCGCGGCAGGCTCCTGCACCGGCTCGCCGACCTCGTCGAGGAGCACCGCGCCGAGCTGAGCCTGGCCGACACCCGCGACATGGGCAAACCGGTCGCCCAGAGCGGCCACGACGTGCTGCGCGCCGCCGCCAACCTCCGCTTCTTCGCCGACCACGCCCGCCTGTCGACCGGGCAGGCGCTGCCGATGGACTCCGGCCACCACGCCTACACCCGCTACGAGCCCGCCGGCGTCGCCGCCGCCATCGCGCCGTGGAACTTCCCTCTCATGCTGGAGTCGTGGAAGATCGCCCCCGCGCTGGCCTGGGGCAACACGGTCGTGCTCAAGCCCGCCGAGGACACCCCGATTTCCGCCACGCTCCTGGCCAGGCTCGCGCTCGAAGCCGGGCTGCCGCCGGGCGTGCTCAACGTCGTGCACGGCTACGGCCCCGACTCCGCCGGCCAGGCGCTCACCGAGGACCCGCGGGTCGACCGGGTCACGTTCACCGGCGAGTCCGTGACCGGCCGCGCCATCACCCGGGCCGCCGCCGCCAACCTCACCCCGGTCAGCCTGGAGCTCGGCGGCAAGGGCGCCAACCTGGTGTTCGCCGACGCCGACCTCGACAACGCCGTCCACTGGTCCGCCGAGGCGATTTTCCGCAACGCCGGCCAGGTGTGCCTGGCCGGCAGCAGGCTCTACGTCGAGCGGGCCGTCTACGGCGAGTTCCTGGACCGGTTCGTCAAGAAGGCCGAGTCGCTCCGCACCGGCGACCCCAAGGACCCGGCCACCGAACTCGGCCCGCTCGCCAGCGAGTCCCACTTCGCCAAGGTCCGCTCGTACGTCGAGAACGCGCCCGGCACGATGCTGACCGGCGGGCTCGGCGACGGCTGGTCGGTCCGGCCGACCGTGCTCGCGGACGTCGACCCGTCCGCCCGCCACTGGCGCGAGGAGATCTTCGGCCCGGTGGTCGTCGTCCAGCCCTTCGACACCGAGGCCGAGGCCGTCACCGCGGCCAACGCGACCCGCTACGGGCTGAACGCCATGCTGTTCACCGAGAACGTCAACCGCGCCCACCGCGTCTCGGCGGCGCTCCGCGCGGGCACGGTCTGGCTCAACTGCTTCTTCATCAGAGACCTACGGGCCCCGTTCGGCGGCGTCGGCGACTCGGGCATCGGCCGGGAGGGCGGCGACTTCAGCCGCGAGTTCTTCACCGAGCCGAAGGCGGTGGTCATGCAGATCACGGACGCGTGAATCGTCGTACGCGTGTGGGAGCCTTGCCGGCCGCACCCACAGCGTGATTATGGGCGCGGGCGCCTGTCTCGGCGAGATGCTCGTACGCGACCATGGGTGGCGATGGCGGTGCGACACCGACCGGCAGGGCCGGCGAGGCGCGCGAGGTCAAGCCGCGTGGTGGCGGCGGCTTGACCTCGCGGAGTTGTCGGAGGGCGGCGGTAGCCTCGCGGGCATGGGTGAGCCAGAAGCATCGGATCTGCTGGAGCAGCACCGGATCGCCCTGACGGGTTACTGCTACCGGATGCTCGGGTCGCCGTTCGAGGCGGAGGACGCGGTGCAGGAGACCCTGGTGCGCGCCTGGCGGAGTCTCGACCGGTTCGACGAGAGCCGGGCGCCGATGCGGTCGTGGCTCTACGCCATCGCCACCAACGTCTGTCTCGACCTGCTGCGGGGCGCGCGGCGCCGGGCCCGGGCGATCGACCTCGGCCCGTCCGCGCAGGCCGGTCCCGACCTCGGTGAGCCGCTCCCCCACAGCGCGTTCGTCGAGCCGGTCCCCGACGCCCGCGTGCTGCCGGCCGGCGGCGATCCGGCGGAGCTGGCCGCGCGGCGTGACACGATCCGGCTGGCGTTCGTCGCCGCGCTGCAGCGGCTGCCGCCCCGGCAGCGGGCGGTGCTGATCCTGCGCGACGTGCTGTGCTGCAGAGCTGACGAGGTCGCCCGGCTGCTCGACACCTCCGTCGCGTCCGTCACCAGCGCGCTGCAACGCGCCCGGTCGAAGCTGCGGGCCGCCTCCGTGAGCCCCGACGAGCCCCACCCTCCGCTCGACCAGGCGCAGCGGCGGCTCCTCGCCCGTTACTGCGACGCCTTCGAGCGGTACGACGTCGAGGCCATGGCGGCGCTGCTGCACGAGGACGTCGTCATGTCGATGCCGCCGTTCCGGTGGTGGCTGCGCGGGCGGGCGGAGATCCGCCGGACGCTGCTCGCCGCCGGGCATCCCTGCGCGGGCGCGCGCCTCGTGCCGACCGCGGCCAACGGCTCGCCCGCGTTCGCCCAGTATCTGCCGGGACCTGACGGCAGGCTTGAGCGGTTCGCGCTGGTGACCCTCACCCTGTCCGGCGGGCTGATCACGGAGGTGACGACCCACCTCGACGCCGACCGGCTGTTCCCGCTGTTCGGCCTGCCCGGTGTGCTGGAAACCGTGTCCTGAAGCGATGAGTTTCCGCCCTCCGCGCCGTATGACCTGTGTACCCCGGTGACGGTCACCGGGGCGGCGACGAAGGGACGACCCGATGGCGGGCTATGTGGCTGTGAACGGCGTGCGCACCTGGTACGACGAGCGCGGCGAAGGGGAGCCGCTGGTGCTGCTGCACGGCGGTTTCTCCGACAGCAGGGACTTCCACGGCAACCTCGGCGCGCTGGCCGGCCGTTTCCGGGTGCTGCTGCCCGAACGCCGCGGTCACGGTCACACGGCCGACGTGCCGGGGCCGATCACGGTCGAGTTGATGGCGCAGGACACCATCGCGTTCCTGGACGAGGTCGTCGGCGGGCCGGTGCGGCTCGTCGGCTACAGCGCCGGTGCGACCGTGGCGCTGTGGGTGGCCGTGCGCCGCCCCGACCTCGTCGACCGGCTTGTCCTGATCAGTGGCGCCTTCGACATGGAGGGCATGATCGTGCGGCCCTCCGGTGAGGGGCCGCTGCCTCCGCCCCTGGTGGAGGCGTACGCGGAGGTGTCCCCTGACGGCGCCGACCATCTTCCGGTGGTGGTGGCCAAGATCGTGCGGGCGGTGGCCGAGGACCGCGGGCTGAAGCCGGCTGATCTCGGTGCCGTGACCTGTCCGGCGCTGGTCATGGCCGCCGACGACGACATCGTGACGCTGGAGCACACCGTGGAGCTGTATCGGAGCCTGCCCGACGGCTATCTGACCGTCGTCCCCGGCACGTCCCACACCCTCCTCCAGGAGAAGCCCGACTGGTGCACCAGAGTGGTCGAGGACTTCCTGACCACCGGCCCCCAGCCCACCTGGATGCCTCTCCGAAGGTCACCGGCAAGCCCGAGCTGATCTCCCGTACCGACGCCACCCTGGGCAGCCGCTAAACCGCTTTTTCCGCGTCGGGGGCCGTTGGTAGGGTGCCCGGGTTGCACCGCTTGGGGAGGATGGCTCGCGACGATGCAGACAGCAGATGCCACGCGTGCGGTGGCCGCGGCCACGTCGGTCGCCTCGTCACTCGGCCTGACGGCGGACGACGCGATCGTTCTGCACGACTCGAACGCGCTCACCCTGCGTCTGCTGCCCTGCGACGTCGTGGCCCGGGTGGCGCCCGTGGCGCAGCCGGTCGCGCGGTTCGAGGTCGAGCTCGCGCAACGGCTCGTCGAGGCAGGGTGCCCGGTGGCCGCGCTCGACCCCCGGGTGGAGCCACGCGTCCATGAGCGTGACGGTTTGATGGTCACGCTGTGGACCTACCACGAACCCGTGTCACGCCGGGAGATCCCACCGGCCGACTACGCCGACGCGCTCGGGCGGCTGCATGCCGGCATGCGCAAGCTCGACGTCCCGGCGCCGCACTTCACGGACCGGGTCGAGCAGGCTCAGCGACTCGTGGCGAGCCGCGACCGTACTCCGGCGCTCGCCGACGCCGACCGGGAGCTGCTCGCCGGCACGCTGAGCAGCCTGAAACGGGCGATCGGCGAACGCGGCGGCGCCGAGCAGCTGCTGCACGGCGAGCCGCACCCGGGCAACGTGCTCACCACGAGGAACGGCCTGCTGTTCGTCGACCTCGAGACGTGCTGCCGCGGACCTGTCGAGTTCGACCTCGCCCACGCGCCCGAAGAGGTCGGCGAGCACTACCCGGGTGTCGACCAGGACTTGCTGCGCGAGTGCCGGATCCTCATGCTGGCGATGATCACAACCTGGCGCTGGGATCGGGGCGACCAGCTCCCCGACGGACGCCGGCTGGGCATGGAGTGGCTCGGACAGATCCGCGCGGCTCTCGCGTGAGTCAGAAGGCCCCGCTGTAGGCGTTGAGTGCGGGCTGGCCGCCGAGGTGGGCGAACAGGACGTTGCCGTCCTTGGGGATGTCGCCGTTCCGTACGAGGTCGATGAGCCCGGCCATGGACTTGCCCTCGTAGACGGGGTCGAGGATCACCCCTTCCAGGCTCCCGGTGAGCCGGATGGCGTCGGTCGTGGACCGTACGGGAACGCCGTAGAGGTCGCCCGCCCATCCCTGCAGCAGCGTGATCTCGTCGTCGCGCAGGTCGCGGCCCAAGCCGATCAGCTCGGCGGTGGCGCGGGCGATCTTCTCCACCTGGGCCCGCGTCTCGGCGGGCTTGGCGGAGGCGTCGATGCCCAGGACGCGGCGCGGGCGGTCCTGCCCGGCGAAACCGGCGATCATCCCGGCCTGGGTGCTGCCGGTCACGCTGCACACCACGATGGTGTCGAAGAAGACGCCCAGCTCGCGCTCCTGCTGACGCACCTCGTACGCCCAGTTGGCGAAGCCGAGCCCGCCGAGCGGGTGGTCGGAGGCGCCCGCCGGGATGGCGTACGGGGTGCCGCCCGAGGATCGGACGCCTTCGATGGCGTCGGTCCAGCTGTCCTTGTAGCCGATGCCGAACTCGGCCTCGACGAGCCGGACCTGCGCGCCCATGATCCTCGACAGCAGGATGTTGCCCACCTTGTCGTTGACCGCGTCGGGCCAGTCGACCCAGCTCTCCTGTACGAGGACGGCCTTCAGCCCGAGCTTGGCCGCCACCGCCGCGACCTGCCTGGTGTGGTTGGACTGCACGCCGCCGATGGTCACCAGCGTGTCGGCGCCCTGCCGGAGCGCGTCGGGGATCAGGTACTCCAGCTTGCGGGTCTTGTTGCCGCCGAAGGCCAGGCCGCTGTTGCAGTCTTCGCGCTTGGCCCAGATCCGCGCCCCGCCCAGGTGGTCGCTGAGCCGCTCCAGGGGGTGGACGGGGCTGGGGCCGAAGGTCAGGGGGTAGCGCTCGAAGTCGTCGATGGACACGCCGCAGCTCCTCGGGTTGGCGATGTGCAATATATTGCATGCATCATTCGGCCAACTGTCAAGAGCGGTCTCACTCCCGCAGGATGGCCCAGAGCAGGTAGACGACGCACAGGAGCCCGGGAACGGCCAGGAAGACGACGATGACGGCGGGCAGCTCCGCCCAGCCCACCAGGCAACTCAAGCTCACCGAACTCACCAGGCCGATCATGGCGACGGATCGGTACCGGTCCTGTCCTGGTTCAGTCACTGTCTCGTCCTTTCGGGGGGCGGATCGGGTCAGAGCAGGCGCCTGATCTCGCCGTACGCGCGGTAGAAACCGCCGCGGCCGGCCGAGCGCACGCCGTCGACCAGGTAGCGGGCGCCCGCTTCGCGGATGTCCTTCGGGAACTGTACGTTCCACGACTCGTAGCCGGGGCTGACCACGCGGACCCGGAGCCGCTCGCCGTCCCTGACGCACTCCACCACCACGCCGTCGCCCCCGCCGGAGGTCTCCAGGACCACCTCGTGCACGGTGCGGCGGGCCGTGCCGGCGTAGACCGAGTGCGTTTCCTGCCAGCCGAACAGCACGTCGTCGGCCACCTTGTTCTCCCAGACGAGCGTCCCGTCGGCGGCGTCGTAGCGGGCGACGCCGTTCGAGTGGCCGTGGTAGAGGGCGTCCTCGTCGCACCGGACCATCCAGGCCGAGTCGCCGGCGCCGGTCCGCGCCCACTGGAACTCGTCCTCGTAGTCGATCGTGGTGATCCGCCCCGCCCGGTCGGAGACGCCGAGCACGCCGTCGTGGATGTCCAGCCAGTAGATGTCCACACCGGCGGCGATCTCGTACGCGGACCTGGGCACCTTGCCGCTCAGGTCGTACACGCGGCCGTCGTCGCACCCGGCGTAGATCCAGAAGTCGTCGGCCACGATGCACTTGACGCCGTCGGGCAGCCGGAAGCGGCCGGTCACGGTGCCGGAGTGGGTGACGGTGCAGACGTCGCCGCGCTGGTTGCCGACCCAGCAGCGCTCGCCCTCCACGAAGATGCCGAACGCGGGCGCGCCGCTGTCGAAGCGCCACAGGACCGGCGCCTGCCGGGCGGTCGAGCGGGTGCTGGTGATGGCGCGGCGGGTCACGGCCCGGCGCTGCCGCACCCCGCGCACGGCGGGCGCGTAGCCCTTGCGGGTCTTCTCGCCGATCTTCTTCGCCGCCGCGGCCTGCCGCGGTGGGGAGGCGGTGACCTTCGTCTGGCCGGCCTTCATGTCCGTGCTTCTCCAGACTCGCCGGGCTTGATCAATGGCTGGAGACTAGAGCACCTGGGCGACAGGAACGGCGACGACGTCAGTCGGTGTCCGGGACGTAGGTCAGGTTGAGAACCCCGGTCTGGAACGTCTGGGACTCGACCAGCTTGAGCGGGTGGGTCGGGGTGTCCTCGAACAGCCGCTGACCACGGCCGACGACGATCGGGTGGACCAGCAGCTTCAGCTCGTCGAGCAGCCCGTTCGCGAGAAGCCACCGCACGGTCGTCGCGGAGCCGGACATCTGGATGTCGCCGTCGAGCCGCTCCTTGAGTTCGCGAAGCCCGGCCGCGACGTCGCCGCCGATGACCGTGGTGTTGTTCCAGTCGGCCTTCTCCAGGGTGCTCGACACGACGTACTTGGGGGCGGCGTTGAAAAGCGCGGCGATCTCCTGGTCCTGGTCGGTCGTGGTCCAGTAGGCCGACGACTCCTCGTACAGCTTGCGGCCCATCAGCATCGCCGCCTGGCTCTGCAGGCCCGCCTGGACCACGGCGCCCATCTCGTCGTTCCAGTACGGGAAGTGCCACTGGTCCGGCGACTCCACCACGCCGTCCAGCGAGATGAAGAAGTTAGAAATGATCTTCGCCATGACTCTGCTCCTCTGTCGTTCGGATCGACAGTGGAGACTAGGTGCGAAGGGACGCTCAGGTCTTGTACAGAAGCGACAGCGGCTCCGACGGGTCGCTCAGCCGCGTGGCGGTCCGCCCGATGTAGCGCGAGAGCGACCGCGCCAGGTGTGGCTGGTCGAAGTATCCGAGCCGGTCGATCACGTCGGGGATCGGCACCTCCTCCTGGATGAGGACGGCCGCCCGCCTGGCCCGGTCGATCTGCCGGATGGCGCCGCGGGTGAGCCCGGTGGCCGCCACGAACCGCCGCTGGATCGTGCGCTCGGACAGGTCCGGCGACGCGCCGCGGAGCACCTCGGCGACGATCGGGTCGCGCTCCAGCACGCCCTCACGGACCATCCGCCGTACGAACGACTCCGCGTTGTCGTAACCGGGAAGATGCCAGGCGGACCCCTTCAGCCAGAACGACCTGCGCGTCACCTCGGGGATCTCCACGTCGAGGTCGACGAGCCGGTGGAAGGGCAGGTGCGGCATCAACGTGCCGGCGGAGAAGACGATCCCGAAGAACGTGGCGTCCTCGGGCACCGGAGCCCGGCTCGCCCGCGTCTCCGGCCCCCGGACCGAGACGCTGACCCGGCCGCGTTCCTCCCAGAGGACCAGCTCCCCGTGGGCCGTGGCCACCGACGTCATCCGTTCGAGCCCGTCGCCGCTGCTGCTCCGCCACACCCGCTCGATGTACGGCGAATCGGACGGCCGGCTCTCGACCTCCAGACCCATCCGCGTCGACCTCCTCCCGGGACAGCCGCTTCCACAGTACGACGTCACGGATCCCGCACAGCCGCACACCGTGGTCGCCGCCTGGTCGAGGAGTACGGTGTGCGGGCTTCACGTTCCACCCCAGCGTGCCGCAACTCGTCCGGCAGGCGAACTCGCTGTTCGGCTCCGACCACAACCTGATCAGGCCGGACCGGTGGCCGGCCGACTTCGCCGAGCTGGAGATCAAAGACGAGGGGAGGTCACTGATCACGAAGGACGACGCCGCCCGGCTGCTCCGGCTCCACCAGGACCGACCCGTTCACTCGTCCTCGCCGCCGACCCGGCGGAACGCGCCCGGCAGGCCGCGCGGGGCGCGGCGCGGCAGCGGCCCCGCGCCGGGGTCCTCGCGCAGCTCCTTCACCAGCGCCAGGCAGAGCAGGAGCATGACGATCATGAACGGCAGCGCGACCACGATCGTCGCCTGCTGCAGCGCCGTCAGGCCGCCGGCCAGCAGCAGCGCCAGCGCGACCACCCCGACCAGCACGCCCCACATCACCACCAGGAGCCGGGAGGGATCGAGCGAGCCCCGGGCGGAGAGCGACCCGAGCACCAGAGAGGCCGAGTCCGCGCTGGTCACGAAGTAGAGCCCGACCAGCACCACCACGAGCACGGTGGAGAGCAGGGCGAGCGGCAGCTGGTCGAGGAGGGCGAACAACGCCGCCTCGGCGCCTTGCGCGATCTCCGCCGTGAAGTCCGCCGTACCCGACAGTTGCATCCAGACGGCGCTGCCGCCGCTGATCGAGAACCACAGCAGGCTGGCGCCGGACGGGACGAGCAGCACGCCGATGACGAACTCGCGGATGGTGCGGCCCCGGGAGATCCGGGCGATGAAGGCGCCCACGAACGGCGCCCAGGACATCCACCACGCCCAGTAGAAGAGAGTCCAGGTGCCGAGCCAGGCCTTGTCGACGAACACGCCCGTACGGGACGACAGCGCGAGCAGGTCGTTCAGGTAGCCGCCGAGCGAGGCGGGGATCAGGTTGAGTATCGCCACGGTCGGGCCGAACAGGAAGATGAACACCGCCAGCACGGCCACCAGGTAGACGTTGACCGTGCTGAGCACGCGCACGCCGCGGTGCACCCCGGTGAACGCCGAGAGGACGAACGCGCCCGTCAGCACGACGATGACGGCCACCTCCAGCCGCCGCCCGCTGATCCCGAGCAGCTCGTTCAGGCCGTACTCCACCTGGAGCGCCCCCAGGCCCAGGCTGGTCGCGGTGCCGAAGGCCGTGGCCAGGATCGCCAGCAGATCCAGCGCCCGCCCCACCATCGGCCTGGACCGTCCGCCGAACAGCGGGGTGAACGCCTCGCTGAACCGGTTGCCCCGTCCCATGCGGAAGGTGGAGTAGGCCAGCGCCATGCCGGTGACGGCGTAGATGGCCCACGGGTGCAGGGCCCAGTGGAACAGGGAGTACTCCATCGCCGTCCGCGCGGCCAGGGGCGAGCCCGCCTCGATGCCCAGGCCGGGCGGCGGGCTGAGCATGTGCGTGATCGGCTCGCCGACGCCGTAGAACATCAGCCCGATGCCCATCCCGGAGCTGAACATCATCGCCGTCCAGGCCAGGTTGCTGAACTCCGGGACGTCGTCATCCTTGCCGAGCCGGATCCGCCCGTACCGGCTGAGCGCGAGCACCACTGCCAGGATCAGGAAGAAGTCGGCGGCCACCACGAACAACCAGCCGAAGTTGCCCACCACCCAGCCGAGCGCGGCGTCCCCGGCCACGGTGAGGGACTCGGTGAAGACCGCCCCCCACAGGACCACCGCCAGCAGCAACCCGACGGCGACGGCCAGCAGCGGGAGATCGGGCCTCTGCCGGCGCATCATACCTCCAGGATCACTACTCTCGGTGAGACCAGTAATCCCCTCCGTCAATACCCCTAACCCCGCTCCACCCCCGCCCGGAGACCCCGCCTATCCTGCACGCGTGCTGATCACAGACGAGGAAGTGGCCGTCAAGGCGGCGCAGGCGGGAGCGGCCGTCGTGGCGGCCCGATACGGCGCGCCGCTGGCGCGCTTCCCGAAATCCGGGGGCGACTTCGCCACCTCCGCCGACCTCGAAGCGGAGCAGGCCATCCTGGACGTCATCCGTACGGCTCGGCCGGACGATTCCGTCACCGGTGAGGAAAGCGGCCGCACGGGTTCAGGAGCCGCGGAGCGCATGTGGCTGGTCGACCCCCTGTGCGGCACGCTGAACTACGCCGCGCGGAACATGCTGGTGGCGGTGAACGTCGCCCTGCGGGTGGGCCCGGACATCACGGTGGCGGCCTCGTCCGATCCGTTCGCCGGCGAAGTCTTCTGGACGGACGGCGCTCACGCGTACCTCCGCCACGACGGCGCGGACGAGCGGCTCACACCGTCGCCCGACACGCGCCTGGTCGACGTCAACCTCGACCCGCCGTTCCCCAATGACCCGGCCTTCCGGGCTGTGCGGCTGCTCGCCGAGCCCGCGTTCGCCGAGCGGTTCCGCCCCCGCGTCGTCTCCACGACCCTCGCCGTGGCCTGGGTCGCCGCCGGCCGGCGAGCCGCGTACGTCACCGACGGCCATCTCCAGGACAGCGTCCACTTCGCCGCCGGGATCGCGCTGTGCCGGGCCGCCGGATGCGTGGTGACCGACCTGCACGGCCGGCCGCCCCACACCGGCGCCGGCGGCCTGGTCGCGGCCGCCGACGAAGAGACACACGCCGCCTTGCTGGAACTGATCGCCACCCAGTTCACTGCCCATACGCGGGCCTTCTCACTGGGCGATCATCCTGAAGTCTGAGCGTGGCTGCGAAGAGGAGAGTCCTTTGGCGACCAGATGGAGTCTGACGATTGACTGCGCGCAGCCGGCGAAGCTGGCGAGGTTCTGGGCCCTTGCCTTGGGATATGTCGAGAAGCCGCCCCCGGCGGGCTTCGACAGCTGGGAGGAGTGGTTCGCGCATCACGACGTCCCGGAGGAGGAGTGGGATGAGGGCGCCTATCTGTCCGATCCCGACGGGGTAGGTCCTGACTTGTCCTTCCTGCAGGTGCCGGAGTCGAAGGTGGTCAAGAACCGGCTGCACCTCGACGTACAGGTCGGCGGAGGCCGCGGCACGCCCTGGGAGGTGCGGTGGCCGCGTGTGGTCGAGGCGGTCGAGCGGTTGACCGCCGCGGGCGCGACGGTGATCCGCCAGGACGACCTGCGGGAAAGACCGGATCACGTGGTGATGGCCGACCCTGAGGGAAACGAGTTCTGCCTGGTGTGACGCGCTCTCGTCGTGCCTCCGCCCGTGAGAGGCGAAGAGGACTTCCCGCCTGTCAGGAATCTCGTACGGGAGTAGCGTGGCCCGCCATGACCGACTTCGTCTCCCTTCCCTTCTATGACCTGTTCCACGAGAACGAGCACGGGGTCGAGATCCGCCGGAAACTGCCTTCGCTTCTCTCAGGCGTACGGCGGAGCATCCTGGAGATCGGTGCGGGAACCGGCCTGATCACCACGTCGCTGGCCGACTCGACACCGGCCGAGATCTTCGCCCTGGAGCCCTCGGCAGGCATGCGCGGGATGCTGCTGTCACGGCTGAACGCGCGCGCGGAACTGCTGGAACGCGTGACCGTGCTCTCCTGTGACGCGCTGAGCCTGGACCTGGACGAGCCGGTCGAGGCCATGGTGATGATCAGAGTGATGTACGCCCTGGAACCGGACTATCGCCGGCGCCTCTGGCCGGTGCTGGCGGCACATCTGGAGCCGGGTGGCCTGCTGATCTTCACCTGGCGCGACGGCGGCCCTCCGGCCCCGTCTCCCCTCCGGGAGCTGGAGTCACGCCAGGTGGGCCGGCACACCTACACGGTCCTGTCGGAGATCATCGAGTCCAGCGGGGAAGCCTGCAAGGCCCGTTACCTCTACCGGGTCACCGAGGGCGACAAGGTGCTCAGCGAGGAGGAGATCGTCGGCAACGCCTACCGTCCTGGGCGGGAGGTGATCCAGGAAGAGCTGGTCACGGCGGGTTTCGCGCAAGCGGACGCGCCTGAGGGGCTCCTCGCCTGGCGGCTCGCCTGAGTCGGGCGGGACACGACATGGCTGCCGGGCTCAGGTCCGGCAGCTTCTCCTCCGTCGGGCGGGCCTCAGAGCTTGTACAGCTTGTTGAACGGTGTAGTGATCCGCTCCTGGCGCGATCCGAAATCGACGAACACGGCGATCTCGTCTTCCACGGCGATGACGACGCCGAGACCGTACCGATCGTGGGTCACTCGGTCGTCCACGCTGAACCGCTCGACAGGCGGGGCGGGAGGCCGGGGCTTGAAGGGACTTGTGGGCAGGTGGCGATGGGACGCACCGCTGGCTGGCTTCATCCCCTCCAGTATGTGCCGCCCGTGAGAACGCTCGCCACCGGGGGACTGAAATCGTCCAAAATGATCAAGATCTTCCCGGCGCTCGATACGCTGGCCGTCATGAGCACAGGTGGGGCGTCTCTGCGGCTGGAGGACGTGACGGCGGCGCTGGAGACGGCTCTGACCGCCCTGGGAGCCGGCCCGACATACCGCGTGGGCGGCACGAGTGCCGCTCTGCTGCAAGGTGTCCGGCTTCCCGCCGGGGATGTCGATCTCCTGGTGGCTCGGCGGGAGGACGTGGACACGTTCGCCGCCGCTCTGTCGTCCTTTCCCTGCCTGTACGCGGCATCCTGGCTCCCGGGAGCCTCGCAGTACTTCACCAGGTACGAGGTCGACGGGGTCCAGGTGGAGATCAGCACGGTCGAGCATGAGACCGACTCCGACGTGATGGAGTGCATCGGCAGCGGCCCGTGGCAGCACTACGTATTGGTCGACTGTGGCTCGCATCGCGTTCCCGTGGTGCGCCTGGAACTGCGGCTGGCCACCGAGCTCCTGCGCGACCGGGCCGACCGGTACGAACCCCTCATCGACCACATGGCGCGGCGGGGCTTCGACCCCGACCTCCTGGAGCGGGCCATGACGGCTCGCGGTCTGTCTCCGGAACGACGGCGCCTGGTCAACGACCGCCTCACCCGTTGACGCGGGGAGCCGGGGTAGTGCCGGGGCTACCCGGAAGGCTCGCCCTTCCGCCAATGTGCGACGAGGGCGCCACCGCTTGGATCGACGGCATGACAACCGCATTCCCCGGTCGCTGGGTCGAGGCGGCAGGGCTTCTCCTCGGGCCGCTTCTGATGCTCGTCGGCGTCCTCCTCCGCGTGGACGCGGACGGCTTCTTCCCCGCGCAGCTCGCCGCCTTCGCCACGAGCCCGGGCCGGATCAGCCTGTCGTACAGCGCCTTCGTCGCCGGGAACGTCCTGCTGTGGCCCGCGGTCATCGCCCTGGTCCGGCGGGTGTGGGTGACGCAGCCGCGATGGGCGCTGTGGGGCGGCGTGCTGGTCCTGTTCGGCCTGTTCGCCCGGACCTTCCACGCCGGCGTCGACCATCTCGCCTTCCAGCTCGTCGACGTCCAGGGCCTGCGGACGGCTCAGCAGGCCGTCGCCGCCTCCTACAGCGCCTTCCACGTGTTCCACGCCCTGTCCTTCGCGATCTTCTTCGGCTGGGTCGTGCTGGCCGTGGGGACGTGGCGGGCGCGCGTGCTGGGGATCACCGGATCCGTGGCCCTGGCATCGATGAGCGCCCTGCCGATCGGCGTGCTCAAAGGCACCGGACCGATGTCCGTCGTCGCCGCTGCCGGCCTGTGCGTGGCGCTCGTGCCGCTAGGGGTGCGTGTGCTCAAGGACGGCCCGGCTCCGCGATGGTGGGCCTATCCTCTGGCCCTCGCCATGGGCACCGCGGCGGTGCTCCTGGGCATGGCCGGTTGAGCGGGGCGGCTACCGCCCGGCCACCGACACGCTCTCCACGCGGCTCGGGCGGAGACCCCGCGCCAGCCCGATCAGCCCGGCGGCCATCAGCGCGCTCACCCCGAGTTTGGGCGCCAGGCCGCTGGAGACGGCCTCGAGCACCATGCCGGCGGTGAGGACGAGCGGCACCCACAGGGACACGAGGCGTGCTCGCCACGCGCCGAAGGTCAGGATCAGGAGCCCGATCAGCCAGCCCAGGATCCAGACCAGGAACGACGCCACCACCAGCGGGTCGTTGTCGAGGGCGTCGACGACCGGCCGGGCCGCGTCCGCCGTCACGCCCCCTCCGGCGAGGGCCCCGAAGAAGGCGTTGTAGTACCAGAGGTGGACCGCCGAGAAGTAGAGAGCGGGAACGACGAAGGCCCCGCCGATGGTGGCGACCAGGCGCTTGCGGCGGCCGACCGCCACGATCAGACCCGCCATCGCGGGCAGGAGCAGCAGGTGCGCCAGCGCGAAGAGGAGCGTCTCCACCCGCCAGGCGCCGAGGGCGGAAGCGGCCACGTCCGCGTTCGCCGCGGTCTCGGACACCTCGTCCGGGAACATCGCCCAGTAGAAGGCGCCGGCCGCGCTGTAGAGAACACCGCCGCCCGCCATCGCGACCGCCGCGAAACGCGAGCCGTACGGTCTGGTGGTCTGGTCATCCATCGACATCTCCTGTCATGATCCGGCCGACGACGCAGAGGCTAGGAGCGCCGCACCGCCCAGGTCGTCGGCCGGGACGTTGAACCACGGGTTGATTCCGCGGGACGCCGATCAACCCGTGGGTTGATGCCAGGCGGCGGGCGGTTCGCATACGCTCCCTGCCATGGGATGGCTCCGGGGCATCGGGCGGCGTGACCTCGTGACTGTCGCCGCGGGTCTCGCGCTGTTCGGGTTCGGCCTGGCCGAGCTCTACGTGCCGCTCGCCCCGTACGTCGAGGGCGACGGTCCCAGCCCCACCGAGTTGTCCGGCGGCTGGATGGCCGTGCTGACCGTGCTGCTCGCCGGCTACTGCCTCGCGGTCGCCGCCTGCGGCACCTACCCACGGGCCGCGGTGGTCCTGGCCGGGGCCTGCTTCGTCGCGCAGAGCCTCACGCCGCTCCTTCCCCGAATCGCCGGTCACGCCGCTCGCGGCGTTGGTCGTCGTCTGCTTCGCGTGCGTCGCGGTGGGCGGCCGCCACGGGCCGGTGATCGCCGCCGTCTCCTACTTCCTCGCGGCCGGGATCGAGACCACGATCGCGGACGACCCCGACTGGGCCTTCATCGTCTTCGTCGCGCTCGCCGTCATGGGACCGGCCTACGCCGTACGCATGCGGCGTGCCGAGGCCGAACGCCTGGTCGCGCTCGCCGCCGAACGGGAGGCCGCCGCCCGCACCGACGAGCGGCTCCGGGTGGCCCGCGAGCTGCACGACATCGTCTCGCACGGCGTCGCCGTGATGGTGCTGCAGGCCGGAGCCGCCCAGGCCGTGCTCGACTCCGACGTCCGGCAGGCCCATGAGTCACTGGACGCGGTGCAGGACGTCGGTCGTGACGTCGTCACCGAGTTGCGCCGCCTGCTCGTCGTCCTCCGGGCTGAGGGGAGTCTGGAGCGGCTGCCCTCGTTACGGCACCTCGATCCGCTCCTGAGCGGAGTCCGGGCCGCCGGCGTGCGGGTCGACGTCACCGCCGACGGCGACCTCGGCAGGGTTCCCGCGGCCGTCGACGTCAGCGGCTACCGGGTGCTGCAGGAGGCCCTCACCAACGTGGTCAAACACGCCCCGGGGGCCGCGGTCTCCGTCGCGATCGAGGTCGGACACACCGATCTCAGGATCCACGTCGTCGACGACGGCCCCCGGATCGTCCGCCGGAGCGACGGCAGTGGTCTCGGGGTGACGGGGATCAGCGAGCGTGTCGAGCTCTTCGGAGGCACGGCCACCACCGGTCCGGGGAAGGGCGGCGGGTTCGAGGTGCGGGTGGAGCTGCCCTTGAGCGGAAGCTCCACGCCGTCGCGTACGGGAGCGTCGGTGTGACGCGCGTCCTCATCGCGGACGACGAGGTGCTCGTACGCACCGGCCTGCGGATGATCCTCGGCACCCAGCCCGGCATCGAGGTGGTCGCGGAGGCCGCGGACGGCGAGGAGGCGCTGAGACTGACTGCCCGGCACGAGCCGGACGTCGTGCTGATGGACATCCACATGCCGAGGCTCGACGGCGTGGCCGCGACGGAGCGGATCCTCGCGGACCGCCCCGACCGCCGCGTCGTCATGCTGACCACGTTCGACCTCGACGAGTACGTCTACCGGTCGTTACGCGCAGGCGCCTGCGGTTTCCTGCTCAAGACCACTCCGCCGAAGGAGCTGGCGGGCGCGCTGCACGCCGTCGTCCGTGGAGACACGCTGCTCTCACCCGAGATCACCCGCCGTCTGATCGACCACTACACCTCCTTGGCGCCACCGGTCAGCGCTCCTGGCCTGACCGACCTGACCGCCCGGGAGGCCGAGGTGCTGCGGTTGCTGGCTCGGGGACTCTCCAACCGGGAGATCTCCGGTGAGCTGCATCTCGGCGAGGCGACCGTGAAGACGCACATCAACCGCATCTTCGCCAAACTCGGCGTGCGGGACCGCGTGCAGGCGGTGGTGCTCGCGTACGAGGTCGGCGTGGTGCTGCCCCGGCGCGCGGCGCGCGAGTGGTGAGGCGACGTCAGGCGCGCTTGCGTGCTGTGAGGAGGAGATACTCCCATTCCATCACCGCTTTCTCCTCACCTCGCAGATGGTCGCGGGCCAGCTCGGTGAGAGCGTGGTCCAGGGCGGCGACCCGTTCGGGGTCCCCGGCCATCCCCCGGTAGGCGGCGATGGTCGGGCCGTAGTTGGCCTTGAAGTAGTCGAGGAACGCGCCGGGGTGAGCGAACCGGTCGACCGTGACCAGCTGCCGGCGCGCGACGACCTCGGTGACCGCGTCCCCGAGCAGCGCACGGACGTGGTCCTCGTCGCCCCACAGCGGAGGGGGTTGCGCGCCGGGCGGAGGCGGGGCCACGAACGGTTTCATCGTCGCGAACATCTGGCCGATGAACCCCTCCGGCGTCCAGTTGAGCAGGCCGATCGTGCCTCCCGGGCGGCAGACCCGGACCAGCTCGTCGGCACTGGCCTGGTGGTGGGGAGCGAACATGACCCCGACACAGGACACGACCGTGTCGAACTCGCCGTCCGCGAACGGCAGGGCCTCCGCGTCGGCCTGCCGCCACTCGACCTCCGCGCCGCGCCGCGCCGCCAGGGCCCGTCCGGCCTCCAGCAGTTCGGGGGTCAGGTCGCCGGCCACCACGCTCGCCCCGGCCAGCGCGGCGGGAATGGCGGCGTTGCCGGACCCGGCGGCCACGTCCAGCACCCGGTCCCCGGGCCCCACCCCGCAGGCCTCGGTCAGGATCGCGCCCAGGTCGGGGATGACCTCGGCGGCGACCGCGGCGTAGTCGCCCTGCGCCCACATGGCGCGGTGCTTGGCCTTCAGGGCACGGTCGGCCTCTGTCGGGTCGCTCGGGACGGTCATCGCACTGCTCCCTCGTCGTGATCGGTGGACTGGAATCGACGGTAAGGAGGGGCGGATGCGCTATCTAGTACACGATCTGTACCGGCATCCGGCTGCCACTGGCATTCGTGGCGGCCGAATCTAGACTCCGGGACATGGGCTCCTCCTACCACCAGTTCTGTCCCGTGGCCAAGGCCGTCGAACTGCTCGACGAACGCTGGACCCTGCTCGTCATCCGGGAGCTGGTGTGCGGGACCGAGCGTTTCAACGAGCTGCGCCGCGGACTGCCGCGCATGTCCCCCACGCTGCTGTCCCGGCGGCTGCACCAGCTCACCCAGGCAGGCATCGTGGAGAGGCACGTCAAGGACAACGACGTGCGATACGTCCTGACCCAGGCCGGCCACGAGCTGCGCCCCGTGGTCGAGGCACTCGCCGCCTGGGGCATCCGCTGGATCGGAGAGCTGGGCGACGAGGACCTGGACCCGAAGCTGCTGCTGTGGGACATGCACCGCAACGTCGACCGGACCGCCGTTCCGGACGGGCGGACGGTCATCGAGTTCCGGTTCCCGGACGTGCCGTCCAACAGTCGCCGCTGGTGGCTCGTGATCACCAGTGACGAGGTCGACGTCTGCGACACGGACCCCGGCCACGCCGTGACCGTGACGGTGACCGCCGATGTGCGCAGCATGGTCGAGGTCTGGCGCGGCAACCTGAGCTGGCCGGACGCCCTGCGCCTCCAGGCGGTCGAGGTGCAGGGTCCCGAGGCGCTACGCCGCGCCGTGCCCCGGTGGTTCACCCTCCCCGAGTGGGCCTCCGTGCCCCGTCCTGCCTAGCGCCGGTGTCGCGTGGAACTCATCTTCGCCCCTGCAGCAGTTCCAGACGACGCTTGTACTCGTCGACGTCGACCTCTCCTCGGGCGAGCCGCTCGGCGAGCACGTCCTCGGGCCGCAGCGATCCCTGCCGGTTCCACGGCATCCCCGTGTTCCGGGAGCCGCCGATGTAGCGGACCAGCGCCACAATCGCAGTGATGATCAGCGCCCAGATCAAGATCATGGTGATGCCCCCGACCAACCAGGAGCCGGCCCCGTAATCCCACATCATGTCCCCCGACCCTCCTCCCAGGAGGTTCCTCCCTTTCAACATGCCACGACGGCGAGGCTGATCGGTAGGGCCGTCGGCAGCACCCCTGCAGAAAAATCCAGTGGACTCCAAATATAGAGTCAGCTTAAAATTTCCCCACTCGCCGAGGAGATCGGCGCGTCCCTCACCGCCCCGCGTGGTGGCCTGGCAGATCGGCGCCCTGCACTCACTCGTGTACACGGAGATCGGCCGGCGCACGGCCATCGGGAAGGAGCCCGACACCATCGCCGCGGCCGTCCTCGGCATCCTCGACGCGGCCGAGGAACTGCTCGGCGGCCACATCCTCACCTACGCCGTCAGGAAGGACCCACAGTGTTCAGAGTGATCGTCTCCGGCAAGTTCGGCGATCTCGACGAGACCGGCCGCGCCGCCGTACTCGCCGCGTCCGAGGTGGGCTTCACCGAGCGGGGCGCCTTCACCCACGACGGCACCCTGTCCGCGTTCACCTTCCGCTGCCAGGTGCCGGCCGGGCCGGACGACGGCGAGCACGACGCCACCCGGCGCGCCCTCGCGGCGCTCGACGCCTACAGTCAGGCGTACGACGTCCTGCGTGTCGCGGTGACCGACATGCGCGACATCAAGATGCGCCGGCGTCCCGCACGATGACCACTGTCCTACCAGCTGAGTATCTTCGAACGCCCGGTTGGGGCAGGCAGCCGGTCCCGTAGCACCTGCGCGCCCAGCGGGACCAGGGCCACGCAGAGCAGGCCGGTGACCAGGACGTCGGGGATGGATGCGCCCTTCAGCACGCCCATCCAGGTGCCTCCTGCCAGCAGCAGCATCGCGGCTCGGGCGGTGCCGAAGAGGCCTGAGCGCCAGGCGGCGACGGCCAAGAGGAGCGAGCCCGCGTACTGGCCGACCGAGGCCCAGACCGGGATCCGCCACGGCCCGTAGGAGATGTCGACGTACTCCTTCATGATCGCATTCGTCGCCTGGTCCAGCCCGATGACCTCGGTGAGCTGGAAGGCGGTCTGGTCGGCGCCGGCGAAGTACAGGCGGGAGAAAAGCCCGGCGACCAGCAGGGCGGCGCCCCAGAAGGCGAGGCCGCCACCGACCCGCTGAGCCAGCGCGACGAAGGCGGGGAAGAGCAGCACCGCTCCCAGCGCGAAGACCGCGTAAGCGAGGGTGAGAAGGGCGGGTTCGGAGGTGTATGCGAGGAGTTGACCGTAGGCGGCGAACGGCTGCGCCTCGGCCCACCCCTGCTGCTGAGGGGTGAGGGCGGTGACTGTGCTCAGGTAACGCAGCAGATATCCGGCGCACATGACCACCGGCCCCAAGACGAGTGTCACACCGCCGATCCACCGTCCGGGAAAGAGCGTTTTCACGGGGGCGAGCCTGTCAGAGACGGGCCGGGCGATCACTCTGTCGGGCCGCGTCCAAGATCGTGGTGTATGAGAATGAGGCCACTCTGCGATCTGGTGCTATTTAAGCAGCAATACCATTCATTGTCACACTTGCATCATCTATGTCTTCTTCATCCTTTTTCTCGGTGGC
>NZ_BAABFD010000021.1:141790-197203 GCF_039540635.1 Nonomuraea ferruginea | reverse complement strand
ACCGACCCCCCGGACACCGCCACCCGTCCGGACACCGACCCCCCGGACACCGCCACCCGTCCGGACACCGACCCCCCGGACACTCTCTCCCGCCCGGGCACCGGTCTTCTGGACACCGCCCGCCCGGACACACCTGACGACACGCTGGTCCTCGACCGGACGACCGGGGCGGCGGACGAGCCCGGGCCGGCGCCGGTCGCGGACACGCTTCCGGTGGAGGTCGGGGCGGAGGGTCCGGTGCGCCGGAAAGGCGAGTGGCCGACCGTCGGTGACTGGCTGCTGGCGCTGGCCTCGCTGGCGGTGCTCGTGTACCCGCTGGCGGACATCGAGTCGTTCCGCGATCGAGGGTCGGGCGCGGCGCTGTCCGAGCTGGACGTGATCGCCGGGATAGGGCTGACCCTGCTCCTGCTGGAGGCGGTGCGCCGCACGGTCGGCGCGGTTCTCTCCATCATTTGCGCCATTTTTCTGGCATATGCCTATTACGGCGCGATGCTGCCCGTCGATTGGACGATCGGCCACCGAGGTCTCGACCTCGACCAGATCGTGTCGCAGCTCTATACGGGCACGGAAGGCTTTTTCGGCGTCCCTCTCCAGGTGGCGGCAAGTTACATCATCCTTTTCACCGTCTACGGCGCGGTCCTCGACTACTCCGGCGCCAGCAGGTTCTTCATCGACCTGAGCTTCTCCGCCTTCCGCAGGTCACGCGCCGCCCCCGGCCGCACCGTCACCACCGCCGGATTCCTGCTCGGCACGGTGTCCGGCTCGGGCGTGGCGACCACCGTGAGCCTGGGCAGCGTGGCCTGGCCGGTGCTGCGGCGGGCCGGCTACCCGAGAGAGCCCGCCGGCGGCATCCTCGCGGCCGCCGGCATCGGCGCCATCCTGTCGCCGCCGACACTCGGCGCGGCGGCGTTCATCATCGCGGAGGTCATGCGGGTCAGCTACCTGCAGGTGCTGATCTACGCGACGATCCCGACGATCCTCTACTACCTGGGCATCCTGCTGGCGATCGAGATCGACTCCCGCCGGTTCGGCACGCACGCCGTGCGGGTGGACACGCCCGGCGTCGGCAGGCTGCTGCTGCGCTTCGGCTACCACTTCAGCTCGCTGATCCTGATCGTGGTCCTGATGGCGATGGACCGGTCGGCGTTCCAGTCGGTGGTGATCGCCACCGCGGTCGCGTTCGCCCTGTCGTTCCTGGACCCCGCCCACCGGATGGGCCCGAGGCGGATCGGCCGGGCGCTGGCCAAGGGCACGCTGGAGGTGCTCCCGGTGACCGCGGTGTGCGCGGCGGCGGGCATCATCGTCGGCGTCATCACCCAGACCGGGCTCGGCCTGAACCTGAGCTCGATCATCGTGGACTTCGCCGCGGGCAACCTGATCCTGACCACGGTGATGGCGGCCCTGGCGGTCATGCTGCTCGGCCTGGCGGTGCCGGTGACGGCCAGCTTCATCATCGCAGCGGTGATCATCGCCCCCGCGCTGACGGCTCTCGGCGTGGGGCAGGCCGAGGCGTACATGTTCATCTTCTACTACGCGGTGCTGTCCGAGGTGAGCCCGCCGACCGCGCTGTCGGCGGTCGCGGCCTCCGCCATCACCGGCGGCAACACGTACCGGACCATGATGATGACCTGGCGCTACACGCTGCCGGCCTTCCTCGTGCCGTTCGCGTTCGTGCTCACCCCGCACGGCCAGGCGCTGCTCGGCCAGGGGCCGTTCGGCACCGTGCTGGCCATGACGGCGGTGTCGGCCGTCGCGGTGGCGGCCCTGGCGATGGCCACCGGCGACCTGGCCGGCGCGCCCGAGCGGCTGCTGGCCGCGGTGGCCGCCGTGCTGCTGCTGTTCCTCGAACCCGTCCCGATCGTCGCGGGCCTGGCCGTGCTGGCCGCCGCGGCAGCCGTCCACCTCATCAGAAGAAGGAGCGTCCCAGCGTGAAGCGGATATTTGCGGTGCTCGCCGTGGCCGGCCTGATCGCGGGCTGCGGAGGCGCCGGCGGAGGCTCGGGCAACCGGCTGTCGATCGCCACCGGCGGCACCACCGGCGTCTACTACGTCTACGGCGGCGGCCTGGCCAAGCAGCTGTCGGCCAACATCGCCGACACCCAGGCCACCGCCTCGGTCACCTCCGCCTCCGTCGAGAACATCAAGCTGCTGGCCACCGGCAAGGCCGACATCGGCTTCTCCCAGGCCGACACGGCCGCCGACGCGGTCAACGGCACCGGCTCGTTCACCGAGAAGCAGCCGATCAAGGCGCTGGCCCGGATCTACGACAACTACGCGCACGTGGTGGTCGCCCCGGGCGTGCAGGCCGGGAAGGTGGCCGACCTGAAGGGCAAGACGGTCTCGCTCGGCCCGCCGAACTCCGGCACGCAGGTCGTGGCCAGGCGGATGCTGGAGGCGGCCGGGCTCGACCCCGACACCGACATCAGCAAGCAGCAGCTGTCGATCAACGAGTCGGTGCAGGCCGTCAAGGACGGCACCGTCGACGCGTTCTTCTGGGTCGGCGGCCTGCCCACGGCCGGCGTGGTGGACCTGGCCACCAGCAAGCCCGACATCAAGATCATCGACACCGCCGACGTGCTGGCGGAGATGCAGCGCGAGTACGGCGAGCAGTACGTCGGGCTCGACATCGGCCTGGACGTCTACAAGCTCGAAGGCTCCGTGGAGACGGTCGGCATCGCCAACGTGCTGCTGGTGCCCGACACCATGGACGAGCAGCTGGCCTACGACATCACCCGGACGCTGTTCGAGAAGAAGCAGGAGCTGGTCGCGGTCCACCCGGAGGCCGACAAGCTCGACCCGGCGCTGGCCCAGCAGGTGCGGCCGGTCGCCCTGCACCCCGGCGCGGCCCGCTACTTCAAGGAGAAGGGCTGATCCGGCTGGCCCTCTCGCTCGCCGCGGTGCTGGCCCTCGGCTCCGGCGGCGGGCCGGGCCGTCCGGCCGTCAACGGGCTGGTGCTGCCGCCCTCCGGGGCGTTCGCTCTCGCGTACGTCCATTCGGTCTACCGTGCGCCCTCGGCGGAGCTGTTCACCGCCGAGGGCCGCGGCTTCACCATGCGCGCCGTGGTGTCCACCGGCGGCGGCGTGCTCGACTACTACGCGCTCGACGGGACCCGGTCGCGTACGCCCGAGGGGGCGTGGCTGCTGCGGCTGGCGGCGCCGGCCGCGTACGGCGAGCTGTCGCTGATCGCCACCCCGATCGGGCGCAGGACGCTCGTCGCCGGCGGCCGCTGCCTGCCGCTGCACCCGGCCGGCGGCGCGCGCGAGGTGACGGTGCGGGTCGGCCTGACGCTGGAGGATCGGGGCGTGCCCTGCCCGCCGCCCTACAACCAGTCGTTCTTCTTGAACACCACGTACAGCGCCACCGACACGACGGACACCAGCACCAGCGACATCCAGAACCCCACCGGCTGGCCGGAACCGGGGAACGGCACGTTCTGGCCGTAGAAGCCGGTGATGGCGGTGGGCACCGCGATGATGGCCGCCCAGCCGGTGAGCCGTTTCATGATCTGGTTGAGCCGGAAGCCCTGCTGGGCCAGGCGCGTCTCGCGCATGTTGGCCAGCAGGTCGCGCAGCGACTCCAGCAGCTCGGCGGTGCGCTGCACGTGGTCGTAGACGTCCTGGTAGTAGGGCATCATCTGGGAGCCGCGCAGGATGCCCTGGTCGCGGTGGAGCAGGGTGCCGAAGAGCTCCCGCATCGGCATCACGACCTTGCGGAAATGCGCGGAGGTCTTGCGCAGCTCGTACATCTTCCGCTGCACCTCCCTGGCGTCGGCGGGCCGCTCCTCGAACAGCTCCTCCTCCAGGTCCTCGGCCCGTCCGTCCAGGTCGAGCACCAGCTCCAGCTGGCCGTCGACCACCCAGTCGAGCAGGCCGTGCAGCAGGAACAGCACCCCGTTCGCGGCCAGCGCGGGCGCGGCGTCCCAGCGCCGGACCACCTCGTCCAGGTCGACCGCCGGGTCCAGCCTGACCGTGACCAGGGCGGTCTCGGTGACGAAGACGTCGATCTCGGCCGGGGCGAACCGGTCGCCGTCGAAGCGCATCGCGTACACGGTGATGAACAGGTGGTTGGCGTAGACGTCGGCCTTGGGGCGCTGGTGGTCGGCGAGCACGTCCTCGACGGCCAGCTCGTGCAGGCCCAGCTCGTCGCCGAGCGCGGTCAGCTCCTCAGGCGTCGGCCGGCACAGGTCGATCCAGATCGCGTTGCGGTGGTCGGACACGTGGTCGGAGACCTCGGCGAGGGGGAAGTTCTCCTTCTCCAGCCGGCCGTCCCGATACAGGCGGGTACGCACCTAAAGCAGTCTGGCAAAGCGCGCGGCGTTCCGCACCGCCGCGCCGCCGGGGTCGTTGTTGAAGTACACGTACGCGTCGCGCCAGCCCGCCTCGCGGACCCGCCCGGCCCAGGTCTTCAGCGCCGCGTCCCCGTACGAGAACCCGTCGGCGGCGCGGCCCTGATGAAGCCGCACATATCCCCACGGCGCGGTCCGCCAGAACGGGTTCTGCGGCCGGTTGAGCCGGTCGGCCCAGCACAGGGCGGCCTCGCGGGCCTCCAGGATCGCCCGGGTCTCGCCGGTCCACCACGACTCGTGCCGGAACTCCACGGCCAGCCTGACATGCCCGGGGAAGCAGCTCAGGCAGCGTTCCAGCCGGCCGGGGTCGGCCCGCAGCGTGGGCGGGAGCTGCAGCAGGATCGGGCCGAGCGTGCCGCCGAGCCCCGACACGGCCGCCATCAGTCTGGCGACGGGCTCCTCGGGCTCGTCCAGCCGCTTGATGTGGGTGAGGTAGCGGCTGGCCTTGACCGCCATGACGAAGCCGTCGGGGGTGCGCTCGCGCCAGCCGGCGAACGTCTCCGGCTTCGGCAGCCGGTAGAACGCGTTGTTGTTCTCGACCGTGGGGAAGGTCTCCGCGTACGTCTCCAGCCAGCGCCGCTGCGGCACCCCCTCGGGATAGAGGACGCCGCGCCAGTCCGCGTACTGCCACCCCGAGGTGCCCACGAGCGTCGCCATTCCGATGGCCTACCCACCCCGTCCACGTGCAGTACTGTCGCACTCGCCGACCGGACGAGGAGGTCTGATCAGGGATGGGCGCCAACCACGCGCACGATCATGCGCACGGCACCGCGGTGCCCGCCTCACGGCGGGCCGTCGTGGCCACGCTGGCCGTTCTGCTGCCGCTGGCGGCCGTCACGCTGGCGGCGCTGGTGCTGCTGTGGCCGGACGGGCGTCCGGAGGCGCCCCAGGAGCAGACCGGGTTCCAGCGGGTGGCCGGCACGATCACCGCGGTGGCGCTGGAGCCGTGCGGTGAGACGCAGCCCGGCGCGCCCGAGCCGCACCCGGCGACCTGCGGCAAGGCGACCGTCACCGTCGGCGAGGGGCGCGACGAGGGCCGCCAAGTCACCCTGTCGCTGCCCAGCGGGCCGGGCTCCCAGCGCTTCACCGCGGGCGACGACGTGGTGCTGCTGCACAACCCGCAGGCCGAGGAGGGCATGCCGGCCTACCAGCTGTCCGACCACGACCGGTCGGCGCCGCTGCTGCTGCTCGGGGCGGCGTTCGCGCTGGCGGTGATCGCGTTCGGGCGCTGGCGGGGGCTGACGGCGCTGCTGGGGCTGGCGATCACGTTCGTGCTGCTGCTGACGTTCGTGATCCCCGGCATCCTGGGCGGCGAGCCGCCGATGCTGGTCGCGATCGTGGGCGCCTCGGCGATCATGCTGTCGGTGCTGTTCCTGACGCACGGGTTCACGCTGGCGACCTCGATGGCGGTGCTCGGCACGCTGGCCAGCCTCGCCGTGACCGGCGTGCTCTCGTACGCGGTGATCGGGGTCGCCAAGCTGAGCGGCATCACCGACGACAGCTCGTTCACCCTCGACATGAGCATGTCCATCGACACGCAGGGGCTGCTGCTGGCGAGCATCATGATCGGCGCGCTGGGGGTCCTGGACGACGTGACGGTCACCCAGTCGGTGACCGTGTCCGAGCTGGCAGCGGCCAACCCGTCCTACGGGTTCCGCCGCCTCTACCGGGCGGGCAGCCGGATCGGCAGGGCGCACATCGCGTCGGTCATCAACACGATCATCCTGGCGTACGCGGGGGCGTCGCTGCCGCTGCTGCTGCTGTTCAGCATCGGCGAGCAGCCGCTGGGCGAGGTGCTGACGACGCCGGTCATCGCCCAGGAGGTGGCCCGCAGCGTCGTGGGCACGCTGGGGCTCATCTCCGCCGTGCCGATCACCACCGCGCTGGCCGCCCTCGTCACCTCCCGCCACGCGAACCCGTCCGGCGCCGCCTCCGGCGAACCGGAGCCCGCGCCCCGGCCCTCCGGAGAGTCCTTCTTCGCCGACGACACCCCGCGGGCTCCCCTTCCCGGGCCGGACGGCCCGTACGGCGACCGGCCGCTCCCTCGCCGCGCCCGCCACCGCCGCGCCGGCTCCCCGCCGTAGAGGGCGGGCTCAGGCGATCTCGGCGCTGCCGTCGACCCGGAGCTTGCGGCGGGCGCGCTCGTAGAAGGTGGTGCCCAGGCGCACCACCTTGGCGGCTCCCGGGCAGGCCGTCACCGTGATCCGGTCGCCGGGGCCGAGGCGGCCCACCACCCTGCCGTCCAGCTCGACGGCGAGCTGCCCGCTGGACGGCAGGAGCTCCAGTCTGACCTCCTCGTCCGCCGGCAGCACCAGCGCCCGGTTGAACGCCGAGTGCGCCGCCGCGGGCACCACCAGCACCGCCTCCACCCGCGGCGAGACCACCGGCCCGCCCGCGGAGAAGCTGTACGCGGTGGACCCGGTGGAGGTGGCCACGATCACCGCGTCGGCGGCGTAGTTGACGAACGGGTTGCCGGCCGCGGTGACGGTCACCGCCGCCAGCCCGTCGCCCGGGAAGCGCACCAGGGCGATGTCGTTGAACGCCATCAGCTCCTGATTTCCGAGCCTGGTGCGGACCGCCATCCGCGGCTCCACGGTGTGGCGGTTGTGGTCGATCGCCGAGAGCGTCTCCGACAGCTCGGCCACGTCGATCTCGGCGAGGAAGCCCAGCCGCCCCAGGTTGACGCCGAGCACCGGGGTGCCGCGACCGGCGATCAGCCGCATCGTGCGCAGCATCGTGCCGTCGCCGCCCAGGCTCACCACCAGGTCGGCCCGCTCCACCAGCGTCTCGCCGTCGACCGCCACCGCGCTGCAGTCGATCCGCCCCACCTCCTCGGGCAGCCCGAGCACCGTGACGTCCCGACCGGCGGCCCAGCCGAGGATGATGTCGATCGCCTCCTTGGAGTCGCGCTGAGGATGCAGCACCAGCCCGACCGTCCCGACCATGCCCATGGGGACACTCTAGGGTCCGCTCTCAACAGGCGGACCGGCGGAAAGGTGGCGCCGAGAGGTCCGTGGCGCATGGTAATGTTTTCCCCGCGGAGCAGAGCGAGAAGCTCGGCCACGCGACAGCACCACGGGATGTAGCGCAGCTTGGTAGCGCACTTGACTGGGGGTCAAGGGGTCGCAGGTTCAAATCCTGTCATCCCGACGTTAAAGCCCTGATGGGGAGCGATTCTCATCAGGGCTTCGTCGTCTCTGGCGCCGCGACGTCGGCGAGATCGTCCGCACCCGCCGGCGCCGGTGGTTCTCTTGCGCGTCCGCACGTCATGCCCGGAGGTGGCCCATGGGGCGCAGGCCGACGATCGACCGCGACGAGCTGGCCAGGCTGGTCGCCCGCGGGCTGAGCGTGCAGGAGCTGGCCGCCCATTTCGGGGTGAGCGAGTCCGGGGTGCTGCAGGCCAAGCGGGCCGCGGGGCTGGCCAAGCCGATGCTCGACCACAGCCGGGCGCTGCCGTGGAAGCTGGAGCGAGCCCACTCCCAGTCCGGCCCCGCCACCAACCTGCGCAACCTGTCGGCGGCGGCGCAGGGCAGGCCGCCCGCGCCCGAGCGGCTCAACACCGCGCTGCGGTGGGCCAAGCGGCTGGTCGACGCCGGGCTCGACGTCGGCTACGACCCGGCGACCGGCTTCGTGGAGATCCCTGCGGCCCCTGACGGCTCCCACGTCGCAGCCGTGCTGGAAGCCGCCAGAAAGGCCCTGGAAGAGGGCTGAAGGCGGCGTTTCACCGGCGCTTCGCTGGGCAGTTCGCGGTCTCAACAGAAGAGACCGGAGGCGAACAATATGGACACCTTGATCTGGGTGGCCCTCGTCGTGGTCGCGATCGCGGCGGTCGCCGCGGTGGCCTACGTGGTCGTGCAGCAACAGCGCCGCAGCCGGTTGCGCGACCGTTTCGGCCCCGAGTACGAGCGCACGATGGCCGAGCACGACACCAAGCGCGAGGCCGAGCAGGAGCTGATCGCCCGCGAGCAGCGCCACGCCGAGCTGGACATCAAGCCGCTTCCCGAACAGTCACGTGACGACTACGCCCACCGGTGGGCCGAGGTGCAGGAGCGCTTCGTGGACGCCCCCGAATCCGCCGTGGCGGAGGCCGATCAGCTGGTGACGGCGGTCATGGCCGAGCGCGGCTACCCGACGGAGGACTTCCGCCAGCGGATCGCCGACCTGTCGGTGGGGCACGCCGAGACGCTGACCCACTACCGGAAGGCGCACGACATCAGCGAGCGCGCGACCCGCAAGGAGGCCTCGACCGAGGACCTGCGCCAGGCGATGGTCCACTATCGCGCGCTCTTCGAGGAATTACTGCACGAGACGACCCGAGGACGGTGACGGGTATGAACGACGAGCTGAACGTGCCGTCGCAGCGCTCCGACCAGCAGGTACGGAACGACCGCGACGACGAGTACACCACGGACGACAAGACCGGCGGCACCCACCGGGAGCCGTACGGCAGGAATGACGAGGACGTGCTGGTCGTGTCGGACAGGCACACCACCAATGACACCGGCCCCCACCCAGCCCCCGGTGACCCGGACCCGCTCCAGGACAGCACGGCGCACGCCGACCCGCTCCAGGACAGCACGGCGCACGCCGATCCCCTCCATGACGGCACGGCGGACACCGACCCCCTTCATGACGCGGCCCGGGATCCCGACCCCGACTCCCCGTATGACGGACCGCACGACACGGTGACGGCGACCGAGCAGGTGACCGCGGCCGGCCCCGGGCCCGCCCAGCCCGCCGAGGATCCCCCCTCGCACGCCGCTCCCCAGGCGTTCCCCCTGTTCGCCTGGAGGAGGTCCTCCAGCGGCTCGCCGCGGTAGCGGTACCGCCGGGCGATCTCCATCGCCAGCGGCCGGTGCATCTCCACGATGCGCTCGCGAAGCCGTTCTCTGAGACTGTCGGGGGTTCCTTCCCCGACCATCTCGGCCAGGAGCTCTTCGGCGGTCATCTCTTCGAGGACGAGTTCCTGCACAGCCATCGCTGCTCCTCTATGGGGTGGCAGGCGGCCTCTGTAACAGGAAAAGCCCATACAGAGGCACGCCTCGCTCAACGTTCGAGACGAAAGCCCTCTGCTGGACTTCGGACACCAGTATGCCCTACTCCCGAAGGAGTATTCCTCTCTACTTCAGTGACAGTAAGGTTGCCCCGTGACAGTGCCCGAGAATGGCGAGGGGTCCACGGCCGCCCTGAGCCTGACGTCGTCCACCGTTGACGAGATTGCCGTGATCAGGGTCGACGGTGTGCTCGACGCCACGACGCGCGAGCAGTTCGCGGACTACCTCTCCCTGGCGGGGCCGGACCTGATACTCGACCTGGCCGGGGTGACGTTCATGGACTCGCGAGCGCTGGGGCTGATCGTCCATCACTGGCAGACCAGCCTCAGCTCGGGCGCGAAGTTCGCGCTCATCGGCGTCGAGTACGCCAAGTCCAAGGTGATGTGGATCACCGGCCTGGCGCAGCGGCTGCCGATCTACGACACCCTCGACGACGCTCTGGCGGCGATCGGCTAGCGGCGGCGGTTCTTGCGCTGATGCTCCTCGACCAGGAGCCTGGCCAGGTCGGCCACCTTGACCTGGTGGTGCTGGGAGATCCTGCGCAGTTCGTCGAAGGCGGCCTCGGCGGTGCATCCGCTGGTCTGCATGATGATGCCCTTGGCCTGGTCGATGAGGGCGCGCCCGGCCAGTGCCTCCTGGAGCTGGGCGGCGTCCGTACGGACCTCGTCGAAGTCCGACATGTTGGCCATGGCGACGCCGACCTGCTCGGTCAGCATCTCCGCCAGCGACTGCGCCCCCTGCGGCGAGAACGCGTCGCGCCGCACCGAGTAGAGGCCGACGACCAGCAGCGCGGGCGGCACCTTGATGGGCACGGCGAGCACCGAGCGGACCCCGCAGCGGGTGGCCAGGGCGGCGTAGCGCGGCCAGCGGGTGTCGGTGAGCACGTCGGCGACGGCCACCCGGGCGCCGGTCTGGCGGGCCTCGGTGGAGGGGCCCTCGCCGATCTCACGCTCGCCCTCGACGAGGGTGATCAGTTCGCTGTGCGAGCCGGAGGTCAGGACGCGCCGGTCGCGCCAGTGTTCGGCCGACCCGCCCGAGCATCCGGGGACACCCGCCGCGAGCGCGGTGGTCAGGCCGCGCAGCACGGTCTCGGTGGAGGTGTCCTCTCCCAGTCTGCCCAGCGTCGCCAGGTCGCGGGCCAGCCCGGGAGTGATCATCGCGGTGGATTCCATAGCAGCAAGCATCTACCCCTTATGGCTACCATTATCCCGGGTGGCGTAGCGTCGGAGGGTGAGCATGCCGGACCTCGAACACGCCTTGGACGCACTGACCGGGCGGGTCTCGTCGTTGCGTGAGGCGAGGGCGGCCTACCCCTCGGACCTCGCGCCCACTCTGGACGCCGCCCTGGCGGAGCTCGACACCGCCGTGGAGCTGCTGGCCGAGGCGCGCGAGCAGCTCAGCAGGGGGCCCAGGAGGCAGTCCGGCAAGAAGGACGGCTCCCAGCGGGAGCTGAAGCTGCTGCGGCAGGTGTTCCGGGCCTTCCCCGTGCCGGTCATCGTGCTCGACGGCGGCGGCACGGTCCGGCGGATCAATCCCGAGACCTCGCGGCTGCTGGGCAGCCCTGACGGCTATCTCGTGGGCCGGTCCTTCCCGCTGCTGGTGGACGTGTCGAGGCGGGCGGCGTTCCGGTCCCATCTGACGGCGGTGCTGAGCACCGGCCAGCCGGCCGCGTTCGAGACCAGGCTCGCCCACCAGGGACGCACGCATCTCGCGCAACTGGCCATGGCGCGGCTCACCATGCCGGGCGAGCCGCAGCAGATGGTGGCGGTGGTGGCGCTGCCGATCGAGGTGCAGCTGCCCGAGCCGGGCGACAGGCGGCCGGAGGAGGCCGACGGCACGGCGCTGCTGGCGGCGGCCAGGCGGCAGGATCTGCTGTCCAGGATGGCCGCCCTGCTCCTGGACGAGGAGGCGCTGCGCCGGCCGGTGGCGCTGCCGCGCGCCACCCGGCTGCTGGCGGCCGAGTGGGCCGACTGGGTGGTGGCCGACGTCGTGCGCGACGGGCTGCCGCGGCGCTCGATCGTGATGGGGCCGAAGAACCTGCCGGTGAACGAGGTGATCCGGCAGGTGGAGTCGAGCGACCCGGCCGGCGCCCAGGTGGTCGCCCAGGTGCTGGAGCGCGGCTCCGGCGTGGTGTTCGAGATGGTCGACGACGAGTCGCTGCTCGGCTTCTGCGCCGACGGGCCGGTGCTGACGGCGATGGGCGCGGGCTCGCTGCTGTGCGTGCCGATCGGCGGCGGCGACGGGGTGCTGACGCTGGTGCGCACGCACGACCGCCAGCCGTTCACCCTGGCCGACCTGAGCGTCATGCAGGAGGTGGGGCTGCAGCTCGGCATGGCGGTACGCGCCCAGAACAGCTTCCAGAGCCGCTCGCGGGCGGCCGACGCGCTGACGGCCAGCGTGGTCCCGCGCAGCCTGCCCAACGTGCCCGGCTACGAGGCGGCGGCCGTCTACCACCCCGGCTCCTCGGTGGGCGCGGAGTTCTACGACGTGTTCCCGCTCCCCGGCGGCTGGGGGTTCGCCCTGGGCGGCGCGGCCGGCAAGGGCGAAGAGGCCGCCTCGGTCAGCGCGATGGTGCGCGGCGGGCTGCGGGTGCTGAGCGTCTGGGAGCAGGACCCGGACCCGGTGGTGCGCAAGGTGAACGAGGCGCTGGTGGAGCAGAGCACCGGCCTGTTCGTGATGGCGGTGGCCGGGTTCGTGAAGGGCCGGAGGATCCGCATGTCGTCGGCCGGCCATCATCCGGCCGCGCTGGTGCAGCCCGACGGCTACGTGCGCTTCACGGCGGGCGGCGGGGTGCCGCTGGGCATCGCGGCCGAGGCGGAGACCTGCACCGAGGAGATCACGCTCGGCGTGGGCGAGACGATGGTGCTCTACTCCGAGGGGCTCATCTCGTCCAGGAACGACAAGGGCGAGCCGTACGGCGAGGAGCGGCTGGCCGACGTGCTGAGCAGATGCGCAGGTCAGGCGCCGTCGGCCGTGGTCAAGGCCATCGAGGCCGACCGCAACACGTTCTCCGGCGGGCAGGTGTGGGACGAGATCGTGGTCCTCGCTCTTCGAGGCGTCTGATTGGCATGGGTTTGCGAACACCGGGAATACGGGTATTGTCGGCTTAGACACAGACGTGCCTAAGACGCAGGCACACCTTGAAAGCTTTTTTCACGCTGAGGTGTGCCATGAATATCGCGATCGTCGCTTCTGGTTCCGGCAACAAGCGCCACCACATTCTCTCCGTAGCCCGCGAGCTCGGGCGCGATCACCACGTCACCATCTATTCCCGCCGTAACAGTGATGAGGGCAAGCCCAAGACGCGGGTGGCCCCGGGTGTCACGGTGGAACACATCGACGTGGGCCCGGCTCGTGACCTCAGCCCGGCCGATGTGGTGCCCTATCTGAACGACGTCGGCGAGTATCTGAGCAAGCGGTGGCGGCAGGACCGCCCCGACGTGATCCACGCGCACTCCTGGACCAGCGGCCTGGCCGCCGTCACAGGCTCCAAGGACCTGGACGTTCCGGTGACGCACACCTTCCACACCGTGGATCCCGCGCGTCTGCCCCTGGAACGGGCACTCGGCCGCCGCGCCAGGGCCGTCATCGCCGGCTCGGGCGACGAGGAGTCGGCGTTGATCCGCATCGGCGTGCCGCGCAACCACATCGCCGTGGTGCCGTACGGCGTCGACACCGAGCGCTTCCACCGCCGGGGCGTCACCGCCTCGCGCGGCACCAGCAAGCGGCTCCTGCACGTGGGCCCGCTCACCAGTGACCGCGGCGCGCAGACCATCGTGCGGGCCCTGCAGGGCCTTCCCGACGTCGAGCTCGTGCTGGCCGGCGGGCCCGCGCCCGAACTGCTCGACGAGGACGCGGACGTGCGCCGGCTGCGCGCGCTGGCCGAGCAGCTCGGCGTGGCGTCCCAGGTGACCCTGCTCGGCCAGGTCAAGCGGGCGGCGGTGCCCAAGCTCATGCGCAGCGCCGACGCGGTCGTGACGGTGCCGCGCGAGGCGCCGACCGGCATCGTGGCGCTGGAGGCGATGGCCTGCGGCGTGCCGGTGATCGCCTCGTCCGTCGGCGCCCACCTCGACTCCGTCATCGACGGCGTCACCGGGCTGCTGGTGCCGCCGGACCGCCCGTCGCGCACCGCCAGGCTGGCCCGCGAGCTGCTCACCGACCCCACGCTGCGCACCGCGCTCGGCTACGCCGGCGCCGACCGCGCCCGCTCCCGCTACTCGTGGGAGCGCGTCAGCCAGGAGCTGGTCCGGGTGTACGAGGCCGCCTGCGCCTGACCCGTCGCCCGTCGCCTATCGTCGTGCCATGCTGATCCACCCCTGGGACGCGGGCGACGACGAGCGGTCCGTCGCCTACCTGAAGGACAACCAGTTCGGGCACCTGATCGCCGCCGGCAGGGGCAGGGACCTGCCGGTGGTGGTGCCCACCCAGTTCCTGCTGCGGGACGAGCGGACGATCTGGCTGCATCTCGCGCGGCCCAACCCCATCTGGCCCGCCATCGAGGAGAACCCCAAGGTCCTCCTGTCGGTGGCGGGCCCTTGGACGTACGTCCCCGGCAAGTGGCGTGCCGAGAGCGGCGCCGACCCGTCGCTCGGCGTGCCCACCACGTACTACTCCTCGGTCCAGCTCGTCTGCCACGCCGAGATCGTCACCGACCCCGAGGGCAAGCTGGAGATCCTGCGCGCCCAGCTCGCCGACCAGGAGCCGGGGCACGGCGACCCCGCGCGGATGCCGCGGCTGCTCGCGGGGCTGCTGGGGCTGCGGCTGGCGGTGGAGGAGATCCGCGGCAAGTTCAAGTACGACGGGCACAAGGACGCCGGACTGCGCGAACGGGTGGCCGCCGAACTGGCCGCCCGCGGCGGCCCCGGCGACGAGGCCGCACTGCGCCACCTGGCCTGACCCCCGCCACAGCCGCCTGAGCAGGGCGGTCAGCGCAGGTGGGACGCTTTGAGTCCCAGGTGGACGGTGAGCCGGTCGTCGCCGTCGGACAGGTCGCGGCCGGTGAGCCGTTCGGCCTTGCCCAGCCGGTAGTAGAGCGTCTGCCGGTGGATGCCGAGCTCGGCGGCGGCCTTCTGGGCGTGGCCGCCGAGGTCGAGGTAGACCTCGACGGTGCGGGCCAGCTCCGGGTCGAACGGCGCCACCGCCTCGGCCAGCTCGCGCAGGTCGCCTACGCCGAGCCGGGCCAGCAGCCGGTACGCGCCCAGCTCCTCCCAGCGGGCGACCGGCGCGTGCCGGGGGAAGTTCTCGGCCACGCGCAGCGCCTGCCGCGCCTCCCGCCAGCTCAGCCAGGCGTCCGCCGGGTCGGCCCGGGCCGCGCCGATGCCCGCGGCCGTCCCGTACGCGCCCTGGACCGTCCGCGCGACCTCGGCGGCGAGGTGCGCGGGGGCGAGCAGCGCGACCGGGGAGCCGGCGCGGGCGAGCACCCCGCGCGGGAGCGTCCACAGCGCGGCGGCGCGCTCCTCGGACTCGCGCACCGCGACGGCGGCCACCGGGCCGGACATCTCCGGGGAGGCGGCGGCCCGTTCCTGCGGGTCGGGCGACAGCAGCGCGTCGAGCCGGCGGCCCAGGTCCTGGCGGCTCCTGGCCTCGTGGGCGAGCGCGGCGGCGGCCCTGGTGACCAGCGGGGCGACGCGGTACAGCCGGGTGTCGGCGAGGCTGCCGGAGTCGAGCAGCCACAGGTAGCCGTAGGTGACGTCGCCGTGGCGCAACGGCCAGCAGATCCTGGCCAGCACCTTGAGCCGGTCGTCGGCCGGGATCCGGACGGGGCCGTCGGCCCGGGCGATGCCGTAGCGTTCGAAGTAGTCGCGCACCTCCTGCGAGGCGCGCCGGCGCAGGATCGACTCCTGGCGGACGGTGTCGATGTCGCCGTGCTGCGCCCCGTACGCGAGCAGGCGGAACGAGCGGTCCTCCAGCGTCGCGGAAGCGCCGAGCAGGCCCGCGATCTCGTCGACGATCTCCTGCAGATCAGCGGTGTTGTGCATGTGTATGACAGCCTGCCACACCTGGCGTTACTCGCGTCCATAGACCTCTCTGACCTGCGGTTTTAGCCTGGAGGCATGTTGGGACAAGTGCTGCTCGCCGCTTCGGGGAGCCGGCTGGTGCGCCGGTCCGTGTCGGGCTTCCCGCTCACGCGCAGGGTCGTCGACCGCTTCGTCGCCGGTGAGAGCGTGCCGGAGGCCCGTGAGGCGATCCTCCGGCTGCTCGGGACCGGCCTGTCCGTGACCGTCGACCATCTCGGCGAGGAGACCCGCGACGCGGGTGACGCCGCCGCCATCGCCAAGGCGTACCTCACGCTGCTGGAGGAGCTGCGCCCGCTGGAGCTGGGCCGCGCCGCCGAGGTGTCGGTGAAGCTGTCGGCCGTCGGGCAGGCGCTCGACGAGGACCTGGCGCTGGAGCACGCGCGGGCCGTCTGCGCCGCCGCCGCGGCGGGCGGCTCCACCGTCACGCTCGACATGGAGGACCACACCACGGTCGACTCCACGCTGCGGATCCTGCGCGAGCTGCGCCGCGAGCACCCCTCGACGGGCGTGGCCGTCCAGGCCTACCTGCACCGCAGCGAGGACGACTGCCGCGCCCTCGCCCACGAGGGGTCGCGCGTGCGGCTGGTCAAGGGCGCCTACCGGGAGCCCGCCACGGTCGCGTACCAGGGCAAGGCGGACGTGGACAAGGCGTACGTGCGATGCCTGCGGATCCTCATGGCGGGGAAGGGGTATCCCATGGTGGCGACGCACGACGACCGGCTGATCTCCATCACCGAACTGCTCGCCGACCGCCACGGCCGCTCCCGTGGCGACTACGAGTATCAGATGCTGTACGGGATCCGCACGGACCGGCAGGAGGCCCTGGCCGGAGCCGGTCACACGGTCCGCGTCTACGTGCCCTACGGCGCCGACTGGTACGGCTACTTCATGCGCCGGCTGGCCGAGCGCCCCGCGAACGTCGCCTTCTTCCTTCGTGCCCTTGGAGGCAAGTGATTATGGATGCCATCAGCAACGTGCCGGCCCCGGCCAACGAGCGGGTTCTCGGGTACGCGCCCGGCAGCGCGGAGCGCGCGGCCCTGGAGTCCCGGATCAAGGAGCTGTCCGGCGCCTCGCTCGACCTGACCATGACCATCGGCGGCGAGCAGCGGCCCGGCGGCGGCAAGCCCATCGACGTGGTGCAGCCGCACAACAAGGCCGCGGTGCTCGGCCGCACCCGCGAGGCGGGCGCGCAGGACGTGCGGGCCGCGATCGACTCGGCGCTGGCCGCCGCCCCGGCCTGGCGCGCGCTGCCGTTCGACGAGCGGGCAGCGATCTTCCTGAAGGCCGCCGACCTGCTGTCGGGGCCGTGGCGGGCGACGCTCAACGCGGCCACGGTGCTCGGCCAGTCGAAGTCCGTCCAGCAGGCGGAGATCGACGCCGCCTGCGAGCTGATCGACTTCCTGCGGTTCAACGTGGCCTACGCCCGGCAGATCTACGCCGACCAGCCGATCTCCTCGCCCGGCGTGTGGAACCGGATGGAGTACCGCCCGCTCGAAGGGTTCGTGCTGGCGATCACGCCGTTCAACTTCACCGCCATCGCCGGCAACCTGCCGACCTCGGCCGCGCTGATGGGCAACGTGGTGGTGTGGAAGCCGTCGCCGACGCAGCAGTTCGCCGCGCACTTCACGATGCGGCTGCTGGAGGAGGCCGGGCTGCCGCCGGGCGTCATCAACCTGGTGACCGGCTACGGCGAGGCGGTCTCCGAGGTGGCGCTGACCCACCCCGATCTGGCCGGCATCCACTTCACCGGCTCGACCGCCACCTTCCAGCACCTGTGGCGCACGGTGGGCGAGAACATCGCCTCCTACCGCGGCTACCCGCGCCTGGTCGGCGAGACGGGCGGCAAGGACTTCGTGCTGGCCCACCCGTCGGCCGACCCGGCGGTGCTGTCGACGGCGCTGATCAGGGGCGCCTTCGAGTACCAGGGCCAGAAGTGCTCGGCGGCGTCGCGGGCGTACGTGCCGCGCTCGGTGTGGGACCGGATGCGCGACGACTTCGTGGCCGTGGCCGAGTCGCTGACCGTGGGCGACGTGGCGTCGGACCTGTCGGCGTTCATGGGCGCGGTGATCGACGAACGGGCCTTCGCCAAGCACAAGGCCGCCATCGACCGGGCGCGCTCGGCCTCGCACATCGACGTGCTGACGGGCTCGTACGACGACTCGACCGGCTATTTCGTGAAGCCGACCATCCTGGAGTCGGCGGACCCGACCGACGAGATCTTCGTCAAGGAGTACTTCGGGCCGATCCTGGGCGTGCACGTCTACGACGACGCCGACTTCGACGCGGTGCTCACCCAGATGGAGGGCATCTCGCCGTACGCGCTGACCGGCGCGTTCATCGCCCAGGACCGCTACGCCATCGCGGCGGCGTCGGAGAAGCTCCGCTTCGCGGCGGGCAACTTCTACGTCAACGACAAGCCGACCGGGGCGGTCGTGGGCCAGCAGCCGTTCGGCGGCGCCCGCGCGTCGGGCACCAACGACAAGGCGGGCTCGATGTACAACCTGGTCAGGTGGGTCAGCGCCCGCGCGGTCAAGGAGTCGTTCACCCCGCCGACCGACCACCGCTACCCGCACATGGGCTGAGAGCGGTGATCTCGGTCAGGACACTCTGACGCGGTCGAAGCGGGTGGCGGCGTCGCGGACCGCCGCCACCAGCGTGTCGTCGGCGCCGAGCTCCGGGTCGAGCGCGTCCAGGACGCGGTGGGCGCCTTCGGCCAGCGGGCCGGCCGCGAGCACGGTCAGCTCGGCCGCGCGCGGGTCGCTGACCGGGGCGCCGTGGCCGCGCAGATGGCTGATCCAGGCGGCCAGGATGAGCGCCGCCCCTTCCGGCACGCGACCGGCGGCGCGTTCGGCGCGCAGCACGGGCAGGACGCGTTCCGGCAGCTTGCGCGAGCCGTCCGCGGCGATCCTGGCGAGGCTGTGGCGGATGCGCGGGTTGGCGATCCGCTCCAGCAGCGCCTGGCGGTACGCGTCCAGGCCGGCGGCGGCCCGGCCGAGATGCCGTCCGGCCTCCGACCACCACCGTTCCAGCCAGCCGCGGCAGGCGTCGTCGCCGATCGCCTCCGCCAGCGTGGCGTGCTCGCGGATCGAGCCGGCGTAGGCGAGCAGCGAGCAGGAGCCGTTGACCAGCCACTGCTTGCGATGCTCGTACGGGGTGAGGTCGGCGGTCAGCAGGGCGCCGGCGTCCTCCCAGCGCGGGCGGCCGGCCGGGAACCGGCCTGCCAGCACCCACTCGGCGTACGGCTCGGCGGTGACCGGGACGCGGTCGTCGCGGCCGGTGGCCTCGGCGACGGCGCGCAGCCCGGACGGGCCGGTGTGCGGGGTGACCCGGTCGGCGACGGTGGCGACGACGGACACGTTCTCGTCCAGCCAGCCGGTCAGCTCCTGATTGACCTCGTCGGCCATCTCGTACAGCAGGCGGGACAGGATGGCGCCGTTGCCGGCCGTGTGGTCGCACGCCACCAGCGTGACCGGGCCCGCGTCGGCGCGGCGGCGGGCGGCGAGGCCAGCGAGCAGCCGGCCGCGGGTCGTGCGCACCGGCGCGGCCGGGTCGGCGCGCAGGGCCGCCACGTCCTCCCGGACGTCCGGGTGGTCGCGGGCGCCGAGCTCGGTGATGGTGACGGCGGCCACCTCGGGCGCGCGGAACAGGCGCAGCAGGGCGTCGTGGTCGGTCGCTGGCCACGCCTCGGACACGGTCGCGATCACCTCGAACCGGTCGCCGTGGGCGCTCCTGGTGATGAGCGTGTAGAGGCCCTGCTGGGCGGCGAGCCGGTCCGACGCCTCGTGCCCGCCGAAGGCGGCGAAACCCCACTCCTCGCCGTCGGGCGCGTGCTCGGTGTACCAGGCCTGATGGGCGCGGAAGAAGTCACCGAGCCCGAGGTGGATCAGCCGGACGGGCGCCGCGGGGCGGGCCGCGCCGGCGCGGCGGGACAGTTCGCTGCTCATGATCAGACCTTTCTCGGCCGGTGGTACGTGGTGATGTGTTCAGGCGGGCCTCCGGTCGAGCCGGTGCGCGGCCAGGGCGCCCAGGTCCACCTCGTCGAGGCTGGTGACGACGAGGTCGGCGTGCGCGCCGGCGAGTATCCGCGCGTCGTCCGCGCGGGCCACCCCGAGCCCCGCCATGCCGCCGGCCTTGGCGGCCTGGACGCCGCTGACGGCGTCCTCGACCACGAAGCAGTCCTCCGGAGGCACGTGCAGCTCGGCGGCCGCGGTGACGAAGATCTCCGGGTCGGGCTTGCCGTGCTCGAAGTCACGCCCCGACAGGTCGGCGTCGAAGAAGTCGGCGAGGGTCTGGCCCCGCCGGATGGAGTCGTAGGACAGTCCCTGCTCGGCCGCGAACGTGTCGAGCCGGATCCTCCGCAGGAACAGGTCGGCGTTCTTGGACGAGGACGCCACCGCCGACGGGATGCCGGCCGCGCGGACGGCCAGCGCGAAGCGGAGGGCGTCCGGATAGGCGGTGAACTCCCCCGCGTCGATGAGCCGTACCACGATCCGCTGCTTGTGCGCGGCGTACTGCTCGACCCGCCGCTCGGCGTCCGGGACCTCGAAGTACTGCAGGGCGGCCAGCGCGCCGCTCATCCGCGGCTTCCCGGAGATGACCCGCTGGTAGACCTCCGGCGTGAACCGGTCGTCCGACCAGGTGGTCCGGTCGCGGACGTCCGCCCACTCCCCCTCCATCAGCTCGCGCAGCGCGTCCTTCCACGCGCGCTGGTGCGGCGAGTCGACGAGCACGCCGTCGACGTCGAAGATCGCGCCCTGGAATCCGGCGGCGGGCATGGTGCGGCCCCTCTCTCGGGCGGATGGCCCTCCCGGGATGGTGAAGACGCAGGTCCCTCCGGGGACGAGCTCGCGGACGTCGTCGCCCACGCCCGCGTGCAGCGGGCCCCGGAACCCCTCCGCCTGGGTGAACAGGATGAGCTGTTCGCCCTCGATGGTCAGCTTGAGCGTGGTGCCGCGGAAGCGCATGGAGAACGAGACGCCGTCGAGCCGGTCGACCAGGCGGGGCGACAGCCTGAGCACGTCACCGGTGATGCTGGTGCCGACGTAGCAGCGCTGGAGCAGGTCGAGGGTCCCGGACATGACGCCCATGTGGATGCCCTCCTGGGTGGTGCCGCCCTGCACGTCGTTGACGTCGCTCTCCAGCGCCGCCAAGTAGCGTTCCCACGAGCTCTCCGGATCGATGGCGGCCAGCACTCCCGCGTAGGGGACGAAGCTGAGCGTCGAGCCGTGCGTGGTGCGCGCGTCGTAGTACTCGATCGTGCGCTTGACCAGGTCGGCGTCGTAGTCGTAGCCGAGCCGCCCGAACAGCTCGCGCTGCTCCTGCTCGTCGAAGAGGAAGAACAGCATGACCGTGTCGGCCTGCTTGGACAGCTTGTAGCGGTTGGGGTCCTTGCCCTCGGCCCTGAGGATCCGGTCCATGCGCTGGACGTTGTGGTAGCGGGCGCGGTAGTGGTCCCAGTCGAGCTCCTCCAGGTCGCCGTAGCCCTCGAACTGGCTGATGACGCCGTCGTGGAACGGGATGTACATGCGGCGGCTCATGTCCTCCCAGGTCGCCAGCTCCTCGTCGGTGACCTGAAGGCTGCGCCGGATGCTCGCCGCGCGGCTGCTGGGCAGCAGGTCGAGCACTTTGGGGGCGGTGGCGGCGATCCAGGCCGCCATGGCGTTGGTGTAGGCGTTGTCGCGCAGCCCCGGCTCCTCGGTGTCGGGGTAGCGTTCGTGGAACTCGTCGGGCCCCATCACGCCGTGGATCTCGTACCGCTGCCTGGCGGGGTCGAAGTGCGCGATCGACGCCCAGAAGCGGGCGATCTCCAGCATCAGCTCGGCCCCGTAGTCGCGCAGGAACTCCAGGTCGTCGGTGGCCTGGAAGTAGCGCCACACGTTGTAGAAGATCGCCGCGTTGACGTGCCGCTGGTGGTGGCTGAGGTCCGGGTCCCACTCGCCCGACATCGGGTTGAGGTGCAGCTGCTGGGTCTCCTCGGTGCCGTCGCTGCCGCTCTGCCAGGGGAACATGGCGCCCCGGTAACCGGCCTCGGCCGCGGCGGCGCGCGCCTCGGTCAGCCGCCGGTGCCGGTACAGCAGCAGGGCCCGGGTGATCTCGGGCAGGCGCAGGTTGAGGTACGGGTAGACGTACATCTCGTCCCAGTAGACGTGTCCCCGGTACGCCTCGCCGTTGAGGCCGCGGGCGGGCACTCCGGCGTCGTGCCGGGCGGTGTGCCGGGAGCAGACCTGCAGGACGTGCGCGATGTGCAGGCGCAGCAGCAGCTGGGCGCGCGGCTCGGCGGGCAGGCGCACGTCGCAGCTCTCCCACAGCTCGGTCCAGGCCGACTCGTGCTTGTTCAGCGCCCCGGCGAAGTCGGGGTAGCGCAGCACGTGCCGGCCGGCGGCGGCCAGCGGCTCGGTGATGGCGTTGTCGTGCGAGGTGAACATGGAGACGAGCTTCTCCACCCGGCTGGGCCGGCCTTCCTCGACGTCGAAGCTGAGCACCTGCTGGATGTAGTCGGCCATCTGGTGCAGCCGCCGCTCGGTCGCGGCGGGCCGGTCGCCGTGGAAGGCACGGGTGCGGGCGGCCTGGGCGATGTAGAGGTTGGACTGGCGGGTCTTCACCTCCAGCGCGATCACGTCGGGGCCGAACGTGCGCGGCGACACCGGATCCAGGTGGCGGCCCTCCAGGTCGCGGTAGCGGACCACGATGTGGTTGCTCATGCGGCCGTCCAGCGCGGAGACCACCTCGACCCGGCCCGACCAGTTCTCGGGCGTCAGCGTCCACTCGATCGCGGCCTGGTGGCTGTGCGCCATGCTGACGAACCGGCGGCTGCGCAGGCTCGTCACGCGGCCGGCGGCGTCGCGGAAGCGCAGGTCCCGCTGGACCAGGGCGAGCCGGATGTCGTAGGTGTGCCGGTAGCCGAGCACCTCCACGTCGCCGAACCGGACCGCCCCCTCGCCTTCGACGCGCAGCTTCAGCGGCAGCCAGTTCGGCAGGTTGACCAGGTCCTCGTTGAGCACCGGGTGACCGTCGAAGATCGAGGTCTCCCGGTTGTACCCGCCGTGGGTGTAGGTGCCCGGGTAGTGGAACTCGCCGATGTCCTCCCACTCGGCCGTGCCCCTGGTGCAGAAGTAGCCGTTCCCGGTCGAGGTGATCGCCTCGCGCAGCTTCTCCGCCTCGGGATCGTAGTGGTCGTAGGTGAGTACGAAGCCGTCCATGGTGCCCCCCGCGACAGCTGTCCCGGTCCGGCTACCCCGCCACCGGGCAGGAAACCCTCGTGGCGGCGGGATGACCAGGGGAGATCCGGCGCGGGCGGCGGTCAGGCCGCCCAGTCCTCCGAGCGGCCCAGCCGCCAGTAGCCCATGAAGGCCACCGCGCGGCGGTCCATGCCGCGTTCGGCGACCAGGTGCCGCCGCAGGGTCCTGATCATCGCGGCCTCGCCGGCCAGCCACGCGTACAGCGGGCCGGACGGCGCCTCGGGCACCTCCCAGAGCTCGCCCGCGTCGACGTCCACGTCCTGGAAGTCCTCGGACGCCGGCAGCGCGGGCAGCAGCCGGTGGGCCGCCTCGCGCACCGCCGGGACGAGGTGGGCGCCGTGCGGCGCGCCGTCCCTGGCCAGCCAGGTGACCTTGACCGCGCTGCCGGTCTCCACGGGCAGGAAGTCTCCCCGGGTGGCGACCTCCAGGAGGGCCTCGCCCTCGACGCCGGCGGGCAGGCGTTCCAGGATGGAGCAGATGGCGGGCGCGGCTGTCTCGTCACCGGCGATCAGCACCGCGCCGGTGCCCTCCGGCGGACGGAACTCCAGGCCGGAGGGCGGACCCTGGTAGCGGCCGTCAGGCCCGAGCACGACGAGCTCGTCCCCCACCTCGGCCGCCGTCGCCCAGCGGGACATCGGGCCGGTGTCGCCGTGCAGCACGATGTCCACGTCCAGCTCACAGGCCTCGGGGCGGGCCCGGCGGACGGTGTAGGTGCGCATCGGGTTGCGGTCCTCGTCGGGCATGGCGCGCCACTGCCCGTACCAGTCGGAGCCCCCGGGCAACCGGCTCAGTCCGTGGGAGGGCACCGGCAGGATGAGCTTGATCCGCTGGTCATAGCCGTTGTCGGCGAAATGCCGCAGGTCGTCGCCGGTGAACGTGACGCGCAGGAACGTCGGGCTCAGGCGGTCCAGCCTGCCGACGCGGACGCCGAACATGCGGAAGGGCTCGGTCATGGCGGGTCTCTCTCCTCAAAGTATGTCAGGTTAGGCAAACCTAATCTGACATATCCTGATTCGGAAACCCCGACCGTCGTCGGATCACACCTCCGGCGGATCCGGGAACGCCTCCGGCCCGGCCAGGCCGGTGCTCTCCAGCAGCCGCTGGTGGTTCAGCACGGCCTTGTTGCAGGACTCCGCGAACGTGCGCACCAGCGTGTTCTGGGTGCTGCCGCGCACCTGCCCGATGAAGGCGAAGATCTGCCCGTGCGCCAGCCGCAGCCACTTCACGTAGGTGACGTCGTAGTCGCGGCCCGACCTGCCGGAGATGTCGGCCATCCACTTCTGCTGGTCCTCGGTCGGCCGCACGGGCAACCGCACGTCCAGCTTCTGCGCCAGGTCGCGGGCCTCGTTGTCGAGGGCGTGGTGCTGTTCGGAGATCTCCCGGCTGATCTCCCGTACGCGTGAGCTGTTTCCCCGCTGTATCGCCTCCTGAGCGATCGTCATCTCCCACAGCGTGGCGAGACGAACCTTCTTGATCAGATCCCGGTCGGCCGCGGACAACGGCCCCCACTTCGTCGGCCGGGTCTCGCTGTCGTCGCCGCTCTCCGCCGCCTGCGCGGTGGGCTCGGCGTCCCCTTCCTGGGTCAGGCTCGTCGCGGGCGGCGCCATCAGCTCTTCCGGAATCTCCGTCGGCACCGCGTCGGCCACCTGCGCCGTGTCGGGCGCCTGCGGCACGGCCGGGGCCGTGCAGGCCGTGCCGGCGGCGACGAGGCAGGCCGCGGCGAGAGCGAGACGGCGGTGTCCCTGTCGAGATCGCACGTGCCGTCATCCCCTTCCGGATCCTCGGACTGGTCACCTTGAGGTACGCGGCGGACCCCGCAGGTGTTCACTCCCGCTCAGGATCCCGGCGCGCGCCCACCGGGAAGACGTCGAAGTGGACGACGACGCGGCCGAGCGCCGGGTCCTCCGCCGGATCCTGGAGGCGTGCGTCCGACAGGGCCCGGTAGCGCTCCAGCACCGCGAAGATCGCGTCTCGCATCGCGGTCGTCTCGCCGGGCGTCAGGCGCAGCGCGCGGCGGCCGAAGCCGCTGGCCTGGACCCACTCCTCCGGCGCGTCCCGCTCCTCCTCCCGCCAGCGGGCCAGCTCCGCGCCGCGCTGCCGGATCAGGTCGTCCATGAGGAACTCCAGCGCCTCGGCCGCCTCCGGCTCCGGCGGCGTCTCCCCGTAGGAGTAGCCGCCCGGCGTCACCCGCCAGTACTTCTCCTTGCCGCGCCCCATCCCCGGCACGATCTCGATCATCTGGTGCCTGGCCAGCTCGCGCAGATGGTAGCTGGTGGCGCCGGTGTTCTCCCCCACCTGGCCGGCGAGCTGGGTGGCGGTGGCGGGGCCGCGCTCCTCCAGCAACTCGTACAGGCGCAGGCGCAGGGGGTGGGCGAACGACTTGAGCGCGCCCGTGTCGAGGGTCCTGGCGGAATAGCTCTTGCGCTCCACAGTGTGCAAACCTATCTTTGCAAAGGAATCCATGCACAGTTCTCCTTACACACTAACGGAGCCCCGTCTTGACACGCCTCGGCCGATCCTTCGGCTTCCTGCTGTCGTCCACCGCGCTGTCCAACCTGGCCGACGGCGTGCTGAAGGTCGGCGCGCCGCTGATGGCGGTCTCGTTCACCCGCTCCCCCGCCCTGGTGGCGCTGGCGGGGGCGGCGGCGACGCTGCCGTGGCTGCTGCTCGCGCTGCCCGCGGGCGCGCTCGTCGACCGGCTGGACCGCCGGCGGATCATGGTGGCGGCGAACGCCGCCCGCGCCGCGGTGCTGGCCGTGGCGACGGCGCTGGCCGCGCTCGGGCTGATGAACCTGTGGGTGCTGCTGACCGCCGTGTTCCTCGCGTGCGTGTCGGAGGTGTTCGCCGACACCTCCGCCCAGGCGGCGCTGCCCATGGCCGTGCCGGAAACCGAGCTGACCCGGGCCAACGGGCGCGTCGTCGGCGTCCAGATCCTGGGCAACGACTTCGCCGGGGCGCCGCTGGCGGGCCTGCTCGTCACGGTCCTGCCCGCCGCCGTCCTGGGCGCGCCGGGACTCCTGTACGGGGTCGCGGGGCTGCTCCTGCTGGGCATGCGCGGCCGGTTCCTGGCCCCGCGCGAGGCGCCGCGGCCGGTCGCCGGGGAGATCGCCGAGTCGCTGCGCTACCTGTGGTCGCACCGGTTCCTGCGCACGCTGGCCCTGTCGGCCGGGCTGATCAACACGGCCGGCGCCGCGTACTTCGGCGTGCTCGTGCTCTGGGTGGTGGGCGACGGCTCGCCGATGGGTCTGGCGCCGAGCGGCTACGGCCTCATGCTCACCGTGTTCGCCGTCGGGGCCCTGGCCGGATCGCTGGTGGCCGGCCGGGCCGGTCGCCTGGCCGGGGACGCGCCCGCCTTCGTCATGCTCTGGGCGGTCTGCGCCCTGGCGCACCTGGTGCCGGTCCTGCTGCCGGTCCCCTGGCTGCTGTACGCGACGGCGGTCGTGTGGGGGGTGTCCGGGGCCGCGGCGAACGTGCTCGTGATCAGCACCCGGCAGCGGATCATCCCCGGCGAGCTGCTCGGCCGGGTGAACGCCGCCTACCGGCTGCTCGGGATGGGCGGCATGCCCCTCGGCGCGGCGCTGGGCGGGCTCGCGGGAGAGGTGGCCGGGCTGCCCGCGGTCTTCGTCGGGGCGACGGTGGTCCAGTTGCTCGCGGTCTGCTGGATCGGACGGGTGGTATTCTTTCCGACTTCCAAGCGGGTGACCAGCGGCGTTACCATTCCCGACATAACCGGATCACGTTAGGCACCCACAACAGTGCGCTGAGATGACATGATTACCCCTGTCAATGAGGGGATGGTATGCGGGAGATCGGCGGACGGTACCTCCTTAACGAGGAGGCCGGTCGTGGGGGCATGGGCGTCGTATGGCGCGCGTTCGATCGGCTTCTCCACCGGGAGGTGGCGCTCAAGGAGCTGACGCTCACCGGCGAGGCCGAGATGGTGCGTCGGCGCGTGCTGCGCGAGGCCCGGATGGCGGCCAGGCTGTCGCACCCGAACATCGTCACGGTCCACGACCTCATCGAAGAAGGCGGCAAGCTCTGGATCGTGATGGAGTATCTCGACGGGCTCTCCATGCACCAGTTGCTCTCCCAGGTGGGCACGCTGCCCGCCCAGTCGGTGGCGGCGATCGGCCGTCATCTGCTGGCCGCGCTGCGCACCGCCCACCAGGCAGGGGTGCTCCACCGTGACGTGAAGCCGGCCAACGTGATGCTGACCGGCGACCGGGTGGTGCTGACCGACTTCGGCATCGCCACCGCGGAGGGCGACATCCGCAAGACCACGACCTCCAGGCGGCTACGCGGCACGCCCGCGTTCATGGCCCCCGAGCGGCTCTACGGCGGCCCGGCCAGCAAGGAGGCCGACATGTGGTCGTTCGGCGCCACGCTCTACAGCGCCATCGAGGGCCAGCCGCCCTACCCGGGCCAGGACGCCGCGACCGTGCTCGGCATGGCGCGCAGCGGGCCGTTCCCGCCGCCGCGCCGGGCCGGGGTGATGCGCCCGCTCATCGAGGGGCTGCTCCACCACGACCCGCGCCACCGCTACTCGCTGTCGCAGACGGAGACCCTGCTGGCGGGCATGCGGGCGAGCGCCTACCAGACGGCCATCTAAGGCCGTCTAGGTTCCGGCCGGCTCCTCGTGGGCGCCGCCGCCCGCCGCCTTCTTCGCGGCGCGGGCCTCGGCCTCCGCGGCGTCCAGCGCCGCCGCCTCCTCGGGGGTGGGCGCGGTGCCGCCCAGGTGGGCCGGCTGCCACCACACGCCCTGCGGGATCTCCGGGTAGGTGCGCTGCGCCCGGTCGACCAGCTCCGAGAGCCGCGCGTGGAGGGCCGTGGTGTGCTCGGCGACGTCCTCGCCGCGCTTGGGGTGGATGGGCTCGCCCACCAGGATCGTGATCGGCACGTGGCGCTGGAAGATGCGCCGCTCCCTGCCCTTGGTCCACAGCCGCTGCGTGCCCCAGAGCGCCACCGGGATGACCGGCACCTTGGTGGCCTGCGCCATCCGGATCGCGCCGTTCTTGATCTCCTTGACGGTGAACGAACGGCTGATGGTGGCCTCGGCGAACACCCCGACCATCTCGCCCGCCTTCAGCATGCGCAGCGCGGTCGCGTACGAGCCGGCGCCCGCGCCGCGGTCGACCGGGATGTGCTTCATGCCGCGCATGAGCGGGCCGGAGATCTTGTGGTCGAACACGTCCTGCTTGGCCATGAACCGCACCAGCCGCCTGGCCGGCAGCGCGGCGTAGCCGGCGAAGATGAAGTCGAGGTAGCTGATGTGGTTGCTCACCAGGACGGCGCCGCCCGTCGACGGCACGTGCTCGGTGCCCTCCAGGTGGAAGCGGTAGTCAAGCACGCGAAACAAGGTCCGCGCGGCTGCGATCACCGGCGGGTACACGATCTCGGCCATGTGCAGACGGTAGCCTACTCCGCCCGGTGCTTGCCTCCAGCGGAAAACGGGCAGATGTTCTGACCATGAAGAAGCTCATCAACACGGCCGAATCCGTGGTCGAGGACGCCCTCAACGGCCTCGCCGCGGCGCACCCCTCGCTGCGGGTACGCGACCGGGTGGTCTACCGGGCGGAGGGTCCGCGCCCCGGCAAGGTGGGCCTGGTCTCCGGCGGCGGGTCGGGGCACGAGCCGCTGCACGCCGCCTTCGTGGGCCCCGGCATGCTCGACGCCGCCTGCCCTGGTGAGATCTTCACCTCCCCGGTGCCCGACCAGATCATCGACGCCACCAGGGCGGCCGACGGCGGCGCGGGCGTGCTCCACATCGTCAAGAACTACACGGGCGACGTGCTGAACTTCGAGATGGCCGCCGAGCTGTGCGACGACGTCCCGGTGGCGAGCGTGCTGGTCGACGACGACGTGGCCGTGCAGGACTCCCTCTACACGGCGGGCCGGCGCGGCACCGGCGCGACGCTGTTCGTGGAGAAGATCGCCGGGGCCCTGGCCGAGGAGGGCGCGCCGCTGGAGGAGGTGGCGCGGGTGGCCCGCGAGGTGGACGACCACAGCCGCTCGTTCGGCGTCGCGCTCACCTCGTGCGTGACGCCCGCGGCCGGCAAGCCCACCTTCGACCTGCCCGAGGACCAGGTGGAGCTGGGCATCGGCATCCACGGCGAGCCGGGCAGGTCGCGCGCGCCGATGGCCCCCGCCCGCGAGCTGGCCGCGCTCGCCATGGAGGCGATCCACGGCGACCTCCCGCTCCGCGACGACCTGCTCGTCATGGTCAACGGCATGGGCGGCACCCCCTTGATCGAGCTGTACGTGGTGTTCGCCGAGGTGGAGGCGTTCGTCCGGGGCAAGGGCGCGCGGGTGGTGCGCTCGCTGGTCGGCAACTACGTGACGAGCCTCGACATGCAGGGCTTCTCGATCACGGTCTGCCGCCTCAACGGCGAGCTGACCCGGCTGTGGGACGCCCCGGTCGAGACGCCCGGCCTGCGGTGGGGGCGCTGATGGCCGGGATGCTCGACACCGATCTCTTCCTCGCCTGGACCGAGGGCGCGGCCAGGGCGGTCAGGCTGCACCGCGACCGGCTCACCGGCCTGGACGCCGCGATCGGCGACGCCGACCACGGCACCAACCTCGACCGCGGCTTCACCGAGGTGGGCAAGGCGCTGACCGAGTGGCCGCCGACCTCCCCCGCGCAGGTGCTGGTGTCCGCGGGCACGACGCTGATCCGCCGGGTGGGCGGCGCGTCGGGCCCGCTGTACGGGTCGCTGTTCCGGCAACTGGGCAAGTCGCTGGACGCGCCGGTGACGCTCGCCGGGTTCGCGGCGGCGTTCGAGTCCGGTGTCCAGGCCGTCGAGCGCCTGGGCAAGGCCGCCCAGGGTGACAAGACCATGATCGACGCGCTCGCTCCGGCCGCCCGTGCCCTGACGCAGGCCGTACAGGAGGGCGCCGACGAGCACAAGGCGTTCGAGCGGGCGGCGCGCGCGGCCGAGGAGGGGGCGAAGGCGACGATCCCGCTGCGCGCCCGCAAGGGCCGCGCCAGCTACCTGGGCGAGCGCAGCATCGGCCACGAGGACCCGGGCGCGGCGTCGGCGGCGCTGATCATGGCGGCGCTGGCCGAGGCGGCGGCCTGATGGTGGGCGTGGTCCTCGTCGCCCACAGCGCCGGGCTGGCCGCGGAGACGGCGGAGCTGGCGCGCGGCATCGCGGGCCGGGAGGCGCCCGTGGCGGCGGCCGGCGGCACCGGCGACGGCGGGCTCGGGGTCAGCATCGACCGCATCGAGGCGGCGGTGCGCGAGGTCGACGGGGGCGACGGCGTGCTGCTCATCCCCGACCTGGGCAGCTCGGTGCTCACCGCCCGCCTGCTGGAGGAGCCCGGCCGGGTGGTGCTGGCGGACGTGCCGTTCGTGGAGGGCGCGATCGCCGCGGCGGTCGCGGCCGGCGGCGGGGCGGCGCTGGCGGGGGTGCTGGCCGCCGCCGAGGAGGCCCGCACCCACCGCAAGCTCTAGTGGCCCTTGAACGCCTCCTCCAGCCACCAGGAGGGGCGGTCGCCGGTGACCTTGGCGTGCACCAGCAGGGGCCGCTCGCGCGGGCCCTTGAGCCACTCGGCCACGCCCGCCAGGTCGGCCGGCCCGGTGACGGTCACGGCCGCGAACCCGTACCCGCGCGCGATCGCGGCCAGGTCGGCGGGCGGGAACCGGACGGTGCCGAGCGGGTGGCCGTGCGGGCCGAAGTGGTGCACCTCGGCGCCGTAGGCCTCGTCGTCGTAGACCACGACCACCATGGGCAGCCCGAGCCGGACGACGGTCTCCAGCTCGGCGATGCCCATGAACGCGCCGCCGTCGCCGAGCGCCGCCACCGGCAGCCGGTCGGGGCGGGCCACGGCGGCGCCGATGGCGGTGGCGAGCCCGAGCCCGACCGCCTGGAACGCCTGCGTGAAGCAGAACCCGCGCTCGTCGGGCACGTCCAGGAACATCGCCGGGTAGCCCATGAAGTTGCCCGAGTCGGTCGCCACGATCCGCTCGGCGGGCAGCAGGTCGTCCAGGCCGATGGTGAGAGTCCTCGGGTCGATGCGGCCGCCGCCGCTCTCGTCGTGGTACGGGACCGCGCGCCAGCGGCCCTCCTCCCGGATGCGGCGGGCCAGCTCGGGCGAGCGGTAGCCGGCCCGCTCGCCGCCGGCCGTGAGGGCGCGGGCGACCTCGGCCACGTCGCCCACCACGCCGTGGTCGGCGGGCACGTGCAGGCCGACGGCGGCCAGGTCGAGATCGACCTGCGCGACCTTGGCGCCGGGGCCGATCAGCGAGCCGTGGCGGGTGGTCCACATGTTGAGCGCGCACCCCCAGCCGACCACCAGGTCCGCGCCCCGGACCAGCTCGGCCGTGAGCGGCGTGGCGAACCCGCCGCTCACGTCGAGGTCCCACGGGCTGCCGCGGAACAGGCCCTTGGCCACGGCCGAGGTGGCCAGCAGGGCGCCGGTCCGCTCGGCCAGCTCCACCAGCTCGGCCCGCGCGTGCCGTGCTCCGCGCCCGGCGACGAACACCGGCCGTTCGGCCCCGTCGAGCAACCGGCGCAACCCGTCGAGCTGCTCGGCGGAGGCGGCGGGCGCGCCGGGACGGCTCTCACGAACAGCCGCCGCGGCCCGGTCCAGCTCGCTCGCGCCCGCGTAGTCCGGCCGCTCCCCGCCCGGACCCGTCCCCGCGGCCCGCTCCGGCCGCTCCCCACCGAGTTCCGTCCCCGCGGCCCGCTCCGGTCGCTCCCCGCCGAGTTCCGTCTCGGCGGCCTGCACGTCGAGGGGCAGGTTGAGTACGACCGTGCGGCGTTCGTCGCGGGCGACGCGGAACGCCTCCAAGGTGTGCCGGGCCGCCTCGGCGGGGCCGGTGACCCGCATCGGGACGGCGCCCACCGCGCGCACGGCGGCGTCCTGGTCGATGTGGAAGTTGGAGCGGGCGTCGGTGGCCTCGCCCGCCAGCACGACGAGCGGGGTGCGGCTCTTCGCGGCCTCGGCGAGGCCGGTGATCGCGTTGGTGAGGCCGGGCCCCTGGTGCACGGAGACGACCGCCACCTCGCCCGTCATCCGGGCGTAGGCGTCGGCCATGGTGGCCGCACCGCCCTCGTGACGGGCCGCGACGAAGCGCACGCCGTGGCTCACGAGGGCGTTGGTGAGGTGGAAGTTGCCGCTGCCGACGACCCCGAACGCGGCTCGTACGCCCGCCGCGGCGAGCAGCCCGCCGACGGCCTCGGCGACGATCACCCTTCGCCCCGCTCCACCAGCGCGAGCACCCGCACCGGGCTGCCCGAGCCGCCGAGGATGGGCAGCGGCGGCGCCACCACGACCGCGCCGGTGACCGGGAGCCGGTCGAGGTTGCGCAGCTGGGTGAGGCCGTACTTGCCGGCGCCGAGGAAGAAGGCGTGGCAGGGGAAGGCGGGGTCGAAGGAGTGGGCGGCGCCCGCGTCGGTGCCGACGGTCTCGACGCCCAGCCCGATGATCGGCGTCTGCTCGGCGAGCCACCTGGCGCATTCGGCGGAGACGCCGGGGGTGTGCGAGCCGGTCTCGTCGGCGTTGAGGAACGTGTCCTGGTCACCGGAGCGGGAGTCCCAGCCGGTGCGGTAGAGCAGCCAGCCGCCTTCGGGCAGCGGGCCGTTGGCGCGCTCCCACTCCTTGACGTGGTCGATCTGGAGGAGGAAGTCGGGGTCCTTGCCCGCCTCGGCGGTGAAGTCGAGCACCACGGCCGGCGCGATCAGGCTGGCCACCGGCACCTGGGAGACGTCCTGGCCGTCACGGCCGGTCGCCCAGTGGATGGGCGCGTCGAAGTGCGTGCCGGTGTGCTCGCCGGTGTGGATGTCGTTCCAGTACCACCCCGGGCCGCGGTCGTCGTAGCGGCTGATCTCCTCCAGCCGGAACCGGATGGTGTTGCCGAACGGCTCGGGCAACTGGAGGATCGGCGTCTCCTCCGACAGGGGCGCGGTGAGGTCGATGACCTCGATCGCGCCGTTGCGCACACTGTCTACGAAGCTCCGCAACACCGACATGGCTTCCTCCTCGCGTGGGGCTGAGCGCATCCTCCTACGCGGGTGTCACCTCCGCAAACAGGCACCGCTGCGGCGGTCCGTCAGGCCCTGGTCCATTCGGCGCAGCCGGCCGTCTGGAAGCTCTTGTCGGTGGCGGCGATGGTGACGGTGGCCGGGCCTGAGGGCATGCCGGCGTCGATGACGTCCCCGATGTCGCCGGTGGTGCTGTTCATGCGGGCCCAGTAGCACGGGCCCGTGCCGCCCGCGGGGCCGGTGGTGCGGTAGGTGCCGGGCTGGATGTCGACGCCGACGACGAGGGTGCGCATCGACGCGAGCGGATCGCCGGGGTTCGACGCGACGGGGTCGTCCGGGGCGCCGGCGGACGGGTCCGGGGTGACGGGTGCCGACGCGGACGGGTCGGCGGCCGGAGGCGACGCGGCAGGATCGGACGCGGCAGGATCGGACGGGGCGGCGTCGGACGGGACTGGGTCGGTGGGCTGCGTGTCGGGGTCGAGCTCTCCCTCGACCGTCACGGTGACCCGGGGAGCGGGGGCTGCCGCCAGCTCTCCTGACCCGAGCCCGGTGAGGAAGCCGATCAGGAAGCCCAGCACCCCGGTCAGCCCGGCGACGAGCAGGATGATCGTCGGGCTGCTCGACGCGCGCGGGTAGTCAGGCGGGGGGCGGTACATCACCTGGACAGCGTCCCACCCGCGTCAGCGGTGGAGGTAGTCCACCAGTGAGGCCTTCTCCGTCTCCAGCTCCTCGATGGTGTTCTTGACCACGTCGCCGATGCTGACGATGCCGGCCAGGCGGCCGTCCTCGACCACCGGCATGTGCCGCACCCGGTGGGTGGTCATGGTCTTGCGCAGCTCGTCGACCCGGTCGCCCGGGGCGACGGTGCGCACCTCGGCGGTCATGATCGACGAGACCGGCTCGCCGAGGATGCCCGCGCCGCGATCGTGCAGCCGGCGCACCACGTCGCGCTCGGAGACGATCCCGTCGATGGTGACGCCGTCGGCGGACACGACGACGGCGCCGATGTTGTGCTCGGCCAGCCGGGCCAGCAACTCACGGACGGTCGCGTCGGGCGCCACCGTCGTCACGTCGCTTCCCTTGCCGTGCAAGATCGTGCTGATCAGCATCCGTACCACCTCGGCTAGGAGTTACCCCGTCGTGGTTACAGGCAAGCAAGGGGGTGGGAGGCCGTCAAGGACTCCCGTAAGCTGACCGTACTTGCCATATGAAATACCACTGTTGGAGCCGCTGTGACCGAGCCTCTCAACACCGGGAGCCACGACCTGCCGATCTCCGAGGAGCTGGCCGCGTTCATGCGGACGGGCTGGGCGGACACGCGGCGGACCGGCGTGCGCGCGCTGCCCGTCGCCCCGTGGGCGGCCAAGCGGCGGGCGGCCCTGGCGAGCCGGTTCCCCGGGGAACGGCTGGTCGTGCCGTCGGGCACGCTCAAGGTGCGCAGCAACGACAGCGACTACCGGTTCCGCCCGCACAGCGCCTTCTCGTACCTGACGGGCGCGGGCGAGCCCGGTGACGTGCTCGTGATCGAGCCGTCCGGTGAGGCGACCCTCTACACCCGGCCGCGCTCCCCTCGCGAGGAGGGCCAGGAGTTCTACCGGGACCGCCGTTACGGCGAGTTCTGGGTGGGCCGCAGGCCCGACCTGGCGGAGGCGGCGGAGCTCTATCAGATCGACTGCGCGCACCCTCGCGAGCTGGATCTGAAGGGACCCGCGCGGGTGCTGCGCGGCGTGGACCCGGCGGTGGACGAGGCGGTGGAGCCCGGCGGCGGCGACGCCGAGCTGGAGAGCTTCCTGGCGGAGGCGCGGCTGGTCAAGGACGAGTGGGAGATCGGCGAGCTGCAGGCCGCGGTGGACGCGACCGTGCGCGGCTTCGAGGACGTGGTGCGGGCACTCCCGCAGGCGCTCGGCCACCCGCGCGGCGAACGCTACCTGGAGGGCGTGTTCGGGCTGCGCTCGCGGCTGGAGGGCAACGCGGTCGGCTACGAGAGCATCGTGGCCTCCGGCGCGCACGCGTGCGTGCTCCACTGGATCCGCAACGACGGCCGTCTCGACCCGGGCGACATGCTGCTGCTGGACGCCGGCGTGGAGACCGACACCCTCTACACCGCCGACGTCACCCGCACGCTGCCGCTCTCGGGCCGGTTCGGGCCGGTGCAGCGGCAGGTGTACGAGCTGGTCTACGAGGCGCAGTCGGCCGCGATCGCGGCGCTGCGGCCGGGCGTCCGGTTCCGCGAGTTCCACCTGACGGCCATGCGCGTCATCTGCGAGGGCCTGCACGAGTGGGGCCTGCTGAAGGACTCCCCCGACGCGCTCATGGAGACCGGGCTCTACCGCCGTTACACGCTCTGCAGCAGCGGCCACATGCTGGGCCTGGACGTGCACGACTGCGCCAGGGCGCGGGCGGAGACGTATCTGGACGGCGTGCTGGAGGAGGGCCAGGTGCTGACCGTGGAGCCCGGCCTCTACCTCCAGCCGGACGACCTCACCCTGCCGGAGGAGTTCCGCGGGCTGGGCGTCCGCATCGAGGACGACCTGGTCATCACGGCCGACGGGGCGCGGCTGATGTCGGCGGCGCTCCCCCGCCACCCTGACGAGGTGGAGAGCTGGATGTCGGTCCTGCTCGGCTGATACCTGAGGACGACGCGAAGACCGTACTCAGGATCGATGGCGCCGCCGGCGGGCCCGTCCGACGATCGGGTCCCACCGACGATTGGACGCGTCATGCGAAGATCTGTCCTGATCCTCAGCCTCGTCATCGCCGCGGTCCTCCCCCTCGTGCCCGTCTTACCGGCCGGCGCCTCGGGCGGGATCGCGTGGACCCCCTGTCCCGAAGCGCCGGAGGTCGAGTGCGGCACGCTCGCCGTGCCCGTCGACTGGGACGACCCCGGCGGGCCGACGCTGGACCTGGCGCTGGCCCGCCGCAAGGCCAGCGATCCGGGTGCCCGCATCGGCTCGCTGGTGATCAACCCGGGCGGTCCCGGCGGCTCAGGGGTGGACGCCGTGATCACGAACCGGATCGCCTTCACCGCCGAGCTGACCAGCAGGTTCGACGTGGTCAGCTACGACCCGCGCGGGGTGCGCCGCAGCCACCCCGTCCGGTGCTCGCTGGAACTGGCCCTGCGGGCGCCCGACCCGCTCACCGCCGGCAGCCGGGCGGGCTTCGAGGCGCTCCTGGCCCACAACGAGCGCTACCGGCAGGACTGCCGGGCCCGCACCGGGCCGCTCTTCGACCACGTCGACACCGGCAGCGTCGTGCGGGACCTCGACGCGCTGCGCGCCGCGCTCGGCGACCGGAAGCTCACCGCCTACGGCCTCTCGTACGGGACGCTGATCACCCAGCTCTACGCCGAGCGCTACCCGCGCCGGGTGCGGGCGCTGGCGCTGGACAGCAACATGGACCACAGCCTGCGCACCCGCGCCTTCCTCGACACCGAGTCGCGGGCGGCGCAGGACTCCTTCGACGAGTTCGTCTCCTGGTGCGGCCGGACGGAGTCCTGCGCGCTGCACGGCAGGGACGTGCGGGCCGTCTGGGCGGAGCTGCTGGAGCGCGCCGGGCGGGGCGAGCTGACCTTCCCCGGCGAGCCGGGCGTGCCGCTCTCCAGGACGACGCTGATCAGGCAGGCGTTCGGCGCGTTCTACGGGCCGGACTACTCCGGGCTGGCCCGGTTCCTGGTGGCGCTGGAGACCGGCGGGCCCGCCGAGCGGCTCCTGGCCGCGGCCCCGCAGGAGGAGACGGTCAACGACGCGTCGCGGGTCTTCTGTCTCGACTATCTGCTGCCGGTGCGCGACCATCGCGAGTACACCGCCCACCTGCGCCGGTCGGCGGAGATCGCGCCGGACATGCTGGTCAGCCCGCTCGCGTACGGCATGCTGGCGGCCTGCGCCGGCACGCGGGCGCCGATCCCGAACCCGCAGCACCGGCTGCGCGTCGACGGCACGCCGCCGCTGCTGCTCGCCAACGCCCTGCACGACCCGGCCACCGCCTACGCGTGGGCCACCGCCGCCGCGCGGCAGATCGGGCGCGAGGCCCGGCTGCTCACCTACGAGGGCTGGGGGCACGGCGTGTACGGCATGGGCGACTGCGCGACGGCGGTCTTCGACCGCTACCTGGTCGATCTGGAGATCCCGGCCGAGGGCGCCCGCTGCCCGGCGGTGCCGCCGTCGGAGGGCACGGCCACCCTGCGCGACGCGCCGCCGGACACTCCGTTCCCCGGCACCCCGGGCTATCTCCTCAGCCGGTGGCGGGCCTGATGTTCTGGTTGAGTCGGAAGACGTTGTCGGGGTCGTACTCGGCCTTGATCGCGGCCAGCCGGGCGTACTTCTCCTCGCCGTAGGAAGCCCGCACGCGGTCCTCGTCCTGGTCGGTGAGGAAGTTCACGTACGCGCCGGTGCCCCGGGAGTACGGGAGCAGCGCCGACCAGGCGTCGCGGGCCCACGTCCTCTCCTGTTCCAAGGCGTCCGCCGTGGGTGTGAGCGCCATGACGGACAGCGTGTAGTGCGGCTCGCGGCTGCCGCCGAAGGCGGTGGCGTCGTCCGGGATCGCGCTGAAGGCGCCGTCGAGGCGGAACGCCGGTACGAACGACATCGGCGACCCCTTGAGCGCCGCCTGCTCGCAGAGCGTGGCGATCGCGCCCGTCCCGAGCGACGGCAGGTCGAGCGCCTTCTCGTAGGCGGGCGTTCCCCAGGGCACGGTGTCGTCCAGCAGCGACTGGAGCTGCGGGTACGACATCGGCGCGGCGAACGAGAACAGCGGCGGCAGCGCCCGCGTGATCGGCTCCAGCACCGAGGCATGATGCCGGGGCGAGCCGAACCCGGCCACGATGAGCGCGTGCCCCTGCCGCAGGCGGTGCTCCTCGGGGACGAACGGGGCGGGCGGCGCGCTCATCCCGAAGGCGATCAGCACGCCGACGTGTTCCGGCAGGCTCCGCACGGCCTGGTCGATCGTCTCGATCGCCTCGGGGCCCCGCTCCGCCTCCCAGAACAGGATCCCCACCTGCACCTCGGGCCCGACCGGGTGCAGCCGGAAGGCGAAGGAGGTGACGACGCCGAAGTTGCCGCCGCCGCCTCGCAGCGCCCAGAACAGGTCGGGGTGCTCGCGGGCGGAGGCGTGCACCTGCTGCCCGTCGGCGAGCACGACGTCGGCCGACTCCAGGTTGTCCACGGTCAGTCCGTGGTCGTGGCTCAGCCAGCCGAAGCCGCCGCCGAGCGTCAGCCCGCCGACGCCGGTGTGGCTGATCGTGCCGCCGGGCGTGGCCAGCCCGTACACGTGGGTGGCCGCGTCGAGATCGGCCCAGGTCGCGCCGCCGCCGCAGGACGCCCACCGGCTGGCGGCGTCGACCTCGATCTGCCGCAGCGCGCTGAGGTCGAGCATGACTCCGCCGTCGGTCACGGCCAGGCCGCCGAAGCCGTGGCCGCCGCCGCGCACGGAGATCTCCAGGTCCTCCTGCCGGGCGTAGGCGATAGCCGCCTCAGCGTCGTCGGGCCCGCCGCACCGGACGATCACGCCGGGGTGGCGGTCGACGGCGCCGTTCCAGATCTTCCGCATGCTCTCGTAGCCGTCGTCCTTCGGGGAGACCACACGCCCGGCGCATCTCTCGCGCAGTCCTTCGAGCCCGCTTCTGATGAGCTGAACCATGTCGCACTCCCAGGGCGCGCTATAGGCGAACCTCAATTAATCGTAGGTTTCGCCGGATTTGTGGTTGGTTGGCGGATGGGCAAATCCGGGTCACGGTGTACGTTGCGGACATGGCGCTGGTGATGGGCGGTCGGCCTGACGAGGTGGACGCCCCGGTGACGTTGCTGACCTCCGCCGAACGGGAGCGGGCCGCGCGGTTCCGGCACGAGGCCGACCGCCACGCCTTCGTCGCCGCCCACCTGCTGGTCCGCCTCTGCGCGGCCGAGCTCCTCGGCGTCGCCCCGCACCGGCTCACGCTGGCCCAGGTCTGCCACGTGCACGGCCCTGGCCACGGCAGGCCGTACCTGGAGGAGGCCCCGGCGGTGGGCGTCAGCCTGAGCCACACGCGCGGTTACGTGTGCGCGGCCGCCGGTCACGGCCGCGTCGGCGTCGACGCCGAGCGGGTGCCGCCCGGCCCGCTCGACCGCATGCTCGCCGGGATGGCGCTCACGCCCCGCGAGCGGAAGGATGCCGGCGGCAACGAGGACCTGATCCGGGTGTGGGCGCGCAAGGAAGCGCTGATCAAGCGGGGCGAGCTGACCCTCGACGAGCTGTCCGCCCGCGACGGCGACTGGGCGGGCCGGCATCTGCTGGAGTGGCGGGCGGAGCCGGACATCCTGGTGGCCGCCATCACCGACACCCCTGCCAGGAGAGCCGCCATCCCCGGTTAACCTTGATACGAGTCCCACAGGCGGCGCCACCGTCGTGGCCGGCCGCCGGACGTGTCCCGGATAGGAGATCATGAGCGCGCCTCGCTGGCTTTCCCCCGCTGAGCAGCGTGCCTGGCGAACCCACCTGGCGCTGCACAAGCTCCTCATGCACCGCCTGGACCGGGAGCTGCAGGAACACGCGCTGTCGCTGAACGACTACGAGATCCTGGTCAACCTCTCGGAGAGCCCTGGCCGGCGGATGCGCATGAGCGATCTGGCCGACGCGACGATCCAGTCCCGCAGCCGCCTCTCCCACCAGATCTCCCGGATGGAGGCCAAGGGGCTGGTCGTCCGCGAGGACTGCCGCGACGACCGGCGCGGCACCTTCGCGGTGCTGACCGACGAGGGCTGGGACACCATCCAGCGGGTGGCGCCCGTCCACGTCTCCGGCGTCCGCGAACACTTCGTCGACCGGCTGACCGACGACCAGCTCGGCGAGCTGGAGGGGGCCTTCGCGCCGATCGTGGAGCATCTGAAGAAGCTGCGCTGACACCCAACCGATACCGGCGGCGCGCGCGGCGCGCGCCACCGCTCGCTACGATCCGCTTCATGCTGAGAAAGCTGCTCCTCGTCCTCCTCGTCGCGGGCCTCACGGCCTGCTCGTCCGGCGGTGGCGAGGAGCTGCCCGCGGGGCCCGACCTGATGAAGAAGGCCGCGGCGGCCATGCGGTCGGTGAAGTCGGCGGCGTTCTCGATCGCCACGGACGGCAAGCCGAACGTCCCGGTCAAGAAGGCCGACGGCCGGCTGACGGCGCAGGGCGACGCCGACGGCACCATCACCCTGGAGGTGTTCGGCAGCCTCCAGGAGATCACGTTCGCGCTGATCGGCGACACCGTCCACTTCAAGGGCCCGACCGGCGGCTTCCAGAAGCTCACCCGGCGGGAGCTGGCCCAGCTGTACGATCCCTCGCTGATCCTCGACCCCGCCAAGGGCATCGCCCAGCTGCTCGAATCCGCCTCCGACCCGCTGGTCCAGGCGGAGGAGGGCGGCGCCTACCGGGTGGCGACCGGGTTCTCCGAGCAGACGCTCGGCACGCTCGTGCCGGGGGTCACCCAGCCCGTCAACGGCACGGTCTGGGTCGACAAGGCCACCAGCAGGCTCACCAAGGTCGAGCTGCCGCTGCAGGGCGGCAGCGTGAGCGTGACGCTGGCCGACTACGACGCGCCGGTGACGATCACGCCGCCCCCGTCGGCCGGATGAGGCGCGCGCGCCGGGTCGCGCTCGGCGTCGGCGGCGCGGTGGTGCTGCTGGCCGCGCTCGACGCGTACGTCGTGGTGACCGTCCTCATCGACATCGCCACCGACCTCGGCATCCCGCTGAACCGGCTGGAGCGGGCCACACCCGTGGTGACGGGCTTCCTGCTCGGCTACGTGGCGGCGATGCCGCTGCTCGGGCAGCTGTCCGACCGCTACGGCAGACGGCCGCTGATCCACGCCTGCCTGGCGGCGTTCGCGGCCGGCTCGGTGCTGACGGCGCTGGCGTCGTCCGAGATCATGGTGGTGTCGGGCCGGACCGTCCAGGGGATCGCCGGAGGGGCGCTGCTGCCCATCACCATGGCGCTCATCGGCGACCTGTGGGGCGAGCGCGAGCGGCCGGTGGCGCTGGGAGCGGTCGGCGCGGCCCAGGAGCTCGGCAGCGCGCTCGGGCCCGTGTACGGCGGGGTGCTGGCGCTGATCCCGAGCTTCGCGGTGCTCGGGGTGGAGCTGGGCGACTGGCACGCCATCTTCTGGATCAACCTCCCCCTGGCGCTCGCCGCCGCCCTCGCCGTCCAGTGGGGCATCCCCGCCGGGAGCGGCGCGGGCGTGCCGCCGGAGGCTCCCGTGAAGGTGCGGGTGGACTGGGTCGGGGGCGGGTTACTCGCGCTGGCGCTGGGGCTGCTGGTGGTGGGGTTGTACAACCCGGACCCGGCCGCGGCCGTGCTGCCCGCCTGGGGCCCGCCGTTGATCGGGGCGGGCACGCTGGTGGGGGCGGCGTTCGTCTGGTGGGAGATCCGCTCGCCCGTACGGTTGCTCGATCTCACGGGCGTGCCCAAGGGCCCGCTGCTGTCCACCCTGGGCGTGAGCTTCCTGACCGGGGCGGCGCTGCTGGTGACGATGGTGTTCGTGCAGTTCACCGCCCAGACGCTGCTCGGCCTGGAGGCGCTGGAGGCGGCGCTGGTGCTGGGCCGGTTCCTGATCGCGCTGCCGGTGGGGGCGCTGCTGGGCGGGCTGCTGACGCGGCGGTCCGGCGGCCGCGTGGTCACCGCGGCGGGCCTGCTGGTGGCCGCCGCCGGCTACGGGCTGATGAGCCGATGGCCGCTGGAGCTGGCGGACGCCCGGCTGATGATGGACGCCACGCTGGTGGTGGCGGGCCTGGGCGTGGGCCTGGTGATCGCGCCGGTGTCGGCGGCGGCGCTGCGGGTGACCCGGCCGGCGCAGCACGGCGTGGCGTCGGCGGCGGTCGTGGTGGCCAGGATGATGGGCATGCTGATCGGCATCGCCGCCGTCTCGGCCTGGGGTTTCTACCGCTTCCAGTCGCTGACCGCGCACCTCGACACGCCGGTGCCGTTCGGCGTCGAACCCGCCGAGTACGCCCGGCGGCTCGCCGAGTACACGGCCCAGGTGCGGGGCGCGCTGCACGTCGAGTACACCGAGATGTTCCTCGTGACGGCGTTCATCTGCCTGCTCGGCGCGGCGCTGGCGTGGTTCATGCCGCGTCGCTCCACAACACGCTCAACGCTCGTATAACTCCCACTCCTGGAGCATCGACCGGGACTACGCTGTTCCTCCTCACATCGAGAAGCAGGGGGCGAGCGTGTATGAGATCGGTGTTCTGCGTCCGCGCGAACTGGGGACGTCGGAGATCGACGCCTGGCGGGAGATGCAACGGGAGCAGCCGCATCTGGACAACCCGTTCCTGAGCCCTGATTTCGCCCTGGTGATGGGCGAGGTCAGCGACCGGGTCCGGGTCGCGGTGATCCGCGACGGTGACGGCATCGCCGGATTCCTCCCGTACGAGGAACGTTCCGGCGTCGGGGCTGCCGTCGGCGCGTGGGTGTCGCTGTGCCAGGGGGTGGTGCACCGGCCTGGCGCCGTGTTCGAGGCGGGCAGGCTGCTGCGGGCGTGCGGGCTGCACGTGTGGGAGTTCGGCTGCCTGGTGCGGGACCAGCCGTGGTTCGCCCCGTACGTGACTCTGACGCAGGACGCGGTCGTGCTCGATCTGACCGAGGGCTACCAGGCCTATTTGAAAGGGCTGCGCGAACGGTCGCCGAAGTTCCTCAAGACGACCCAGTACAAGGAGCGCAAGCTCGGCCGCGACGCGGGCGAGGTGACGTCCACGTTCGCGGTGAGCCCCGGCGAGGTCGAGCAGTTCCGGCTGCTGCGCACGTGGAAGTCGGGGCAGTACGCGCGCAGCGGCCGCGCCGACCGGTTCGCCCGGCCGTGGGTGGTGGAGCTGGTGGAGCGGCTGCACGCCATCGACTCCAAGGACTTCGGCGGCGTGCTGTCGATGCTGTACGCGGACGGCACGCCGGTCGCCGGCCACTTCGGGCTGCGCAGCCGCTCGACGCTGGTCGGCTGGTTCCCCGCGTACGATCCGGAGTTCGCCAAATACTCCCCCGGGCTGATCCAGCATCTGCGGATGGCCGAGGCGGCGGCGGAGGCCGGGCTGGACGCGATCGACCTGAGCGTGGGCGCCGGCTACGAGTACAAGGACGCGCTCGCCAGCAGGACCGTTCCGGTGGCCGAGGGCGTGGTGCGGCGGCGGACGGCGCGGGCGGGCCTCCACTGGGCGCGCACCGAGCCGGTGCGGCTGGCCCGCCGGGCCGTCCTCGGCACGCCCGCGCTGTACCGGCTGGCCGACCGGGTGCTGAAGAGCTACGGCAAGCGCCGGGTGACCTCGTGAGGTCCCCCGGCCGGCTCCGGCGAGCGCGGGGTCGCGTCGTGGAGGCCGGCCGGACCCGCGACCCGCGCCGGACGGCGTCATGAGGACGACCGAGCTGGAGGCCCGGATGGGCGAGCGGCTCGGGCAGGGCTGCCTGCACGTGCCGTCGGCCCGGTTCGGGCTGCTGCTGGCGCTGCGCCACTGGTTCCGGCCCGGCGACCGGGTGCTGATCGCGCCGACGAACTGCGAGACCGTGCTCTTCGTCGCGCTGGCCGCGGGGCTGACGCCGGTGATGGCGCCGGTCTCGGCCCGTGACGGCAACATCGACGTCGACCGGGTCGACTGGTCCGGGCTGGCGGGCGTGCTCACCACGCATCTTTACGGGGTGCCGGACCGGGTGGCCCGGCTGCGCGCCGCGTGCGACCGGCACGGGCTGGTGCTGGTGGACGACGCCGCGCACGCCTTCCAGACGGAGGCCGACGGCCGGCCGGCCGGGCTGTGGGGCGAGGCCGGGGTGTTCAGCCTGGCCAAGCACGGGCGGGCGATGTCCGGCGGTTTCCTGACGGCCGCCGATCCGGCCGCGCTGCGGGAGCTGGCCGCGGCCCGCGAGGAGCTGCTGCTGCCCGGCCCGGCGCGGGCCCAGGTGTCGGCCGTGCTGCGGCCGCTGCTGCGGGAGGCGGTCTACCGGACCGGGCTGGTGCGGCCGGTGTGGCACACGCTCAAGCGGCTCGGCCTCATGACGTGGACCGGCCATCGCTACCCGACCACCGCCGGCGAGGTGGCCAAGGCGGCGGGCGACCTGGACGCGATGGACCCGTGGCTCCGCATCGACCTGGACGACTGGCGGATGCGCCCCGGCCGCGCCCTGCTGCGCCTGCACCGTTCCCGGATCCGCGCCATCGGGCGCGAGCGGGAGCGCAGGCTGGCCGGGGTCGCGGCGCTGCGCGCCACCCCGTGGGCCGCGCCGGGGGTGACGGACGCGCCGGTGCGGCCGCTGCTGCGGGTCCCGCTGCTCGTGGCCGACCGCGACCGGGTGGTGGCCGCGCTGGAGTCGCACGGCGTGGTGCCGGGCTTCGTGTACGACCCGCCCCTCGACGACTACCTGACCACGATCCTGCCCGCCGACCCGCTCGATGCCCACCCCTCGATTCCCCCCGCCGACCCGCTCGACGGCGACCGCCCGATCCCCACCGCCGACCGGCTCGATGCCGACCGGCTGTTCCCCACCGGTCCCACGCCCGGTGTCGCGCGCTGGTGGACGGGGCACGTGCTGCCCGCCGACCCGCTCGACGCCGGTCGCCTGATCCCGTTGCTGGAGCGGCTGGGTGTCCAGCCGCCGCTGGAAGGACCGCCTCCTGATGACGAGTGACACAGGGGCGGTCCCGCGCCGGACCGGGCTGGTCGCCCGGCTCCGCACCGACCTGCGCGACCCGCTCTTCCTTCAGGGCTACGCCCTCATGGTCAACACCGCGGTCACGGCGCTGCTCGGGCTGGGCTACTGGTTCCTGGCCGTGCGGCTGTACGACCCGGCCGCGTTCGGCCAGGGCCAGCTCATGATCACAGCGATGCGGCTGTTCTCCTCGCTCGTCGGGCTGGCGTTCGTGGGGGTGATGGCCCGGTTCATCCCGGTGTCGGGGCGCGGCACGGGCGGGCTGGTGCTGCGCGGCTACGGGGTGGCCGGCATCACGGCGGTGCTGGCGGCGCTCGGGTTCCTGCTGACGCTGCCGTTGTGGGGGCCCGCCTACGGGGAGCTGGCCGGGTTCGTGCCCGCGGTGGTGTTCCTGGCGTCGGTGCTGGTGTGGACGATCTTCACCTTGCAGGACGTGGTGCTCGCCGGGCTTCGGCAGGCCGTCTGGGTGCCGGTCAACAGCACGGTGTTCGGGCTGGCCAAGATGGTGCTGCTGGTCGTGCTGGCCGGGGCCCTGCCGGTGGGCGGGCTGTACGGCGGGATCTTCGTCTCGTGGATGGTGCCCACGGCGCTCGCCCTCATCCCTGTCACCTTGCTGATCTTCAAGGTGGCGGTGCCCCGGCACGTGGCCCGCACGGGCGCGAACGCCACCCCGCCGCGGCTGCGGGAGATCGGCCGGTTCGTGGCCGGCGACTTCTCCGGCACCCTGTCCACGCTGCTCGTGCTCTACCTGGTGCCGGTCATGGTGGGCGCCTGGCTCAACGACGCCGAGCTGTTCGGCTACTTCTCCATCGCCCACACGCTCGGCTGCATGATGGGGCTGCTGGCGGCCAACATGGCGGTCTCGCTGACCGTCGAGGGCTCTCTCGACGCCGGGCGGCTGGCGCGGAGCACCCGCGACGCGCTGCGCCGCACCTTCCTGATCGTCGGGCCGGTGGTGGCCGTCGTGGTGGCCGGGGCGCCGCTGATCCTGCGGGTGTTCGGGCCCGAGCTGGCCGAGGCCGGCACGCCGCTGCTGCGGCTGATGGCCGTCGGGGTGCTGCCGATGGCGCTGGTGGAGATCCGGCTCGGCACGCTGCGGGCCCGCAGCGAGGCCAGGAAGCTGGCCACCGTGCAGATCGGCATGACGCTGCTGGTGTTCGCCACCGTGATCGCGCTGTTCCCGGTGGCGGGCGTCACCGGCGTCGGCTACGCCCTGCTGATCAGCCAGACGGTGACCGGGCTGTGCGTGCTGCCCGGCCTGCGCAAGGTGCTGGCGCTCCCCCGTACCGGCTGACCCGCCGTCCGGGGAGCCCGGACGGCGGGCCGGGCTGCTACGGCGTGAGGCGGTGCAGGTCGCGCGGGAACGCGGTGACCTGGCGGATGTTCGCCGCGCCCGTCAGGCGCGCCGTCCACCGCTCCAGCCCGATGGCGAACCCGCCGTGCGGGGGCATCCCGTACGCGAACGTCCGCAGATATCCCTCGTACGGCTCCGCGCTCTCACCGCGGGCGGCCAGCGCGTCCAGGTAGTCCTGATGGCGGTGCAGCCGCTGCCCGCCGGTCACCAGCTCCAGCCCGCGGAAGAGCAGGTCGAAGCCGTTGGAGTAGCCGGGCCTGCCGGGGTCGGGATGGGTGTAGAAGGGCCGTTTGGCCATCGGGTAGCCGGTGACGAACAGGAACTCCGAGCCGTGCTCCTTCAGCGCCCACTCCGACAGCCACCGCTCCTGGGCGGGTGAGAGGTCGGGCTCGTCCTCGCCCGTCATCCGCTGCGCCTCGGTGAAGTGGATCGCCGGGATCTCGTCGGGCACCCCCGGCAGCTCGGCGCCGAGCAGGTCCACGGCCGGGGCGGCGCGCTCGCGTACCGACTCCAGCATGCCCGCCACGGCCTCGCGCAGCACCGCCATCACGTCCCGGTGGTCGCGGACGAAGCCCAGCTCGGCGTCGAGGCTGGTGTACTGGGCCAGGTGGCGTACGGTGTCGTGCGGCTCGGCCCGGAAGACCGGCCCCACCTCGTACACCCGCTCGAACACGCCCACCATCGCCTGCTTGTAGAACTGCGGCGACTGGGCGAGGTAGGCGGGCCGGCCGAAGTAGTCGATGCCGAAGACGTTCGCGCCGGACTCGGTGGCCGACGCGACGATCTTCGGGGTGTGCACCTCGGTGAACCCGAGCCGGTCCAGCGCGGCGCGGAACCCCGCCACGCTCGCGGCCGAGATCTCCAGCGGCGCCCGCAGCGCCGGATGGCGCAGGGCGGCGGGCGCGTGGTCGAGCACCGTCGGCAGCGTCGCCGCCACCACGGGCCTGAACAGGTCGAACGGCGGAGGCTCGACCGGCCGTGACAGCAGCTCGATCTCCGGCTCGGTCAGCTCGGCGCCGCCCGGCGCCTGCGGGTTGACGGTCACCCTGCCGGTGACCTGGACGACGCTCTCCTCGGCGGGCAGGTCGCCCGCGGTGACCGCCTGGGCCAGCCCTGAGCGGTCCCTGACGACGAGGAAGGACACGGATTTCAGCAGCCGGCGGCGATGGACCCAACCGGCGATCGTCACTCGTTGCCCGGCGTGCTCGGCGAGCTCGGCGGACAGGACACGAGAGATCATGACAGCTCCTGGTGAAGAAGGTGTATGACCCCTTGGGAGTGCGGGGGAGAAGGGAGCTCCCGGTGCCACCGCACTTTCGCCGCCCGGGAACGGGCGGCCTCTCGGACCCTGTGACGGGGGTCAGGCCGGCGGGGCATTTCCTCCCCGCACTCAGGAGTGTCTTCACCGGGGGCGCGGGACCGCCTTCACAGCACCGGCGGCTCTCTCGGCCCGCGTGGACCCCGGCTACTCGTCTCCGTCGACGCGTTGCCGACGATGGTATCAGCGATCCCTTTTCTGGCGCTTCTCCCTGATCTTCATCGTGACCTCGATCGGCGAGCCGGCGAAGCCGAACTCCTCGCGCAGCCGCCGCTCGATGAAGCGCCGGTAGGTGTCTTCCAGCCAGCCGGAGGTGAACAGCACGAACTTGGGCGGCTCGATCGACGCCTGGGTGGCGAACAGGATCTTCGGCTGCTTGCCGCCGCGCACCGGGGGCGGCGTCTGCTGCACCAGCTCGGTCAGGAACGCGTTCAGCCGGGACGTCGGCACCCGGGTCGCCCAGGACTCCAGCGCCCGCTCCAGGGCCGGCACCAGCCGGTCGACGTGGCGGCCGGTCTTGGCGGAGATGTTGACCCGCAGCGCCCACGGGGTGCGGACGAGCTGCCTGTCGATCTCCTTCTCCAGGTAGTAGCGGCGGTCCTCGTCGACGAGGTCCCACTTGTTGAACGCGACCACCATGGCCCGGCCGGACTCGATCACCAGGCCGATGATGCGCAGGTCCTGCTCGGTGAGGGGCTCGCTGGCGTCGATGAGCACGACCGCCACCTCCGAGCGCTCCAGCGCGGAGCGGGTGCGCATGGCGGCGTAGAAGTCGGCGCCCTGCAGCTCGCGGTCGCGCCGCCGGATGCCGGCCGTGTCGACGAACCGCCAGGTGCGGCCGCCCAGCTCGATCAGCTCGTCGACGGGGTCGCGGGTGGTGCCGGCCATCGGGTCGACCAGCACCCGCTCCTCCCCCGCCAGCTTGTTGAGCAGGGAGGACTTGCCGACGTTGGGCTTGCCGAGCAGCGCCACCCGGTAAGGGCCGCGCTCGTCGGCGAAGCGCTCGCGCGGGGTCTCGGGCAGCGCGTCGAGCACCACGTCGAGCAGGTCGCCGCTGGCGCGGCCGTGCAGCGCGGAGACGGGGTAGGGCTCGCCGAGGCCGAGCGACCACAGCGCGGCGGCCTCCAGCTCGACCTGCTGGTTGTCGACCTTGTTGGCGGCCAGGATCACCGGCTTGCCCGACTGGCGCAGCACGGAGCCGACGATCTCGTCGGCGTCGGTGGCGCCCACGGTCGCGTCGACCACGAACACGATCACGTCGGCCAGCTCGGTCGCGACCTGCGCCTGCTCGGCGATGCGCAGGCCCATGCCGGTGGCGTCAGGGTCCCACCCGCCGGTGTCGACCACGGTGAAGCGGCGGCCGCGCCAGTTGGCCTCGTAGGTCACCCGGTCGCGGGTCACCCCCGGCACGTCCTCCACGACCGCCTCCCGGCGGCCGATGATGCGGTTGACCAGCGTGGACTTGCCGACGTTCGGCCGCCCGACGATGGCCACGACCGGCAGCGGCGTGCTATCGCCGACGTCGCCGGAAACCTCGAGATCGTCGAGCTCAGCCTCGACCCAATCCCCCGTAGACATGGTGTCTCATCCTTATGAGTCCCGCACCGCTCAGGTGCGCTCCTTGACCAGTCTCAACACCTCCGCGATCACCTCGTCGAGGTTGAGCGCGGTGGTGTCGAGCTCGACGGCGCCATCCGCCATCGAGAGTGGATCCGTCTTGCGTGTCGAGTCGAGGGTGTCGCGCCTGGCCAGGGCCGCCTGCTGCGCCTCCGCCGTGGTGCCGGCCAGCTCCGCCGACCGGCGCCGGGCGCGGGCCTCGGGGCTGGCCGTCAGGTAGATCTTGACGGGGGCGTCGGGGGCGACGACGGTGCCGATGTCGCGGCCCTCGACCACGATGTCGCCGGCGCCGATGATCTCCCGCTGGAGGGCGACGAGCCTGGCCCGCACCTCGGGCACCGCCGCCACGGCGGAGACCGCCGAGGTGACCTCGTCCTCCCGGATCGGCCCCGCCACGTCGACGGCGCCGACGTGGATGGCAGGGCTGTCGGGGTCGGTGCCGGAGACGATCTCGGGCTCGCCGCAGCGGGCCGCGATCGTGGCGGAGTCGGCGAGGTCGACGCCCTGCCGGAGGATCCACCAGGTCATCGCCCGGTATTGCGCTCCGGTGTCCAGGTAGCGCAGACCCAGCGCGCGGGCCACCCCGCGCGACGCGCTCGACTTGCCCGACCCCGAAGGGCCGTCCATGGCGACGACCAGACCGGCCACGGCTCTCCCTCTTCACGTGTGCTGACCCAACCTCACGAGGTTACCGTCTCGCGCCACCGCGACGAGCCGGTCAGTCGGCGACCCAGCTCCCGTGGAAGCCCAGCGGAACCCTGACCGGCAGGTGGACGGTGGCCACCGGGTCGCCGGTGAAATCCTGCGCCGGCAGGATCACCAGGTCGGCCGCGCCTCTGTCCGGGTTGTTGACGAAGGTGAGCACGTACCCGTCGTCCTCCGCTTCGCCCGACGGCACGAACACCGGCTCGCCCACGTACGCGCCGCGCCCGAACTGGCGGGCCTGCTGCGTGCCCGCCGCCAGGTCGTGCTTGATCAGCGTGTTGTCGAACGCCTCGTCGGGCAGGTCCTCCAGCTCGGTGTCGTCGGGATAGACCACGTCGATCAGGTCGCGGGCGGCCGCGGTGTAGCCGTAGCGGTAGGGCCTGCCGGTCAGCCGCTCGTCCATGCGCGGGAACTCCTGCGCCCTGTCGTCCAGCCGCGTCTCGGTGAAGGTGCCGGCGACCGGGTCGACACGCCAGCGGTCGAGCGTCGGCGTGCCGCCCAGGTCGAGCCGGGCGTCGACGAACCGCTGCGGGTAACGCACCAGGTCGACCACCACCTGGTCGCCGTCGTCGTAGGCGTTGAGCGTGTGGAAGACCCAGCACGGCGGCACCTCCACCCAGCTCACCTCGCCGGTCGCCCGTGACAGCAGGCCGACCCTGGAGGCGTGGCCGGGGTTCCACGCGTACGGCAGCGAGGCGCCCTGCTCGGCGTGGGCCATGCTGAAGGTGACCGGCAGGTCGTAGATGACCACGTACTTCTCGGTGAGCGCGAAGTCGTGCAGCATGGGCGCGTCGGCGATCGGGATGTCCCTGGTCCGCACGACCGTGCCCTTGTCGTCGAGCACGATGTGCTGGTGGTGGTCCCAGCCGAAGAAGTACGCCATGGCGTGCAGCTCGCCGGTGGCGGGGTCGAGGTGGGTGTGGGCGGCGAACCCGCCGGGCAGGCCGCCGTCGAAGTCGCACGGGCCGATGGTGTCGAGCTCGTAGCTCATCTCGTACGGGAGCGCCCCGGCCTCGACGGTGGCCAGGGTGCGCCCGGCGATGCCGAGCACGTGGGTGTTGGGGGCGAAGTCCATGCCCTCGTGGGTGAGCGTGGAGCGCGGCTCCTCGCCGAGCCGCCGGGCCACGGCGGCGTTGCGCACCCACCGGTTGCGGTACCACTCGGCGCGGCCGTCGCGCAGCCGCACGCCGTGGATCATGCCTTCGCCGAGGAACAGGTGGGAGGCGGACGGGTCGTCCAGGCTCAGCGGGTTGGGGCCGTTGCGCAGGTAGCGGCCGTTCAGCTCGGCCGGGATCCGGCCGGTCACCTCCAGGTCGTAGGCGGTGATCTCCTCGGTGACGGGGGCGAAGCCGTCGCGGTACGGGTGGGACGTCATGGGGTGGTCCTCTCGTCTGGAACGAGGAAGGGATGCAGCACCGAGGTCCACAGCAGCCGGTAGCGGTGCCCGGCCTCGGCCCGGTCGAAGAAGCCGGAGAGCTCCAGGCTCACCGCGCCGTGCATGGCCATCCAGAGCACGTCGGCGATCTCCGCGGCGTCGCCGCCGCGCAGCCGCCCCTCGTCGAGGCAGCGCCGCACGCCGCCCACGAGCAGGCGGAACGTCCGCCGGGCGGCATCCCTGGCCGCCTCGTCGGGGATGTAGCCGGACAGGGCGCCCTGAAACATCAGCCGGTAGTACTCCGGCTCCTCCAGCGCGTACTCCCGGTAGGCGGCGACGCCGGCCCGCAGCCGCTCCAGCGGGTCGTCGTCGTGGGGCACCTCCAGCAGCCGCCGCTCGAACCGGGCGAAACCCTCCACCCAGAGCGCCCGGCAGAGCCCGTCCTTGCCGCCGAACAGCGTGTAGATGACCTTGGTGGAACAGCCGGCCTCGCCGGCGATGCGCCGCACGGTCAGCGCCGCGGGCCCCTCGCCGATCAGCAGGCTCTTGGCGGCGTCGAGTATCACTGCCCGCACGACGCCCTGCCCCTCCTGCTGGGCCTGCTGGTACGCGGTCACGCTCATGTTCGGTAACGCCGTTTCTTCTCGGTAACGCTGTTACCGCCTTTCTATCCCGGCTTCCCCGGACCGTCAAGGCATGAGCGGACTCCCCCAGGAGAGAAGCCGTGCGTGAGAGCTGACAGCAAGGTGACGGTGGTGGTGGTGACCCGCGACCGCCTGCGCACGCTGCAGCGCTCGCTCCCCCGCCACCGCGGCCCGGTGATCCTGGTGGACAACGGCTCCACCGACGGCACCGCCGGGTTCGTCCGCCGCCACCACCCGCACGTCCAGGTCGTGGAGAACGGCCGCAACCTCGGCGCGCCCGCCCGCAACGTGGGCGTGCGGCTGGCGCGGACCCCGTACGTGGCCTTCGCCGACGACGACTCGTGGTGGGCGCCCGGGGCGCTGGAGCGCGCGGCCGGGCTCTTCGACGCCCACCCGCGCCTGGCCGTGCTCGGCGCGCGCGTGCTGGTGGGGCCCGAGGAGCGGCTCGACCCGGTCAGCGAGGAGATGCGCCGCTCGCCGCTGGGGGTCGCCGCCGACCTGCCCGGCCCGAGCGTGCTCGGTTTCCTGGCGTGCGGCGCGATGGTGCGCAGGGACGCCTTCCTGGAGGCCGGCGGCTTCGACGACGTGGTGTTCTTCTTCGGCGAGGAGGAGCGGCTGGCGCTGGACCTGGCCGCGCGCGGCTGGGGTCTCGCCTACGCCGACGACGTGGTGGCGCACCACCACCCGTCGCCGCCCCGCGACCCTGCGGCCCGGCAGGCCCTGGCGGCGCGCAACGCGCTGCTGACGGCCGTGCTGCGCCGTCCGTGGCCGGTGGTGGCCCGGCGGTCGCTGGACGCCCTGCGCCAAGGCAGGGCGGGCCGGCGCGGCCTGCTCGACGCCCTCCCCCGGCTGCGCCGCGCCCTGGCCCGGCGCGAGGCACTGCCGCCCGAGGTCGAACGAGCACGAAAAGCGCTTGATCGTTACAATCTGTTACTTTTGGGTAGCAATGGGTTATGACTACAGCACCGAACCCGATCCAGCTGCAGAAGCACCTCAAGGGTGTCGACTACCCGGCCTCCAAGGCCGACCTGCTGGAGGCCGCCCGCAAACACGGCGCCGACCAGGACACGATGCGCGCCCTGGAAGCCATGCCCGACCGCGAGTACGACGGCCCCAACGCCGTCAGCCAAGCGATCACCCGGCGCTGAACCACCAAGGGTCCCGGCACCACGCCGGGACCCTTCACCATGCCGCTACGGCACCTGCCAGCCGCGCTCGCGCAGGGCCTGGCTCAGCGAGCCGGCCGCGTCGGGCTGCACCGACAGCTCGGCCACGCCCAGGGGCAGGCCGGGAGCGTGCTCCAGGCGGACGTCCTCGACGTTGACCCCGACCTCGTCGCACACCTGGAACAGCCGCGCCAGCTGGCCCGGACTGTCACCGATGACGACCTGGACGACCGCGTACGCGGAAGCCGGGCCGCCGTGCTTGCCCGGGATCCGCCCGTGGCCCACGACCCCGCGCTTGAGCAACTGGGTCAGCTCGCCGGACGCGGTGCCGTCGCCCCCGGACAGCGCCCGCAGCGCCGACGCCGCCTCCGCCAGGTCGCGGGAGACCGCCTCCAGCACCTCGGCGACCGGGGCCGAGTTGCCGGACAGGATGCCCAGCCACAGGCCGGGATCACCACCGGCGATCCTCGTCACGTCGCGCACCCCCTGACCGGCCAGGCCGAGCGCCACATCGGAGGCGTCGGCCAAGCGAGCCGCCACCGCCGAGGCCGCGACGTGCGGGGCGTGCGAGACCACCGCGACCGCCCGGTCGTGCTCGGCCGCGTCGACCTCGACCGCGTTCGCGCCGCACAGCTCGATCAGCCGCAGCACCGCCGCCGTCGCCTCCGCGGACGCCTCGGGCGTGGGACAGAACGCCCACGGCCGCCCCAGGAACAGGTCGGCCCTGGCCGCGCCCGGCCCGGACCGCTCACGGCCCGCCAGCGGGTGCGAGGCCACGTACGCCGACAGGTCACAGCCCAGCTCGCGCGCCCGGTCGATCGGCTCCGCCTTGACGCTGGCCACGTCGGTGAAGAACCGCGCCGCGCCGCCCTCCTGCAGCCGCCGCAGCTCGGTGGCGACGTAACCGGGCGGCACCGCGATCACCGCCAGGTCGGCGCTCTCGCCCGGCCGCCACTCCTCACCGGCGCCGAGCTCGCGCGCGAGCCGCACTGCCCCCTGGTCTCGGTCGGCGAGCAGCACGCGCACCTCGTGCTTGCGCAGCGCGAGCGCCAGCGAGGTGCCGATGAGACCGGTGCCCACAACCAGCACGGTGCGGAGTTCGGAGGCCATGTCGTTGTCCTGATTTCGGTACGGGAGTCGTACGGGCAGATTATTGGGCGATGTCCTGACGGAGCGCGACGGCGCCGCGCAGATACACATGCTGGATCGCCGAGCGGGGCCGGTCGGTCTCGACGTGCGCCATGAGCCGCACCACCCTGGGCAGCGCACCCGGCACACCGATCTCGGTGCAGCAGATCAGCGGCACCTCGTGGAACCCCAGCTTGCGCGCCGCCAGCGCCGGGAACTCCGCCGTCAGGTCGGGAGTGGCGGTGAACAGCACACTGATCACGTCGTCCGTGGTGAGCTCGTTGCGCTCCATGACCTGGGCGACCAGCTCGGTCGTCCCCTCGATGATCGAGTTACGGTCGTCGGCGTCCACCTGGATCGCGCCGCGGATCGCCCGCACCATGCGCTTCGCTCCTTCTATAGCGGGAGAGCCCGTGCGGAGATTCGCACGGGCTCCAGCGTCGTGGCCAGGTTACAGCTTCACCGCGGCGTACAATTCGCCGACCTCACGCAGCGTCAGCGCCCTGAGCGTGCCGGGCTTGGTGCGGCCCAGCTTCACCGGGCCGAACTCGATGCGGGCCAGGTCGATGACCCGGTGGCCGGACTCCTCCAGCATGCGTCGTACGACGTGCTTGCGTCCCTCGTGCAGCACCACCTCGACCAGCGCCTGCTGGCCGTGCTCCTGCACGATCTGGAAGTCGTCGGCCTTGGCGATGCCGTCCTCCAGCTCGATGCCCTGCTTGAGCCGGCGGCCCAGGTCGCGCGGGATCGGGCCGGGCACCTTGGCCCAGTACTTCTTCGGCACCCCGTAGCTCGGGTGGGTGAGCCGGTTGGCCAGCTCGCCGTCATTGGTGAGCAGCAGCAGGCCCTCGGTCTCGGTGTCGAGCCTGCCCACGTGGAACAGCCGCGGAGCCAGCTCCTCCACGAAGTCGGCCAGGCACGGCCGGCCCTGCGGGTCCTCCATGGTCGACACCACGCCGATCGGCTTGTTCAGCGCGTAGTAGACCAGGTCGGGCGCGGTCGGGATACGCCTGCCGTCGACGTGGATGACCTGCTTGGCCGGGTCGACCTTGGCGCCGAACCTGCGCACCACCTGGCCGTCCACGGTGACGCGGCCGTCGCCGATCATCTCCTCGCAGGCCCTGCGGCTGGCGACCCCGGCCTGGGCGAGCACCTTCTGCAGGCGCACCCCGCCCGGGACCTCGGTGGTGTCGCGCTCGTCGGTGTAGCCCTCGGGGTAGAAGTCGCGGTCGCGGACGGGCTGGCGTGCGGTCTTGAACCGGTCCTTGGGCGTGGCCCGGTCTCCGGCGCCGCGCCGCGAGTCGCCCAGCGTGTGGACGCCGTCGCGCTTGGACACCCGCCCGCTGCGGGCGCCTTCGTCCCGCCGGGGCGTGCGGCCCGCGCCGCCGCGGTCTCCTTCGTCGCGCCTGCCGTAACGGGCCCGCGACGAACCCTGGGGGCCTTCCCTGCGCCCGCTCCGGTCCACCCGGAACCCGCCGCGCTCCTCCGCACGGCCGCCGCCGAAGGACTCGTACTCGATGTCCTCGCCGGAGAGACCGAGGTCGTCCCGCGCGGGCCGCTCGGAACGGCCGCCGTCATGCCCGTACCTGGCCCGCGTACCGCCGTCCCTGCCGGCGCGCAGCGAGTCACGTCCGTCGCCCCGGTCCCGACCGTACCGGTCCTCCCCACGCGAGCTTCCGCGCGCGTCATCACGCCGGTAGGACCCACGCGCGTCATCACGACGGAAGGACCCGCCGGAGGACCCACGCGCGTCGTCACGCCGGAACGAACCGCCTGAAGACCCACGCGCATCATCACGCCGGAATCCGCCACGGTCGTCCCGCGAACCCCGACGGT
>NZ_BAABFD010000021.1:0-141690 GCF_039540635.1 Nonomuraea ferruginea | reverse complement strand
CACCACGGAACTCCCCGCCGGAACCCCGGCGGTCATCGCCACGGAACCCGTCACGACGGGAACCCTCACGCGCGTCATCGCGACGGAAGGACCCGCCCGAAGACCCACGCGCATCATCACGACGGAACCCACCACGGTCGTCCCGCGAACCCCGACGGTCACCACGGAACTCCCCGCCGGAACCCCGGCGGTCATCGCCACGGAACCCGTCACGACGGGAACCCTCACGCGCGTCATCGCGACGGAAGGACCCGCCCGAAGACCCACGCGCATCATCACGACGGAATCCGCCACGGTCGTCCCGCGAACCCCGACGGTCACCACGGAACTCCCCGCCGGAGCTCCGACGGTCATCGCCACGGAAACCGCCACCGCGGGAACCCCCGCGCGCGTCGTCCCCACGGTAGGACCCGCCCGAGGACCCACGCGCGTCATCACGACGGAACGAACCGCCCGAAGACCCGCGCGCGTCATCACGACGGAATCCGCCACGGTCGTCCCGCGAACCCCGACGGTCGCTGCGGATACCCCCGCCGGAACCCCGGCGGTCATCGCCGCGGAAACCGCCACCGCGGGAACCCCCGCGCGCGTCATCCCCACGGTAGGACCCGCCCGAGGAACCGCGCGCGTCGTCGCGGCGGGAGCCGCCGCTGAAGTCGTCTCTGCCGGAACCCCGGCGCTCGTCTCGCTGGGAACCGTCACGGGAGTCGTCGCGGCGCGTACGGCCGCGCGAATCGTCCGAGCGGAAGGCGGGACGCCCGCCGCGGCCGGAGCCGCCGGCGCGTCCTCGACCGCGTCCATCACCGGACGGGGTGCTTCGCCTGTTGATCACTTCGTCGTCTCCTCGATGTTCTCCACGTCGTCGGGGAGGAACGGCGCGAGCTCGGGAAGCTCACTGACGTCGTTCAGTCCCAGACGCTCAAGGAAGTATGAGCTTGTCCGGTAGAGCACGGCTTGGCTCTCCGGGTCGGTGCCGGCCTCCTCGACCAGCCCCCTCGCGACCAGCGTCCGCATGACGCCGTCGCTGCTGACGCCGCGCACCGCGGCCACCCGCGCCCGGCTCACCGGCTGCCGGTAGGCCACGACCGCGAGCGTCTCAAGCGCGGCCTGGGTCAGCCTCGCCTGCTGGCCGTCACGGACGAACCGCTCCACGAGCGGCGCGTACGCGGGGCGCGAATAGTATCGCCACCCTCCCGCGACCTGCCTCAGATCGAAACCCCGCGCGGAGGCTTCGTATTCCGCCGAGAGCTCACGCAGCGCCGCCGCCACCTCGTGGGTGGGCCGCTCCAGCACCTGGGCCAGGGTGACTTCCCGTACGGGCTCGTCGACGACCATGAGGATGGCCTCCAGCGCCGGCTTGAGCTCGGGGCCCGGCGCCTCGTGCGGAGGTGTCTCGGTGACGGGCTCCTCGAAACGGGCGTCCTCAGGCTCTTCCTGCGGATCGACACGTTCGGGGGCCTCCGCGGCGTCCTGGAGGTCCTCGGGAGAGGACGGGATCAGGGAGCCGGGGAGGGTCATCCAGGCGGGCAGGTCCTTGCGCGGGCGGGAGTCGTCAGCCATCTGCGGGTTTCTCCGGGCTCTCCTCGTAGTCGTCTCCCACCGAGACGTCGCCGTCGTCGGTGCCCGTCCACGTGACGTGCAGGTCGCCGAGTGGCTCGACCTGCTCGAAGCTGACCGCGGACTCCCGGAACAGCTCCAGGACGGCCAGGAAGCGGGCGATGACCTCGTAGGTGCCCTCGCAGTCGGCGACCAGGGCCCTGAAAGTGGCTCTGCGCATGCGGCGCAGGCGCTCCACCAGAATAGCGGCCTGCTCGCGCACATTGGCGAGCGGTTGGTAGATGTGGCCGACGCCGACGGTCGGCGGGAGCTTGGGGGTGAAGGCGCGGGCGGCGATGCGGGCCAGCTCCTCGGGGCCGATGCCGAGCACCAGCTCCGGCAGCAGGCCGGCGAACTGCGGCTCCATGGGGACGCTGCGCGGGAAGCGGAGCGCCTCGTCGGCCATCCGCCCGGCGAAGATCTTGGCGACCTCCTTGTAGGCCTTGTACTGCAGGAGGCGGGCGAACAGCAGGTCGCGGGCCTCCAGCAGGGCGAGGTCCTCCTCGTCCTCGACCTCGCCCGACGGCAGCAGCCGGGCCGCCTTGAGGTCGAGCAGGGTGGCCGCGACCAGCAGGAAGTGGCTGGTCTGGTCGAGGTCCCACTCGGGGCCGCGGGAGCGGATGTAGGAGATGAACTCGTCGGTCACCTGCGAGAGGGAGACCTCGGTGATGTCGAGCTTGTGCTTGGAGATCAACCCGAGCAGCAGGTCGAAGGGCCCTTCGAAGACGTCCAGGTGGACCTGGAAGCCCTGGGGCTCGGCCTGCTGCTCTGTCACCTCGCCATTGTGGCAGGCTGCGGCCAGCGCGAGAGCACTTCCCGGGCCAGCTCGCGGTAGGCGTTGGCGCCGAGCGAGGACGGGTCGAAGGTGGTGATCGGCTCGCCGGCCACCGTGGCGTCGGGGAAGCGCACCGTACGGTTGATCACGGTGTGGAAGACCTTGTCGCCGAAGGCCTCCACGACGCGGGCGAGCACCTCGCGGCCGTGGAGCGTGCGCGCGTCGTACATGGTGGCGAGCAGGCCCTCGATCTCGAGGTCCTCGTTGAGCCGCTCCTGCACCTTGGTGATGGTGTCCATGAGCAGGGCGACGCCGCGCAGCGCGAAGAACTCGCACTCCAGCGGCACCATGACGCCGTGCGCGCAGGTGAGGGCGTTGATGGTGAGCAGGCCCAGCGACGGCTGGCAGTCGATGAGGCAGACGTCGTAGTGCGGCAGCAGCGGCTTGATGACGCGGCCGAGCACCTGCTCGCGGGCCACCTCGGTGACGAGCTGGACCTCGGCGGCGGACAGGTCGATGTTGCTGGGCAGCAGGTCGAGGCCCTCGACGCCGGTCTCCAGCAGCACGTCCTCGGCGCTGACGTTGCGTTCCATCAGCAGGTTGTAGACCGTGAGGTCGAGCTGCAGCGGGTTGATGCCGAGGCCGACGGAGAGCGCGCCCTGCGGGTCGAAGTCGACGAGCAGCACTTTGAGTCCGCATTCGACGAGGGCGGCGCCGAGGTTGATGGTGGTGGTGGTCTTGCCGACCCCGCCCTTCTGGTTGACCATGGCGACCACGCGGGCCGGGCCGTGGACGTCGCGCGGCACCGGCTCCGGGAACACCGGGCGGGGCCGCTGCGTGGGGCCCAGGTTGACGCCCTTGGAAGGCGCGTTGGTCTTGGTGTCACCCCAGGGGTTGTCGGGGGTCCCCGGGGTCGAACCGTTGGTCTTCACAGTCACCAGCTCGAACCTCCCTGACGATCCCGAACCGGACCGTCCGGACGGACACTATGGCGTCACCACTTAACGCGGCAAGGCGGCACGCCGGAGTGCCGCACGACCCAAAAGACTATAGATCACTGACGGGCGCGGGGATGCGCCGCCGCGTACACCTCTCTGAGTTTGTCGACCGTGACCAGCGTGTAGACCTGGGTGGTCGTCACGGAGGCGTGGCCGAGCAACTCCTGCACCACCCTAACGTCGGCGCCGCCGTCGAGGAGGTGTGTTGCGAACGAATGGCGGAGAACATGGGGAGATATCCCGGCCAGTCCGGCCCGTTCGGCGGCGGCCTGCAGGACCTCCCACGCGCCCTGGCGGGTGAGCCGCCCGCCCCGGGCGTTGAGGAACACGGCGGGAGTGCCGCGGCCGTGGGCCAGCAGACCGGGCCTGGCCCGTACGAGGTAGGCGTCGAGAGCGGCGCGGGCGTAGCGGCCGAGCGGGACCACGCGGGTGCGGCCGCCCTTGCCGCAGAGCCGCACCTGGTCGTCCTCCAGGTCGTCGACGGCCAGGCCGACGGCCTCGGAGATGCGGGCGCCGGTGCCGTAGAGGACCTCCAGCAGGGCGCGGTTGCGCAGGGTGAGCGGCGCGCCGTCGGGGCCCGAGGCGGCGATGAGCCGCTCGACCTGGTCGACGGAGACGGCCTTGGGAAGCCTGCGGAGCTGGCGTGGCGGGCGCACCTGGTGGGCGGGGTCGTGCACGGTGACGCCCTCGCGCAGCGCGAAGCGGTGCAGGCCACGCACGGCGGACACGGCGCGTGCGGCCGAGCTGGCCACGAGCGCCGGGTGCTCGCCGTCGCCCTCGCGCAGCGCGGCGAGGAAGGCGCGTACGTCGGACTCCGCCACCTGGTCGAGCTCGGCCCGGCCGCGCGAGCGCAGGTGCTCGGCGTAACGGCGCAGGTCGCGCCGGTAGGAGGCGAGCGTGTTGGCGGCCAGGCCGCGCTCCACCGCGAGGTGGGCGAGGTAGCTGGACAGCACCGCCTCCACGGGAATGGTCCTTTCCTTCATGCCTCCGGAGCGTCCGCCGGGCGCAGGCCGGCGAACCCGTCGGCCGCGGCCGCATATGCGGCGAGAATACCGGCCACGGCCGCAGAATTGTGGATCATCCCCGCGAGCACGCGGCGCACGGCGTCGTCGAGCGGCACCCATTCGACCGGCATGCCGATCTCCTCGTGGCGGTGCTCGAAGTGGTTCTCCTCGTCGGGGATCTTCTCCAGGCCGCGGGCCAGGAAGACGCGGATGCGCTCGTCGGAGCAGCCGGGCGAGGTGAGGATGTCGACGAGGGTGTGCCAGGTGGCGGCGCGGTAGCCGGCCTCCTCGGCCAGCTCGCGGGCGGCGCCCTCGACCAGCGGCTCGCCCTCGACGTCGCGGATCCCGGCGGGCAGCTCCCACAGCAGCCGCCGGGCCGGGTGGCGGTACTGCCTGATGAGCAGCACCCGCCGGTCGTCGTCGAGCGCGAGCACCCCGACCGAGCCGGGGTGGCGGACGTAGTCGCGGTCGGCGGTCTCGTCGCGCGGCATCCGCACGGTGTCGGTGACCACGTCGATCACGTAGCCCTCGAACCGCTTCCTGGTCTCGACGACGTCCCAGGACTCGGGCGTGTCTTGGATCATGTCCGCACCCGCTTCCGCCCCCTGCCGGTCACCCGAGCCGATCTTCACTTGGCCACCTTAGCCGCCACCCTGCTGTCGGCGTAGGCGAGCGAGGCGCCGATGAGCCCCTTGAACATCGGGTTGGCGCGGGTGGGCCGGGAGCGGAACTCGGGGTGGGCCTGGGTGCCGATGAAGAACGGGTGCACGTCGGCGGGCAGCTCGGTGTACTCGACCAGGCGGCCGTCGGGCGACACGCCGGAGAACACCAGGCCGACCTTCTCCAGCCGCTCGCGGTAGGCGTTGTTGACCTCGTAGCGGTGGCGGTGGCGCTCGGCGGCCTTGGCCTTGCCGTAGAGCTGGCGGGCGAGGGTGCCCTCGCCGAGCTTGGCGGTGTAGCTGCCGAGCCGCATGGTGCCGCCCATGTCGCGCTCGCCGGCGACGACGTCCTCCTGGTCGGCCATGGTGGAGATGACGGGGTGCTTGGTGTCGGGGTCGAACTCGGCGGAGTTCGCGTCCTCCAGGCCGGCCATGTCGCGGGCGGCCTCGATGACCATGCCCTGCATGCCGAGGCAGATGCCGAGCAGCGGGATCTTGTTCTCCCGGGCGTGGCGGATGGCGCCGATCTTGCCCTCGATGCCGCGCACGCCGAAGCCGCCCGGGATGAGCACGCCGTCGACGCCGTCGAGCTCGCGCTCGGCGCCTTCGGGGGTCTCGCAGTCGTCGCTCTTGACCCAGCGGATGTTGACCCTGGCGTCGTTGGCGAACCCGCCCGCGCGCAGCGCCTCGGTGACCGACAGGTAGGCGTCGGGCAGGTCGATGTACTTGCCGACCAGCGCGATCGTGACCTCCTTGGCCGGCCGGTGCACGCGGCGCAGGAGCTGGTCCCACTCCTTCCAGTCGACGTCGCGGAAGGGCAGGCCGAGGCGGCGCACCACGTACGCGTCGAGCCCCTCGGAGTGCAGGACGCGCGGGATGTCGTAGATGGAGGCGGCGTCGACGCAGCTGACCACGGCGTCCTCGTCCACGTCGCACATCAGGCTGATCTTGCGCTTGATCGCGACCTGGACGGGCCGGTCGGAGCGGAGCACGATGGCGTCGGGCTGGATGCCTATGCTGCGCAGCGCGGCCACGCTGTGCTGGGTGGGCTTGGTCTTGAGCTCGCCCGACGGGCCGATGTAGGGCAGCAGGGAGACGTGCAGGAAGAACACGTTGTCGCGGCCCACCTCGTGGCGGATCTGCCGCACGGCCTCCAGGAACGGCAGCGACTCGATGTCGCCGACGGTGCCGCCCACCTCGGTGATGACCACGTCGACGTCGGGGCCGGCCATGCCCCGGATGCGGTCCTTGATCTCGTTGGTGATGTGCGGGATGACCTGGACGGTGTCGCCGAGGTACTCGCCGCGCCGCTCCTTGGCGATGACGTTGGAGTAGACCTGGCCGGTGGTCACGTTGGCCGAGCCGTGCAGGTCGGTGTCGAGGAAGCGCTCGTAGTGGCCGACGTCGAGGTCGGTCTCGGCGCCGTCGTCGGTGACGAAGACCTCGCCGTGCTGGAACGGGTTCATCGTCCCTGGGTCGACGTTGAGGTAGGGGTCGAGCTTCTGCATCGTGACCCGGAGTCCGCGGCCCTTGAGCAGGCGGCCGAGGCTGGAGGCGGTGAGCCCCTTGCCGAGACTGGAGGCGACGCCGCCGGTGACGAACAGATGCTTGGTTTGCGTGGCGCTGCGCAAGGAGGCTCCCGTGGCTAGGTGTGGCTAGTGTCCACGGGCTCTCAGGATATCAAACAACGCCCCTCACATGCCCGAACGGTATGACCAAGCGGTAACTTTGGTCTTTATGTCACTTGTACGGCGGGCGATCGGCACGCTGATCCACCGTGCCTACGCGGCGGTCCGGGAGGCCGGCGCGATCACCCCGCGCACTCCCGCCGGCTACCGGTTCCGCCATCTGGGCGAGGGAGCGAAGATCGCCTTCCCCCCGGGGGCGATCTTCGGCGAGGAATGGATCGAGATCGGCGACCACACGCTGATCGGCGAGCGCGTGTCGCTGTCGTGCGGCATGTGGCCGGGCGCCGACCTGGGCCCGGACTCGATCCTGCGGATCGGCGAGAGCTGCTCGATCGGCCGCGGCACGCACGTGGTCGCGCATCAGTCGATCGACATCGGTGACGACGTCTTCACCGGCCCGTACGTCTACATCACCGACCAGAACCACGTCTACGACGACCCCGACGTGCCGATCGGCCGGCAGTGGCCGCGCAACAACCCGGTCTCGATCGGGTCGGGCTCATGGCTGGGCGCGGGCGCGATCGTGCTGCCCGGCACCCGGCTGGGGCGGCAGTGTGTGGTGGCGGGCGGCGCGGTGGTGCGCGGCGAGTTCCCCGACCACAGCGTGGTGGCGGGGGTGCCGGCCAAGCTCGTGCGGGCGTACGACGCGGACTTAGGCTGGCACGCGCCGGGCGTCTCGCCGCTGGCCGCTTCCTGACCATCTGGACCGAACATGCTTCTGGCGGTTAGCGTCGGTGCATGCGGACCGCCATCAGCGAGCGTCTAGGCATCGAGTTCCCGCTGTTCGCCTTCAGCCACTGCCGTGACGTGGTGGCGGCGGTGACGAACGCGGGCGGGTTCGGTGTGCTGGGCGCGATCGCGTACACCCCCGAACAGCTCGACGTGGAGCTCACCTGGATCGACGAGCAGGTGGGCGGCAGGCCGTACGGCGTGGACGTGCTCGTCCCCGGCAAGGTGGACGCCGCCGCCCTCGGCGGCGTGCGGGTCGCCGGGCTGATCCCCGAGCGGCACCGCGACTTCGTCACGCACCTGATGGCCAAGTACGGCGTGGGCGGGCCCGGGCAGCAGCCGGTGGGCGCGGCGGCCGACGAGTTCGCCCGGCGGGTGTCGGCGGCGGGCGCGACCGGGCTGATCGACGTGGCGCTCAAGCACCCGATCGGGCTGATCGCCTCCGCGCTGGGCCCGCCGCCGCCGGAGATGGTGGCGCGGGCGCGCGCGGCGGGGGTGCCGGTGGCGGCGCTGGTCGGCACCGTGGAGCACGCGCGCCGGCAGGTGGCCGCGGGCGCGGACGTCATCGTCGCGCAGGGCACCGAGGCGGGCGGCCACACCGGCGAGATCTCCACCCTGGTGCTGACGCCGCAGGTGGTGGACGCGGTCGCGCCGGTGCCGGTGCTGGCCGCCGGCGGCATCGCCTCGGGCCGTCAGATGGCGGCGGCGATGGCGCTCGGCGCGCAGGGCGTCTGGTGCGGCTCGGTCTGGCTGACCACGGAGGAGGCGGAGACGCCCCAGGCGGTCAAGCGCAAGTTCCTGGCGGCCTCGTCGCTGGACACGGTCCGGTCCCGCTCGCGTACCGGCAAGCCGGCCCGCCAGCTCGCCACCGCGTGGACCGAGGAGTGGGACCACGGCCAGGAGAGCCCCGGCCCGCTGGGCATGCCGCTGCAGATGCTGGTGGCCGAGCACGCGATGGCCCGCATCACGGCGGCGGCCGAGCGGGGCGAGCCGGGCGCGCTGGAGCTGGCCGGCTACTTCGTCGGCCAGGTGGTGGGGCAGCTCAACCAGGTCAAGCCGGCCCGCGAGGTGGTGTACGAGATGATCAGCGAGTTCGGCGAGGCGCTGGATCGGCTCAACCGGCTGGCGGAGTGACGCTTCACCCGCTTTGGCGCTCAGCCCCCGAAGCGTGTCAGTATGCGGTGTGGTCGGGACACCGCCTGAGCTGGAGCGGGGCACCGGCGTGCCCGCGCACGTGCAGATCGAACGGTGGCTGCTCGACTCGATAGACCGGGGCGAGCTGGCGCCGGGTGACCGGCTGCCCGGGGAGCGGGAGCTGGCCGGGCGGCTCGGAGTGAGCCGGATGACGCTCCGGCAGGCCCTGGCGCGGCTGGAGTCCGACGGGGTGCTGATCAGGGTGCCCGGCCGGGCGGGCGGGGCGTTCGTGGCCGAGCCGCGCGTCGAGTGCGACCTGACAGGGCTGGCCGGGTTCACCGAGCAGATGCGCCGCGCTCACCTGCGGGCCGAGGCGCGCGTCCTGGTGGCGCGCACGGTGCCCGCGCCGGCCCCGGTGGCCGCCGCGCTGGAGCTCGCGGCGGGCGAGCCGGTGCACGAGGTGGCGCGGGTGCGCTCGGCGGGCCGCTCGCCGGTGGCGCTGGAGCGCTCGTTCTTCCCCGCGCTGCCCGGCTTCCTGGAGGAGGACCTGACGAGGTCGCTGTACGCGCTGCTGGCCGAGCGCTACGACCTGGCGCCGCGCACCGCGCTGGAGCACCTCGACCCGGTGGTCGCGGGCCCGGCGGAGGCGGCGGAGCTCGGCATCGAGCCGGGCGCGCCGCTCATGCGGATCGAGCGCACCGCCTACGCCGGCGACGGCACGCCTGTCGAGCACGCCCGCGACCTGTTCCGGCCGGACCGGGTGCGGATCTCGGTGCGGTCCGGGGTCAGCGGACCCGCTCCCCCGCCGGGTCCCACAGCGGCTCCTTGACGACGGTGCCTGGCACCCACGTGCCCTCCACCTCGATCTCGACCTTGGTGCCCGGTTCGGCCTCCAGGTAGGCGTAGGCGATGGAGGACCCGACGGTGTAGCCGTAGCCGCCGGAGGTGACGCGGGCGGCCACCTCGCCGTCGACGCGCACCGGCTCGTTGCCGAGCGCGACGGCACGGGGGTCGCCGAGCGTGACGCAGCGCAGTCTGCGCTTCGGCCGCGGGTCGAGGGCCTCCCGGCCGAGGAACTCCTTGTCCATCTTGACGCAGAAGCCGAGCCCGGCCTCGTACGGGGTGGTCTCGGGGCCGATGTCGGCCCCCCACACCCGGTAGCCCTTCTCCAGGCGCAGGCTGTCGATGGCCTTGTAGCCGCCGGCGACCATGCCGTGCGGCTCGCCCGCCCGCCACAGCGTCTCCCACAGGGCGAGCCCGTACTCGCTGGAGCAGTAGAGCTCCCAGCCCAGCTCGCCGACGAACGTCACCCGCAGCGCCAGCACGGGCACGTCGCCCACGGTCAGCTCGCGCGAGGTCATGAACGGGAAGCCGAGCGGGTCGGGGGTGAGCGCGCCGAGGATGTCGCGGGCGCGCGGCCCCCACAGCGCGAAGCAGGCGTACTGGCCGGTCACGTCGGCGATCCGGACGTCGGCGCCGCGCAGCCGGGCCTGCTTGCGCAGCCAGCCGAGGTCGTGCGAGCCGAACGCGGTGCCGGTGACGATGAGGAACTCCCGCTCGCCGCGCCGGGTGACGGTGAAGTCGCACTCGATCCCGCCGCGCCGGTTGAGCGCCTGCGTGTACGTGACCGCGCCGATCGCGCGGGCCACCCGGTTGTCGCAGACCCACTCCAGCAGGGCGGCGGCGTCCGGGCCGGTCACCTCGATCTTGGCGAACGAGCTCTCGTCGAACAGGCCGGCGGCCTCGCGCGTGGCGCGGTGCTCGGCGCCGATGGCGGGCGACCAGTTGCGCCCCGCCCAGCCGCGCGGCCGCTCGTCGCCGTCGCCGTCGCCTGCGTCGCTCCCGTAGTGGTTGACCCGCTCCCAGCCGGACTTCTCGCCGAACACGGCACCGTGGCCGCGGTGCCAGGAGTACGCGGGAGAGACCCGCAGCGGCCGGCCGGCCCGCCGCTCGTCGCCCGGGTAGCGGATGTCGTAGTAGGTCTCGTAGTTCTCCACCGCGCGGGCGAGCGTGTAGGACGGCGAGCGGTACTGGGCGCCGAACCGGCGGACGTCCATGTGCCACAGGTCCATGGACGGCTCGCCCTCGACGATCCACTCGGCCATCACCTTGCCGATGCCGCCCGCCCCCGCGATGCCGTGCGCGCAGAACCCGGCCGCCACATAGAACCCGCCGACCTCGGTCTCGCCCAGGATGAACTCGTTGTCCGGGGTGAACGCCTCCGGCCCGTTGATCAGCTTGCGGATGCCGACGTCGGCCATGGCGGGCACGCGGAGCCGGGAGTTGTCGAAGATCTCCTCCAGCCGCGGCCAGTCCTCGGGCAGCAGCCGGCCGTTGAAGTCCGCGGGTATCGCGTCGTGGGAGGCGGCCGTGGCCGTCCAGGGGGCGCACTCGCGCTCGTACCCGCCCATGACCAGCCCGCTGACCTCCTGCCGGTAGTAGACGAGCAGGTCGGGGTCGCGCAGCGTGGGGAGGTCGCGGTGCTCGTGGAAGCCTTCGGTGACCACGTACTGGTGCGACATCGGCACGATCGGCACGCGCACGCCGGCCATGCGGCCGATCTCGGCGGCGAACATGCCGCCGCAGTTGACGACGACCTCGCAGGCGATGTCGCCCTGGTCGGTGCGCACCCCGGTCACGCGGCCGTCCGTGACGTCCAGGCCGAGCACCCTGGTGCGGGTACGGACGCGCGCCCCGCCCTCCCTGGCCCTGGCCGCCAGCGCGTAGCACAGCCGGGAGGGGTCGATCTGGCCGTCGGTGGGCAGGTAGGCGGCGCCGACCACGCCCTCGGTGCTCATCAGCGGGAACAGCTCGGCCGCCTCGGCGACGGAGATCTCCTCCAGCGGCAGGCCGAAGGTGCGCGCCCAGCCGATCTGGCGGCGGATCTCGGCCATCCGCTCGGGGGTGGAGGCCAGCTTGATGCCGCCGCACTCGGTCCAGCCCGCGTCCAGTGTCCGGTAGAGCTCCACGGAGTACTGGTTCATCCTGGTCAGCGTGGGGTCGGCGCGGAGCTGGCCGACCAGGCCCGCCGAGTGGAAGGTCGAGCCGCTGGTGAGCTCGTCGCGGTCCAGCAGGATCACGTCCCGCTCGCCGAGCAGGGTCAGATGGTAGGCGACGGAGGCGCCGCCGACGCCACCTCCGATGATCACGATGCGCGCGGAGTCGCTCATGCGGCGAGGCTAACCTTCGGTGACTCTAAAGGTCTAGACCGTTTAACGCGCGTCGGCTTAGCATCGACCATGGCCGTGCTCGAGATCCTCGACCGCATCCCCCTCCTGTCCGGCGTGCCGCGCTCCGTGGAGGAGCTGCCCGGCGGGCTGACGAACCGCAACTTCAAGGTGACGACCGACGGCGGGACGTTCGTGGTGCGGGTGTTCGGCGGCGACGGCTCGCTGCTCTTCATCGACAGGGACGCCGAGCACCTGGCGACGCTGGCCGCCGCCGAGGCGGGGGTGGGCGCTCCGGTGCACGCCTATCTGCCGGGTGAGGGGCTGGTCGTGGGCTACATCCCCGGGCGTACGTTCACCGAGGCCGACGTGCGCGACCCGGCGAACCTGCCCCGGCTGGCCGAGACGTGCCGGCGGCTGCACGCGGGGCCGCGCTTTCCCCGCGAGTTCGACATGTTCGACGTGCAGCGGCGGTATCTCGGGATCGTGCGGGAGCGCGGGTTCCGGCTGCCGGCGCGGTATCTGGAGTTCATGCCCCAGGTCGCTCAAATCCAGAAATGTCTGGAAGTGCGGCGGGAAGCGACGGTTCCGTGTAACAACGACCTGCTGGCCGGCAACATCATCGACGACGGGCAGCGCCTCTGGCTGATCGACTACGAGTACGCGGGCAACAACGACCCCTGCTTCGAGCTGGGCAACCTGTGGAGCGAGTCGGACCTCTCGCCCGGCCAGCTGGAGGAGCTGGTGACCGCCTACTACGGCCGCCGCCTGCGCCACAAGATCGCGCGCGCCCGGCTGCTGGGGCTGATGGCGAAGTACGGCTGGACCCTGTGGGCGTCGATCCAGGACGGCGCGGACCAGCCGATCGACTTCGACTTCTGGTCGTGGGGGATGGAGAAGTACGAGCGGGCGGTGGCCGAGTTCACCGGCGCGGAGCTTCCGTCCCTCATGGACGAGGCGGCGCGGGCAGACTAGAACCATGTTCGCCACTCTGACCGGACTCGGCCTGTCGACCGCCGCCGGGCTGAACGCCTACATCCCCCTGCTGGTCGTGGGCGTGCTCGCCAACGTCACCGACGCGGTGAAGCTGCCCGACGGGTACGCCTGGCTGTCGAACTGGGGCGTGCTCGGGGTGATCGCGGTGCTGCTGGCCGCCGAGTTCGTGCTGGACAAGGTGCCGGCCGTCGACACGGTGAACGACGTGATCCAGACGGCGGTCCGGCCGGCGTCCGGCGGCGTGGTGTTCAGCGCCACCACCGCGGCGGCCGAGCTGGACAGCTCGGCCTGGATGGCGGAGAACCCCTGGCTCGGCTGGGTGCTGGGCATCGTCATGGCGCTGGCCGTGCACCTGCTGAAGACCGCTGCCCGGCCGGTGGTCAACGCCACCACGGCGGGCGCCGGCGCCCCGGTGGCCAGCGTCGCCGAAGACAGCGGCGCCCTGGGCCTGAGCCTGGTGGCGGTGTTCGCGCCGGTCCTGGTGATCCTCGCCCTGATCCTGCTGGCGCTGATCGCCTGGTGGGTGATCAGGAAGGTCCGCCGCCGGCGCGCCCGCCGGAACCGGATCTGACCGGTAGCGCGGCACCGGTCACCGCGTCAACACCTGCCAGGCGGATGTGGCGCGCCCGCTTCGTTCCGTACCGTCGGGTTCCGCGTCCGCCCCACGGCGGCCCGCCGGCCGTGCGGGCGCTCAGTGGCCCCCGCCCCGCGCCCGCATGACGAGAGGCCCGGCAGCGTTCACCCCGCTGCCGGGCCTTTCCCATCGCCGCGGGGGCACTATCCTCGAAACCAAGAGCCCCACACAGGAGGTGTCCCCGATCGGCGAGCTCCTCATGATCGTGCTGGTCATCCTGGCGTTCCTGCTGCTGATCGCCGGGGTCGGCGTCTACGTGCTGGTCAAGGTCGGCAAGAAGGCCGCGGTCAAGGCCCGGGAGGCCACCACCCGGCTGACCACGCACGTCAACGCCATGGGCGCCGGCGACGCCGCCGAGGTCGAGCGCCTCCGCCTCGACCTGCGCCGCGAGGTCTCGCTGACCCGCCAGGCGGTCGAGCAGGCCCAGCGCCAGGGCTGGGGCCTGGGCGACCTGCCCCGCCTGCTGTCCGACCTGACGGCCCAGGCCGACGTGCACGACGGCCAGCTCGGCATGTACGCGCAGCAGGCCCGCGTCTCGCGCTACGTCGACCACGCCACGCTGGGCACGCTGCGCGAGCACCAGGCGAAGCTGACGGCCATGTGCGCCCGCATCCGCGCCGATCTCCTCAGCGACCAGGTGCAACACTCGGCCACCGGCCTGGAGGACCTGCGCACCCGCACCGACCTGGAGATCGAGGCCCGCCGCCCGGCCCCCGACCCCCTCCAGGAGATCGACGAGCTCTACCGCAGGACCATGCAGGACCGCAAAGAGCAGCCCTGACACCACCCACTGTGGCATCATGATTCCGAAGGGTCACATCTCCGAGGAGGCGTCGTCATGACCACAGCCTTTCCGGAATGGTTCTACCCCGGCCCTCCGGGCGGCTGGACCGCCGACATGCTCGATCACCTCCCCCCCGACGCGCCCACGCACGTCGAACTGATCGATGGTGGGCTCATCATGATGTCGCCCCAGACAATGTTCCACATGCTTGTTCTCAGGCTGCTGGAAAGGGAGCTCCGCCCGCCCGACCACCTCGTCGTCATCCGGGAGATGACCGTGACCCTGGGCCTGCGCCAGCGCCCCGAGCCGGACATCATGCTGGTGAAGACCGCTGCCGCCCAGCAGATCGGCCTCACCACTTTCAAGCCGGCAGACGTTCATCTGGTCGTCGAGGTGGTCTCCGAGGAGTCCCGCGACAGAGACCGCACCACCAAGCCGAGCAAATACGCGAGCGCGGGCATCAAACACTTCTGGCGCGTCGAGCTGGAGGACGACCGCCCCGTCGCCTACACCTTCGAGCTGGAGCCCGCCGTCAAGGCCTATCTGCCCACCGGCATCCATCGCGGCCGGCTGCGCACCGACATCGGCTTCCCCGTCGACGTCGATCTCGACGTGGACAAGGTCAGGCGCTGAGGCGGCCCCGCTAACTCCACTCCTGATAGATGAAGGCCGCGTACTCCTCGGCCGATCCGCCCTTGTTGAGAACGGCCCGGGCCGCCTGCGCCTGCTCGATGGTCGGCAGATGTCCTTCCAGCAGGATCGGCAGCGACAGCCGCCGCGCCAGCAACTCCTTCTCGGAGATCCCGTACGGCCGCCGCACCACCGACACGTTCACCCGCAGCGCATGCTCGTTCCCCGGCACCACCCCCGGCCGATCCACCTCGACCGCCGCGTACCGGTAACCATGCGCCCGATCACACGTGGCGCACCCGGCGACCCCCCGGCTGAGCGCTCCCCCGCACTCCCCGCAGACCAGCCGGTCATAGGCGGCGTCGACCACCCGCCAGAGATGCCGGTCGAGCTCGTCGATCACCATCTCGGCGACCCCCCTCTCCTCCTCAGCGGAGAGCCCTCCGAACTCCCCCCGCAGAAACTCCCGCCACCCCTCCTCGACGAGTCCGTCCACCACCCGAGCGCACTTCACACACCCCGGCGCCCCGGCCGGCTCCCACAACCCGCACCCCGCACACCGCCGCATCCCCGCACCCTAGCCGTTCCTCGGCAGCCGCCTCCTCGCAGTTTCCCGGGCCCACTCGCCGGGCGATCCTCCAGAGGCTTCGGGTGCCCATGCCGGCTCGCGATGCGCCAGATCGGATCCATGAAGCCGCTCATCGCCGAAGAGCTCTCCTGCTGGCCCTCCGCCCCGACGGCGTGGTCTCGGTCAACCAGGAGATGCTGGACTACACGCTGAGCGCCGCCGTGCTCGCCGAACTCGTCGTCATGGACAGACTCGCCCTGGAGAACGGCCACCTACACGTACGCGACCCCGAGCCCACCGGCGACCCCGAACTGGACGAGACACTCCACCAGCTGACAGCCCACAGCGGCCCACCCCCGGCCTTCACCGACTGGTGGGTCTCGATGTACACACCCGAGCGCCGCACCCGATTACTGGCCGCGCTCGTACACCAAGGCCTGATCACCGCAGAAACCCGCCGCTACCTGCGCATCTTCAAAGAGGAGGTCTACCCTGAGACCAGCCCGGCGCCAAGAGCGGCACTCCACGACCGCTTGAGAGCCGTGCTGACCGGAGCCGAGCCCGACGCCCGCGTCTCGGCACTCGTCTCCCTGGCCCACGCGGGCAAGCTCCTCCCCAGGAACCTGCCGAGACCAGAACGCCGGCGCGCCCAGGAGATGGCAGCCCAGAACCCCCTGGGCACCCTGGTCGCACGATCGTTCGACCAGGCCGCCAAGGAGAGCATCGGCAGGATCACAGGCGGCACGGCCACCTGACCAGACGGAGATCGGGGACGGCCCACGTCGCAGCGAACGGCGGGGCCCCAGCAACCGACCCCGAGCGGCTGGCCACCGTCGGTCACCCACCGCATCCCCGCCCAGGTCAAGGGTGAGGCACCACTCATCGAGCCGACCCGCGGACACTCCGAGGACCAATCCGCCATAGCCCACCTGACCGGCGGAACGAAGCCGCTGGCGGACAAGCTGACGGTGACCCTGCGCCCCCGCTCCGGCTCGTCCATCGCCCTGCGCTTCCCCCGGCTGGGAGTCGAGATCACGCCCCCGCCTCGGAGCCCCGCGCCATCACCGGAGGACGCGAACAACGCGTGATCGACGTAAGCGACCCAGACACCTACCACGCCGGCGCCGTCACCGTGGACGTCCTGGCCACCAGCCTCCGCGAGCCGACGGTGGCGGCGATCGTGTCCTTCAGGCACACGGCCTGGCTCTGGCTCCTCCCGCTGGCGCTCCTCGGCGTGGCCTGGGCGGCGGCCCGCCGCCGACTCGACTCCCTGAAATTCGGCGAACCGGCAGGCGCTCCTCCCCGCACCGCCAAGAAGCAACGCGCCGACCGCCGCAAAAAACGCCGCGGCTGACCGTACCGGAGCCCGGAAAGCTACGACGACCAGCGCTCACATGGCCCGGAAAGCGACGCTTCAGCTACGGCGAGCACCCGAGCACGAGGTGAGCCAAAGCTTCAGCATCGGCGGCGAAGCAGCCGCAAAAGCGGCAACCACCACTACGGCGCGAGCCCGGACGGACGGAGAGGGGCAAGCGGAGGTGGGCGGGCGACCCGGCCGAGTTAAGACCGTGCCAGGTACCCCCGCGCCCGGCCACGCCGAAGGCGAAGACCACCAGACCCCGGGCAATCGCGCGAGGCCGGGTCGCCCGCCCACCGCAGCGGCACAAAGACCAGGACACCCCCGCAACACAAGGACCGAAAAGCCTACAGAGGCGACACAAGAGCCGAAACGCCCACCACGGCGACACATAGGCCGAAAAGCTCACAGAAGCGGCACAAAAGCGAAACCACTCACCACAGCGACACAAAGGCCGAGAGTCAGCGAACCCCAGCCTCACGCATGTCCCGAAGCTCCCGCTTGAGCTCCTTGATCTCGTCACGAAGCCGAGCCGCCACCTCGAACTGCAGGTCGGCAGCCGCCTGATGCATCTGCTCGGTCAACGAGTCGATCAACGACTCCATCTGCGCCCGAGGCATCTCCCCCGCGATCGCCTTGGCATGCTGCCCCGCCTTGGCGGCGAACCCCGGCACCGGGGCCTTGCCCCGCGACTGGGACCGCCCACCCCCCATGAGCTGCCGGGTGTCGGCATCCTCCCGCTGCAACGAGTCGAGGATGTCGGCGATCTTCTTGCGCAACGGCTGCGGGTCGATGCCGTTGGCCTTGTTGTAGGCGACCTGCTTGGCCCGCCGCCGGTTGGTCTCGTCGATGGCCCGCTCCATCGACGGCGTGACCTTGTCGGCGTACATGTGAACCTGCCCGGACACGTTACGCGCCGCCCGCCCGATCGTCTGGATGAGGGACGTCTCGGACCGCAGGAAGCCCTCCTTGTCGGCGTCGAGGATGGCGACCAGCGACACCTCGGGCAGGTCGAGCCCCTCACGCAGGAGGTTGATGCCCACGAGCACGTCGAACTCGCCGCTGCGCAGCTCCCGCAGCAGCTCGATGCGGCGCAGCGTGTCGACCTCGCTGTGGAGATAGCGGACCCGGATGCCGAGCTCCAGAAGGTAGTCCGTGAGGTCCTCGGCCATCTTCTTGGTCAGCGTGGTCACGAGCACCCGCTCGTCACGCTCGGCCCGCTCGCGGATCTCGTGCACCAGGTCGTCGATCTGCCCCTTGGTCGGCTTGACCACGACCTCGGGGTCGACCAGCCCGGTGGGCCGGATGACCTGCTCGACGACGTCGCCCTTGACCCGGCCCAGCTCGTAGGGCCCGGGGGTGGCGGACAAGTAGACGGTCTGCCCGATGCGCTCCAGGAACTCCTCCCACTTCAGCGGCCGGTTGTCGAGCGCGGACGGCAGCCGGAAGCCGTGGTCGACGAGGGTGCGCTTGCGGGAGGCGTCGCCTTCGTACATGGCGCCGATCTGCGGCACGGTCTGGTGGGACTCGTCGAGCACCAGCAGGAAGTCCTCGGGGAAGTAGTCGAGCAGCGTGTTGGGCGCGCTGCCGGCCTCGCGGGCGTCCATGTGGCGCGAGTAGTTCTCGATGCCGGAGCAGGTGCCGATCTGGCGCATCATCTCGATGTCGTAGGTGGTGCGCATGCGCAGCCGCTGCGCCTCCAGCAGCTTGCCCTGCCGCTCCAGCTCGGCGAGCCGGTCGGCCAGCTCGGCCTCGATGCCGGCGACGGCGGCGGACATCCGCTCCTCGCCCGCCACGTAGTGGGAGGCGGGGAAGATGTAGAGCTCGTCGTCCTCGGTGATGACCTCGCCGGTGAGCGGGTGCATGGTGGACAGCTTCTCGATCTCGTCGCCGAACATCTCGATGCGGACGGCGAGCTCTTCGTACTTGGGGATGATCTCGATGGTGTCACCGCGGACCCGGAACGTGCCGCGGGTGAAGGCGAGGTCGTTGCGGGTGTACTGCATGTCGACGAGGCGGCGCAGCAGCCGGTCGCGGTCGATGTCCATGCCGACGCGCAGCCGGGTCATGCGGTCGACGTACTCCTGCGGCGTGCCGAGGCCGTAGATGCAGGACACGGAGGCGACCACGACGGTGTCGCGGCGGGTCAGCAGCGAGTTGGTGGCCGAGTGGCGCAGCCGCTCGACCTCGTCGTTGATCGAGGAGTCCTTCTCGATGTAGGTGTCGCTCTGCGGGACGTAGGCCTCGGGCTGGTAGTAGTCGTAGTAGGAGACGAAGTATTCGACCGCGTTGTTGGGCAGCATCTCGCGCAGCTCGTTGGCGAACTGGGCGGCGAGCGTCTTGTTGGGCTGCATGACCAGGGTGGGCCGCTGCAGGCGCTCGATGAGCCACGCGATGGTGGCGGTCTTGCCGGTGCCGGTGGCGCCGAGCAGCACGCTGTCCTTGGCCCCGGCCTTGACGCGGCGCTCCAGCTCGGCGATGGCCGTCGGCTGGTCGCCCGAGGGAGTCATCTCGGTGACGACCTCGAACGGCGCCACCTTCCGCTGCAAATCTGTGACCGGACGCATACTGCCCACTGTAGGCGCAGCCACTGACATAAACCGTCAGGCCGATCGCTCACCGATGCGCGGGAACGGCGTGGTGGAGAAGACGACCTCCACGGGCACCTCGAAGTATCCGGCGATGCGCAGCGCCAGGTAGAGGCTGGGACTGTATTCGCCGCGCTCCAGGTAGCCGATCGTCTGGTAGTGCACCCCCAGGGCGTCGGCGAGCTGCCTTCGGGTGACACCACGCTCGGCCCGCAGCAGGGCGATGCGGTTGTAGACGTTCTCGCTCATCGTCGCCCATCTTCTCAGCCGATCCGCTGCATGGCGCGGTGACGGCGCTGCTCCATCAGCGAGCCGGACTCGCGCCTGGCCATCCTGCGCAGGATCGGCGGGGCCAGCACCAGCCCGGCCACGGCCCAGGCGACGAGCACGAGCGTGGTCTCGACCGGGCGCCACGAACCGCCGATCTCCGCGGCGGCGGCCGCGTCGGGCAGCAGCGCCGAGCGCATGCCGAGGCCGAGCCAGTAGAGCGGGAAGACGTGGGCCAGGCCCTGCAGCCAGCCGGCCAGCGCGGTGATCGGGTAGAAGATCCCGGAGATCGCGGTGAGCCCGCCGACGGTCAGCATCACCAGCCCGCCGGCGGCCTGCGGGCTGCCGGCCACGGCGCCGATGACCGCCCCGAGCGGGAGCGCCGACAGGAGGCCGAGCACCGTGATCCAGGCGATGGTGAGCCAGCCGCCCACCCCTGTGCCGGCCAGCTCCGGTACGAGGAACAGCCCGGCGACGAGCAGCACCACCAGGGAGGCCAGGGTGGAGATCGAGAGCACGACGACCTTGCCGGCGAGGTAGCCGACCATGCCCTGGGGCAGCGCCTTGGCCCTGAGCAGGGTGCCGTCCTCACGCTCGACGGAGAGCGTGCCCACCGCGCCCATGAGCGCGTTGATCGGGATCATCAGGCCGAGCAGGCCGGGCAGCGTGGCCGCCGCCAGGGAGAGGCCGGTGCCGGGCAGGGTGGCGTCGCGCTGGAAGTAGAGCACGACGACGAAGGCCGCGGTGGTGACCACGGTGAAGCCCATGTCCTGCGCGCTGGTCACCTGATGCTTGAACTCCATCCACCCGCGGGTGAGCCCCAGCCGGGCGGCGTGCAGCGTGGGGTTCACGCTTCCTCCCTCTTGACGATGGCCATGTAGGTGTCCTCCAGGGTGGCCCGGCGCACCTCCAGGTCGGTGATCCCGCTGCCGTGCTGCTCGAACAGGCCACGGACGAAGGCGGTGGCGTCGTCGGTGGCGTGCACGAAGTGCTCGCCGTCGCGGCTCCAGCGCACCTGGGCATCACGGGAGACCTGGCGGGTCAGGCTGTCGGGGCTGCCGTCGGCGACGATCTTGCCGCCGGCCAGGATGAGGATGCGGTCGGCGAGCTTCTCGGCCTCGTCGAGGTCGTGCGTGGTGAGCAGGATCGTGGTGTCGTCCAGGTCCGACAGGCGGTGCACGAGGTCGTGGAAGTCGCGCCTGGCCTGCGGGTCGAAGCCGGCGGTCGGCTCGTCGAGGAAGAGCACCTCGGGGCGGCCGACGATGCCGATGGCGACGTCGAGGCGGCGCCGCTGGCCGCCGGAGAGCCGGCTGACGCGCTGACCGGCGTGTTTGCCGAGGCCGACCGCCTCGATCAGGTCGGCCGTGTCGAGCGGCAGCCGCCCGGGCTTCGCGTACGGCACGTAGTAGCGGCTCAGATGGTGCAGGAGCTGGTGCACCCGCCAGCGGCCGTGGTCGCGCCAGGACTGCAGGACCACGCCGATCCTGGCCCGCCACGCCTCGCCGCCGCGCGCCGGTTCGGCGCCGAGCACCCGCACCCGGCCGCCGGAGGGGATCCGGAAGCCTTCGAGTATCTCGATCGTGGTGGTCTTGCCCGCGCCGTTCGGCCCGAGCAGGGCGATCACCTCGCCGGGCGCGACGGCGAAGTCGACGCCCCGCAGCACCTCCTTGTCGCCGTACGTCATGCGCAGGCCACTGACCTCGATCGCGGTGCCCTCGTTCGTCACATTGAGGTCACCGTCCAGTTCTCTGGTGGTGCTCATGACCCCCTCCGATGTAGTAGGACTACTACATTCATAGCACGACTACTACTTATGGCAATAGACGTACGACACCGCTTTGCAAGCAGATGGCAAGCCTCACCCGATACGGTCTGAATTCGCTTGTAGCGGAAGAGGAAGGTTTCATGTCACGACCCAGAGAGGCCCTGAGGCAGGCGGGCCAGGGCGTAGCCCAAGCGGTCGCCCAAGGAGGAAACGTACGTCAGGCTGTCGGACAGGCCATGGGCCAGGTCGTCCAGCAGTCCGGGCAATACACCAACCAGGTCCAGGGGTTCGCGCTCAACCCGCACGACTTCGCCGCCGCCCGTGACGGCGGCGTGTCGGTCGGCACGCTGATCGAGGCGCGCACCGCCTCGCTCAACGAGGCCGGCGAGATCGTCAACCGCAGCTTCGCCGAGAACGGCATGCACGTCATCTCGCCCGTGGTGATCCCCAAGAGCGGCACCGCCAAGGTCGTCGTCCCCCTGGTCATCCTGGTGGCGCTCGGCCTGATCGGCGCGCTCGGCAACGTCATCCCGAACACCGACCTGTTCTTCGGCCCCCACTACTGGGTGGTCCTGGTCCTGGCCGCGGCGTTCCTGTGGTGGCGGCGCAGCGTGGTGATGGTGCCGGAGGGCTGCAAGGCGCTGATCACCCAGTTCGGCAAGCTGGTGCACATCGCCGACCCGGGCCGGGTGACGCTGTTCAACCCGTGGAAGCGGGTCAGCTACATCGTCAACACCACCCGCGAGTACCCCTTCAACGCGCCCATCAGCGAGGCGCCGACCCAGCAGGGCGTCAAGGCCAGCGTCGACCTGTTCCTGCAGTTCAGGATCGAGAACCCGGCCGAGTTCATCTTCGTGCTCGGCTCGGTGAGCGGCTTCCAGTCCAAGCTCCAGAACGCCATCAGCGAGGTCACCCGTTCCCTCATCTACGCCCAGCGCGCCGAGGAGATCTACGACCTGGTCGGCGAGAGCACGCACGGCATGCTCGACAGCCTGAACCAGCAGTTCCTGCCCGCGGTGCGGCTCACGGACGTGAACATCACCCACGCCGAGCCCTCCAGCCAGGAGTACCGCATGGACCTGGCCGCCCCCGAGATGGTCCGGGTGGCCAAGGAGGCCTACACCTACGAGTACGAGCTCAACCTGCGCAAGGAGCAGAACGAGGGCGACCTGGTCAAGGAGCTGGCCGGGCTGCAGGAGACGCTGAGCGCCATCCAGGCTGAGATCGCCGGCTACCAGGCGCGGATGGACACCGCGCTGGAGCGGGCCACCCACCAGGCCACCGCTCAGGCCAGGCAGCGCCTGGTCGAGGCCGAGTCCGAGGCCAAGGCCAACTCGGCGCTGCTGGAGGCGCAGGCGCTGGACATCCGGGCGCTGAGCGCGGCCGAGGCGCCGGAGATCCTCGACTACCGCTTCCAGCAGGACCTGCTGGACAAGCTGGAGTCGGTCGCGAACCGGCTGCCGCAGGTGGTGCACGTCGGCGAGCAGAGCGACATCGACTTCCTCCAGCTGGCCCAGAGCCTGGTCGGCGGCAAGGAGGCGGTGCTGTTCACGCCCGAGGACATGGCCGCCATTCGCGTCAGGCTGCAGCAGATCGGCACCCGCGTGTCCGGTCGTGAGGCGGAGATCAACGCGCTGCTGAAGCGGGTCGCCGACGAGGTCACGGAAGCCCCGGACCTGGAGATCACCACGGAGGTCGAGCGATGAGCCGCGAGTTCTCGAAGATCAAGGAGTCGCTGGCGTCCTGGTCGGAGATCCGCCAGCTGCTGCGTGGCGGCGAGCAGGGCCAGCTCGTGCCCGTCGTCATCCCCAAGGACCGGCGCGGCTTCAGCTGGATGATCCTGATCTTCCTGGCCGTCTACTTCGCCGGCATGGCGGTGCTGACGGACTGGACCGTCCTCGCCGCGCTGGCCGCGCTGTTCTTCCTGGTCGTCGCGCTGCTCACGATGTGGCGGCGGGCGATCATCGAGATCGAGGAGGGCACCACCGGGGTGCGCAGCCGCTGGGGCGCGATCGTCTCCACGCTGCCTCCCGGCCGGCATTACCTCTGGCTGCCCTGGGACCGGGTGGACGCGGTCGTCGACACCTCGACCGAGATCCCGTACTCGGCGCCGATCGTGGCCTGCCCGACGGCGGAGAACGTGCCGCTGAAGTCGATCGAGTTCTTCCTGAAGTTCCGCATCGTGGACCCGGTGGCGTTCGTCCGCACGATCGGCGCCGGCAACTTCGACCTGGTGCTGTCCAGCGCCGTGCAGGACGCGATCCGGCAGCGCAGCCGCAGGGTGAACACCGAGCGGGCCTACGACCTGCGCGGCTCGGACGTGGGCGACATGCAGGACGCGCTCAACCGCCAGCTCGGCCGCTACGGGGTGCGCGTCACCGGCGCCAACATCCCCGACGTGCAACTGCCCGACCAGTACCAGCAGCACCTGTCCACCCGCGAGAAGGTGGCCAAGGAGCTGCAGGCGTACGAGCGCGAGTGGGAGCTGACCCGCAAGCGCCGCATCGACACCCTGCTCATGGAGATCGAGCGGGCCAAGAAGACCCGCGACGCCCGCGTGGTCGAGGTCAAGGCCGCGCACAACACGGCGCGCAAGGACGTGGCCCGGATGCTGGAGGAGCAGGAGACCGAGGCGCAGCGGGTGCGCTGGGAGATCGAGGCACGCGGCCGCGCCGAGCTGACCGCCGCCGAGAACGAGGCCAAGGCGCTGCGCCGGCTGGCCGACTCCTACCGCGACAACCGGGCCGTGCTCCAGTACGAGCTCGCCCGCAGGCGCCTCGACGTGGGCGCCACCCTCGCGGAGAAGGCCCCGCAGCCGCTGGTGGTCCGCACCCAGCAGGGCGGCGGCGACTCCGCGTTGTCCACGCTTCTGCTGGCCCAGTTGCTCCCCCGGATCTCGGCCAACGGCAGGAGCCTCGGGGCACAACCACCCACCACATAGGAGAACCCCCATGGTGTTCCGCAAGCTGATGGCCGCGTTCGGCGCGGGCGTCGAGGTAGACACGGTCCTGTCGAACGCCAGCGTCCGCCCCGGCGAACCGCTGCGCGGGGTGGTCCACTTCCGCGGCGGCGGCTCCGACTACAAGGTGGAGGCCATCACCGTCGACCTGACGGCCGTGGTGGAGGTCGAGTCCGGCGACAGCGAGTACAAGACGACCTACAGTTTCCTGCGCCAGCAGGTGTCGGGCCCGCTGCAACTGGCGGCCAAGGCCGAGCACCGGCAGCCGTTCGAGATCCTGGTGCCGTGGGAGACGCCGATCAGCGCGATCGGCGGCCACCCGCTGCACGGCATGCGGCTCGGCGTGCACACCGAGCTCGCGCTCGCCGGCGCACTCGACAAGGGCGACCTGGACCCGCTGTTCGTCAACCCGCTCCCGGCCCAGGACCACGTGCTCGCCGCGCTGGACCGGCTCGGCTTCCGGTTCAAGAAGGCCGACCTGGAGCGGGGCACGCTGCACGGGTCGACGATGCCGTTCTTCCAGGAGATCGAGTACTACGCGGGCGGCTCGTGGCGGCGCCACTTCAACGAGCTGGAGCTGACGTTCATCGCCGGCCCGCGGCAGATGGACGTCATCCTGGAGGCCGACCAGCGCGACGGCTTCCTGCGTGCCGGCCAGGACACCTACAACCGCTTCACCGTCCGCCACGACGAGCACCCTGCGGGCGTCGACCAGGCCCTCCAGCGCGGCCTGGAGTCGATGGCGCGCAGGCGCGGCTGGTTCTAGCCCTTCCTGGCCACCGCCAGCAGGTGGCCGCTCACGCCCAGCAGTGACGGCACCGATTCGAGCCGACGGGCGGCGTCGAGCAGCAGCTCGCGCCGCCCTTCGTCGTCCAGCCACACGTCGATGTCGCCGTACAGCCAGAACGCGCCCTCCAGCCCGTACCGGACGGGCTCGGCGAGCCCGGCGTCGGCGAACTCCCCGATGATCTCGTCGGGGTCGTGGAAGAAGCCCCGGAACCCTCCCTCCCTAGGGGACACCATGAGCCCGGTCTCCGCGGCGTGGTACTCGGCCGCCAGATGCTCCGGCCGCAGCGCGAAGCCGCGGGCGAACCCGTCGTGCAACCCGGCGAAACGGCTGATGAACGCCGCCACCACCACCCCGCCGGGCCGCACCGCCCGGCGCGCCTCGGCCAGCGCCCGCACCCGGTCGTAGCGCTCGGTCAGGTGGTAGAGCGGCCCCAGCAGCATCACCGCGTCGGCCCCGCCGTCCGGCGCGGGCAGCGAGCGGGCGTCGCCCAGCCGCGCGGTGACCCCCGGCAGCCGCTCGGCCCGCGCCACGTGCAGCGGCACCGGGTCGATCAGCTCGACGTCGTAGCCGTCGGCGGCCAGCCACTCCGCGTGCACGCCCGTACCGCCCCCCACGTCGAGAACCCTGGCGGGAGCCGGCGGCAGCACCCGGCGCAGCACGTCCTGCGTACGCCAGAACTCCAGCCGCCCGACGCCCTCACGGAGCCGGGTCACTTCGCCGCCCTGCTCGTAGTAGCCCAGGGTCTCCGGGTCGATGGTCATGGCCGTCGATCTTAAACGGTACGGGGGACGCGCTTTCCCTGTGCTAGCCCCTGGCCTGGCAGCGTCGTTACCATGACGGCGGGACTGACTGTTCGTCGGACGGGGCAGCGATGGCACGGTTCGTGGGGGCGTTGAAACGGATCGCGCCGTGGGCGGTCCAGAACGCCGACGTCGCCATCGCGTTGCTACTGGCCGTCGTGGTGGGCGTGCTCGGCATCATGCCCGACGAGATCTTCGGCGACAACGGCGCCACCGTGCAGACACAGCTCGTCAGCGCCGCGACGCTGGTGATCCTGGCGCTGGTGGCCACCGCGCTGCTGCGCGACCGGGCCCGCCAGGCGCCGATGGAGGCCATCACCTCCGACGTGCTCGGCCGGCTGCCGACCAGGCTCGACCGGCTGGAGCAGATCGAGTCGCTGGTCGACCGTACCCGCAAGGCGCTGGACGCGCTGCAGCTCGTCCGGGTGCTGGGCAGCTCGCAGGAGATCGCGCAGGCGCACGCCGAGGCGCGCGAGGACACCACGCGGTGGAGCTTCAAGGGCGGCACCGGCACCTACCTGCGCGCCGTCACCCTGCCCGCGTGCGTGGCGGCCGCCCGCCGCGACAAGCGCCACCTGACCGTGCGCATCGAGGTGATCGACCCGGCCGACGTCGAGGTCTGCGAGACGTACGCGCACTACCGGCGGTCGCTGTCCGACCTGCCCGACGGCACCGGCGAGCGGTGGACCACCGACCGGGTCAGGAAGGAGTCGTACGCGACCATCCTGGCGGCGTTCTGGCACCGGCAGCGTTACGGGCTGCTCGACATCGGGGTGGGCCTGTCGTCGACGATGACCACGTTCCGCTGGGACCTGTCCAGCAGCCGCCTGATCATGACGGTCGAGGACCCGAACCGCGCGATGACGGCGCTGGCCGGCACCTTCTACTACGAGAACTGCGACACCGAGCTGCGGCTCAGCTTCGAGCAGGCGCGCCGGGTCCCGCTGGACAAGTACCGGAGCGTGCAGCTCGGCGACGAGCCCACGATCGAGGAGGTGCAGGACCTGTTCGAGCGGATCGGCGTGCCGTTGCCCAAGACCTACAACGGCCGCGACGTCGTCGACATCGCCCGCAAGGCGCTGCGCGCGGTCGACCCCTATGGCGAGCCGCTGCGGGAGACGGCGGTCCCATGAGCTACGGCGGCGTCTTCCAGCGGCTCGCGCGCGGCGAGGCCAGGGCCTGGGCTCTGGCGGCGATCTCCGGTGACGGTCTGCGCGGCGTGCGCCACCCGCTCGGATTCGTCTGCCTGCCGCTGGAGCGCGACGGCGGCGAGGGGGTATGTATCCATCTGTGGTCCGACTCGCTGGCGCCCGCGCGCAGCACCACCTCGCAGATCCACTGCCACAGCTGGGACCTGGTCAGCCACGTCCTCTACGGCCAGGTGCGCAATGTGCACGCCGTGGTGACCGACGCCGGTCACGACGCCACGCACCGGGTGTTCGAGGTCGTCAGCGGGCCGGGCGGCGACCGCATCTCCCCCACCCCGCGCACCGTCCGTCACGAGACGGGCCTGGTGGAGGTGTTCGGGCCCGGCGACACCTACACGCTGCCGTCAGGACGCTTCCACAGCAGCGTCGTCCCCGAGGGCGGGGAGACCGCCACGATCGCGCTCGGCCGGAGCCGTCCGGGCAGCCGCGACCTGTCGCTCGGCCCGCTCCGCACGGGCGGCCACCACGTGCCGAGGCAGGCGCTCGACACCGCGGAGACGGCGCTGGCCGTCCGACTGATAGCCGCCCACCTGAGCTGAGGGGTTCCCGATGGATCTGGATCACGCCCGCGCGGTCGCCGTCGAGGCCGCCGAGGCCGCGGGGGCGCTGCTCCTGGACGGCACCCGAGGCGAGGTCGGAGTGCGCCAGAAGGGCGACGCCGGCGACGTGGTCACCGATCTCGACCTGGCGTCGGAGGAGCTCCTGGCCGGCCGGATCCTGACGGCGTTCCCGTCACACTCGGTGATCACCGAGGAGTCGGGCCTGCTGGGCGCCTCGGGCGGCGAGTGGACGTGGCTGGTCGACCCGCTCGACGGCACCAACAACGTGGCCATCGGCCTGCCCGCCTACGTGGTCGGGCTGGCGCTGTGCCGGGTCGGCCGGCCGGTGCTCGGCGTGGTGCACGACCCGGTGACGGCGCGGACGTGGTCGGCGATCCAGGGCCGCGGCGCGCTGGCCCCGTCGGGGTCGCGGCTGTCGGCGTCCTACCGGCCCTCTCCGCACGGGCCGCTCCTGGCTTGGACCCAGGGGTATGCTGTGAGCAGGCAAGACGCCAGAGCGTGCCTGCTGAAGTCGGCCCTGGAGCTGAGCGCCAGACGAGTGCTGCAGCTGTGGGCCCCGTTGCTGCAGTGGGTGATGCTCGCCCGTGGCGACATCGACGGCATCGTCGGCTACCGCGCGGAGGCGATCGATCTGCCGGCCGGGGCGCTGATCGCCCAGGAGGCGGGCATCGAGATCCGGGCGCTCGACGGCGGGCCGTTCGAGGAGAGCATCGACGGCGGCGCCGGAGATCGCAGTTTCGTGGCCGCGCACCCCAAGGCCCTGCCGGGCCTGCTGGCCCTTGTCAGCTGACGATCCGGCGAGGTGGGAAGGTCGATGACTTCCGTCTGCCGTCGATGTCGATGAAGAGGGTGCTTGGAAGCGGCACCGCAGGGAAAGGAGAGATCACCATGGCGACCATGCTGACCGATGTGACCGTAAGCGAGCCGGCGCGGGTGCTCTTCGCCTCCGCTGCGCAACCGTCCGACGCCTTTACCCCCGAGCGGATCCGTGCGGCCGCCTTCCGGAATCGGCTGGTGACGGCATGACCAATGAGCGGGGGAAGGACTGGGCCCATCCGTGGTTCGCGGTCGTGGTGGGGCCGCGCCCGTCGGAGCAGGTTCCGGAGGAGGACGAGCGCCGCAGGCGCCGCCGCCCTCCCCGGCCGGTGAAGCTCCGGCGCACTACTTGAGCAGGTGCTCGCACGTGCCCTTGCCGGAGGCGACCTTCTCGCCGTCCACGGTGATCCGGCAGGCGGCGGGCTGGAACTGGCCGTTCGCGTCCCGTACGGACCCTGACACGAGGGTGATCAGCCGGCCGGCCTTCTGCTCGGCGGCGGTCAGCTCGATCTCGGCGGTCCTCGACCAGGGCAGGTCCGCGTCGTTCTCGGTGCCGTTCGTGTCGAGGTGGTAGACGATCGGCTGGGCGGAGGTGCCCTTGCCGAGCACTTCCAGCTTGACCTGGCGCACCGCCAGGGCGGAGGCGTCGTCCGTGGCCGGGAGGGTGTCGGCGGACGCCGTGGAGGGCACCGCTTCCGAGGGGGCGGAGGCGTCGGTGGCGCCGCCGCAACCCGCCAGCGCCATGATCATGGCGAGCGCTGCGATGGTCATCTTTCGCGATTCGGGCATGGCGCCCATTGTCGCGGACCTTGACGGCTCGTTCGGGACTATCCGAAAGTCACCAGCGCCCACGTGGTGGTGACCAGCCCGACGACGGCCAGACCGGCCCCGGTGAGCAGGAAGCGGCGCATCGGCACCCGCAGGCCGTGGCGGCGGCACGACTCGAACCAGAGCAGCGTGGCCAGCGACGCCCACGGCGTGATCACCGGCCCCACGTTGGTGCCGACGAGCAGGGCGAACAGCTGGCCGCGGTCGCCGGGCGGGATGACCTCCTCCACGGCCTTGTACGCGGGCAGGTTGTTGATGACGTTGGACAGACCGGCGCCGACGGCTGCGGTCCTGTACGGGTCGCGGTCCGTGCCGAGCAGCCAGTTCATCAGGTCGGCCAGCCCGTAGCGGCTCAGCGTGGGCACCACCAGGAACAGCCCGGTCACGAAGACGAGCAGTTGCCAGGGCACCAGCCCCCAGGTGAGCCGGGCGCGGTCGCGCACGGCGAAGGCGACCACCACGACGAGCGCCGCGGCGACCGCGGCGACGCCGACCTCCACCCGGGCCAGCAGGGCCACGATGAACAGCAGGCACGCGGCCGAGGCGGCGCCGAACAGCACGCGGTCGCCGACCGGCTGCAGCACGGGCGGGGTGTAGCGCAGCTCACGGCGTTCGCCGCGGCGCCAGAAGAACGCCCACAGGAACGCCATCGTCACCACGATCGAGACGAGCTGGGGCGCCCACATGCGGGCGGCGAACTCCAGCGGCGACAGCCCGATCTCGTCCATGGCGAGCAGGTTGGTCAGGTTGGACACCGGCAGCAGCAGGCTCGCGGTGTTGGCGAACCAGATGGTCGTCATGGCCAGCGGCAGGGCGGCGATGCGGGCCCGGGACGCCAGGGCGAGCATGACGGGGGTGAGGAGGACGGCAGTCGTATCGAGATTCAGAAATATCGTGATAAATGACGCGAAGGCAGTGCAGAGCAGGAAAAGCGCGACGTAGTTCCCGCGGCCGAGCACCGCCACCCTGGCCGCGATGGCGTCGAAGACCTGGGCCTCCTTGGTCAGCTCGGCGAGCACGATGATGCCGACCAGGAAGACCAGCAGCGGCCCGATCTCCGCCAGGCTCTCGGCGGCGTCGGGCAGCGGGAGCAGGCCGGTCGCCACGAAGAGCAGGCCGAGCGCGAGCAGCCCGATCCTGATCCAGTCGAGCACGCCAAGACGACGCAACACGAGGACGATGATCGCACACGGGCTGCGAAAGGCCGATCCCACGCGTGATACTGGACGGATGGCGCGTGACGGCAGGCCGACCCAGATCTTCGTCAGCTACTCCCCCGCCGACACGGCGTGGGCCACCTGGATCGCCTGGGAGCTGGAGGCGGCCGGCTACCGGACGATGATCCAGGCATGGGACTTCGTGCCCGGCACCAACTTCATCGACTTCATGGACCGCGGGGTCAGCGAGGCCGGACTGGTCGTGGCCGTGCTCTCGCGCAACTACCTGAGCTCGCGCTACGGGCGGATGGAGTGGCAGGCGGCGCTCCGCGCCGATCCCGACAACCCGTCCAACAAGCTGGTCACGATCCGGCTGGAGGACGTGCGGCTCGAAGGGCTGCTGTCCACGATCACCTGGGTCGACCTGCTGGGCGTCACCGACGCGGGGCAGGCCAGGGCGCTGCTGCTGGGCCGGGTGCGCGAGGCGCTGGCGGGCCGGGCCAAGCCGGAGGCCGCGCCGGCGTTCCCCACCGGCACGAGGACGGTCGCCGGTCCCGCGCCCTCGCTGCCGCCGCCCGGCGAGCGGTCCAGGGCGCGCCGCACGCCGGTGTCGGCGCCGAAGTTCCCGCCCGCCACGGGCCCGCATCCGGCGCGCGAGTCCGTCAGCGTGCTCCACATCGGCGGTCCGCGCTTCGGCCGGGCGCTGCCCGACCCCGGTGAGCCGTTCACGCCGGAAGACATGCAGGCGCGCATCTGGGCCGACCTGACCTCCATGTACGACCGGGGGATGCCGCGGCCCGACCTGATGGTGGTCAGCGGCGACCTGACGGAGTCGGGCACACTCGGTCAGTTCGGGCAGGCCACCCGGTTCGTCACCGACCTGCGGATGCTGATCGGGCTGGAGCCGCACCGGCTGGTGATCGTGCCGGGGCCGCGCGACGTGACGAAGGCCGCGGCCAGCGCCTACTTCATGACGTGCGAGGCCGACGATGTGCGCCCGCAGCCGCCCTACTGGCCGAAGTGGCGCCACTTCGCCGGCCTGTTCGAGGAGGTCTACCAGGGGCTGGACGACCGGGTGTTCGACGGCGGGCAGCCGTGGACCCTGTTCGAGGTGCCCGATCTGAAGGTGGTGGTGGCCGGGCTCAACTCGACCATGGCCATGAGTCATCTCGAGCGCGACGCGTACGCGATGCTGGGCGAGGCGCAGGCGGCCTGGTTCGCCGAGCGGCTGCGCCCTTACGAGGAGCGGGCGTGGCTGCGGCTCGGCGTGCTGGGCCATCCGCCCGACGCGCTGCACGACGCGCCCGCGTACGACCGGCTGCTGGCGCACCGGCTCAACCTGCTCTTCCAGAGCGGCGGGCAGGGCGGCGAGCTCGCGGTCGCCGCGCCGCGCTCCGGCCGCCACCACGTCGTGGAGATCACCTCCGGCGGCGTCAGGATGTGGCTGCCCGACGGCGGCGAGCCGGAACGGTCCCCGAGGGCCTGGCGGGCCGCCCGCGCCACGTTCGCGGGCGAGACGCCCCCCGCGCGGCTGCCCGCCCCGCCGGCCGGGCCCGGACAGCCCGACGGGCGCCAGCCGAGCCCGGTCGACCTGCTGCTCGACCGGATCACCGAGGTGTGCGAGGCCAGGCACGAGCGGGCCAGGATCCGCCGGCTGCGCGAGCACCTGGTGGTCACCCATCCTGAGGACGGGTTCGTCCGGCAGACGATGATCGGCGCCCACGTCGGCGACCTGACGGCGGAGGACGCGACGGCCTTCGTGCGGCAGGCGCACGCCACGGAGCTGGCGGCGGAGCTGGTCTACCAGGGGCCGCCCCCGCCACGCGCGCTGCGTGAGGACCTGATGCGGCGCGGGGTGCGGCTGCGCAGCTTCACCGAGTTCCAGGGCCTGCTCGACCTGTCCGGTTACGTGGCCGAGCAGACGGCCAGGCTGACCACCGACCGCCGCTACCCGCCCGATCTGTACGTGCCGCAGCGCTACCGCGAGCTCGACCGGCCGGGCGGCCAGGTCAGGCCGGGCCTGACCGACGAGCTGATGCGGCTGCTGTCGGCCGACCACGGCCGGTTCCTGCTGCTGCTCGGCGACTTCGGACACGGCAAGACGTTCGCGCTGCGCGAGCTGGCCCGGCGCATCCCGGCCGAGCTGCCCCACCTGACGCCGATCCTCATCGAGCTGCGCGCCCTGGACAAGTCCCACTCGGTCGACGGGCTGGTGGCGGCCCACCTGGCCAACCACGGCGAGGAGGTCATCGACCTGAAGGCGTTCCGCTACCTGCTGCGCCAGGGGCGGATCGTGCTGCTGTTCGACGGGTTCGACGAGCTGGTCACCCGGCTCACCTACGACCGGGCGGCCGACCACCTGGCGACGCTGCTGGCCGCGGCGGAGGACAAGGCGAAGATCGTGGTCGCCAGCCGCACGCAACACTTCAAGTCGCACAGCCAGGTGCTGACCTCGCTCGGCGAGATGGTGGGCGTGCTGCCGCAGCGGCGGGTGCTCGGGCTGGAGAACTTCACCCGCGACCAGATCCGCTCCTACCTGCACAACCGGTTCGCCCGCGAGGACGAGGCGGCCGCCCGCATGTCGCTGATGGAGGGCATCGAGGACCTGCTGGCGCTGGCCAGGAACCCGCGCATGCTCACCTTCATCGCCGACCTCGACGCCGAGCGGCTGCGCACGGTCGCCGAGGCCCGCCACACGATCAGCCCGGCGCTGCTGTACGAGCAGATCCTGGAGGCGTGGCTGGCCTTCGAGGAGCACCGGGCCAGGATGCCCGGCTCGGCGGCGGCGCTGACCAAGGACGAGCTGTGGCAGGCGGTGACGGCGCTGGCGCTGCGGCTGTGGGAGACCGGCGAGTCGCTGCTCGGCGTCGAGGAGCTGACCGAGATCGCCGAAACGCTGGCCGACCTGGCGGGCGGCCAGCTCACCCCCGCGCACACCGCGTACGCGATGGGGTCGGGCAGCCTGATGGTCCGCACCGAGGAGGGCATGTTCGGGTTCATCCACGCCTCGGTGATGGAGTGGCTGATCGCCCGGCACGTCGCGGCGACGCTGGAGGCGCCGGCGGTGCTGTCGCGGCGGCCGCTGTCGGCGCTGACCGTGGAGTTCCTGTGCGACCTGGCCGACGTGCGGGCGCTGCGCGCGTGGGTCGCCGACCCGCCCGCCGACGACGTGGCCAGGGCGAACGCCGTCAAGATCGCCGCCCGGCTGCGCACCCCGGCCAGGGCCGACCTGCGGGGCGCGAACCTCAAGGGCGAGGACCTGTCGGCCAGAGACCTGCGGGAGGTCGATCTGACCGGCGCCGACCTGACCGAGGCGACGCTGGCCGGCACCAACCTGTCCAGGGCGGTGCTGCGCGACGCCCGCCTGGTCGGGGCCAGGCTGGACGGCGCGGTGCTCGCCGGCGCCGATCTGACGGGCGCCGACCTGTCGGGGGCGCGGCTGGCCAGGACCGACCTGAGCGACGCGGCCGTGTCCGGCGCCCGCTGGCACCGGGCCGCGCTGATCGACGTGCGCGGCACGCTCCCGCGCCTGCCGGGCGCCGCCGTGGTGCCCGGCCAGCCGGTGGAGACCCAGCTGGCGCCTGCCGAGATCGGGGTCCCGTACGGCTATCACTTCCAGACCAGCCGGCTGCCCGAGCCGATCGCCTACAGCCCCGACGGCGCGACGATCGCGATCGGCCACGACGACGGCGGGGTGCTGCTGTGCGTCGGCGGGCTGCCGGTGCGCACGCTGCAGGGGCACTCCGGGCGGGTGTACGCGGTCTCGTTCGCCGGCGGCCTGCTGGCGAGCGGCGCGAGCGACGGCACCGTGGTGCTGTGGGACGCGCTGACCGGTGAGCGGCTGCGCACGCTGACCGGTCACTCCGACGGCGCCTGGCCGGTGCGGCTCAGCCCGACGGGCGAGCTGCTGGCGGTGGGCGGCGGCGACGGCGTGGTCCGGGTGTGGGACACCGCGACGGGCGAGTCCGTCCACCTGCTGGCCGGCCACCAGGCCCCGGTCTACACGGCCTCGTTCGGCGGGTCGGCGCTGGTGACGGGCGACTCGGCGGGCGTGGTCCGGGTGTGGGACCTCACGTCCGGAGAGCTCGTCACGACGCTCGACGGGCACCGCGGCGGCGTCTACCGGGCCGTGCACGCCCCCGGCGGCGCGCTGCTGGCCACCGGCGACGAGGCGGGCACGCTGCGGCTGTGGGACACCCGCACGTGGGAGCGGCGGCACGCGCTCACCGGCCACCGGGGCAGCATCTACTGCGTCACGTTCTCCCCCGACGGTTCGCTGGTGGCCACCGGCGACACCTCGGGCGACGTGCGGCTGTGGGAGACGTCCGGCGAGTTCCGCGGCCTGCACACCACCCACGCGGCGGCCGTCTACCAGGTGGCGTTCTCACCCGACGGGCACACGCTCGCCACCGGCGACTCCGGCGGCGTGGTCCGGCTGCAGACCGTGGGCGGCCCGCACCGCACCGAGCTGACCGGCCACCGCAGCTCGGTGTGGCCGTTCGCGTGGCGGCCCGACGGCGGGCAGCTCGCCACCAGCAGCAACGACGGCACCGTGCGGCTGTGGGACCCGGTGTCCGGCAAGTGCCAGCGGGTGCTGCGCGGCCACGGCAGGCGCATCACCTCCGTACGGTTCAGCGCCGACGGCACGATGCTGGCCACCAGCGGCAACGACGGCGTGGTCCGCATCTGGGAGCCGCGCACCGGGCGGAAGCTGACCGAGTTCACCGGCACCTCCGACCGGCTCATCTCCGCGCTGTTCTCCCCCGCGGGCCCGCTGCTCGCCGCCTCCAGCAACGACGGCGGCGTGCACTTCTGGAACGTGACGACCCACGAGTACGAGCGCGAGCTGAACACCGAGACCGACCACGTGTGGGCCGAGGCGTTCAGCCCCGACGGCACCATGCTGGCGACCGCCAACGACGACGACAGCGTGCGCGTCTGGTGGCGCTCCACGGGCCGGCTGGTCACCAACCTGGCCGACCACCGCGGCCGGGTCCGCTCGATCGCCTTCAGCCCCGACGGCCGCTACGTCGCCACCGGGTGCGACGACCGTCGCGTACGGATCTGGCACGTGGAGTCCGGCGGCCGGGTGGCCACCCTCGACGGGCACACCGACCGGGTGTACGCGGTGGCGTTCTCGTCGTCGGGCCGCCTGCTGGCGAGCGCCGGCAACGACGGCCGGGCCCTGGTGTGGGAGCTGCGGCCGGGCCAGCCGTGGCATCCGCTGCTGCGGCACACCCTCGACGGCGGCCGGGGCCGGCTGTGGAGCGTCGCCTTCGACGCGTCCGGAGAGCGGCTGGCGACCGGCGGCGACGACCTGACCGTGCGGGTGTGGGACGCGGAGTCGGGGCGGCTGCTGCACCGGCTGGACGGGCACGCGCGGCGGGTCTGGTCGGTGGCCTTCAGCCCGGTCTCCGACCTGCTGGCCACGGCGGGCGACGACGGGGCGGTCATCCTGTGGCAGGGCGCGGAGCGGCTGGTGACGCTGCTCGGGCTGCCGGAGGGCTGGGCGGCGCTCGCCCCCGACGGGCGCTACAAGGTGCACGGAGAGACGGCGGGGCAGTTCTGGCACGTCGTCGGCATGTCGAGGTTCGAGCTGGGAGAGCTGGACGCCTACCTGCCGGGGGTGCGCCAGGTGCCGCTGGACTCGCCGTTCTAACCCCGGGCGGCGCGCTCCAGCAGCTCGGCCCAGACCTCGCCGGCCCGGGCGTCCAGGTCGTCGAGCGATCCCTCGTTGGGGATCACGACGTCGGCCACGGCCAGCCGGTCCTCGCGGCTCGCCTGGGCGGCGATGCGGGCCTTAGCGTCGTGCTCGGCCATGCCGCGGTGGTCGGCCAGGCGGGCGATGCGCACCTCGTCGGCCGCGTCGACCACGATGACCAAGTCGTACATGCCCGCCAGGCCATTCTCGGCCAGCAGCGGCACGTCGTAGACCACGATCGCGTCGTCGGGCGCCTCGCTCTGCAGCAGGGCGACCCGCTCCCCCACCAGGGGATGCACGATCGCGTTGAGCGCGGCCAGCTTCTCCTGGTCGGCGAAGACGATCGAGCCGAGCTTCTCCCTGTCGAGCGAGCCGTCGGGGCGGAGCACCTCCTCGCCGAACGTCGCCACCACCCGGGCCAGGCCGGGGGTGCCCGGCTCGACCACCTCGCGGGCGATCTTGTCGGCGTCGATGACCACGGCGCCCCTGGCGGACAGCCTCTTGGACACCTCGCTCTTGCCCGAACCGATGCCGCCGGTGAGCCCAATCTTCAGCACAGCGGCAGCCTACCGGTGGGTCAGCGCCTCAGGTGGACGAGGGTGAGGTGATCGTCCATGCGCTCGCGGCGGGTCTCGCGGTAGCCCAGGCGGCGGTAGAGGCGCAGGTTGCCCTCCGACAGGTGGCCGGTGTAGAGGTCGAACGCCGTCGCCTCCGGGACCTCGTCGTGCAGCGCCCGCAGCAGGGCCGTCCCCAGCCCTTCCCCCTGCCGGTCGGGCGCCACGACGAGCCGGCCCACCAGGCAGGTGGTGCCCGACAGGGCGCCGCGCACCGCGCCGACGATCCGCCCGGCCTCGACGGCCTTGAGCGCGAGGCCGGTCTCGATGGCCTTGCGGACCTGCTGGACGGACTCCACCAGCGGCGGGATGTACGGGTCACCGTAGAGCTGGGCCTCGCTCACGTAGGCCGCGCGCTGGAGGGTCAGGATCTCGCCGGCGTCCTCCGCCCTGGCCCGCTGGATCTCCACGCCGAGCACCCTACACGCGTCGCCGCCCTCCCCACGCCCCTGAAAGCTCCCGTGACGCCCGGACGGCACGTCCTCCGAGGAAGGGGGCCGGGGAGCCTCCTCGCCGCCGTCAGGGCGATCTCGGCGTCCGCACGCGAGAAGGCCCCGCACGATGCCGTGCGGGGCCTTCTCGGTGACGTGCTACCAGGAGATCAGCTCTGGCCGCCCGCGAGCTTCTCGCGGAGGGCCGCCAGCGCCTCGTCGGAGGCGAGGGCGCCGCCGGCCGGGGCCGACTGGCCGCCGCCCTGCTGACCCTGCGGCTCGCCGTAGGACGTGGGAGCCGCTTCGCCCGCCTCGGCCTCGGCCTTGCGAGCCTCCTCGATCTGCTTGCGGTGGGCCTCGTAGCGCGTCTGGGCCTCGGCGTACTGCCGCTCCCACTCCTCACGCTGCTTGTCGAAGCCCTCCAGCCACTCCCCGGTCTCCGGGTCGAAGCCCTCGGGGTAGATGTAGTTGCCCTGGTCGTCGTAGGTGGCCGCCATGCCGTAGAGGGTCGGGTCGAACTCGACCTCGGCGCCGACGCCCTCGTTGGCCTGCTTCAGCGACAGGCTGATGCGGCGACGGTCGAGGTCGATGTCGATGATCTTCACGAAGATCTCGTCGCCGACCTGGACGACCTGCTCCGGGATCTCCACGTGGCGCTCGGCCAGCTCGGAGATGTGGACCAGGCCCTCGATGCCCTCCTCGACCCGGACGAACGCGCCGAACGGCACCAGCTTGGTGACGCGGCCCGGCACGACCTGGCCGATCTGGTGGGTGCGGGCGAACTGCTGCCACGGGTCTTCCTGGGTCGCCTTGAGCGACAGGGAGACGCGCTCGCGCTCCATGTCGACGTCCAGGACCTCGACCGTGACCTCCTGGCCGACCTCGACGACCTCGGACGGGTGGTCGATGTGCTTCCAGGACAGCTCGGACACGTGGACCAGACCGTCGACGCCGCCGAGATCGACGAAGGCGCCGAAGTTGACGATCGAGGACACGACGCCCTTGCGGACCTGGCCCTTCTGGAGGGTGTTGAGGAACGTCTGGCGAACCTCGGACTGCGTCTGCTCCAGCCAGGCACGGCGCGACAGGACCACGTTGTTGCGGTTCTTGTCGAGCTCGATGATCTTGGCTTCGAGTTCGCGGCCGACGTACGGCTGCAGATCGCGGACACGGCGCATCTCGACGAGGGACGCCGGGAGGAAGCCGCGGAGGCCGATGTCGAGGATGAGACCACCCTTGACGACCTCGATGACGGTGCCGGTGACGATGCCGTCCTCGTCCTTGATCTTCTCGATCGTGCCCCAGGCGCGCTCGTACTGAGCACGCTTCTTGGACAGGATCAGGCGGCCCTCCTTGTCCTCCTTCTGGAGAACGAGGGCTTCGACGTGTTCGCCGACCTCCACGACGTCAGCCGGATCGACATCGTGCTTGATCGAAAGCTCACGCGAGGGGATGACTCCCTCGGTCTTGTAGCCGATATCGAGAAGGACCTCGTCTCGATCGACCTTGACGACGGTGCCCTCGACGATGTCGCCGTCGTTGAAGTACTTGATGGTCTCGTCGATCGCGGCGAGGAAGGCTTCCTCGGACCCGATGTCGTTGACCGCTACCTGCGGGGTGCTCGAGGTGGCCTCAGTGCTGGACGTCATGTGTGGAATTGCTCCGAACGCGGACAGGATGTCGATGTGGCGGACGCGCGGCAGGCCCTCTTCCGCATCAAGCCGAGGAATTACGACATCGACGAGACCGAGCGCGAGCCCGCTCCGTCTGAGGCGCGCGCGAGCCCACAGCGCAGCGATCAGCATATGAGACCAGAGCGGCGGGGTCAATCCGGCCAGGACATTCGCCACATCTAGTAGCTGTTGATCAGGAGACTGCGCTTGGCCCCGATATTACCCCTAAGTCGGGCCGGGACGGAGATCCGCCCGGGGTCGCCGTCGGAGACGTACCGCTCACGGGGATGCTTGTCCAGCCACTCCAGCCAGTGCTGCGAGCACCACTTGCGGCATTCTCCCTTCTTGCCGTTGCTCTGGATCCGCTGGATCGCGCCACGATCGAATTTTTTCGCGTACGGCGAAAGCGACGGCTCCGCCCCGGCCAGGAAGACCCCGTCGAAGGCGTATCGGGTGCCCTCCCACGCGCCGGAGCGCGCGGCCTTCTTCTTGCGCGGCATGGACCCGTACGGCAGCGCCATGGTCTTGGCCGGACCGGCGCCCAGGCGGACGAGCAGGCGCTCCAGCTTGGCGAGCTGCTTGCGGACGGTCCGCGTGGGCACGGCCCGGAGGTTGGGGTGGCCCCAGGTGTGGTTGGCCACCTCGAACCCGTTGCCGGCCAGCCAGCGCACGGCCGCGGCCTGCTCCTGCTCGGTCCGCAGGCCGAACGGCGTGTGGTTGATCCAGAACGTGGCCACGGGCCGGAAGTCGGGATATCTGGCCGCCGTCTCCAGGATGATCGCCACGGCCGTGTCGGGTTTGACGTTGCCGTGGACGTCGAGCCCGAAGTGGCTGGGGTGCCCGTCGTCGAAGGTGAGCACGACGGGGAACTTCCCGGCCGGCACCCGGATGTCGCCGGCGGCGAACTCCCTGGCGCTGATCGGCACGTACCCCTGCCGGGCGAGCTTGTCCAGCTCCTTCCTGAACTGGGCGGGGGTGCGGTCGATGGACGCCTGCCGCTTCTTGACGATCCGGTGGTACATGATCACCGGGATCTTGCCGAGCTCGTTGGCCTTGACCTCGCGGGCGAGCTCGGGCGTGGCGACGATTCCCGGCGGCGGCGTCGCCTCGGTGGCCGCTGTGGTGGGCGCGGTGGGCGCGGGCGTGGCGCGTTGGGGTAACGCCGAGGGTGGCGGGGCGGGCTCTCCGGAGATCAGCAGGAGCCCGATGATCGCCGTCACCACGACCACGACGTTCGCCAAGCCGATGATGCGCGCCTGGAACGATGTGGACCGCACAGAACTCCCGTACCGCTCGGGGAAATCGAACCCACAGAGTAGTCCAGAACCACCGCGGACCTCTGAGCCCTACGGGTTACCCGGTCAAAAGAGGGCAAACCCGGCAGGAGTCAGTGGCCGGCGTCCTCCCAGGTGCGGCCCACGCCGATCGACACCTCCAGCGGCACCCGGAGGTGGTAGGCGGCGTTCATCTGGTCGGTGACGAGCTGCCTGAGCGTCTCCAGCTCGCCGGGCGCCACCTCGAACACCAGCTCGTCGTGGACCTGGAGCAGCATCCGCGAGGACAGCCCCTCCTCCCGCAGCGCCTGGCGCACGTGGAGCATGGCGACCTTGATGATGTCGGCCGCCGAGCCCTGGATGGGGGCGTTGAGCGCCATCCGCTCGGCCATCTCGCGGCGCTGGCGGTTGTCGCTGGTCAGGTCGGGCAGATAGCGGCGGCGGCCCATCATGGTCTCGGTGTAGCCGTTGGTGCGGGCCTGGCGGACGATCTCCTGCAGGAAGTCGCGCACGCCGCCGAACTCCTGGAAGTATTCCTCCTTGAGCGCCCGGGCCTCGGCCACCGGGATGTTGAGCTGCCCCGACAGGCCGAAGTCGGACAGCCCGTAGGCCAGGCCGTAGTTCATCGCCTTGATGCGCGCCCGCAGCTCGCCGTCGATCTGCTCGGGCGGCAGGTCGAACACCCGGGCGGCGGTCGCCTGGTGGAAGTCGTGGCCCGACTCGAAGGCGGCGATCAGCGACTCGTCGCCCGACAGGTGGGCCATGATCCGCAGCTCGATCTGGCTGTAGTCGGCGGTCAGCAGCGTCTCGTAGCCCTCGCCGACGACGAAGCCCTGCCGGATGCGGCGGCCCTCGGCGGTGCGGATCGGGATGTTCTGCAGGTTGGGCTTCTCGGACGACAGGCGGCCGGTCGCGGCGATGATCTGGTTGAACGTGGTGTGGATGCGGCCGTCGTCGGCGATCTCCTTGATCAGGCCCTCGACCGTGGTGCGGAGCTTGGTCTGGTCGCGGTGACGCAGCATGATGACCGGCAGCTCGTGGTCGGTCTGGGTGGCCAGCCAGGCGAGCTGGTCGGCGTCGGTGCTGTAGCCGGTCTTGATCTTCTTCGTCTTGGGCAGGCCGAGCCTGGTGAAAAGGATCTCCTGCAGCTGCTTGGGCGAGCCCAGGTTGAACTGCTCGCCGACGACCCGGTGGGCCTCCTCGACGGCGTGCTTGACCGCGGCGCCGAACTCGGCCTCCAGGCCGGTGAAGTAGTCGCGGTCGACGGCCACGCCCGCCCGCTCCAGCTCGGCCAGCACGGTCAGCAGCGGCAGCTCGACGTCGGTGAGCAGCTGGGTGCCGCCACGGCCGGTCAGGAATGCCTCCAGCGCGTCGGCCAGCTCGCGCACCGCGTGGGCGCGCAGCGCGAGGTCCTTGGCGGGGGCGTCCTCGTCGTCGCCGAACAGCGCGGCCTGGCCGCTGGGCTCCTCCTCGGCGCGCAGGTCGCGGTGGAGATAGCGCCTGGCCAGGTCTTCGAGGGCGAAGGTGCGCTGGCCCGGCATCGCGAGGTAGGCCGCCAGCGCGGTGTCGCAGGTGAGGCCGCGCAGGTCGAGGCCCTGCGCCCACAGGGCCAGGATCGGGCCCTTGGCGTCGTGGACGGCCTTGGGCCTGGACTCGTCGGCCAGCCAGGCGCGCAGCGCCGCCTCGTCGGCCTCGGTGAGCTTGGCCGGGTCGAGATGGGCGGCGGTGCCGTCGGGCGAGGCGACGGCGATGGCGTCGACGCGGCCGGTGCCGCTGCCGTAGGAGCCCTTGAAGGCCAGGCCGGCGCGGCCCTCGGGCATGAACGACAGCCAGCCCGGCACCCGGTCGGGACCGAGGATCACGGTCTCGACCTCGAAGCCCTGGTCAGGCTCCTGCTCGCCGGTGCCGAGCGTCTTGAAGACGCGCTCGCGCAGCTCGCCGCGGATCTGGAGGGTGTCGAACAGCTTGTTGAGCTCCTCGCGGTCCCACGCGCCCTGCCTGAGCTCGGCGGGCTCGGCCTCGACCACGACGTCGCGCAGCAGCTCGGTGAGCCGGCGGTTCATCAGCACCTGGGCGACGTGCTCGCGCAGCTTGTCGCCGACCTTGCCCTTGACCTCGTCGACGCGGTCGACGAGCGCGGTGAGCGAGCCGTACTCGCGCACCCACTTGGCGGCGGTCTTCTCTCCGACGCCGGGGATGCTGGCCAGGTTGTCGCTGGGGTCGCCGCGCAGCGCGGCGAAGTCGGGGTACTGCCGCGGGGTGAGGCCGTACTTCTCCTGCACCGCCTCGGGGGTGAAGCGGGTCATGTCGCTGATGCCGCGCCGGGTCATGAGCACGGTGACGTCGTCGTCGACGAGCTGCAGCGCGTCGCGGTCGCCGGTGACGATGAGCACGCTCATGCCCTCGGCGGAGGCGCGGGTGGCGAGGGTGGCGATGAGGTCGTCGGCCTCGAAGCCGGGCTTGGACAGCCGCGGGATGCGCAGGATGTCGAGCAGCTCGTAGATGAGCTGCATCTGGCCGCGGAAGTCTTCGGGGGTCTCCGCCCTGTTGGCCTTGTAGGCGGCGTACTCCTCGTGCCGGAAGGTCGGCTCCGAGCGGTCGAAGGCCACCGCGATGTGCGTCGGCTGCTCGTCGCGCAGGATGTTGGTCAACATCGACGTGAACCCGTAGACCGCCTCGGTGTGCTGACCGTCGGTGGTCATGAGGTTGGCGTCCTTGAGCGCGTAAAAGGCGCGGTAAGCCAGGGAATGCCCGTCGAGCAGCAGCAGGCACGGGCGGCTGGGGGTCACTTCACTCTTCGGCACACAGGCAGCCTAGTCTGCGACTACGACAGAAAACCCGAGCTGGAAAGACTGGAGGCGTCCCCTTGACGCAGATCGATCCCGCGGTCGGCCTCGCCTTCGTCCGTGACAAGACCGGCGTGCTCGCCGAGCGCATGGGCATCGAGTTCCTGGAGGCCACGCCGGAGCGGGTGGTCGCCCGCATGCCGGTGGAGGGCAACACGCAGCCGTACGGGCTGCTGCACGGCGGCGCCTCGGTGGTGCTGGCCGAGACGGTGGGCTCGACCGGCGCGGCGCTGCACGCCGGGCCCGGCAGGATCGCGGTCGGCGTCGAGATCAACGCGACCCATCACCGCTCGGCGACGTCGGGGTTCGTCACAGCCGTCGCCACTCCCCTGCACGCCGGGCGTACGCTCGCCACCTACGAGATCGAGATCTCGGACGAAGCCGGGCGGCGGGTGTGCACCTCGCGCCTCACATGCATGCTGCGTGACGCCTGAGTCCTTTGCGTGACTTTTGTCCGCCCTTTGCGCATGCCCCCCACAGGTCGCTACGGTTGTGTGCACTAGAGCCCGCGGGGAGGCCGAGTAGATAACAGGTGAGGCCGGGGAAAGCCTTGCATGGCCCCAAAGGCCGCCCCTCGGGCTCTTTCATTCCCCCCTCGATCGTTAGCAATCTGTGACTGTCACCTGCCAGGTGCAACCCTCGATTTAGCCCCTGACCTGCCACCTTCGTTTGCTCACATGAGTGACACACACATGTCACTAAATGGTGACGAAGGATACTGAACCGGGCGTACGCGAAATAAGCTCCCGCCACAGCATCCCAGTTGTGCCTGCGATGCCCGCGTGTCGAGATGGAGGGGCACAACCCCGCCTTGACCTAATTGAGGGAGCACCATTGCGCAGAGCCGTGATCGCGTTCACGGCCTTCCTGGGTGGACTCATCCTGCTGCTCACCGTCCCGGCCCATGCGGCCGCACCGGAACAGAGCCTCAGGGGAACACTCACATTCCAAGGCCAGCCAGTGAACGGCGTGAAGATCGTGGTTACCACCGAGAGCGGGCAACCCGTTCAGGAGGTCACCAGCAACGCCCAGGGCACGTGGGAAGTGCCGATCGAGGAACCCGGCCAGTACAAGGTCACACTGGACGCCGCCACGCTCCCGCAGAACATGGCGATCCGGGGGGGCAACAACCAACGCGCCCCGACCGTGTACGAAGGCAACCCGACCACCGTCTTGTTCGCCCTGCAGGCCAAGGCCGCGGACGGCGCCGCGGCGCCCGACGAGGGCGGCGGCAGCGCGTTCTGGCAGCGCGCGGCGCAGCTGACTTTCGAAGGCTTCAACCTGGGGCTGATCATCGCCCTGGCGGCGCTCGGCCTGTCGCTCATCTACGGCACCACCGGCCTGACCAACTTCGCCCACGGCGAGCTGGTCACCCTGGGGGCCTTGCTCGCCTATCTTGTGAACGTTCCCTTCGGCCTGCACATCGTCCCGGCCGCGGTCATCGCGGTCATGCTGGCCGGCGGGATCGGGTACGCGCAGGACCGGTTCTTCTGGGGCCAGCTGCGCAGGCGCGGCACCGGCATCATCGCCGCGATGATCGTCTCGATCGGCGTGGCGCTGTTCATGAGATACCTGTTCCTCATCCTGTTCGGCGGCGAGACCCAGGCGTACGCCCAGTACAACGCCCAGGCCGGCCTCCAGCTCGGCCCCATCTCGGCCACGCCGAAGAACCTCATCTCGATGGGCATCGAGCTGATCGTGCTCATCGCCGTCGGGTTCGCCCTGCTGCGCACCCGTACCGGCAAGGCCGCCCGCGCGGTCGCCGACAACCCGGCGCTGGCCGCCTCCTCGGGCATCAACGTCGACCGGATCATCCGCATCATCTGGACCGGCGGCGGCGCCATCGCCGCGCTCGCGGGCGTCATGCTCGGCCTGTCGCAGAACCTGAAGTTCACGATGGGCCAGGAGCTCCTGCTCCTCATCTTCGCCGGCGTCACGCTCGGCGGCCTCGGCACCGCCTTCGGCGCGCTCATCGGCTCGATCATCGTCGGCTTGTTCATCCAGGTCTCGACGCTGTGGATACCACCGGAGCTCAAGAACGTCGGCGCGCTGGCCGTGCTCATCCTCGTGCTCCTCTTCCGGCCGCAGGGCATCCTCGGCCGCCGAGAGCGGATCGGCTGACGGGGGAATCATGAACTGGGACATCATCCTCTCCACCACCCTCAAGGCCGCCATCGGCGTCGAGACGGTGTGGTACGCGCTCGCCGCCATCGGCATCAACATCCACTTCGGCTACACCGGCCTGCTCAACTTCGGCCAGTCGGCGTTCCTGGCCGTCGCCGGCTACGGCCTGGCCGTCACCGTCACCGTGATCGGGCTGCCCTTCTGGATCGGCATCGGCGTCGGCCTGGTCGCCGCGGTCCTGCTGGCCTTCCTCCTGGGCATCCCCACGCTGCGGCTGCGCGCCGACTATCTGGCCATCGTGACCATCGCCGCGGCGGAGATCGTCAGACTCATCTTCCGTTCCGTGGAGTTCAAGAGCGTCTTCGGCGGCTCCGACGGCCGGCGCGGCTTCTCACAGGGCTTCTACGAGATCAACCCCTACGCGGAGGGGACCTACGGGTTCTGGCCGTTGAGCTTCAACGAGCGCGAGATGTGGGTGCTCACCGTCGGCTGGGTCCTGATCGCCATCGCCTGCCTCATCGTCTTCTTGCTGATGAAGAGCCCGTGGGGACGCGTGCTCAAGGCCATCCGCGAGGACGAGGACGCCGTGCGCAGCCTCGGCAAGAACGTGTTCTCCTACAAGATGCAGTCGCTGATCCTCGGCGGCGTGCTCGGCTGCCTGGGCGGCTTCGTCTACGGACTCGCCACCGGGTCCGTGCAGCCCGACATCTTCGGCACCGAGACCACGTTCTTCGCCTACACGATCGTCATCCTCGGCGGCGCCGCCCGCGTGTTCGGCCCGGTGGTCGGCGCGTCGATCTTCTGGGTGCTGCTGGTGCTCGTCAACGGTCTCCTCAGCGGCGCGGTGCAGTCCGGAGTCATCACCTTCATGGACATCACGCAGGTCGGCCCGTTCCGCTTCCTGCTGGTCGGACTGGGGCTGATCCTCCTGCTCGTCTACCGCCCGCAAGGCATCTTCGGCGACAAGAGGGAGCTGGCCATCAATGCACGCTGAGACCGCCACCGACCGCAAGGCCGCCGCGCTGGCCGCGTTCAAGGACCTCCCCCACGAGCCGGGCGTGGCCAAGCCCGACCCGATCCTCGTGGTCGACAACGTCGTGCGCCGCTTCGGCGGCCTGACGGCCGTCGACGTCGGGCACGTGGAGGTCCAGCGCGGCTCCATCACCGCCCTCATCGGCCCCAACGGCGCGGGCAAGACCACGTTCTTCAACCAGCTCACCGGCTTCGACACCGCCGACTCGGGCGAGTGGACGTTCAACGGGCGCAAGATGAACGGCGTGCCGGCCCACAAGGTCGCGCGCGCCGGCATGGTCCGCACCTTCCAGCTCACCAAGGCGCTGTCGCGGCTCACCGTGCTGGAGAACATGAGGCTCGGCGCGCAGGGTCAGAAGGGCGAGAACTTCTGGCGCGCGCTGATCCCCGGGTCCTGGCGCGGCCAGGAGGACCAGATCACCGCCCGGGCCGACGAACTGCTGGCCAGGTTCAAGCTCGACGCCAAGCGCGAGGACTTCGCCGGCTCGCTCTCCGGCGGCCAGCGCAAGCTGCTGGAGATGGCCCGCGCCCTCATGGTCGAGCCCGAGCTGGTCATGCTCGACGAGCCCATGGCGGGCGTCAACCCGGCGCTCACCCAGTCGCTGCTCGGCCACGTCAAGGACCTGCGCGAGCAGGGCATGAGCGTGCTGTTCGTCGAGCACGACATGGACATGGTGCGCGACATCAGCGACTGGGTCATCGTCATGGCACAGGGCGCCGTCATCGCCGAGGGCCCGCCGGACACCATCATGTCCGACCAGCGGGTCATCGACGCCTACCTGGGCGCCCACCATGACGCGCCGCTCTCGGAGAGCGAGCTGGAGGAGCAGCTTCACGAGGCCGAGGAGGCGCTCGAGGCCGAGATCCAGGAGGAGAGCAAGTGAACGCCGTCCCCGAGTCCAAGGCCGCCGTCACCGACCGCAGCGACCATCTCAGCGGCGCCGAGAACGCCGTGCTCCGCTGCGACGAGCTGATCGCCGGCTACCTGCCGGGTGTCAACATCCTCAACGGCTCCGACCTGTACGTGGGCGACGGCGAGCTGATCGGCATCATCGGCCCCAACGGGGCCGGCAAGTCGACGCTGCTCAAGGCCATGTTCGGGCTGGTCGACATCCGCAGCGGCACGGTCACGCTGAAGGGTGAGGACATCACCAACATGAAGGCGCACCAGCTGGTCTCGCGCGGCGTCGGCTACGTCCCGCAGACCAACAACGTCTTCCCCAGCCTGACCATCGAGGAGAACCTCGAGATGGGGGCCTTCCAGGCGCCCGCCAAGTTCAAGGAGCGCTTCGAATTCGTCTGCGAGCTGTTCCCGGCGCTCAAGGAGCGGCGCAAGCAGCGCGCCGGCTCCCTGTCGGGCGGTGAGCGGCAGATGGTGGCCATGGCCAGGGCGCTCATGACCGAGCCGTCGGTGCTGCTGCTGGACGAGCCGTCGGCGGGCCTGTCGCCCAAGCTGCAGGACCTGGTGTTCCTCCAGGCCCAGCAGATCAACAAGGCCGGCGTCACCATCATCATGGTGGAGCAGAACGCCCGGCGCTGCCTGCAGATCTGTCACCGCGGCTACGTGCTCGACCAGGGGCGTAACGCCTACACCGGCACCGGACGCCAGCTCGCCGACGACCCCAAGGTCATCGAGCTGTACCTCGGGACCCTCGCCAGGGCGTAGATCACGGCACGAAACGGAGAAGGGGCTCCACCCGGGGCCCCTTCTCCGTTTTCAATGTCCATGTGAACCGTTTCGTGGCGTTCGTGCTCATGCTCCCCGTCCTGGCGGCCTGCGGGCAGGCCCCCGCCGCCGGCGCCTACAGCACCGGCGGCGACCCCGGCGACGATCCGTGCGCGCGCGTGGTCTCCGCCATCGGCTACGCCGGCCTCCTGCTGGAGCCCGCGGGCGAGGAGGACGCGCAGCGCTTCGAGGACGCCGTGCTCGGCCGCCTGGCCGAGGTGCGCGGCATCACCCTCCAGTTCGGCCCCCGCCTGCCCGCCTCGCTCGGCGGCGCCGTCCGTACGGTCGAGGCCACCACCCAGGACCTGTCCGTGGCGAGCCTGCCGCGCGCGCGGCAGGTGGCACTGCTCAAGGAGTACCGGGCCGCCGCGGGGCGGATCGAGGAGGGCTGCTCCTGAGCACGTGAAAGGGCCCCGGTCCTCAGGGGGGAGGGACCGGGGCCCGGTGGCTCACCGGAGGAGCGATCAGCCCTCGATGTTGCCCGTGCGGTACTCGACGGCCTTGGTGCCGTACTTGTTGTCGTCGCCGTACTCGTAGATGCCGATGGTGGCGACGGCCGGGTCACCGGCGTCGTTGAACTCGACCGGACCGCTCACGCCGTCGTAGTCGATGTCCTTGCCGGCCTTGAGCAGCTCGACGCAGGTCGGGAAGCTGTCGCACTTCTCGCCGCCCTTGCTGACCTCGGCCAGCTTGGCCGCGATGGCCGTGCCCGAGTCGCTCTTGGCGGCCTCAGCGGCCAGCGCGATCAGGTTGGCGGCGTCGTACGACTCCGGCGCGTAGCTGAAGTCCTCAAGGTCACCGTCCACCTCGAGGAGCTTCTTCTGGAAGTCCTCAGGAGACGCGGCGCCGGGGATCGTGCCCTTGACACCCTTCAGGGTGCCCTTGGGCATGTCGACGTAGTTGGTGTTGGAGGTGTTGCCGTCGACCATGTACCACTTGTGCTTGTCGGCCGGCAGACCCTGCTTGACCAGCTCGTTGATGACCTTGGCGGTCTCCTCGAAGCCGATGAGCACGATGCCCGCGGGGTTCTTCGCCTTGATCTTGGCGATGTCGGCGGCGAAGTCGGCGGCCTTCGGGTCGTAGTCGACCCGCTCGACCACCTCGGCGCCACCGTCCTGGACGGTCTTGACGACCTGGTCGGCCAGGCCGGTGCCGTAGGAGTCCTGCATCGCCATGATGGCGACCGTGGCGTTGCCGTCGGCGACGATCAGGTCACCGAGGACGCGGCCCTGCAGCTTGTCCGGCGGCGAGGTGCGGAAGTAGAGGCCCTTGTCGGCGATGGTGGTGAACGTGTCGGAGGTGTTGGCCGGGGAGAACTGGATGACGCCCGCGCCGGTGATCTTGTCGATCACCGTCTCCGAGACCGACGAGGAGGCGGCGCCGATGATGGCGTCGGCCTTCTGCGCCAGCAGGTTGTCGACCGACTGGGAGGCGATGTTGGTGGTCGTGTCGCCGGAGTCGGTGTGGATCTTGACGACGTCCTTGCCGAGCACGCCGCCGGCCTCGTTGATCTCCTTGACGGCCAGGTCGACGCCCGCGAACTCGGGCGGGCCGAGGAACGCGAGCGACCCCGTCTGCGGCAGCAGCGTGCCCAGGGTAAGCGTGCCGTCGCCCTCTGCCGCGGGGGCCGCGGAGGATGGCGCAGCCGACGAAGGTGTGGATTGCGAGGCGGTGTCGCTGCCACCACCGCAAGCTGTCAGGGCGAGGCTGGTGGCAGCCACGACAGCCAGCACCCGTCCCACGGGAGCAATGCGGACCATGAAGTAATCTCCTTCATTCCAGGCCGGGATCCGTCAGCACGCCGAGCGTTCCCGATCGAATGACGGAAACGTACAAAATGCCTGCATGGTGATGCCAGGGCAGCGGGGTAACTGTCGGCACTTGGATGCGGAGTCGTAATCAGTCCTCAACTTACGCGCGTGATCGGCAGGTGCTTAATCTGCCTCGGTGAAGCGGATAACGGCACTCCTCCCCCTGATGGCCCTCCTCGCAGGTTGCGGCGGTGACAGCGTGCCACCGCCCGACGCCGCACCGCCGCCGGGCGTATCGGTCTCGCTCGCGCAGTGGCGCTCGGACGAGCCCGCGCACAGGATGCAGGTGGCCGTGCGCAACGCCTCCGAGACTCCGGTGCACTTCACCGACGTTCAACTGGTGACGCCATCATTCACCACATTGGCCCCACAAAACGTGGAAATCACGGTCAAGAAGACGGAGAGAACCGACTTACCCATCCCCTTCGGGAAAGCCAACTGCACGCCCGGCCGTCTTCCCGGGGTCCAGCCGGCCACCGTCGTCGCCCACGTCCGCGTCGGCGCGGAGCAGGAGCCGCGCAAGGTGGTCTTCGAGATCCCCCACCCCGATCCGCTGCTGACCCGGCTGCTGCGCGACGAGTGTTCGGAGCATCTGATCAAGCTGGCGGCCGACATCGCCTTCGGCCCCGAGTGGAAGCGGGTCGGCGACGCCATGCACGGCACCCTCGTGCTGACCCGCCGCGGCGAAGGCGCCGTCACCGTGCACCGCATCGACGGCACCACGCACTACATCGCCGCCCCGGTCACCGAGGGCGACCCGATCGCCGAGCTGGACGCCGCGGCCCCGAGCATCGCGGCCGAGATCCGGCTCACCCCCGGGCGGTGCGACCCGCACGCCTTCGCCGAGGCCAAGAAGGCGTTCCTGTTCCCCGTACGCGCCAGCGTCGACGGCGGCGAGCAGCGCGTCGTGATCGTCAGCCCGCCGAAGGACGTCCAGGACCGTCTCATCCACTACGCGCTCGACGTGTGCGGCCTGCCCACGTCGTGAACCCGCGCCGGGGCGCTCAGCCCCGGTCGGCCGCGTCCTCGATGACGATCTGGGCGACCTCGCGCATGCTCAGCCGGCGGTCCATGGACGCCTTCTGGATCCAGCGGAACGCCTGCGGCTCGCTCCAGCCGTGCTGCGTCATCAGGCTGCCCTTGGCCCGCTCGACCAGCTTGCGCGTCTCCAGCCGCTCCGTCAGGCTCGACACCTCGGCGGCCAGCGCCACCATCTCCTCGTGACGGCTCACCGCCATCTCGATCGCCGGCACCAGGTCGGCCTTGGTGAACGGCTTGACCAGATAGGCCATCGCCCCCGCCTCCCTGGCCCGCTCCACCAGGTCACGCTGGGAGAACGCGGTGAGGATCAGGCATGGCGCGATCCGCTCGGCCACGATCCGCTCCGCCGCGGAGATGCCGTCGAGCACCGGCATCTTGACGTCCAGGATGACGAGATCGGGCCGCAGATCGGTGGCCAGCCGGATCGCCTGCTCCCCGTCGCCGGCCTCCCCCACGACGACGTAGCCGTCCTCCTGGAGCATCTCCTTGAGATCGAGGCGGATGAGCGCCTCGTCTTCCGCGATCACCACTCGCCGCTGCGTACTCACGAGCAGAAGAGTACCGATGTCCGGTACATTAGATCCACGGCGGCATCCTCGACAGTCTCCCTGAAGAGGTGAACCCCCACAAGTTTCCGGACACGTCTGGAAATATGCCGGAATGGTGGAATGGCAGACACTGACGCCTCAAAAGCGTCTGCCCGCAAGGGCGTGCGGGTTCGAATCCCGCTTCCGGCACCCCGGAAACCGTCGCACGCACCCTCGTGTGACCCTTGATCGTGCTCTCCGATCGGCCGGTTGCGGCGGCCAGGTCGTGCACCGAACGCCCCGTCGAGACGCCCTCCCCCTGCTCCACGTGACCTTTCGCCTCGAAGGTACGCCTCCAAAGCAGGCATAGGGTGACCGAAGATCGGTAATGAACGGATCACGGTGGCTTTTCGGAGGTGGATGCCGTGGGGTTGAACGTGGCGGAGCGGGCCAAGTTCCTGGCGGAGCCGCATGTGGCCGGTGTGGCGGTCGACGCGGGAGCGGACCGGGGGCCGCTGAGCGTGCCGGTCTGGTACGACTACGAACCGGGCGGCGACGTGGAGTTCCTGACCGGGCGTGACTCCCGGAAGGCGGCGCTGATCGGGAAGACGGGCCGGTTCACGCTGCTGGTGCAGCGGACCAGCCCGACCTATCGGTACGTGTCCGTCGAGGGGCCGGTCGTGTGGTCGGGGCCGACGACGTTGGAGCAGCTCACCAGGATCGCCTCGCGCTACCTGCCGGTCGAGGCGGTTCCCGGCTACGTGGAGGGGTCCGACCTGGGCGCGCTGGTGACGTTCCGGATGCGGCCCGAACACTGGCTGTCGGCCGACCTGGGCGCCATCTGAGGAGCACCGTCACGGTATTTTGAGGCATGTGACTGCTATCGATCCTGCCGTGACCGGCGCTTTCGGCATCGGCCTCGCGACCATAGCCGCTGACGGCACCGTACTCGACACCTGGTTCCCCGAGCCTCAGCTGGGCGAGCCGCCCGTGACGGGCACCGAGCGGCTCTCCGCCGAGGAGGCCGGCGAGCTGGGCGGGCTGGTGGGGCCCGACCAGGCGCGCGGCGTGGAGGTGGTGGCGGTCCGCACCGGCATCGCCAAGCTCTCCGAGCCGCCGGCCGACGCCCACGACGCCTACCTGCGGCTCCACCTGCTCTCGGCGCGGCTGGTCCGGCCGCACGGCCTGAGCCTCGACGGGGTGTTCGGCAAGCTGGCGAACGTCGTGTGGACCAGTCACGGGCCGTGCGCCGTGGACGGCTTCGAGATCACGCGGGCGCGGCTGCGGGCCAGCGGGCCGGTGGCGGTCTACGGGGTCGACAAGTTCCCGCGCATGGTCGACTACGTGATGCCGTCCGGGGTGCGGATCGCCGACGCCGACCGGGTGCGCCTGGGCGCCCACCTGGCGAGCGGCACGACCGTGATGCACGAGGGGTTCGTCAACTTCAACGCCGGCACGCTGGGCGCGTCCATGGTCGAGGGCCGGATCTCAGCGGGCGTGGTGCTCGGCGAGGGCTCCGACCTGGGCGGCGGCGCGTCCATCATGGGCACGCTCTCGGGCGGCGGCAAGGAGGTCGTCTCGGTCGGCAAGCGCTGCCTGATCGGCGCGAACGCGGGCATCGGCATCTCACTGGGCGACGACTGCGTCGTCGAGGCCGGGCTGTACGTGACGGCGGGCACGAAGGTGCGCCTGCCGGACGGCGGCGTGGTGAAGGCCAGGGAGCTGTCGGGGCGCGACGGGCTGTTGTTCCGCCGCAACTCCGAGACCGGCGCCGTGGAGGTGGTGACCCGCCAGGGCACCGGCATCGAGCTGAACGAGGCGCTGCACGCCAACTAGCGTCCGGCCGGCTTCCCTCCCGGGGGCAGCCGGCCGACGGACGGTCCCTCAGCTGGCGTGGGAGACGGCGGAGCCGATCGTGTGCACGCGCAGCGCGTTGGTGGAGCCGGGGGTGCCGGGCGGGGAGCCGGCGACGATGACCACCTTGTCGCCCTTCTCCAGCCGGCCCAGAGACAGCAGCGACGCCTCCACCTGCCGCACCATGTCGTCGGTGTGGTGCACGAACGGCACCTGGAACGTCTCCACCCCCCAGGTGAGCGAGAGCTGGCCGCGGACGTGGGGCGCGGAGGTGAAGGCCAGCAGCGGGATCGGCGAGCGGTAGCGGGCCAGCCGGCGGGCCGTCTCGCCGGACATGGTGAAGGCCACCAGGGCCTTGGCCCCCACGATGGCGCCGACCTCGGCGGCGGCGCGGGCGATGGCGCCGCCGGTGGTCTCCGGCATGCGCTCCAGGGTGTGGGTGGCGTGCAGCGAGGAGGCCTCGGCGGCGCAGGCGATGCGGTCCATCGTGGAGACGGACTCGATCGGGTAGTTGCCGACGGAGGTCTCGCCCGACAGCATGACCGCGTCGGCGCCGTCCATGACGGCGTAGGCGACGTCGGAGGCCTCGGCGCGGGTGGGGCGGGGGGCGCTCATCATCGAGTCGAGCATCTGCGTGGCGACGATGACCGGGCGGGCCTTCTCGCGGCACAGCTCGATGATGCGCCGCTGCACGATCGGCACCTGCTCCAGCGGCAGCTCGACGCCGAGGTCGCCGCGGGCGACCATGATGCCGTCGAAGGCCTCGACGATCTCGGGGAGGCGCTCGACCGCCTGCGGCTTCTCGATCTTGGCGAGGAGGGGGAGGCGGACGGCCTCCTGCTCCATGATGTTGCGTACGACGTCGGCGTCGGAGGGACGGCGGACGAACGACAGGGCGATCATGTCGAACCCGGTGCGCAGCGCCCAGCGCAGGTCGGTCTCGTCCTTGTCGGTGAGCGCGGGGGCGCTGACGTTGACGCCGGGCAGGTTGAGACCCTTGTTGTCGGAGATCATGCCGCCGATGACGACGCGGGTGACGACCCGGTCGCCGTCGACGCGGGTGACCTCGAGCACGAGCCGGCCGTCGTCGACGAGGATGGTGTCGCCGGGGCGCACGTCCTTGGCGAGACCCTTGTAGGTGGTGGAGACCTGCTCGCGGTCGCCGGGGACGTCTTCGGCGGTGATGGAGAAGACGTCGCCGAAGCCGAGCCGGACCGGCCCCTCCTCGAAGCGGCCGACGCGGATCTTGGGGCCCTGCAGGTCGGCGAGAACGCCTACACCGCGGCCGAGGTCGGCCGCCACCTCCCTGACGCGATCGAAGACCTCTCTGTGCATGTCATGGTCGCCATGGCTGAGGTTGAACCGTGCGACGTCCATGCCCGCGGCGATGAGATCGCGCAGGCGTTCGGGTGAGGACGTGGCTGGGCCTAGAGTGCAGACGATTTTCGCGCGACGTGTCACGAGTCCTACCTTAATTGGTACAGACCACTTGGCAGTCAAGGACGACGCAGAACGTACCGCGCGCGGGAGAACAGCACGGCAACGGCGACCGGCGAGCGCGCCACGTGCACGTGTCGCCGTCATGGTTCGAAGGTGGCCGCCTCCAGGGCGTTGACGATGCCGTGGCCGTAGAAGCCGTTCTTGTCCGGGCCGCCCTCGCACACGTGCGTGGTCTTCTCCCCGTACACGTCGTAGACGTACGCGCGCGGGACGGGGCACGCCGCCGGCGTCGCGGTCTTGTACAGGTACTCCTCGACGGTGTCAGGCGCGAGGGTGACGCCGCCCGGCCCCGGCTTGCCGAAGCGGCTGATGATGATGGCGGCCACGCCGGTGGCATGCGGGGCGGCCATGGAGGTGCCGTCGAGGTACTGGTAGTACGCGCAGGTGCCGCGGGCGCAGTCGCGCACGACGTCCTGGCCCTTGGGCTTGCCGTCGGCGCCGATGCGGCCCTTGGCGCGCAGCGCCTTCTCGGGGGCGGCGGCGAGGATGGAGCGGGTCGGGGAGGCGCCCTTGCCGTCGAGCGCGTCGCCGCCGGGCGCGGCGACGTCCGCCTGTTCCGTCCCGTAGTCGCTGTAGATGGCCTTGCGGCCGGACGGGCCGACCGAGGCGACCGAGATGACGCCTTCCGACTCGGCGGGGACGTTGAGGCAGCCGTTGTCGATCCTGCGGATCTTCTCATCGCCGCGCGGGTAGCCGGGGCTGTCGTTGTCGGCCTTCGGCCGGCCGAGGTCGGTGGCGCCGTTGCCGAGCGCGGAGACGAGGGTGACGCCCTTCTTCCTGGCGTAGTCGAGGGCGCGCTGCATGCCGGTGATGATGGCGCGCTGTTCGAGCTGCTCCTTCTTGCTGTCGGACGGGTTCGCCCGGCAGTTGAACAGCCACGGGTCGACGTAGTAGCTCATGTTGACCACGTCGACGCCGATGTCGCCGGCGTAGGTGAGGGCGTCGAGGCTGGCCTTGAGGAAGAAGAAGCCGGAGTCCTGGCCGGCCCGGATGTTGACGAGCTGCACCCCAGGGGCCACTCCGGCGATGCCGATGCCGTTGATGGGCGCGGCGATGGTGCTGGCGACGTGCGTCCCGTGGCCTTCGTCGTCCTGGTCGACGGGGTCCTTGCAGTCCGCGGCCTCGCAGGGGCCGTCGAGGTTCTCGCCGTTCTCGTCCTTGGGCCGGTCGGTGACGAAGTTGCGGCTGAGCCCGCGGTTGAAGTTGGGCGCGATGTCGGGGTGGTTGCCGTCGATGCCGGTGTCGATGACGCCGACGAGGACCTTCTTCGTGCCGGGCGCCTTCTCGTTGGCGCGGTCGGCGCCGATCAGCCGCATGTCCCACTGGAGGCCGCTGAGCGGGTCGCTTTTCTCGGCGGAGCCCTTCTCGCCGAAGGCCGACCCGTCGGGGAACGCCCTGGCGGCGGTCGCGGAGGTGCGGCCGATGGCCCTGTCGCCGGAGACGCCGACGACGGCGGGGTCGGCGCCGACGGTCTCGGCGAAGCGCTCGCCGGAGCCCTGGGCGATCAGGTAGCCGAGCTTGGTCTCGGTGTGGGTGACGGTGCCGTCGGCCTTCCGCACGGCGGTGAGCGCGTCGGCCCGGCGGCCGTCGGCGTAGAAGACGAGGTAGTCGGCGGCGGCCGCGGCCGCGGGGGTGACCGGGGAGCAGGCGGTCAGCGCGGCTGTCGCCGACAGCGCCGCGAGGACCGGGGCAACACGCCTCATTTCTCCCCTATCATCCGTACTTCTCCAGAATGTGCATCTTCCCGACCTGCGGCAACTGATGCAACCCGCCGGATACGGGGGCGAGCCGGGACGCGAAACGCCCGCCCGGGAAGGGGCCGGGCGGGCGTTTCGTTCCAGCGCAGGTCAGACCAGCGGACGGGCCGTCGGCAGGATCGGGTAGGGCAGCGCCGTGTCACCGGTCAGGAACCGGTCGACGCCGCTGGCGGCGGCGCGGCCCTCGGCGATGGCCCAGACGATGAGCGACTGGCCGCGGCCCATGTCGCCGGCCACGAACACGCCGTCGACCTTGGACATGTAGGTCTTGTCGCGCGCGACATTGCCGCGGGCGTCGTAGAAGCCGTCGCCGCCCAGCTCGGCCAGGTCCCGCAGCAGCGGGCCCCGCTCCGGGCCGACGAAGCCCATGGAGAGCGTGACCAGCTCGGCCGGGATCTCCCGCTCGGTGCCGGAAATCGGCTTGAAGCCCGACTGCGGGCCCTCGACCTCCACCAGGCGCAGCGCCTTCACGTTGCCGTCGGCGTCGCCGACGAACTCCGTGGTGGAGACCGCGTACACCCGCTGCCCGCCCTGCTCGGCGAGCTCCTCGTGGGCGCTCTCCATCTTGAACAGGATCGGGAAGGTCGGCCACGGCTGCCCGGCGGCCCGGGTCTCGGGCGGCCGCGGCATGATCTCCAGCTGCGTGACGGACGCGGCGCCCTGCCGGATGGCGGTGCCGATGCAGTCGGCGCCGGTGTCGCCGCCGCCGATGACCACGACGTGCTTGCCCTCGGCGGAGATCGGGGAGACCGCGAAGTCGCCCTCCTGCACCTTGTTGGACAGCGGCAGATACTCCATCGCCTGATGGACGCCCTTGAGCTCGCGGCCCGCCACCGGCAGGTCGCGCCACGCGGTCGCGCCGCCGGACAGCACCACCGCGTCGTACTGCTCGCGCAGCTCGGCGGCGGTGACGTCGAGGCCGACGTTGACGCCGGTGCGGAACTCGGTGCCCTCGGCCCGCATCTGCGCCAGGCGGCGGTCGATGTGGCGCTTCTCCATCTTGAACTCGGGGATGCCGTAGCGCAGCAGCCCGCCGACGCGGTCGGCCCGCTCGTACACCACCACGTCGTGACCGGCGCGGGTGAGCTGCTGGGCGGCGGCCAGCCCGGCCGGGCCGGAGCCGACCACGGCCACCCGCTTGCCGGTCTTGCGCTGCGGCGGCTGCGGGGTCACCCAGCCCTCGGCGAACGCCCGGTCGATGATCTCGACCTCGACCCGCTTGATCGCCACCGGGTCGGCGTTGATGCCGAGCACGCACGCCGCCTCGCACGGAGCCGGGCAGAGCCTGCCGGTGAACTCCGGGAAGTTGTTGGTGGCGTGCAGCCGCTCGATCGCCTCGCGCCAGTCGGTGCGGTGGACGAGGTCGTTCCACTCCGGGATGAGGTTGCCCAGCGGGCAGCCGTTGTGGCAGAACGGGATGCCGCAGTCCATGCAGCGGGCCGCCTGCTTGGTCAGCTTGCCGGACGGGAAGTCCTGATAGACCTCCTGCCAGTCGCCGATGCGGACGTCGACGGGGCGGCGCGCCGGCAGCTCCCGCTCGTGCGTGAGGAACCCCTTGGGGTCAGCCATCGGTACGCCTCCCTATCCCTGAACCGCAGCCGCCATGACGGCCTCGTCGATGTCCCTGCCTTCGATGCGGGCGGCCTCCGCGGCCTCCAGGACCCGCCGGTAGTCGGTCGGCATGATCTTGCCGAACCGGGTGAGCGCGGAGTCCCAGTCGGCCAGCAGCTGCTTGGCCGCCGGGGAGCCGGTCTCGGCGAAGTGCTTCTCGACGGTCTCCTTGAGGAACTCGGCGTCCTCGCCGGTGAGCGCCTCGATGGCGACCATCTCGCGGTTGACCCGCTCGGCCTTGAGGTCGAGCAGGTAGGCGACGCCGCCGGACATGCCGGCCGCGAAGTTGCGCCCGGTGGGGCCGAGCACGACCACCCTGCCGCCGGTCATGTACTCGCAGCCGTGGTCGCCGACGCCTTCGACGACGGCGGTCGCGCCGGAGTTGCGCACGCAGAACCGCTCACCGACGACGCCCCGGATGAACACTTCTCCGGACGTAGCACCGTACAAGGCGACATTTCCGGAAATGATGTGACCGTCGAGCGGCGCCTCCTCGTGCGGGCGCAGCGTGACGCGACCGCCGGACAGGCCCTTGCCGAGGTAGTCGTTGGCGTCGCCGGTGAGCCGCAGCGTGATGCCGCGGGGCACGAACGCGCCGAACGAGTTGCCCGCCGAGCCGGTGAAGGAGATGTCGATCGTGTTGTCGGGCAGGCCCTCGCCGCCGTGACGCTTGGTGACCTCATAGCCCAGCATGGTGCCGACCGTGCGGTTCACGTTGCGGATGGGCAGGTCGAGCGTGACCGGGGTGCCGTCGCGGAGCGCGCCCTCGGCGAGCTGGATCAGCGTGTTGTCCAGCGCGTGGTCCAGGCCGTGGTCCTGGCCGGTGACCCGGCGCAGCGCGGTGCTCGCGGGCAGGTCGGGCCGGTGCAGGATCGGCGACAGGTCGAGCCCGCTCGCCTTCCAGTGGTCCTCGGCCGCCGTGGTGTCGAGCATCTCCACGTGCCCGATGGCCTCGTCGAGCGAGCGGAAGCCCAGCTCGGCGAGGTACTCGCGGATCTCCTCGGCGATGAACTCGAAGAAGTTGACCACGAACTCGGGCTTGCCGCTGAACCGCCTGCGCAGCTCGGGGTTCTGTGTGGCGACGCCCACCGGGCAGGTGTCGAGGTGGCAGACCCGCATCATCACGCAGCCGCTGACCACGAGGGGCGCGGTGGCGAAACCGTACTCCTCGGCGCCCAGCAGGGCGGCGATGACCACGTCGCGGCCGGTCTTGAGCTGGCCGTCGACCTGCACCACGATGCGGTCGCGCAGGTTGTTGAGCAGCAGCGTCTGCTGCGTCTCTGCCAGGCCCAGCTCCCACGGCGCGCCCGCGTGCTTGAGGCTGGTCAGCGGGGACGCGCCGGTGCCGCCGTCGTGGCCGGAGATCAGCACCACGTCGGCGTGCGCCTTCGACACCCCGGCCGCGACCGTGCCGACGCCGACCTCGGCCACCAGCTTCACGTGGACCCTGGACGCCGGGTTGGCGTTCTTCAGGTCGTGGATGAGCTGCGCGAGGTCCTCGATCGAGTAGATGTCGTGGTGCGGCGGCGGCGAGATGAGGCCGACGCCGGGTGTGGAGTGGCGCGTCTTGGCGATCCACGGGTAGACCTTGTGGCCGGGCAGCTGGCCGCCCTCGCCGGGCTTGGCGCCCTGGGCCATCTTGATCTGCAGGTCGTCGGCGTTCACCAGGTATTCGGAGGTGACGCCGAACCGGCCGGAGGCCACCTGCTTGATCGCCGACCGGCGGGCCGGGTCGTAGAGCCGCTCGGGGTCCTCGCCGCCCTCACCGGTGTTGGACTTGCCGCCCAGCCGGTTCATCGCGATGGCGAGCGTCTCGTGCGCCTCCATCGAGATCGAGCCGTACGACATCGCGCCCGTGGAGAACCGCTTGACGATCTCCGAGACGGGCTCGACCTCCTCGATCGGGATCGGGGTGCCCGCGCGCAGCTTGAACAGGCCGCGCAGGGTCATCAGCCGCTCCGCCTGGGAGTCCACCATGCCGGTGTACTCCTTGAAGATCTCGTAGCGGCGGGTCCGGGTGGCGTGCTGCAGCTTGAAGACGGTCTCGGGGTTGAACAGGTGGGGCTCGCCCTCGCGCCGCCACTGGTACTCGCCGCCGACCTGGAGCCGGCGGTGCGCGTTCGCCGCCCTCGGGTACGCGTGCGCGTGACGCTCGGCGGCCTCTCTGGCCAGCACGTCGAAGCCGACGCCGCCGAGCCGCGAGGTGGTGCCGGTGAAGCAGGAGTCGATGACCTCCTGGCTCAGGCCGAGCGCCTCGAAGATCTGCGCGCCGGTGTAGGAGGCCACGGTCGACACGCCCATCTTGGACATGACCTTGATGACGCCCTTGCCGTACGCCTTGATCAGGTTGCGTACGGCCTTGCGCTTGTCGACCTTGAGCGTTCCGCTGTCGACCAGGTCCTCGACGGTCTCGATGGCGAGGTAGGGGTTGACCGCGCCGGCGCCGTAGCCGATGAGCAGCGCCATGTGGTGGCACTCGCGGGCCTCGCCTGTCTCGATCACCAGGCCGATCTTGGTGCGGGTCTTCTCCTGGATCAGGTGGTGGTGCACCGCGCCGGTGAGCAGCAGCGACGGGATGGGCGCGAGCGCCTCGCCGGAGCCGCGGTCGGACAGCACGATGATCCGGGCGCCGTCGGCGATGGCCTGAGAGACCTCGGCCCGGATCTCGTCGAGGCGGTGCAGCAGGGCCTCGCCGCCGCCCGCGACCTCGTAGAGGCCGGAGACGACGTGCGGGTGGAAGCCCGGCAGGTCGTGCTCGTCGTTGATGTGGATGATCTTGGCGAGCTCGTCGTTGTCGATCACCGGGTACGGCAGCACGAGCTGGCGGCACGACGTCGGCCCGGGGTCGAGCAGGTTGCCCTCGGGACCGAGCGTGCTGGCCAGGCTGGTCACCAGCTCCTCGCGGATGGCGTCCAGCGGCGGGTTCGTCACCTGCGCGAACAACTGGCTGAAGTAGTCGAACAGCAGCCTGGGCTTCTCGCTGAGCACCGCGACCGGGGTGTCGGTGCCCATGGAGCCGATCGGCTCGATGCCGGTGCGGGCCATCGGGGTGAGGATGACGCGCAGCTCCTCCTCGGTGTAGCCGAAGGTCTGCTGCCGCTTGACGAGCGCCTCGTGGCTGGGGCTGTCGACCTCGCGCGTCTCCGACACGACCCAGCGCTCGCGCGCGGGCAGCTCCTCGAACCTGACCAGCCCGGCGTGCAGCCAGTCCTCGTACGGGAGCGCGGCGGCGAGCTCGGCCTTGATCTCGTCGTCCTCGATGATCTTGCCGCGGGCGGTGTCGATGAGGAACATCCGGCCGGGCTGCAGGCGGCCCTTGCGGACCACGTCCCCGGGCTCGAAGTCGAGCACCCCCGCCTCGGAGGCGAGCACGACGAGCCCGTCGGCCGTCACCCAGAAGCGGCCGGGGCGCAGGCCGTTGCGGTCGAGCACGGCGCCGGCGAGCGTGCCGTCGGTGAACGTGATCGACGCCGGGCCGTCCCACGCCTCCATCAGGGAGGAGTGGAACTCGTAGAAGGCGCGGCGCGCGGGATCCATCTCGGTGTGGTTCTCCCACGCCTCAGGGATCATCATGAGCACCGCGTGCGGCAGGCTCCGGCCGCCGATGTGGAGCAGCTCCAGCACCTCGTCGAAGGAGGCGGTGTCGCTCGCGTCGGGGTCGCAGATCGGGAAGAGCCGTGCCAGGTCGCCCGGGATCAGGTCCGACTGGAGCATGGCCTCGCGGGCGCGCATCCAGTTGCGGTTGCCCTTGACGGTGTTGATCTCGCCGTTGTGCGCGATGTAGCGGTACGGATGCGCGAGCGGCCAGCTCGGGAACGTGTTGGTGGAGAACCGCGAGTGGACCAGCGCGATCGCGCTCTCGTAACGCTCGTCGGACAGGTCGGGGAAGAACGGCTCGACCTGCTCGGGGGTGAGCATGCCCTTGTAGACGACCGTACGCGCCGACAGGGACGGGAAGTAGACGTCCACCTCGTGCTCGGCCCGCTTGCGCAGGCAGAACGCGAGCCTGTCGAGGTCGATCCCGGCCTCGCCGCCCGGCGAGGACACGAAGATCTGCTTGAAGTACGGCATGACCGCGCGGGCGCTCGGCCCGGGCAGCGCGCGGTCGACCGGCACGTCGCGCCACCCGAGGACGGTGAGGCCCTCCTCGGCGGCGATCTCCTCGATCATGCCGGTGGCGATGGCCCGCGCCTGCTCGTCGATGGGCAGGAACGCGATGCCGGTGGCGTACTGCCCGGCGGGGGGCAGCGGGAAGCCGGTGGTCGCGCGGTAGAAAGCGTCGGGGATCTGGGTGAGGATCCCGGCTCCGTCGCCGGTGTCCGGCTCGCTACCCTTGGCCCCCCGATGATCCAGATTGCACAGCGCCGTCAGCGCCTTGACCACGATCCCGTGCCCCCGGCGTCCTGCGACGTCGGCGACCATGGCGACACCACAGGCGTCATGCTCGTTGGCGGGGTGGTAGAGGCCCTGGGGCTCGGGGAACCCGAGGTGGGCAGCAGGCATTGCATCCCTCCCGTCGTCATCGTCTGTCTTGAACTGCTTACAGGCGGGGACGACGTTGGCCCTGCTGCATATCGTGTGTAGAGGTTACCGCACGCTGCCGGAATGGTGCCCATCGCGTCCGTTTTACGAAACATGTCGCACTTATCCGAGGTCAGCGGCTCGGATCTTGGCGCGGCGGATCGATAGGGTGGCCGTATGGAGCGTGACGGGGTGGAGCGCCTGCTCGGCGCGGCAGGGGTGGACAGCAGGCGGCTCAGGCACGCGCTGACCCTGCTCTGCGACGGCCGCTGGTGGTCCCTGGCCGACCTGGTCAGGGAGACCGCGACGTCCCGGCGCACCATCGAGGAGCTGCTACGCGAGCTGCGGACGGAGCGGGAGGGAGACCGGTTCCGGCTGCCGCCGGCGCACTGGCAGGACTTCCAGGACCTGCTGGCGCTCGCGCCGCCTCCGGAGGACCCGGTCCAGCACCTGGTCGCGCACTACGAGCCCGCGCTGGAGCGGCTGCGCGAGCTGGTGGCCAAGGCGCCGCGGCCCCGCCACGCGCTCGACCACGTGCCGGCCACGCCCGAGACGGTCCTGCGCCGGGCGCTGCTGCTCGGGGCCCGTTTCTGGCTCCCGGGCGGGCGACTGCTGTGTGTCGGCGACCACGACCTGACCTCGGTCGCGGTCAAGCTGGTGCATCCGGAGACCGACGTGACCGTGGTGGACGTCGACGACCGCATCCTGGCCTACATCGACGAGCAGCGGCTGGGGATCCACACCCGCTGGGCCGACCTGCGGCTGGGCCTGCCCGCGTCGGCCCGCGACCACGACCTGGCCGTCACCGACCCCCCGTACACCCCGGAGGGCGTCGGCCTGTTCGTGGCCCGCGCGCTGGAAGGGCTGACGGAGAACGGGCGCGTCCTGCTGGCGTACGGAGCGAGCGAGCGGACCCCGGCGCTGGCGCTGAAGGTGCAGAACGCCCTGTCGGCGTTGAACGTGGCGTTTGAAGCGATTTACCCAGATTTCAACAGATATTTTGGGGCAGAGGCGATCGGCTCCGCCGCCGACCTCTACATCCTGCGCCCCACCACCAAGACCGCCCCCGCCGTGCGCTCCCGCCTCTCCCAGCTCACCACCGCCATCTACACCCACGGCCCCCAGTCGGTCGAGTCCGCCCCGGCGCCCGCTCCCGGCCAAGCGGAGCCCCGCCCGACCCCCGCGAGCATGGCCGAGTCCGCCACCCGCCTCTCGTCCGCCGTCGAGGCCGACCTGCTGGTCGGCGACTGGCCCGCCACCCTCCCCCAGCCCCGGGTCAAGCTGGCGACCTGGCTGGGCAAACCGTACGCGGCCTCGGTGGAAAGGGTCGCGATAGCCGTCCCCCCGGGCCTGGAGGCTGCCCTCCCCCGCCTCCTGCTGGCCACCCGCGCCCCGCACGTCGAGGTCCACCTGGCGGGCCCCTTCGACATCCCCTCAGCGCTGGACCCCGTCTACAGCTTCACCGAGTCCGGCGCCATGCTCACCGCGACCCGCCGCCCCCGCCCCGAGGCCCCGCAGGCCCAGATCCTGCGCCGCATCCTCGACAGCGGCCACGCCAAACTGGCCAACACCTGGCGCGAGGCCCTCATCGCGGTAGCCGCCACCCACGACGTCACCCTCACCAAGAACGAGGCCCGCGCCCTGATCCGCGAGGCGGCCCCCTGGGCCGGCGACCTCACCCCCCTGGACGCCCCACTCCACCGCCTGACGGCCCTCCCCTCAGCCATCGCCGCCACCCTCCACTCCCTCCCCGACGACGGGAACAGCGGCGTTTCGAATCCCTACGGTGGGAACAGCGGGCCGTAAGGCACGCATGACGGCGCCTCACCCGGGGGGTTCCCCAAAGGGTTTGAAGCTTTTCACGCACTACGGCCGGTCACGCACAGCCCGAGAGAAACCCCGCTCACGTGGCGTCGAGGACGCGCGACTGGACGACGGCGCTCAGCCCGTCGAGGGCGATCAGAGGCTGCACGAGATCGCCCTCCGCGGCGCCCTCCAGGACACCCGCCCAGCTGACCGTCACGTAGTGCCCCAGCGCGCGGACCTCGGCACGGCTGCGGGCCGGGTCGAACGGGAGCGCCTGCCGGACGAACCCGTCCGTGCGCAGGGCGGACACCAGCGCGTCGGCGGCCCGCCCGTCCGGGAGGTTGAAGATGACGAACTGCCCCGCCATCCCCTCCCCCCGGTACGTGGCACGCAGCGCCTGCGTGCACCCGTCGGCCTCGACCCCCCACAGCGCGTCCGCGCAGTCGTCGAGCTCCTCGACGGCCTCGCGCCGCAGCGCTCCGAGGGTCTGCGTGGCGCCGGTGAAGACCTCGGCCGCCGTCAGCGGACGGGTGTCGGCCTGGCGGGTGTCGACGAGCGCGTACAGGGCGGACGTGGGCTGGGTGCGCAGCGCGGCGGGCCGGGGCGCGTCCCGTCCCAGCCACAGCCACGCGCCCGCCGCGACGACGGCGAGCGCGGCCGACACCAGCGCGATGACGAGTCGGACCGGCATCTAGTCCCCCTGTGACGCCAACAACCTGCCGCTGCGGACGAGCGGCCTCCTCGGTAACCGGACGAGCGCGTGGGAGCGTACACCATCAGGACCCCGGCCCGGTGATCGCCACGACGCGCTGGTAGACGGGCTTCTCGGCGCCGCGCAGGGTCAGGGCCAGCGACACGTAGTCGTCCTTGGCCGTGGGCTCGGCGCCGTCGGCCCGGCCGATCCACACCAGCCCGACGTAGTGGCCGAGGGCGTAGCCGCCCGCCTCGGTGTAGCCGCTGCCGGGGAAGGCGGCCTTGGCGCTCTCCAGGGGGAGCGTCCAGCCTCCCCGGTAGAGGGTCTTGAGCGACTCGACCAGCTCGGCCGCCGCCTGCCCGTCGCGCAGGTTGAGCAGGGTGTACTGGCCGACGTAGCGGCCGTCGGCGCTGGTGTAGAGGCCGCGGGCGGCCTGGCTGCACTCGGCGGCGGACACCTGCTCGATCAGCGCCTCCCCCCACAGGGCGGCCGAGCAGTCGGCCTCGATCTTGCTGGCGACCAGCCGGAGCCTGAGCTTCTTCTCCCCGGTGAGCGTCTTCTGGGCGAAGACCTCCTTCGCGGTGAGCGGCTTGGCGTCCTCGGCGCGGTCGGAGATCGGCTCGAACAGCTTGGGCGAGGCCCACCCGTGGAAGGTCTGCGGCAGCGCGGAGCTCGTCTGCGCGATGGCGGCGCCGGTCCGGCTCTCGGGCGTGTAGGAGCCGAGTGAGGCCACCACGACGACGAGCGCGACCGCCGCGGCGAGGACGGCGATCGACGAGGTGACGATGACGAGGAGCTTCTGCCGCTCGGGCCGGACCCCCCAGTCGGTGAGGAGCGGGAACTGCCAGTCGGACCGGGGCGGCCGGGTCCGGCGGCGCCTGCGGCTGCGCTGCGGGCCGGTCACAGCGTCGCGCCTTCGATCGCGTGGCCGAGGGCGAACGTCAGCGCGGCGGCGACGCTGCCGACGACGAGCTGCCGCAACCCGGAGTACCACCAGCTGCGGGCCGTCACAGCGGACACGATCGCGCCCGCGCCGAACAGGGCCAGGCACGACACCACCGCCGACACCCACAGCTCCACGGCGCCGAACAGGTAGGGCAGCAGCGGCAGGGCTGCTCCCAGCCCGAACGACAGGAACGACGAGACGGCCGCCACCTTGGGCTTGGGCAGGTCACGGGGAGTCATGCCCAGCTCGTTGCGGGTGTGGAGCTCCAGCGCCTGCTCGGGGTCGCGGGAGAGCTGCCTGGCCACCTCGGCGGCGAGCGCGGGATCGACGCCCCGGTCGGTGAAGGACCGGGCCAGCTCCTCCAGCTCCTCGTCGGGGTGGTGGGCGAGCTCGCGCGCCTCCACCTTGATCTCCCGCAGGGCCAGCTCCCGCTGGCTGGCGACCGAGACGTACTCGCCGCCCGCCATGGAGAACGCGCCCGCCGCCAGCCCGGCGACGCCCGCGAGCGCGATGATCCCGGGATCGCCGGTGCCGCCCGCGACCCCGGCGATGAGCGCGAAGTTGGACACCAGGCCGTCCATGGCGCCGAACACGGACGGCCGCAGCCAGCCGCCGGCGACGTCGCGGTGCTGGTGGTGAGCCTCCGCGCGCTCGCTCATCGGCTGTTCTTCTCCTCGGGTACGGCTTCGGAGTCCTGCCCGGGAACCCGGTCCGCGCCGGAGGCCTCCTCGGTGGCGGGGTCGTCGTCGGGGTCGGCCTGATCGGGCCGGTGCGCCGGATCGGCGTCGTCGTCCGCAGTGGAGTCGGCAGTGGAGTCGGCAGTGGAGTCGGCAGCGGCGTCCGGCCGCGCGACGACGACCTCCTCGGAGGTCTTGTTCCTGGTGACCCAGAAGTAGACGAGGGCGCCGACGAACAGCGCGATGGCGGTGAACTGGTTGATGCGCAGGCCGAGGAACTCGACGGCGTGGTCGACGCCGCCGACGGGGTCGATGCGCAGCCCTTCGATCCAGAACCTGCCCAGCGTGTAACCGGCCACGTAGAGGGCGAACAGCCGCCCGTGGCGCAGCGAGAACCGCTTGCCCGCGTAGATCAGGGCGAAGCCGAGCGCGACGTTCCACAGCGACTCGTACAGGAACGTCGGGTGGTAGAGCACGCCGGGCTCGCCGCCGTGCTGCATGTCGATCTCCAGGCCCCACGGCAGCGTCGTCGGCGAGCCGTACAGCTCCTGGTTGAACCAGTTGCCCCAGCGGCCGATCGCCTGGGCGAAGGCGATGCCGGGCGCGACCGTGTCGGCGACGGCGCTCAGCGACAGGCCGCGCCGGCGGCACGCCAGCCAGACGCCGACGGCGCCCAGCGCGACCGCGCCCCAGATGCCGAGCCCGCCCTCCCAGATGAACAGGGCCTGGATGGGCTCCTTGATCGCGCGGCTGCCGAAGTAGGTCTGCCAGTCGGTGATGACGTGGTAGAGGCGGCCGCCGATCAGGCCGAAGATCACCGCCGGCACGGCGATGTCGATGATCGTGCCCTTCTCGCCGCCGCGAGCGCGCCAGCGGCGCTCGCCCAGCCAGACGGCGACGACCACGCCGAGCACGATGCAGAGCGCGTAGGCCCTGATCGGGATGATTCCGAGATACCAGACCCCCTGGGAGGGGCTGGGAATCGAGGCTAGGAGCATGTCAGGTGAGGGTAGCGGACGCCGCGCTACTTGGCGGCCTCGGTGACGGTTTCGCGCAGCTCCTGAGGCGAGAACGCGACACTGCTGTCGAGCTCGGTGCCGTTGAGCTTCACCGTCGGGGTGCCCTGGATCTTCTGCTCGTCGCCGATCTTCTTGCTGTAGTCGAGCTGGGCCTTGGCGTAGGTCTGGGACGTGACGCAGGTCTCGAAGGCGGGGTCGGTGATGCCGGCGTCCTTGCCCCACCCGACCATCTCGTCGAGTTTGAAGCCCTCACCGACCTCGCTGGGCTGGTGCTCGAAGAGCGTGTCGTGGAAGGCCATCCACTGCGGGCCGTCGGGCACGCAGCGGGAGGCGGCCCCGGCCCGCACCGAGTTGGACTTGGTCGGCTCCTGGGAGAAGATCGTGATCGGGTGGTAGACGACCTTGGCCAGGCCCTCGGCGGCGAGGTTCTTGAACGTGGCGCCGCTGACCCGCTCCAGCTCGCGGCAGGCGGGACACTGGAAGTCCTCGTAGATGTCGATCACCGGCTGGGTCACGCCCTCCTTGGCCATCACCACGGCGCCCTCGGCGTTCACGGTGATCGGCGCCAGCGCCTCGCCGGCCTGCTCGGACTGCGACGTGCTGGCCGCGTACCACCACCCGGCGCCGACGGCGGCCAGCGCGACCACGCCGGCCGTCACGTAGGTGACGAGCTTCTTGCGCCGCTCCCGCACGCGGTCGGCTGCGCGCTGCTGCTCGATCTTCTCACGCGCCGACTTCGCCCGGTCGCCCTTGCCCATCGCCGTTCTCCTCTTCTCCGATCGGATGCTCCAGCCCCGCCAGGCCCAGCGGCCGGTCGAGCGCGACGCGCCCGGGCGGGAATCGCACGATCCAGACGCCCAGCAGCACGAAGCCGAAGTCGCGCAGGATGTCGATGAGGTACGTCGGCTCCTGCCCGGCCCCGAGCTGACCGCCGCCGCCGAAGCAGCCGCAGTCGATGCGCAGCCCGTGGGCCCACGCCCAGGCTATGCCGAAGACGAAGGCCAGCATGAGCAGCGCGGCGACCACGGCGGCCACCCTGGTCATGAGCCCGATGATCAGCAACACGCCGACCACGATCTCCACGATCGGCAGGCCGTAGCCGACCGTCGTGGCCACCGCGTCGGGCAGCAGCTCGTACGCTCTGACCGCCACGACCGACTCGGACGGGTTGCCTATCTTGAGCCCACCGGCCACGATCAGCACCCCGCCGAGGACCAGCCGGGCGGCGGTCGTCACCCAGGGTATCGCTGATCTGGCGTTGCGTGACGCCTCCGACGCGTTCACGGGCCATCTCCTCTTCCGCTGTGTACCGGGAAAGCGCACAGTACCTTGGATCTATCTGATCACGCTGCCGATAAGACTCGGCTAAGCGCCGATTGCCGCAGGTCGCACGGGACAAGGCGCGTGACAAGGCGAAGCCCCCGGGAGCTCCCGGGGGGCTCGCGGGCCGGGTCAGCCGCGGGCGCGGACTCCCTCGGCCATGTCACGGGCCAGCTTCTGGATCGAGGCGCGGCCCGCGGCCTCGTCGGGCGCGTCCAGGAGGCGGCGGATGAAGGCGGAGCCGACGATGACGCCGTCGGCGTAGCGGGCGACCTCGGCCGCCTGCGCGCCGGTGCCGACGCCGAGGCCGACGCACACGGGCAGGTCGGTGTGGGCGCGGGTGCGCTCCACCAGACCCTCGGCGGCGACGTTGACCGACTCCCTGGCGCCCGTGACGCCCATGAGCGAGGCGGCGTAGACGAACCCGGTGCAGCAGGCGGCGACCGCCGCGATGCGCTCGTCGGTCGAGCTGGGCGCGACCAGGAACACGGTGTCGATGCCTGCGTCGGCGGACGCCTCGCGCCACGGCCCAGACTCCTCGGGGGTCAGGTCGGGCGTGATGGTGCCGACGCCGCCGGCGTTGGCCAGGTCGCGGGCGAACCGGTCGGCGCCGTAGCGGTCGATCGGGTTCCAGTACGTCATCACGAGCGTGGCCGCGCCGGTGGCCGCCACGCCCTCGACGGTGCGCAGGACGTCGGCGATGCGGGTGCCGTTGACCAGGGCGCGGTGCACCGCGTCCTGGATGGTCGGACCGTCCATCAGCGGGTCGGAGTAGGGCAGGCCGATCTCGATGACGTCGCAGCCGGCCTCGACCAGGGCCGCGGCGGCGGCGACGGCGCCGTCCTTGGTCGGGAAGCCCGCGGGCAGGTAGGCGACGAGGGCGGCCCTGTTGTCCGCCTTGGCCTTGGCGAACACCGTCTGAAGAGTCGTCATTGGTGGTCCTGGTCGTCAGAGGTTGAAGTACTTCATGGCCGTGCCCATGTCCTTGTCGCCGCGCCCCGAGAGGTTGACCAGGATGGTCGCCTCGGGGCCCAGCTCCCGGCCGAGCTCCAGCGCGCCCGCGAGGGCGTGGGAGGACTCGATGGCCGGGATGATGCCCTCGGTCCTGGCCAGCAGCGAGAACGCCGCCATGGCCGCGTCGTCGGTGACGCCGTGGTAGGTGGCCCGGCCGCTGTCCTTGAGCCAGGCGTGCTCGGGGCCCACGCCCGGATAGTCGAGGCCGGCCGAGATCGAGTGGGACTCGATCGTCTGCCCCTCCTCGTCCTGCAGCACGTAGGTGCGCGAGCCGTGGAGCACGCCGACCGTGCCGGCGGTGAGGGTCAGGGCGTGCTCGCCGCTGTCGAGACCCCGGCCCGCGGCCTCGTAGCCGTGGAGCTGGACGCCCTCGTCGCCGACGAAGGCGTGGAAGATGCCGATGGCGTTGCTGCCGCCGCCGACGGCGGCGCACACCGCGGTCGGCAGCGCGCCGGTCAGCTCCAGCATCTGGCGGCGGGCCTCGACGCCGATGATGCGGGCGAAGTCGCGCACGATCTCCGGGAACGGGTGCGGGCCCGCGACGGTGCCGAACAGGTAGTGGGTGGTGTCGACGTTGGTGACCCAGTCGCGGAACGCCTCGTTGATGGCGTCCTTGAGCGTCTTGGAGCCGTTGTGGACCGGGACGACGGTGGCGCCGAGCAGCTTCATCCTGGCGACGTTGAGCGCCTGGCGCTCGCAGTCGACCGCGCCCATGTAGATCACGCACTCGAGGCCGAGGAGCGCGGCGGCGGTGGCGGTGGCCACGCCGTGCTGGCCCGCTCCGGTCTCGGCGATCACGCGCTTCTTGCCGAGGCGCTTGGTGAGCAGGGCCTGGCCCAGAACGTTGTTGATCTTGTGGGCGCCGGTGTGGGTGAGGTCCTCGCGCTTGAGTATGACCCGCGCGCCGCCGGCCTGCTCGCTGAAGCGCCGCACGTCGGTGAGCGTGGTGGGCCGGCCCGCGTACGTGCGCAGCAGGTGGTCGAACTCGCGCAGGAACCGCGCGTCGGCGCGCGCCTCGGCGTAGGTGCGGGCGACCTCGTCGAGCGCCGGGATGAGCGCCTCGGGCACGAACCGGCCGCCGAAGATGCCGAACTTGCCGTGCACATCGGGATCGTCGCCGTGGACGCCGTTGCCGGCGAGATCGGCGGCGGTAAGGATCGTGCCTTCGTTTGCCACTGCTATCCCTCTGCTCCGTGATCCGGGCGTGTCGCCGGGTGGGCGCCTGCGGTCACCAGCGCCTCCACGGCCTTGCGCGGGTCCTTGCCGGTGACCAGGCTCTCTCCCACCAGCACCGCGTCGGCGCCCCATCTGGCGTAGGCGAGCAGGTCGTGCGGGCCCCGCACACCCGACTCTGCGATCTTGATGACATTATCGGGGATCTTCGGCCCCAACTTGCTGAAGACGTCGCGGTCGACTTCGAGAGTTTTGAGATTGCGGGCGTTGACCCCGATGACGCGGGCGCCCGCCGAGACGGCCCGGTCGAGCTCCTCCTCGGTGTGGACCTCGACGAGCGGGGTGAGCCCGATGGACTCGGCGCGCTCGATCAGCGACACCAGCGCCTCCTGCTCCAGGCAGACGACCATGAGCAGCGCCAGGTCGGCGCCGTGGGCCCGGGCCTCCCAGAGCTGGTAGGAGGTGAGGATGAAGTCCTTGCGCAGGATGGGGATGTCGACCCGGGCGCGCACGGCGGCCAGGTCGTCGAGGCTGCCGCCGAACTTGTGCCGCTCGGTCAGCACGCTGATCACGTGGGCGCCGCCCGCCTCGTAGTCGGCCGCCAGCGCCGCCGGGTCGGCGATCGCGGCCAGCGCACCCTTGGACGGGCTGGAACGCTTCACCTCGGCGATCACCGAGACCCGGTCGCCGCCCAGCGCGGCGAGCGCGTCGCGGGGGGCCGGCGCCCGCTCGGCGCGCTGCTTGAGCTCGCCGAGTGACACGGTCTGCTGGCGTGCGGCGAGATCGGCACGCACCCCGTCGAGGATGTCGTCGAGGACACTAGGTCCTTCCGTCCGCTCACTCACGCGCTTAGGGTCCCTCCGGTCGGCAGTGGGGGTGGAGACCGGTAGTTCGCAAGGCGTCCGCTCCCGGCCCCGTACTCTGCGATGGTATCGGCCCCGGCGAGGTCGGCTCGCCACAGGGGGGTTGACTAGGGAGCCAGGAACACCCCGAATGGGAGATTGCGGACGACCCAATAAAGAATCACCATTGCCAGGAACGCCCACAGGTAAGCGGGGTGGGCGAGCGTGGTGCGCCGCGGTCTGCCGCGCCACGCGTTCACCATCCACCGTCCCCACCAGAACAGCAGGAAGGGGACCATCGCCAGGGCCAGCGGGTTCAGGCCGAGCGCCGTCACCGGGTCGAGATGGGCGAGTGCGTGGATGGTGCGCAGCGTGCCGCACCCGGGGCAGTAGAGGCCCGTCGCCCACAGGAAGGGGCAGGTCGGGTAGTTGCCCGGCTGGTTGGGGTCGATCGTGCCGACGACCGCGAAGACGGCGCCGGCGGCCGCGGCCACACCGAGCGGCGCGAGCACTGCCTTGAGCCGGTCAGCGCCGCGCCGATCGAGGTTCGCGTCGGTCATGGTTATTTAGTACGTGCCATAGGTGGTCGTGACGCTCGCGGCGATGATCATGAAGAAGACGATGTAGCCCACGATGATGAGGGCGTACATCGCGATGCCCGCGATCAGCGACCGCTTCCACCAGGTCTTGGCCTCCTCGGACGCGGCCATGGCACCCTGCATGTCGCCGATCTGCCACTTCTGGTTGACCTGCGTCGACTTGACGATCGAGACGATGCCCAGGGGCAGGCAGCAGAACAGGGTCGTCAGGATGGCGGCGACCAGGTGGTTGTCCGGCGGGGTGCCGTATCCGCCGGGCTGCTGGCCGTAGCCGGGAGGCGGACCGCCGTAGCCGCCGCCGCTCGGCGGCTGCTCGCCGTAACCGCCGTAACCGCCACCGCTCGGGGGCTGCTGACCGTAGCCACCGCCGCTCGGGGGCTGCTGGCCGTAGCCGCCACCGCTGGGCGGCTGCTGACCGTAACCACCGCCGCTGGGCGGCTGCTGACCGTAGCCGCCACCGCTCGGGGGCTGCTGACCGTAACCGCCACCGGGCGGCTGGGCGCCATATCCGCCGTCGCCCTGGTTTCCGTAACTCATGTCCCTTTAACTCCTCATATCGTTAGTTCGTGGTGAGGTGCGCGCGGCAGCCTAGCGACAAACCATGGGCGACATGCAATAACGTTCAGCTTGCGGACAACTTGTAATCCGCCTGCAAAACTTCAGTAACCGGCCGACGCGGTCGCGGCGGGACCGGGCAGCGTCACCATCATGCCGCCGGCGGCCTGGGCGGACAGGCCCGGAGAGACATCCGTACGTGAACGAACTCAGCGCGATTCGGTGGGGTCGTCCCCGCGGTCGAGCGCGTCCCACAGGGCCCTGTCACCGTCGGCCTGGGGCCGGGGGCGGTCGGCCGCTCGCTCGTACCGGTCGGACATGCCGGCCCACCTGCCGCCGCGGATGACGGCGAGGACCCCGCCGGCCAGCATCAGCAGCGCGCCCAGCCCGGCGGCGGCGGGCCACGCTGTCACGACGTCCCACTCCAGCGGGCCCGCCGCGCTGAGCACGTTGTGCCCGCGCAGCCAGGTCTCGATCCCGGCCCGGCCGGTGGCGCCCCACGCCGCGGCCGCCGCGCCGATGCCGCACAGCGCCAGCAGGGCGCCGACGACGCGCCGTCCGGCGCCCTTGGTGGCCAGCACGGCGACGACCCCGGCCAGCCCCGCCAGGGCGAGCGGGGTCAGCACCGGGCTCAGGTCACCGCCGGTGGGGACCGTCAGCTCGCCGCTCGCCCGTACGCCGTCCACCCAGGGGCGGCCCGCGGCGAGCAGCACCAGGAGGCAGCCCGCGGCCGTGAGCGCCACCCACAGCCACAGCTCCCGCCGGCCCGCGCCCTGCCCGGAGCCCATCTACCGCTCCGCGGGCGCGGCGGCGGCGCCCTGGACGGCCTGCAGCCGGTCGGCGTCGAAGCAGGTGCGGTCGCCGGTGTGGCAGGCCGCGCCGACCTGGTCGACCCGGACCAGCAAGGTGTCGCCGTCGCAGTCGAGCGCGACCTCTCGCACGTACTGGACATGACCGGACGTGTCGCCCTTGACCCAGTATTCCTGGCGGCTGCGGGACCAGTACGTGGCCCTGCCGGTGGTGAGCGTGCGATGCAGCGCCTCGTCGTCCATCCAGGCGAGCATGAGCACCTCACCGGTGTCGTGCTGCTGGACGATCGCGGGCACCAGCCCGTCGCCGTCGCGCTTCAGTCTCGCGGCGATCTCGGGATCAAGCGGCATGCCGCCATTCAACCAGCCCCGCGGCGCGCTCCCGCACTCCCCCGTGCCGTGCGCCCTCCCCGTGAGCTCCAGGACGCGCGCGAAGGTCAGTCGAGGGCCTGGGAGAGGGTGTCGTAGATGGGGAAGAGCGGGGCCAGGTTGGTGCGGCGGAGCCGGCGCAGGACCTGGCCGTCCGGTGCGACCAGCGCCATGGTGCCGTCGCGTTCGCGCAGGGCGGCGAGCTGGCGCACCAGCACGCCCAGGCCCGTGGTGTCGATGAAGGTCAGCCTGCTGAGGTCGACGACCAGGCGCGGGCCGTGCGCCCGCACCGCCTCGGCGAGGCACGTGCGCACCTCCGACACGTTGTCCGCGTCGACCTCGCCGGCCAGGCTGACCACGGTCCGCTCGCCGTGTTTCCGGCGAGTCATCTGCAGCAGTTCCAACGCCATGCTCCTCACGCCCTGTGACAAGGCGGCCCGCGTCGAAGCTACACCTTTCCTTGGTCCGTCACTGACTGTTTTACGGAGAACGCACTGCGTGATATCGCTCCGACCGGTATCTTCGAGACCACGCCGATAGGGAGCGCATCGTGGTCCGTGTCACCGGCTCCGCCCTCGACCCCGACCTGGGCGATCACGTATGCCTGCCGTTCCTCGGCGACCGGGAGCGGCGGGCCGCGACCCGGCTGTTCACGCTCAACGGGCTGCGCCGCCGCACCAAGGTGCTGATCATCACGCACGCCGACTCCCCCGACCGCACGCGGGCGTGGCTGACGCCGCTGGTGCCGGGGTTCCGCGAGGCGGAGTCGGCCGGGCGGATCGAGATCGCCGGCACGCGTCTGACCGGCGGCCGGCCGGATCCCTGCCGGGCGCTCGACCGGCTGGAGGCCGCCGGGGAGCGGGCTCTCGCCCAGGGCTACCGGGGGCTGTACGCGCTGGTCGACGCCTCGTGGGGAGTGCACGACCCGCCGGGGCAGGTGGCGTCCGAGTCGGCGGTGAACGCGCTGTTCGGGCGGTGCGGGCTGGCGGCCGTCTGCCAGTACGACCGGGCGCTGTTCCCCTGTGAGGCGCTCGACAGGGTGACGGGCGTGCACCCGATCTCGCCGGAGCAGGCGCTGCTGCGGTACGCCGCCACGTCGTCGCCGCCGGGGCTGCGGCTGCGGGGCGACGTCGACCTGACGAACCGCCAGGCGTTCGCCTCGATCCTGGCGCCGCTGCGGGCGGAGCGGGACGAGGTCGTGATCGACGCCACGGAGCTGGACTTCATCGACGCGGGCTCGGCGCAGCTGCTGGTGGCGATGGCCCTGGCCAGGCGGCCGGGGCGGACGGTGGTGGCGTGCGGCAGCCCGCTGGCGCGGCTGCTGCGCCTGCTGAAGGCGGGCGACGCCCTCGGCGTGCGCCCGGCCGGTGATGTGTAGGCAGATACTCTCGCAGACTTTCGCGCGCGGCCGGATCACGCTGCTGCGCAAGATGGTCACGGCCCGCGCAGCCCAGGAGGGGCTGGCGGGCCGGCGGCTGGAGGACTTCGTGGTGGCGGTCAACGAGGTGACCACGAACGCGGTCCTGCACGGCGGGGGCGGCGGGCGGCTGCGCCTGTGGTGGCAGCACGGGCGGCTGTGGTGCGAGGTCGCCGACGACGGCCCCGGCCTGCCGCCGGGCTGGTCCACCGCCTCGCCCCCGCCCGCCGCGTTCGAGGCGGGCGGGCGCGGCCTGTGGCTCACGCGGCTCCTGTGCGAGCAGCTCACGATCGTCTCGGGTCCCGGCGGGACGACGGTAACCTTCGCGGCGTCGTGAGCCGGTCAGGAGCGGGCGGCGGAGATCCAGGAGGCGTGCAGGTCGGCGTACACGCCGGGCTCGCCCACCAGTTCCGCGTGCGGGCCCCGCTGGACGAGCCGGCCGCCGTCGAAGACGAGGACCTCGTCGGCGTTCTCGGCGGTGGACAGGCGGTGCGCGATGGTGACGGCGGTGCGTCCGCGGGTGACGCCTTCCAGGGCCCGGGCCAGCCGCACCTCGGTGGCCGGGTCGACGGCCGAGGTCGCCTCGTCGAGCAGCAGCAGGTCGGGGTCGGCCAGGTAGGCGCGGGCCAGCGCGACGAGCTGGCGCTCGCCCGCCGACAGCGACTCGCCGCGCTGGCCGACCGGGGTGTCGAGGCCGGCGGGCAGGCCTTCCAGCCAGTCGGCCAGGCCCAGCTCGGTGAGGGCGAGCGTGATCTCCTCACGGGTGGCCGACGGCTTGCCGTACAGGATGTTCTCCTGGAGCGTGCCGTCGAACAGGAAGCCGTCCTGCGGCACCATGACGATGCGCTCGCGCAGCGAGGAGAAGCGGACGCCGCGCAGGTCGTGCCCGTCGACGAGGACGCGGCCCGAGACCGGGTCCATGAGACGGGTGAGCAGCTTGGCGAAGGTGGTCTTGCCCGAACCGGTCTCACCGACGACGGCGAGGCGTGAGCGGGGCGGGATGTCCACGGTGACCTCGCGCAGCACAGGCGGGCCGCCGGGGTAGGCGAAGGTGACGTCCTCGAAGGCGACGGAGATGGGGCCGCGCGGCGGCGCGGTGCCGTCGTCGCCGGGATCGGCCACGTCGGCGGGCGTGTCGATGACGCCGAGCACCCGCCGCCAGCCCGCGATGGCGTTCTGCGCCTCGTTGAGCACCTCGGTGGCGGTCTGCATCGGCGCCACGAACAGCGTGATGAGGAACAGGAAGGCGACCAGCTGTCCGGCGGTGATGTCGCCCGACAGGCCGAGCCGCACGCCGAGCAGCACGATCCCGGCGATGGCCAGGGCCGCCACGATCTCCGTCAGCGGGAACACGAACCCGACGATGGTCTGCGCCTTGACCTGGGCGGCCTTGTTGGCGTCCACGGCCTGGTCGATGCGCTCGGCGGTGCGCCGCTCGGTGGCGTAGGCGCGGATCACGGCGGCGCCCACGACGGACTCGCTGACCGCGGCCAGCATGTCGCCGGTGCGCTCGCGCACCCGGGTGTAGGCGGCCGACAGCCAGCGCTGGAAGCGCGGCAACGCGATCATCAACGGCACGAAGCAGGCCCACACCAGCAGCGTGAGCTGCCAGGAGTAGACGAACATCAGCACGGAGGCGATGATCAGCTGCCCGAAGGCCATGATGATCATCAGCCCGCCCCACTGCATGAACGTGCTGATCTGGTCGATGTCGTTGGTGACGCGGGAGACCAGGGCGCCGCGCCGCTCGGTGTTCTGGGTGAGCACGGACAGGTCGTGCACGTGCCGGAAGCCGCGCACCCGCAGCGTGGCCAGCGACGACTCGGTCGCCTTGTAGAGCCGGACGTTCATCAGGTACGCGGCCGCCGCGGTCAGCAGCACCGCCATGGCGCACACCGCGACCATCCGGGTGATGTACGGCAGATCCGGATGGCCGGTGGCGATCCCGGTGTCGATGGTCTGCTGCACGGCCAGCGGAACGATGATCTTGCCGCTGGTGGCGATCACGGCCAGCACCAGCGTGACCCCCAGGCCCTTGCGGAACTCGGGGGTCAGCGACAGTCCTTGCCGGACCACGCCCCAGGCGGATCTCTCGGCACCGGCGCCGATGCGCCCGCTTTCGACGGTCATGCGCTGATCTCTTCCTCTTCGAGACCGGGCCGCCGGTCGGTGTCCGTGTCTGTGTCGAGCGTGGCCCGTTCCAGCTCCTCGCGCTCGTAGGCGGTCACCAGGTCGCGGTAGCCGGGGCAGCGGTCCAGCAGTTCCGCGTGGGTGCCGCGGTCGGCGACCCGGCCCCGGTCGAGGAAGACGACCTCGTCGGCGAGCGCGATCGTGGCCATCCGGTAGGCGACGACCACGACGGTCGACGCCTGCGACCGGTCTCGCAGCCCGTACAGGATCCTGGCTTCGACCTGCGGGTCGACGCTGGACGTGGCGTCGTCGAGTATGAGCAGGCGGGGCTCGCGGACGACCGCCCTGGCCAGCGCGAGGCGCTGGCGCTGGCCGCCGGACAGGGTGGTGCCGCGCTCGCCGACGTGGGTGCCGAGGCCGTCGCCGAGCCCGGCGACGAAGCCGTCGGCCTGCGCCAGGCGCAGCGCCCGCCACACCCGCTCGTCGTCGACGGGCAGGCCGAGCGCGATGTTGCCGCGTACGGTGTCGTCGAAGAGGAACGTCTGCTGCGGCACCAGCGCCACCGACTCGGCGATGCCGCCGTAGGGCAGGTCGCGCAGGTCCACGCCGTCGAGCCGGACCTGGCCCGAGGCGGGGTCCACGAGGCGGACCAGGAGCTGCACCAGCGTGGACTTGCCGGAGCCGGTGGGCCCGACCAGGGCGACGGTGCGCCCGGCGGGCACGTCGAAGCTGACCTCGTGCAGCACCTCGGTGTCGCCGTAGGCGTAGGAGACGTCCTTGACCTCCAGGGACGCGGGGCCGTCGGGCCGGGACGCGGTCTCGCCGTAGGTCATGGAGCCCTCGGCGTCCAGCACGGCCTGCACCCGGCCCCAGCCGACGACGCTGCGCGGCAGCTCGGCCAGCACCCAGCCGAGCGCCCTGATCGGGAAGGACAGCAGCGTGAACAGGTAGGCGACCTGGACGAGCTGCCCGGAGTCGATCGAGCCGGTGGACAGCCGCAGCGCGCCGACGGCCAGGACGGCGAGCACGCCGAGCGTCGGCAGCGCCTCCAGCAGGGGGTCGAACAGGCCGCGCACCTTGCCGACGGCGATGTTGGCGTCGCGCAGCTCGTGGGCGCGACGGCGGAACCGGTCGGTCTCCAGCTCCTCCCTGCCGAGCGTCTTGACGACGAGCGCGCCGTCGAAGCTCTCGTGGGCGATCTCGCTCACCTCGGCCCGGAGCTGCTGGGCGCGGGTCACGAGAGGGCTGAGCCGGCGCTGGTAGACGAGGTTCAGCAGCGCGATGGCCGGGAAGATGAAGAAGCCGACCAGGGCGAGCATGAGGTCGGTGAACAGGATGCCGATCGCCGCGGTGAACAGCATGACGACCACGCCGACGGCCATCGGCAGCGGCGCCAGCGGCGCCCACGCGGCCTCGGCGTCGGAGCTGGCGTTCGACAGCAGCTGGCCGGTGGGGTGGCGGTGGTGCCAGGACAACGGCAGGCGCAGATACTGCTTGGTGACGTCGCGGCGGGAGCGGGCCTGCATGCGATACTGCATCAGCCCGGCCAGGATGCGCCGCCCGGCCACGCCCAGGGCCTTGAGCAGGGCGGTCCCCATGATGAGCAGCACGCCGGTCCAGAGCGCGCCGGTGGTGACCTCCCCCCGGTCGAACGCGGCGAGCACGACGTTCTGGGTCGCCCAGCCGAGCGCCCAGGCCGAGGCGACGGTCATCCCGCCGTAGACGGCGCTCGCCAGCACGGCGAAGGTGAACACCACCTTCTCGGTGCGAATGGCCACCCCAAGGACGCGAAGCCCTTGACGCATGACGGCCGAGGTGACCTTGTTCGCCACTCGGAAAATTCCTTTCACACCCGACGTTTCTACGTAAGTCACTATCACGTCTGATCGCCCCGTTATTCCCACAGGTAGGGTTGACGATGTGACTCACGCCCGTAGCGAACGCGCCGCACTCTGCGACCTGCTCGACCAGCTCGGCCCCGGAGAGCCGACCCTCTGCGAGGGCTGGGACACCTACGACCTGGCCGCGCACCTGGCGCTGCGCGAGCGCCGGCCCGACGCGATGCCGGGCATCGCGGTGCGCGCGCTGGCCGGCCACACGGCTTCGGTGCAGCGCGGGCTGAAGGCCAAGCACCCGTTCCCCGCGCTGGTCGCCCTGGTGCGCAAGCCCGGCGGCGTGTACGGGCTGCTGCCGTTCCTCGACACGGCGGTCAACACCATGGAGTTCTTCGTCCACCACGAGGACGTGCGGCGCGCCCAGCCGGGCTGGGAGCCGCGCGAGCTGCCCGCCGACTTCGAGGATCTGATCTGGAAGCGGCTGTCGGCCATGGCGAAGATGATGCTGCGCCGCGCCCCCGTCGGCGTGGTGCTCCACCGCCGCGGCGGCGGCGGGGCCAGGTCCGTGGTCCTGGGCGGCGCCCAGCAGGGTCCCAAGGTCGAGGTGAGCGGAACGGCGAGCGAACTGTTGCTTTTCTGCTTCGGCCGCCAGGCGCATTCCCGGGCCGAGCTGAGCGGCGACGCCGACGCGATCGAGCGGCTGAGGAGCGCCCGGCTGGGCGTCTGACCAGGGGCGGGGCATGGTGACGAGGGTCACGGCACACCCTCACCTGCGACGCCCGAAAACCCTTGCGCGGAAGGCGCTCCCGCGGCGCCGGCAGGCCGTACCATGGGCCAGAGACAAGCCCCCCGGTTAGGATCATGAACATCTTCACAGAAGATGCAAGGTGATCGCCCAGATCCGGGTATATACGGCTGGGAACGGACTGCAGGAGGCCCCCCATGCAGGTCAAGAAGGTGCTCACGTACGTGTTGGTGGCGTTCGTGGTCTTCTACCTGTTCACCCGGCCGGCCGAAGCCGCCGCCGCGGTCAACGGAGTATTTGACGGAATCATCAACGGAGCCAACCAGTTGGCTGTCTTCTTTACCAATGTCTTGACCTGATAGTCGGTCCTGTCTGCGGGAGATGCTTCCCCGCGCCGCCCAGACGTGTTACGCAGGCAGGATGACAGATCGTCCAGGCGCCAACACGCTCCACCAGCCCGACCCCGGGGTCAGGCGCATCCTCGAGCGAGCGGAGCTCGAAGGCGTGGAGCTGATCCGCTTTCTGTACGTCGACCACGGTGGCGTCGTCCGCGGCAAGGCCGCCTCCCGGTCGCGTCTCGCGGAGCGGCTCACGTCCGGCATCGGGCACACGGTGGCCATGATGGCGATGAACATGCTCGACCAGTTGCAGGACGTCGAGCACATGGGTCCGGTGGGCGAGGTGCGCATCGTTCCCGACCCCTCCACCTACGTCACCCTCCCCCACGCGCCCGGCGCGGCCGCGATGCTGTCAGACCTGCGCCTGCCCGACGGCTCCCCCTGGGAGGCCTGCTCGCGCTCCTTCCTCAAGGACGCGGCGGCCTCACTCGCGGCCGAGGGCTACCTGCTGCTGGCGGCCTTCGAGCCGGAGTTCACGCTCGGCCGCCGGCTCCCCGATCCGTCCGGCGGGCCCGACCGCCTGGTGCCGATCGACGACTCCCTCTGCTACGCGGGCACCGGCTTCGACACCGCGCACGACTACACGATCAAGCTGATCCGCGCCCTGGAGACCCAGGGGCTGCGGGTCGAGCACTGCCATCCCGAGCTCGGCCCCGGCCAGCAGGAGCTGTCCGTACGCCACGCGCCCGCGCTGCGCGCCGCCGACAACCACGTGCTCTACCGCGAGACCGTGCGCGGGGTCGCCATGCGCATGGCGATGTGGGCGTCGCTCGCCCCCAAACCGCTGGCCGACCAGGCGGGCAACGGCGCCCATCTGCACCTGTCGCTGTGGCGCGACGGCACGAACGTGTTCGGCGAGGACGGCGACGTGCGCGCCTGGTTCATCGGCGGGCTCCTCGCCCACCTGCCCGCGCTGACCGCGCTCACCTGCGGCAGCGTCAACAGCTTCCGCCGCCTGGCGCCGCGCAGGTGGTCGAGCGCGTACGCCGTCTACGGCCCCGACAACAGGGAGGCGGCGGTCCGCGTCTGCTCGCCGCTGGGCGAGCTCGGCGAGCCCAACCTGGAGCTGAAGCCGTCCGACTCCTCCGCCAACCCCTACCTGTCGCTCGGCGCGGTCATCCACGCGGGGATGGACGGCATCCGCCGCAAGCTCGACCCGGGCGAGCCGGTCACGGTCGACCCCGACACCCGCCCCGGCCTCTACCCGCGCCTGCCCGCCTCCCTGGACGAGGCGCTCGACGCGCTGGAGGCGGACGAGACGCTGACGGAAGCGCTGGGCCCGCTGCGGCGCGACGCCTTCCTCGCGGTCAAGCGCTCGGAGGCGGCCGCGTTCGCCGGACGGGACGCCTCCTACGAGTGCTTCCAGCACATGCGGGTGTTCTAGCGGACCGGGTGGCCGGCCGCCCGGAGGGTGTCCTTCACCTCGGCGATCTTCAGCGTGCCGAAGTGGAACACGCTGGCGGCCAGCACCGCGTCGGCGCCGGCCGCCACGGCGGGAGGGAAGTCCTCCAGGCGCCCGGCCCCGCCGCTGGCGATCACCGGCACCCGCACGACGGCCCGGACCGCGCGGATCATCTCCAGGTCGTAGCCGTCGAGGGTGCCGTCGCCGTCCATCGAGTTGAGCAGGATCTCGCCCACGCCCAGTTCCTCGCCCCTGGCCGCCCACTCCACCGCGTCGATGCCGGTGCCGCGGCGGCCGCCGTGGGTGGTGACCTCGAAGCCGCTCGGCGTGCCCGGCGCCCGCCGGGCGTCGACCGACAGCACCACGCACTGCGCGCCGAACCGGCGCGACGCCTCGGTGAGCAGCTCCGGCCTGGCGATCGTCGCGGTGTTGAGCGACACCTTGTCGGCGCCCGCGCGCAGCAGCCGGTCGACGTCGTCGGCCGACCGCACCCCGCCGCCCACGGTGAGCGGGATGAACACCTGCTCGGCCGTGCGGCGCACGACGTCCAGCATGGTGTCGCGCTCACCTGAGGAGGCGGTGATGTCGAGGAAGGTCAGCTCGTCGGCGCCCTCCTCGTCATAGCGCCTGGCCAGCTCCACCGGGTCGCCCGCGTCGCGCAGGTTCTCGAAGTTGACGCCCTTGACCACCCGCCCGGCGTCGACGTCCAGGCAGGGGATCACTCTGACGGCTACGGTCATGCTCGTTGTGCCTCTATCTCGATCTCTACCAGCATCCTCGGGTCGACCAGGCCGGCCACCCGCACTCCGGTGCAGGCCGGACGGACCTTGCCGAACACCTCCGCGATGGCCTTGCCCACCTGGTCGAAGTGGCGCTGATCCACCACGTAGTAGCGCACCATGACGACGTCCTCGCGGGACAGCCCGCCCTTCACCACGGCCTCCAGCGCGATCTCCATCGCGGTGAGCGCCTGATGGTAGGGGTCGCCGACGTGGCGGACCTCCCCCTCGACGGTGGAGGTGCAGCCCGACACGATGACCCGGTCTCCGGCGATGACCGCTCGCGCGTATCCGTACTTCTCCTCCCAGACGCCGCCCGAAAACACCCGCGTGCCGATGCTGTCCATGCTCATGGTGCCCATCACGCCCCCTCCCGACAGGGATCTAACTGCGGACAGTGGCCAGTGCGCTCTCCAGCGTGAACGCCTGGGCGTACAGGGCCCTTCCCACGATGGCACCTTCCACGCCGTCGGGGACGAGAGAAGCCAGTGCGGACAGGTCGTCGAGCGAGGAGATGCCGCCGCTGGCCACGACGGGCCTGTCGGTGCGTGCGCAGACCTGCTTCAGCAGGTCGAGGTTGGGGCCCTTGAGCGTGCCGTCCTTGGTCACGTCGGTGACCACGTAGCGGGGGCAGCCGTCGGCCTCCAGCCGGTCGAACACCTCCCACAGGTCACCGGCGTCCTCGGTCCAGCCGCGGGCGGCGAGCGTGGTGCCGCGCACGTCCAGGCCGACCGCGATCTTGTCGCCGTGCTCAGCGATGATCTTGCGGCACCACTCGGGGTTCTCCAGCGCGGCCGTGCCGATGTTGACCCGGCGGCAGCCGGTGGCCAGCGCCGCCGCCAGCGACTCGTCGTCGCGGATGCCGCCCGACAACTCCACGTTCACGTCCAGCCGGCCGATCAGGTCGGTGATCAGCTCGCGGTTGGAGCCGCGGCCGAAGGCCGCGTCCAGGTCGACCAGATGGATCCACTCCGCGCCCGCCTCCTGCCAGGCCAGCGCGGCGGCCAGCGGCTCGCCGTAGCCGGTCTCGGTCCCGGCCTCACCCTGGACGAGGCGTACGGCCTCGCCGTACGCGACGTCCACGGCGGGGAGCAAAACGAGCGACATCAGGTCCTCCGGTCGAAAGCGAGTGTGACGAGTACGGGGAGCAGGAGCAGGGAGCAGACGAACACGCCGAAGGTCACCAGCGGCGAGCCCCACATCAGCCAGGCCAGCACCTGCACGAGGAGGAAGCCCAGCGCGACCGCGGCGTTCTGGGCGCGGTGGCGGCGGGCCAGCAGCCCGCCCTGCCGCGCGACCCGGACCGGGCGCGGCACCAGGCGGGCCAGTGCCGCCCTGCGACGGGCGCGGCGGGCCTGGCGCTCCTCGTTGAGGCGGATGGCCCGCGCCCGCGCGGCCTCGCGCTCGGCGCGGCGGCGCGCCCGCTCCTTACTCAAGGGTGCCGAGCCAGTTGCTCAGCAGCGCGGCGCCGGCGTCGCCGGACTTCTCCGGGTGGAACTGGGTGGCCATCAGCGGGCCGTTCTCGACCGCGGCCACGAACGGCACGCCGTGCTCGGCCCAGGTGACCACCGGCTCGGCGAAGCCGTCGCCGGTGCGCAGCTCCCACTCGCGCACCCCGTAGGAGTGCACGAAGTAGAAGCGGGTGGCGGGGTCGATCCCGGCGAACAGCACGCTGCCCGCCGGCGCCTTGACGGTGTTCCAGCCCATGTGCGGCAGCACCGGCGCGTCGAGCCGCTCGACCGTGCCCGGCCACTCGTCGCAGCCGGCGGTCTGCACGCCGTGCTCGACGCCGCGGGCGAACAGGATCTGCATGCCGACGCAGATGCCCAGCACCGGCCGGCCGCCGGCCAGCCGCCTGCCGACGATCTGGTCGCCGCGCACGCCTTTGAGACCGGCCATGCACGCGGCGAACGCGCCGACGCCCGGCACCACCAGGCCGTCGCACTCCAGCGCGGCGTCGAAGTCGGAGGTGACGGTCACATCGGCGCCGACCCTGGCCAGCGCCCGCTCGGCCGAGCGGAGGTTGCCGGACCCGTAGTCGAGCACCACGACGTTCTTGCTCACCACCACATCACCCCCGCGAACAGTGCCATCGCCGCGCCCAGCCCGCACACGGCGGCCCCGACCTTCATGCCCTGCTTGATCAGCGAGACCACGCCGCCGATGAGGAACAGGCCGAGGAACACCATGATGACGGCGATCGCGTTTTCGGTCATAGCACGCCCTTGGTGCTCGGCACCCCGGTCGACCGCGGGTCACGCTCCGACGCCGCGCGCAGCGCCCTGGCCAGCGCCTTGAACTGCGCCTCCACGATGTGGTGGGCGTTGCGGCCGTACGGGACGCGGACGTGCAGGCAGATGGCGGCCTGGGCGACGATCGACTCCAGGATGTGGCGCGTCATCGTGGTGTCGTAGTCGGGGCCGATCATCGGGGCCATGCCCTCGGGCTCGGAGTGGACCAGGTAGGGGCGGCCGGACAGGTCGACGGTGACCTCGGCGAGCGCCTCGTCGAGCGGGCACGACGCGCTACCGAACCGCCTGATGCCCGACTTGTCGCCCAGCGCCTCGCGGAGCGCGGCGCCCAGCGCGAGCGCGGTGTCCTCGATCGTGTGGTGGGAGTCGATGTGCAGGTCGCCCTCGGTCTTGACGGTCAGGTCGATCAGCCCGTGCTTGCCGATCTGCGCCAGCATGTGGTCGAAGAAGCCGACCCCGGTGGACACGTCCACGGCGCCCGTGCCGTCGAGGTTGACCTCGACCAGGACGGACGTCTCCTTCGTCGTGCGCTCGACGCGGCCTACGCGACTCACAGAACTCCCTCCATGGCGGCGCGGAACGCCGCCATTTCCTCACCGGTGCCGATCGACACCCTCAGCCATTCGGGCGGGCCCACCTCGCGGATGAGCACGCCCCTCGCCAGCAGTCCCTCCCACACCGCGCGCCGGTCGGGGAAGCGCCCGAACAGCACGAAGTTGGCGTCGGAGTCGGCGACCGCCAGCCCCTTGGACCGCAGCCAGTCAACCGTAGCGTCACGCTCCCGCCGCAGCGCGTCGACGGTGCCCAGCAGCTCCGCGCGGTGGCGCAGCGCCACCAGCGCCGCCGTCTGGGTGAGCGTCGACAGATGGTACGGCAGCCGCACCAGCAGCAGCGCCTCCACCACGGCGGGGTGGGCGGCCAGGTAGCCCAGCCGGGTGCCGGCCATGGCGAACGCCTTGGACATGGTGCGGGTGACGATCAGCCTGGGGTGGCTCGGCAGCAGGGTGAGCGCCGACGGCGTGCCCTCGCGGGCGAACTCGGCGTAGGCCTCGTCGACCACGACCATGCCGGGCGCCGCGTCCAGGATCGCCTCGATCGTCTCCAGCGGCTGGGCGGTGCCCGTCGGGTTGTTGGGCGAGGCCACGAACACGACGTCGGGCCGGTGCTCGCCGATCGCCGCCACGACCTTGCCCGGGTCGAGCGAGAAGTCCTCCTCGCGGGCGGCGTGGATCCACTCGGTGCTGGTGCCGGTCGTGATGATCGGGTGCATCGAGTAGGAAGGCTCGAACCCCAGCGCGCTGCGGCCGTGGCCGCCGAACGCCTGCAGGATCTGCTGGATGATCTCGTTGGAGCCGTTGGCCGCCCACACCTGCGCGGTGGTCAGGCCGTGGCCCAGGTAGTCGGCCAGCGCGGCGCGCAGCTCGACGGCGTCTCTGTCGGGGTAGCGGTTGAGCTCGCCCGAGACCCTGCCGACCGCCTCGGCCAGGTCGGCGACCAGCTCGGCGGACGGAGGATGCGGGTTCTCGTTGGTGTTGAGCCGCACGGGGACGTCGATCTGCGGCGCCCCGTAGGGGCTCTTGCCGCGCAGGTCGTCGCGGATGGGCAGGTCGTCCAGGTTCATGACGGCACCTGCCAGTCGAAGCGGGCGCGGATCGCGGCGCCGTGGGCGGGCAGGTCCTCGGCGTCGGCCAGCACCGACACGTGGGCGGCCGCCTCGGCCAGGGCCTCACGGGTGTAGTCGACGACGTGGATGCCGCGCAGGAAGGTCTGCACCGACAGCCCGCCGGAGTGGCACGCGCAGCCGCCGGTGGGCAGCACGTGGTTGGACCCCGCGAGGTAGTCGCCCAGCGAGACCGGGGCGTACGGGCCGACGAAGACCGCGCCGGCGTTGCGTACCCGGGCGGCCACGGCGGCGGCGTCGGCGGTCTGGATCTCCAGGTGCTCGGCGGCGTAGGCGTCGACCACCTTCAGGCCGGCGTCGAGGTCGTCGACCAGCACGATCGCGGACTGGCGGCCGCGCAGCGCCTCGGCGATGCGCTCGCTGTGGCGGGTGGCGGCCACCTGGGCGGGCAGCTCCTTCTCCACGCCCTCGGCCAGCTCCTCGCTGTCGGTGACGAGGACGGCGGCGGCGATGACGTCGTGCTCGGCCTGGCTGATCAGGTCGGCGGCGACGTGCACCGGGTCGGCGGTGGCGTCGGCCAGGATCGCGATCTCGGTGGGGCCGGCCTCGCTGTCGATGCCGATGCGGCCCTTGAGCAGCCGCTTGGCCGCGGCCACCCAGATGTTGCCGGGGCCGGTGACCATGGTGGCGGGCGGGCACTCCTCGGTGCCGTAGGCGAACATGGCCACGGCCTGGGCGCCGCCCGCGGAGTAGACCTCGTCGACGCCGAGCAGCGCGCAGGCGGCCAGGATCGACGGGTGCGGCAGGCCGCCGAACTCTCGCTGGGCGGGGCTGGTCACCGCCAGCGAGGGCACCCCGGCCTCCTGGGCCGGGACGACGTTCATCACCACCGACGACGGGTAGACGGCGCGCCCGCCGGGCACGTAGAGGCCCACGCGGTCGACCGGCACCCACCGCTCGGTGACGGTGCCGCCGGGCACCACCTGGGTGGTGACCTCGGTGCGGCGCTGGTCGCGGTGGACCAGCCTGGCGCGGCGGATGGACTCCTCCAGCGCGGCCCTGACCTTCGGGTCGAGCCCGGCGAGCGCCCCGGCGATCGCCTCGGCGGGCACCCGGGTGGTGGAGATCTCGACACCGTCGAACCTGGCGGTCAGCTCCCGTACGGCTGCCGCCCCGCGATGGCGCACGTCCTCGCAGATGGGCCGCACCTTCTCCAGGGCGGCCTCGACGTCGAGCTCGGCGCGGGGCAGCACGTCGCGCAGGTCCGCAGGAAGGGACCCGCGCATGTCGATACGGGAAATCACCCCCACAGTCTACGGAGTCCAACCCCTGAATCCGCTTCCGTCCAGCATGCGGACACTCCGGGCGAGCCCAAGAGGGACGGCCGGGTAAAACCCGGCGCTGACGCCTCCCCATGATCCGAGGGAACTGACACACCCGCCCTTTGACGAGCCTTTCCCTCCGGCCATCGGACTTTATGTCTACTTTGTCATTACTTGTGCTTTACCTACATCTTTGTACGATCCTGGCATGGCGATCTGGCGTGCCCCGGGCGGCATCGTGGTGGAGGCCATCGTGCTCGACGACCGGCCGCTCCTCCGCATCTCACACGACATCGGCGGCCGCCTCTACCTGCAGGGATACTGCGCCAGCGTGACCGAGCTCGCCCTGCACGGGGTCGACCTGGGCCAGCTCGTCGAGGACGGCCACGCCCCGGCTTGACCGAACTGTCAGGTTATTTCGGGTTACGTCCACGACCCAGCCGGGGTATGGCACCGGTCATGGCGCCGCTGCCCACCTATGCGCCGATGCTGGCCCAGGCCGGCGCGCTGCCCTCCGCCGACCAGGACGAATGGGCCGTCGAGATGAAATGGGACGGCGTCCGCGCGATCGCCTACATCGCCGGCGGCACCGTCCGGCTGATGTCGCGCAACGCCAAGGACATCACCTCCGCCTATCCCGAGCTCCAGCTCATGGCCGGCGCCACCGGACGCCGCCAGGCCGTCGTCGACGGCGAGATCGTCGCCTTCGACGAGGCCGGCCGCCCCAGCTTCGGCGCGCTCCAGCCGCGCATGCACCAGCGCAACCCGGTCAGCGTCGCCGAGCTCGCCCGTACCGTGCCCGTGACCTTCATGGCCTTCGACCTGCTGCACCTCGACGACGACCCCGTCATCCAGCTGCCCTACACCGAACGCCGCGAGCTGCTGGAGACCGTCTTCACCCCCGGCTACCGCTGGCAGGTACCCGTCCGCTTCCACGACCACGCCGAGGACGCCTTCGCCTCCTCCCGCCGCCTCGGCCTCGAAGGCGTCGTCTGCAAGCGGCTCGCCTCCCCCTACCGGCCCGGCAGGCGGACCGGCGAGTGGACCAAGGTCAAGAACGTCAGCGCCGTCGAGGTCGTCATCGGCGGCTGGAAGCCCGGCTCCGGGCGGCGCTCAGGCACCATCGGCTCCCTGCTGCTCGGCTCGTACGACGACGCCGGGCGCCTGCTGTTCATCGGGCACGTCGGCACCGGCTTCACCGAGTCCATGCTGGGCGACCTGCGCCGGCGCCTGGCCCCGCTGGAGCAGGACGACCCGCCCTTCGCCGAACCGGTCCCGCGCGAGCACGCCCGCGACGCCCACTGGGTGCGGCCCGTCATGGTCGGCGAGGTCCAGTACGCCGAGGTGACCGGCGACCACCGGCTGCGCCACCCTTCCTGGCGCGGCCTGCGCCCCGACCGGCGGCCGGGCGAGGTCCGCCTGATCGGCCCCGGCTCGCCGGGCGGCGCCTCCGCCGTCGGCTGACCGCGGCGGCCGTCAGGTCTCGCTCGTGACGGCGGGCCTGGCCGGCTCCGCCAGCGTGCGCGACAGCAGCCAGGCCGGTATCGCGACCAGCGCCAGACAGCCCAGCGCCACCCGCAGCGACACCGTCTCCGCCACCCAGCCGACCAGCGGGCTGGCCAGCCCGCCCGCGCTCACCGCCAGCCCCAGCGTCACCCCGCCCGCCGTGCCCACCCGCCGCGGCAGATAGTCCTGGCCCAGCGTCACGTGCAGCGAGAACGGCGCGTACAGGGTGATCGCCGCCGCCGCGACGAACACGTACATCAGCGGCCCCGGCGCCAGCACCACCCCGGCCACCGCCGGCACGCTCGCCGCGTACGCCGCCCGCATCGCCCGCACCCGGCCCCACCGCGCGGCCAGCCTGCCGCCCAGCACCGTGCCCACGGCCCCGCCCCCGAACAGCACGAACAGCGCCACCACCCCCGCCGCCCCGCCCCCGGCGTACAGGGCCACGAAAGCGCTCAGCCCCACGTACACCACCGACCGGAAGACGATCACCAGCGTCAGCCGGGCGAACGACGCCCAGTCGTCGCGCCCCGACGCCTCCGCCGCCGCGCCGCGCGCCGCGCCGCGCCCCGACAGCGCCCGGATCACCGGCAGCGTCACCAGCGCGCCCACCACCCCCGGCACCACCAGCCACGGCGAGGCGCCCAGCCCGCCCACCGCCAGCAGCGGCGTCACCAGCACCGGCGCCGACGCGAACCCCAGTGTCCCGCCCAGCGAGAACCAGCTCATCCGCACGTGGCTGCCCGCGCTGGCGATCCTCGCCAGCCGCGCCGACTCCGGGTGGTACGCGGCCACGCCCAGCCCCGACAGCGCCACCGCCAGCCAGGTCAGCGCGTACGAGTCCGTCACCCCGCTCAGCGCCACCCCGAGCCCCGCCGTCACCATGCTGGCCGGGATCAGCCACGGCATCCGCCACCGGTCCGCCAGCGCCCCGAACACCGGCTGCACCACCGACGACAGCAACGTCGCGGCCAGCACCACGCCCGACACCGCCACGTACCCGTAACCCCGCTCGGCCACCAGGAACGGCACCAGCGCCGGCACCGCCCCCTGGTAGACGTCCACCCCGGCGTGGCCGGCCGCCAGCATCCCCACCTTGTTCGCCCGCACGCCCCCGATCATCGCCGGGGCCCGGGATGGCGCGCTTCCGATAAAGTGCCAACTTGTCATGGAAATCCGCCATCTGCCGCAGGCGCCCACCGGCCTCCGCCCCCTGGCGCCGGGAAGCGGCATCGACGCCCACCGCCACGACACCCACCAGATCGTCTACGCCCGCCACGGCGTCCTCTCCGTCACCACCGGCGCCGGCACCTGGGTCGCCCCGGCCAACCGCGCCATCTGGATCCCGGCCGGCACCGTGCACGAGCACCGCGCCCACGGCGCCACCGAGGTGCGGCTGGTCGGCCTCACCGCCAACCCGCTGGGCCTGGGCCGCCCCGCCGTCCTCGCCGTCGGCCCGCTGCTCCGCGAGCTGATCATCGCCTACACCGGCGAGGCGGCACAGGCCGGCCCGGACGGCGGGGAGCGCGGGCGGCTGCTCGCCGTGCTCCTCGACCGGTTGCGCCGCTCCCCCGAGCAGCCGCTGCACCTGCCCACGCCGCGCGACCCGCGCCTGGCGGCCGTCTGCGCCGCGCTGCACGCCGACCCGGCGGACCCGCGGACGCTCGCCCGGCACGCCGCCGACGCGGGCACCAGCGACCGGACCCTGGCCAGGCTCTGCCGGGCCGAGCTCGGCATGACGTTCCCGCAGTGGCGCACCCAGCTCAGGCTGCACCACGCGCTGCTGCTCCTGGCCGAGGGCGGCGCCGTCACCCAGGTGGCGCACCGGTGCGGCTGGTCGTCGGCGAGCGCGTTCATCGACGCGTTCCGGCGGGCGCTCGGGTACACCCCCGGCCGCGCTTTTACATTGTAGATTCGCTACACTCGTCCTGTGGGCAAGTCGAAGACCAAGGGCGGCACCCCCGCCACCGTCGCGCTGGAGCGGGCCAAGGCGGAGTTCACGCTCCACCCGTACGATCACGACCCCGCCGCGCAGGCCTATGGCGAGGAGGCCGCCGACGCGCTCGGCGTCCCCTACGAGCGGATCTTCAAGACCCTGGTGGCCGAGACCGAGGGCGGCCTGGCCGTCGCGGTGGTGCCGGTGGCGGGCAAGCTCGACCTCAAGGCGCTGGCCTCGGCGCTCGGCGGCAAGCGCGCGGCGATGGCCGACGCGGCCAAGGTGGAGCGGGTGACGGGCTACGTGGTGGGCGGCATCAGCCCGCTCGGGCAGCGCAAGCGGCTGCCGACCGTGGTCGACTCCTCGGCACTGGAGTTCGAGACGGTCTACTTCTCGGCCGGCAAGCGCGGGCTGCAGATCGAGACCGCGCCGGCCAGCCTGATCGAGCTGACCGGGGCCGTGACGGCGCCCATCGGCAAGCCCGCCTGACGCCTCACCACCGGTCGCGCGGCGGGTGCCGCCGCTCGCCGAGCAGCCATTCGATGATCTTGCGGTGCCGCTTGGAGATCGGGTGGTCGCGACCGCGGCGGTCGCCCCTCTCGCGCGTCTCCCCCAGCTCCTCCGCCAGCGCCTCCTCCAGGCCCGGCGTGTGACCGCCGCCGAAGCGCGACATGTCGGGGCCGTGGAAGCCCCGGTTCTCCTCGCCCCGCAGCGCCCGCCGCATCGAGTCCACCCAGATCGGGCCCGGCAGCGAGGCGCCCTGCACCGAGCCGTAGTACTGGCCGCCGATCTCCACGTTCCTCAGCGGGTGGCGGTAGGAGCCGCGGATGTCGCCGACGCTGACCGCGGCGGCGAGCCGGGGCGTGTAGCCGGCGAACCAGGCCGAGGTGTAGCCGTTGTTGGTGCCGGTCTTGCCGGCGGCGGGCATGCCGGGGTCCTGGCCGCGCATCGTGCCCTTGTCGAACACGCCGGTCAGCACGTGGCTGACCGCGTCGGCGACGGGCCGCTCGATCGCCTGGTGGCAGTCGGGCCGCACGCGGGTGCGCCGGTCGTTCCTGTCGGCGATCTCCACGATGGCGAGCGGGCGGCAGTACCGGCCGCGGGCCCCGAGCGCGGCGAACGAGGCCGCGACCGTGAGCGGGTCCATCTCGTTGACGCCCAGCGTGAACGTCGGCACCTCGCGCAGCGGCCGCCCGTCGGCCCTGACGACGCCGAGCTCCCTGGCGGTCTTGACCACGTCGCACAGGCCGACCTTGCGCTCCAGCATCATGTAGAAGATGTTGACCGACTTCCAGGTGCCGGTCTCCAGGCTGTGCGGGCCGCCGTCGCTGCCCTCGCCGCCGGCGTTGAACACCTGCGCCGACGGGTCGTTGACCGGCTTGCCCGCGCAGTCCCGGTAACCCTTCGAGGGCACCAGCGACCCCGGGGTGTCGAACCCGTCGCCGAACCGCCAGCCCTCCTTGAGCGCGGTGACCAGCGTGAACACCTTGAACGTGGAGCCCGCCTGCAGCCCCTGCCCGCCGCCGTGCCGGACGTCGGCGACCAGGTTGTAGGTGGTGCGCGGGCCGCCCTTCTTGCCCGGCCCGACCTTCTTGCTGGCGGCCATCGCCCGGATCCAGCCGGTGCCGGGCTCCACCATCGCCTCGGCGGCCACCTCGGTGTCGTCGGGGTTCACCCGTTCCCTGATGGCCCGCTCCGCGGCCTTCTGCGCCTTCGGGTTCAGGCTGGTCCTGATCACCAGCCCGCCGCGTTCCATGCGGGCCCGCCGTACCGCCGCCGTGCTGCCGAAGACCTCGTTCGTCAGCAGCTCGCGGTGCACGTACATGCAGAAGTACGGATGCTCGCTCTGCGAGCAGCCGCCGGGCTCGGGCTTCAGCTTCAGCCCGAGCGGGCTGGCCTTGGCCTCGGACGCCTGTTCGCGGGTGATCAGCTTGAGTCCCGCCATGCGGTCGAGCACCAGGTCGCGGCGCTCCTTGAGGCGCGCGCGCTGCGCGCGGCCGATGGACGGGTCGGTCGAGTACGGGGTACGCACGGCGCCGGCCAGGGTGGCCGCCTCGGTGAGGGTCAGCTCGGCGGCGGAGGTGGAGAAGAAGCGCCTGGCCGCCGCCTCGACGCCGTGCGCGCCGGCGCCGAAGTAGGCGATGTTCAGGTACTTCTCCAGGATTTCGCCCTTGCGGTACTTGCGTTCCATCGCCAGCGCCAGCCGCAGCTCGTGGATCTTGCGGGAGACGCTGGGGGCGCGGGCCCGGTCCCGTTCCTCCTCGGTCTTGGCGCTCTCCACCAGGATGTTCTTCACCAGCTGCTGGGTGAGCGAGGAACCGCCCTGCTTGATGGAGCCCGCCCGGGTGTTGGCGATGAGCGCCCGGAGGGTGCCGATGACGTCCATGCCGCCGTGCTCGTAGAAGCGGGCGTCCTCGATCGCCACGATGGCCTGCCGCATCACCGGCGCCACCTGGTCCAGCCGCACCGTGGTCCGGTTGGCCTGGTAGAACTGGGCGAAGGTGTGCCCGCTCGCGTCCACCAGCCGCGTCACCTCGCTGAGCGGCTCCTCGCGCGGCGCCGGCGGCAGGTGCGTGAAGGTGTCGGCGGTGCCCTTCGCGGCCAGGCCCGCCCCGGCGACGACGGGCGCGGCGAACGCCGCGACCAGCACCCCGCCGAGGGCGCCCACCATGCCGAGCGTGGCGATGGATGTGCGGACAGTCACGACATTGATGTGCGACCGCCCGATCCCCGGCAAACGCCCGATTCCTGTCTCTTTACTAACCTCTGCTGATGTTCAGACCAAGTGACTGGAACTGCTCGAACGGGTGGTGGTAGCCGCGCTCGATGTGGTGCACGCCGCGCAGCGTCGAGCGCCCGTCGGCCACGGCTGCGGCCAGCACCGCGGAGAACCCGGCCCGGATGTCGGGCAGCGTCACGTCGGCGCCCCGCAGCTGGGACACCCCGCGCACGACGGCCGAGTGGCGCGCGTTGGTGTCGTGGTAGCGGCAGGCGGGGCCGCCGAGGCACTGGTCGAACACCTCGATCTCGCAGCCCATGCTCTTCAGCGCCGGCACGTACACCAGACGGTTCTCGAACACCGTCTCGTGCAGCACCGACATCCCCTGGCTCTGCGTGAACAGCACCATGAGCGGCGTCTGCCAGTCGGTCATGAACCCCGGATGGGTGTCGGTCTGCACGGCCGCCGCCCGCAGCCCTTCCGGCGGCGCGGTGGCGCACAGGTACTCGTCGTTGATGTCGAACCGGGCGCCCATCCTGGCCAGCGTGGTGATCGCGGTGACCAGCCGGTCCTGCGGGCAGCCGTGCACGCGCACCTCGCCGCCGGTGATCAGTCCCGCCGCGAGGTACGAGAACGCCTCGATGCGGTCGCCGGCCAGCCAGGTCGAGGCGCCGCGCAGCCGCTCCACGCCCTCGATGACGATCCGGCGGTCCGGCGACAGCTCGATCATGGCGCCCATCCGCTGCAGGAACAGCGCCAGCTCCACCACCTCGGGCTCGGTGGCCGCGTTCTTCAGCACGGTCTTGCCCTCGGCCAGGACCGCGGACATGAGGATCGTCTCGGTCGCGCCCACGCTCGGGTACGGCAGCTCCAGGCGAGTGCCGTGCAGCCGTCCCGCCTTGGCGAACACGCCGGTGTCACCGACCTCCACCTCGGCGCCCATCGCGCGCAGCGCCTCCACGTGGAAGTTGATCGGCCGCCGCCCGATCGGGTCACCGCCGACCAGCGGCACGAACGCCTCCCCCGCCAGGTGCAGCAGCGGGCCCAGCATGAGGATCGGGATACGGTTCAGCCCGGTGAACGCGTCGGGCACCCGCGGCCTGATCTCTTGACCCCGCCCGATGCGGATCTCCGTCTTGCTGATCTCGACGTGGATGCCGAGCGCCTCCAGCATGGCGGCGGTGATGCCGACCTCGCCCACCTCGGGGGCGTTGTGGATGGTGCTCTCGCCGCCGCCGAGCATGGCGGCGACCATGTGCTTGGAGACCCCGTTCTTCGACCCGCGCACCACGACATCGCCGCGAAGCGGGCCAGAGGGTTCTATCACCCAGACCTTCTCTTCAATCACGAAGTGAGCCTAACCGGGAGATACCATCGATCTGGTCCTGCCGGCGATTGAAGGGGCGTGGCGTGACGAGGGAAGTACGCGCGTTCGCGATCACTGTCCTCGCACTCGCCGCCCTCGGGCTTCCCGCCGGCCTCCTGTGGTCCGCCCTGTCGCCGCGGCCCCCGTACCGGGTCTTCGACCAGGCGCCGGCGCTGGCGGACCCGTCCACGCAGGCGCTCATAGCGGCGGACGGCTGGTTCGCCACGATCACCGGCGGGCTGGGGCTGGCGTGCGGGGCGCTGGCCTGGTTCCTCAGCCGCCGCGTCCAGCTGCCGGTCCTCCTGGGGCTCTGCCTGGGCGGGGCCGCGGGCGCCCTGGCCGCCTGGTGGATCGGCACGACCGTCACCGTGGGCGTCGTCACCGTCGAGGCCTCGGCCTTCCCCGGGGTCACGTTCGTCCCCGGCCCGCTGGACCTGACGGCCAAGGGCGTCCTGGTGTCGTGGCCGATGCTCGCGGTGGGGCTCTTCGGGTTCCTGGAGGGCATGCACGGCTACCGCGAGTCCCCCCTCCGCAAGCCCCACCCGCCCACCGGGGACGGCGCTCCCCCGCCCGGCTGAGGCCGTCAGAGGGGCGGGTGGTGCGAGGCGTGGCCGGTGGCCTGTTCGAAGGCGCGGGCCACCCGCAGGACGCGGGCGTCGGCGAACGGACGGCCGATGATCTGGACCCCCACCGGCAGCCCCGACGGCGTGAACCCGGCGGGGACGGACGCGGCCGGGGCGTGCAGCACGCTGACCCAGTAGGCGGACCGCATCCACGCCAGGTAGTCGGGCAGCTCCACGCCGTCGATCGCGCGCACGTACGGCTCCTCCGCCGGGAACGGCGGCACCTGGCTGACCGGGGCGATGAGCACGTCGTAGGAGTCGAAGAAGTCCGCCATCCGCTGGTAGAGACGGCTGCGGGCGCGCTCGGCGCGGGCCAGGTCGGCGCCGGTGACCTCGCGCCCCCGCTCGACGTTCCACGCGGTGTTGGCCCCGAGCCCGTCGAGTTCGCCGTAGGCCAGCGCGTAGAACCACGCGCGGTAGGTGCGGAAGGCCACCTCGGCGTCCTCCAGGTCCAGCTCGACCTCCTCCACGCGGGCGCCGAGCCGCTCGAACACCGCGGGCGCGGTCGCGGTGACCGCCGCCGTCGCGGCGTCGACCGGCAGCCCGCCGAGGTCGGGGCTCCACGCCACGCGCAGCCCGGCCACCCCCTCCTCCGGCTCGGGCGCGTACGCCTCCTTGATCGCGTACGGCGAGCGCGGGTCGAACCCGGAGATGACCGACAGCATCAGGCTCAGGTCGTCGACGTTCCTGGCCATCGGCCCCTGCACCGAGAGCGTGTACCAGGCCGCGATCTCGGAGACCGCCGGCACCCGCCCCGGCGTGGGCCGCAGCCCGGCCACGTTGCAGAACGACGCGGGGTTGCGCAGCGACCCGCCCATGTCGGAGCCGTCGGCCAGGGGCACCATCCCGGTGGCCAGCGCCGCCGCCGCGCCGCCGCTGCTGCCGCCGGCGGACCTGGTCAGGTCGTACGGGTTGCGGGTGAGGCCGAACACGTCGTTGACGGTGTGGGAGCCGGTGCCGAACTCGGGCGTGTTCGTCTTGCCCACGGTGATCGCGCCCGCCGCCTTCAGCCGCCGCACCACCAGGTCGTCGCGCTCCGGCACGTGGCCGGCGAACAGCGGCGAGCCGTAGGTGGTCCGGATCCCCGCGGTGTCGGTGAGGTCCTTGTGCGCGACCGGGACGCCGTGCAGCGGGCCGACCGGCTCGACGGCGTCGGCGGCCTTGGCGGCGTCCATGGCCTGTTCGGCGACGAGGGTGACGACGGCGTTGACCCGGGGGTTGACCTGCTCGATGCGGTCGAGGTGGGCCTGGAGCACCTCGACCGCGCTCACCTGGCGGGTACGGATCAGATGGCTGAGCTCGGTGGCGCTCAGGTAGTGCAGTTCGCTCACCCCGTGATCCTCCCCCACCCGGGGGCGGCCCACGATGGCGAGGTCTGCCCAGGCAGCGGCCCCGGCCTGGTCGAACTCCGCCACCGGGGACGGGTCAGGCCCCCAGGCAGGCCGGGCCGAGCAGCTGCTTCAGATCGCCCATCAGCGCCGGTGACGGCGCCACCCGCAGCCGGTCGTCGACCCGCAGGACGGTCGTCTTGGGGCCGTTGTGGACCTGGAGGTGGACCTCGGAGGTGCCGGGGTGGGTGGTCAGGATCTCCTTGAGCCTGCTCACCACGGGGGCGGTGCAGCGGTTGAGCGGCAGGCTCACCAGCAGCGGCCCGCCGGCCTCCTGGGTGAGGTCGGGCGCCGTCACCTCCATCGCGATGATCTTGCCGATGTCCTCGCGCTTGTCGATGCGGCCCTTGACGAACACGATCGCATCCTCGGCCAGGATCGTCGAGCAGAGCTGGTAGGCCGACGGGAAGATCATCACCTCGATGGCGCCCTCCAGGTCCTCAAGCTGGGTGAGCACCCACGTGTCGCCCTTCTTGGTGACCTTGCGCTGCACGCCCGACAGGATGCCGCCGACGGTGACCACCTGGCCGTCGGGACGGCTGTCGTCCTGCAGCGCCGCGATCGAGCAGTCGGCCCCGGCGGCGAGGATGTGCTCGACGCCGAACAGCGGGTGGTCGGACACGTACAGGCCGAGCATCTCCCGCTCGAACTGCAGCAGCGTGGTCTTGTCCCACTCGCCCACCGGGATCTGCACGTCGAAGGTCTGGTCCTCGCCGCCCTCGATCGCGCCGAACAGCGAGTCCTGGCCGATGGCCTCGTTCTTCTTGATGTCGATGATCGCGTCGACGGCCTGCTCGTGCACCATGACCAGGCCCTTGCGGACATGGCCGAGCGAGTCGAACGCGCCGGCCTTGATCAGCGACTCGATGACGCGCTTGTTGCAGACGAGCGCCGGCACCTTGCGCAGGAAGTCCTTGAAGTCGGCGAAGCGGCCCTTCTCCTTGCGCGCGTTGATGATGCCGTCGACGACGTTGGCGCCCACGTTGCGGATCGCCGACAGGCCGAAGCGGATGTCGGTGCCGCGCGGGGTGAAGTCGAAGTCGGAGTCGTTGACGTCCGGCGGGAACACCTTGATGCCCATCCGGCGGCACTCGTTGAGGTAGAGGGCCGACTTGTCCTTGTCGTCCTTGACCGACGACAGCAGCGCGGCCATGTAGGCGGCGGGGTGGTTGGCCTTGAGGTAGGCCGTCCAGTAGGACACCAGGCCGTAGCCGGCGGTGTGGGCCTTGTTGAAGGCGTAGTCGGAGAACGGCAGCAGGATGTCCCACAGCGCCTTGATGGCGGCGGCGGAGAAGCCGTTGTCCTTCATGCCCTGCTCGAAGGTCACGAACTGCTTGTCGAGCTCGGACTTCTTCTTCTTGCCCATCGCGCGCCGCAGCAGGTCGGCGCCGCCCAGCGAGTAGTTGGCGACCTTCTGCGCGATGGCCATGACCTGCTCCTGATAGACGATCAGGCCGTGGGTCGTGGACAGGATCTCCTTGAGCGGCTCTTCGAGCTCAGGATGGATCGGCGTGATCTCCTGCTGGCCGTTCTTGCGCAGGGCGTAGTTGGTGTGGGAGTTGGCGCCCATCGGGCCGGGGCGGTAGAGCGCGAGGGCGGCGGAGATGTCTTCGAAGTTGTCGGGGCGCATGAGCCGCAGCAGCGAGCGCATGCCGCCGCCGTCGAGCTGGAAGATGCCCAGCGTGTCACCGCGGGCCAGCAGCTCGTAGGCCTTGCGGTTGTCGAGCGGCAGCGCCAGCAGGTCGATCTGCTCGCCGGTGGTGGCCTCGATCATCTTCAGGCAGTCGTCGATGATCGTGAGGTTGCGCAGGCCCAGGAAGTCCATCTTCAGCAGGCCGAGCGTCTCGCAGGTCGGGTAGTCGAACTGCGTGATGATCACACCGTCGGAGTCGCGGCGCATGATCGGGATGTGGTCGGTCAGCACCTCGGCGGACATGATCACACCGGCGGCGTGCACGCCGGTCTGCCTGATCAGGCCCTCCAGGCCCTTGCCGAGGTCGATCGTCGCCTTGACGTCGACGTCCTCCTCGTAGAGCCTGCGCAGCTCGCCCGCCTCGGCGTAGCGGGGGTGGTCGCTGTCGAAGATGCCCGACAGCGGGATGTCCTTGCCCATCACGGCGGGCGGGAACGCCTTGGAGACCTTGTCGCCGAGGGCGTACGGATAGCCCAGGACGCGGCCGGCGTCCTTGATGGCGGCCTTGGCCTTGATGGTGCCGAACGTGGCGATCATCGCGACCTTGTCGGCGCCCCACTTCTCCGTGACGTAGCGGATCACGTCGCCGCGCCTGCGCTCGTCGAAGTCGATGTCGACGTCGGGCATGGAGACGCGCTCGGGGTTGAGGAACCGCTCGAAGATCAGGCCGTGCGGGATCGGGTCGAGGTCGGTGATGCCGAGCGCGTACGCCACCAGGGAGCCGGCCGCGGAGCCACGGCCGGGACCGACGCGGATGCCGTTGTTCTTCGCCCACATGATGAAGTCGGCGACCACGAGGAAGTAGCTCGGGAAGCCCATCTGGACGATGACCCGCAGCTCGTTCTCGACCCAGGCGCGGTGCTCCTCGTCGACGCCCTCGGGGAAGCGGCGCTCAAGCCCTCTCCAGACCTCCTGGCGGAAGAACTCCTCCTCGGTCAGGCCGTCGGGCACGGGGAAGGTCGGCATGAGGTTCTTGTGCTCGAAGAACCCGGCGGGGTCGACCTTCTCGGCCACCAGCAGCGTGTTGCGGCAGCCCTCGGCCCACAGGTCGGAGGAGTCGACGGCGCGCATCTCGTCGGCGGTCTTGATGTAGTAGCCGCTGCCGTCGAACCGGAACCGGTCGGGGTCGGACAGCTGCTTGCCGGTCTGGATGCAGAGCAGGGCGTCGTGGGAGGAGGCGTCGGACTCGTAGGTGTAGTGGGAGTCGTTGGTGACCAGCGGCGGGATGCCCAGCTCCTTGCTGATGCGGGTCAGCCCGTCGCGGACGCGGCGCTCGATGTCGAGGCCGTGGTCCATGACCTCCAGGAAGAAGTTGTCCTTGCCGAAGATGTCCTGGAACTTGGCGGCGGCCTTGACCGCCTCGTCGTACTGGCCGAGCCTGAGCCTGGTCTGCACCTCGCCGGAGGGGCAGCCGGTGGTGGCCATCAGCCCGTCGGCGTGCTCGGCGAGGATCTCGGAGTCCATTCGCGCCCACTTGCGGACGAAACCCTCGGTGTAGGCGCGCGAGGACAGCCGCATCAGGTTGTGCAGGCCGGTCTTGTTGCGCGCCCAGATCGTCATGTGGGTGTAGTAGCCGCCCGCGGAGACGTCGTCCTTCTTCTGGTGCGGCTCGCCCCACAGCACCGGCTTCTTGTTGAAGCGCGAGGCGGGGGCGACGTAGGCCTCGATGCCGATGATCGGCTTGACGCCCGCGCCGGTCGCCTGCCGGTAGAAGTCGTAGGCGCCGTGCATGTTGCCGTGGTCGGTGATCGCGATCGCCGGCATGCCCAGCTCGCCGACCTGCTTGAACATCTGCTTGAGCCGCGCGGCCCCGTCGAGCATGGAGTATTCGGTGTGCACGTGCAGATGGACGAACGAGTCGCTGGACGACATGGAGCGGCGCCTCCCGGTCTGAACGTGTGGTGTGCGCTCCGACTCTAGTGGTCCGCACCGACACTCCGGGGCGTGGCAGGGGACGGCGTGCCGGATCCCTCTCCCTCGATCAGCGCCTATACCCTCTCCGTGACGGAAAGTCACGAAGGAGACACTCAGTGCACACGGAGTCCGACGAGGGATACCGGCCCGCCCTGGGCAACCGCCAGGTGCAGATGATCGCCATCGGCGGCGCGATCGGCGTGGGGCTGTTCCTGGGCGCCGGCGGGCGGCTGGCCGCCGCGGGGCCGGCCCTGGTGCTGTCGTTCGCGGCCGCGGGGGTGGCGGCGTTCTTCGTCATGCGGGCGCTCGGGGAGCTGGCGCTCTACCGGCCCGCCTCGGGCTCCTTCGTGGTGTACGCGCACGAGTTCATCGGGCCGTGGGCCGCCTTCGCCAGCGGGTGGATGTACTGGTTCAACTGGGCGTTCACCGGCGTCGCCGAGCTGGTCGCGATCGCCACCTACGTCCACTACTGGGCGCCGGCGTTCCCGCAGTGGCTGACGGCGCTGCTCGCGCTGGCCTTCGTGCTCGTGGTGAACCTCCTGTCGGTGAAGCTCTTCGGTGAGCTGGAGTTCTGGTTCGCGCTGCTGAAGGTGCTGGCCATCGTCACGTTCCTGGTGGTCGGGCTGGTGCTGGTGGTGTTCACCGTCGGCCAGGCGACGCCGGCGAACGCGGTGGCCCACGGCGGGTTCTTCCCGACCGGGTTCCCGCTGGTGCTGATGAGCCTGCAGTCGGTGGTGTTCGCGTACGCGTCGATCGAGCTGGTCGGCATCGCCGCGGGCGAGACGGCCCGGCCCGAGAAGGTGATGCCGAAGGCGGTCAACGGCGTGGTGTGGCGGATCGCGCTGTTCTACGTGGGCTCGGTGCTGCTGCTGTCGATGGTGCTGCCGTGGACCGCCTACGAGGCCGGCACGTCCCCGTTCGTCACGGTGTTCGCCGGTCTGGGCGTGCCGTGGGCGGCCGACGCCATGAACCTCATCGTGATCACCGCCGCGCTCTCGTCGTGCAACTCCGGCCTGTACGCGACGGGCCGCATCGTCCGGTCGATGGGACTCAAGGGCGAGGCGCCCGGCTTCACCGCCGCGCTCAGCCGGCGCCGCATCCCGATCGGCGGGGTGCTGTTCACCGCGTCGATGTTCCTGGCGGGCATCGCCCTGTTCTCCTTCGTGCCGGAGCGCGCCTTCAACATCGCCACCGCGTGCGCCTCGCTGGGCGTGGTCACCACCTGGGGCACGCTGGTCTACTGCCAGCTCCGCCTGCGGCGCACCGGGCACCGCTCCGCCTTCCCGATGCCCGGCACCCCCTACACCAACTGGCTCACCCTGGCCTTCCTCGCCCTGGTGGTCTTCCTGATGCCGTTCGCCGACCAGGACCAGCGGGTCGCCTTCTACCTGCTCCCGGTCGTCGCCGCCGGCATCGCAGCCGGGTGGTTCCTGCTCCGCCTCCGCAGGAAGCGCCTCGCGGCCGCGGCCGATCCGGCCTCCCCCGCGGTCAGTCCAGCCGAGTGACACCGGCCAGGCGTGCCAGGTCCTCGCCGGACAGCCGCAGCGCCCCCGCCGCCACGTTCTCGGCGAGGTGGTCCGGGTTCCCGGTGCCGGGGATGGCCAGCACGTGCGGCCCCTGCGCCAGCGTCCAGGCCAGCCGGACCTGCGCGGGCGTCGCACCGTGGGCGCTCGCGACGGCCCGCACGGACTCCTGCTCCCCGGCGACCGCTCCCCGCTCGCGCCCCGCGCCGGCGATCGCGAAGAACGGCACGTACGCGATGCCCTGCTCGCCGCAGGCCCGCAGGAACTGCTGCTCGGCGGCCGGCGCCCCCACGGTGTAGGCGTTCTGCACGCAGACCACCGGCGCGATGGCCACGGCCTCCGCCAGCTGGGCCGGTGTGGCGTTGGACAGGCCCAGATGGCGTACGAGCCCGGCGTCGCGGAGCTCGGCCAGCGCGCCGAAGTGCTCGGCGATCGAGCCGGTCGCGCGGCTCCGCGGGATGCGCAGGTTCACCACGTCCATGTGGTCCCGGCCGAGCTGGCGCAGGTTCTCCTCCACCTGGCCGCGCAGCTGTCCGGGCGTGGCCCAGATCCACTCGCCCGACGGGTCCCTGCCCGCCCAGACCTTGGTGGCGATGACCAGGCCCTCCGGGTAAGGAGACAGCGCCCGGTTGATCAGCTCGTTGGCGGACCGCGTCGAGGAGAAGTAGAACGCGGCGGTGTCGATGTGGTCGACCCCGAGGTCGATCGCGCGGCGCAGCACGGCGATCGGACGGTCGCGATCGCTCGGCGCGCCGAGGCCGAAGTCGGCGCCGCCCGTGAGCCGCATCGCGCCGAAGCCGATGCGGTTGACGGTCAGGTCGCCGAGCTTCCAGGTGCCGGCGGCGGGGGTCTGCGTGGTCATGCGGGGCCTCACGTCGTCGAAAGGGGATCCGGACATGAAAAAAGCCTCCCCGGCGGACGTGGTCCGCGCCGGGAAGGCTCAGGCGATCACCGGAATCTTAGCAGTCCGGGCGGCCGAAGATCACCGCGGGGCCGGAACGTACGCAAAACGACCGTGACCGTAAGCCGTCCCCTGATCTACCCTCGAAGGCGGAGTCTCGGGGGAGGTCGCGCTGACTGGGGTGAGGAAGGCGGCGGGCGTCGTCGCGGCGGTGCTGCTCGGCGTGGCGCTGGCCGTCGCGGGGCTGCCGGCGGGTGTCTACACGGGGCTCGCGTGCGCGCTGCTGGACGCCGGCTGTCCGGCGACCGGGGAGCCGGCGGGCCGGCTCCCGCAGGTGACCAGGCTGACCGCCGCCGAGGTCGCGCTCGGCGGGGCCTACGTGGCGCTGGGCGACTCGTACTCGTCCGGCGAGGGCGTCTACCGGCGCGGAGAGGCGCCGTTGGACGGCGGCGCCGACCGTTGCCACCGCGCCGGCGGCTCGTACGTGCCGCTCGTGGCGGGCGCCCACGCGTTCGGCGGCGAGACGGGGTTCTGGGCGTGCAGCGGCGCGACCACCGGCAACCTGCTGCGGGGCCAGCACGGCCAGCAGCCGCAGATCGAGCGCGTCGGCGCCGGCACGAGCCTGGTGACGCTGAGCATCGGCGGCAACGACGCGGGGTTCGCGCCGGTGCTCACCGAGTGCATCGTCAAGTTCCCGTGGTCGTCGGCCTGCGTCGACCAGGACGCCGAGGTGCGGCGCCGGATCGGGGAGCTTCGCGGCAGCATGCGGGCCGTGCTGGCCGAGATCAGGACGCGCGCGCCCGAGGCGAGGGTGGTGCTGCTGGGCTACCCGCGGCCGTTCCCCGCCTCGCCGCCGGGGCGGATCGACAACCTCGGCGTCGCCGACCAGCGCTGGCTCAACTCGATGACCGAGCGGCTGAACGGCGTCGTGCGCGAGGTGGCCGGCGAGTTCGACCGGGCGATCGTCGCCTTCGGCGGGCCCGGCAGCGTCGAGTACGTGGACGCGTACGAGGCGTTCGACGGCCACGAGGTGGGCCGGCCGCGCCCGTACCTCAACGGGGTGATCGTGGACATGGAGCAGCTCACCGTGGACCCGCGCAGCTTCCACCCGACGGCCGACGGCTACCGCCGCTTCGCCGAACTCATCAACGCCCAGATCACGACCGGCCCCGGCCGCCCGCTGAACAACTTCCACCTCACCACCCCCTGAGGGAAGACCCTCCCGGCATCGCCCACCGGAGGTCCTCCCCTCCTGGCGCTCGGCGGCCGGGGTCTCCCCGGGAGCGTCGCGGACCGTCTGCGGGGAGCGGGCCGGGCGGCTGCTCATCCGGCCGCGCGTTCCTCCGCGAGGTGCAGCCCGGCCTCGATGACCGCGTTCATGACGGGAGCCAGCCTGGCCTCGCCCAGGCTGGGGGCGCGTTCGGCCATCCGGGCCACCAGGGCGCGCTCGCGGCCGGGGTCGCGGCCCGCGAAGCCGCCGACCGGCTTGAGCCGCTGGACGCGGCCCGCGAGGGCGGCGCGGCGCTCCAGGAGGGTGGCCAGGGCGGCGTCCACGCGGTCGATCGCCTGACGGCACTCGGCCAGCGTGGCCGGGTCCTCCGGCCGGAGCAGGGCGCCGACGAGGGCGGCCGCCTCCTCCGCCTCGTGCCGCCCGTCGGCGGACACGATCAGGCCGTCGGCGCCCGCCGCGACGGCGGCCGTCGACAGGCCGGGGTCGGCGGTGACGTCCGCCAGCACCGGGCGGCCCGACACGGCGCGCGCCTCGCGCAGCAGCCCCAGGTCGGCGTGCTCGCACAGGATCACCTGGACGCCGCCCTCCGCCTCGCAGTAGTCGGCCACGCCCAGCCACTCCTCCAGGGTGGCCGTGCGGCGGCGTTCCACCACCACCGGCAGCCCCAGCCCCGCCACCGCGCGCACCAGCGGGATGTCCCTGGTCCACGCGCCGCCGATGACCACGCCCTGCGCGCTGGCCGCGATGGCGGGCAGGTCGGCGGCGCTCGCGGGCTCGGCGAGCGTGACGGCGGCGGGCAGCACCGCGTCAGGCTCGCGCAGGCTCACCCGGTCACTGATCACCACGGCGGGCCCTTCGCCCACGGGATGGCCGCCCAGCGGGACCACGTGGCGTTCCAAGGTCGATGACATCTCGGCTCCCCACTCGGCCGGCTCACCGGGAGCCGGCAAAGAACGTGAAAAGGCAGAGACGAGGCGTCTCTGCCTTTGTTGCCGGCTCCAGGTGGTCGCTAGCTGACGACCGGCCCTCCCGGAGCCGGCTCGGTAAACACGTAGCGACGAGTCATGTTCGCACTTTACACGGCTCACTCCACCTAGTGGGACGGGCTTCTCGAATAGCGGACTGTCCTCGCGGCGAGTCGCCGTTGATCCCCGGCTATGGGAGTATTTCTTGGCCTAGAGGGAGGGTTTGAGGCCGTTGATGTCGGATCACAAGCCGGGCGGACGCCGCATCGCCGGTCGTTACCACCTGCAAGAACCCATTGGCAAGGGTGGCATGGGCATCGTGTGGCGAGCCCATGACGAACTGCTCGACCGCACCGTCGCGGTCAAGGAGGTCAGATACGCGGCCGCTCTGGGCGACGAGGTGCAACTGCTGAACCGGCGCACGATGCGTGAGGCGCGGGCCGCGGCCAGGTTCGAGCATCCCAACGTGATCGTCGTGCACGACGTGATCGAGGAGGACGGCCGGCCCTGGATCGTCATGCAGCTCGTGCAGTCACGGTCGCTCGGCGCCGTGATCAAGAACGACGGGCCGCTCCCTCCCAAGCGGGTGGCCGAGATCGGCCTGGCGGTGCTCGACGCGCTGCACCGCGCCCACGAGGCGGGGGTGCTCCACCGCGACGTCAAACCGGAGAACGTCCTGCTGGCCGACGACGGCCGCGTGGTGCTGACCGACTTCGGCATCGCCACGCTGGAGACCGAGACGCAGCTGACGGTGACCGGGCTGGCGGGCACGCCGGCGTTCATCGCCCCCGAGCGGCTGAAAGGGCTGCCCGCGCGGCGCGAGTCCGACCTGTGGGCGCTGGGCGCGACGCTCTACACCGCCGTCGAGGGCCGCTCGCCGCACGAACGCGGCAACGCCCTGGCCACCATGCACGCCGTGCTCACCGACGAGCCCGACCCGGCCACGCACGCCGGGCCGCTGGCGCCGGTGATCGACGGGCTGCTGGCCAAGGAGCCGGTGCAGCGGCTCATGTACGAGGAGACGGAGCGGCTGCTGCGGCAGACGATCGCCGCGTCGAGCGAGCCACCGGCCGTGCGGACGGCGAAGATGCCGAAGGTGCCGCCGGTCGAGGACGACATGCCGACCGACCCCAACCTGATGCCGGTGCCCCCGCCCCGTCCCGCTCCTCAGCCGGTGTCCAAGCCCGCGCCCCGGCCCGCCGTGGCGCCGCCGCCCGAGACCGGCGCGCGGATCACGCCGGCGACCGAGCACCCACCGACGCCGCCTTACGACGCCGAGTCCACGATGAACGCCGACTCGGCCGGCAGGCGCCAGGCGCTGCCCGTGATCGCGGCCGTGACGGCCGTGCTCCTGGTCGCGGGCGTCGGCGGCTACCTCGGCCTGCGGGCCACCCCGGAGGACCCGTCCGGCGGCCCCGGCCCCACGACGGCGGCCAGCACCGCCGCCACCTCCGAGCCGACCGGCGCGGCGACCACGGACGCGGCCGAGCCGTCGTCGAGCCCTTCCCCCACGGTCAGCGAGTCCCCGTCGGCCACGCCCTCCCCCACGCCCACCGAGGAGGAGACGGCACAGGCCGCCACCCTGCCCTCGGGCTGGAAGTGGTACAAGGACAAGCAGCTCGACTTCACCATAGGGCTGCCCAAGGGCTGGGACGTCTACAAGCGTGAGGGTTCCCAGGTGTTCTTCCGCGGCCCCGGCGCGGGCTCCAACGCGTTCGTGTCGGTCGACCGGGCCTCTAAGCCTGGCAGCGACCCGGTCAAGGACTGGCGGAAGCAGGAGAAGACGGCCAAGTACGGGTTCGGCGGCTACCAGCTGATCGACATCAAGGCGGTCGACTACCAGAAGGCCGCCGCCGACTGGGACTTCACCTGGAACACCAACACCGGCAAGACGAGGGTGCGCAACCGGGGATTCATCACCGACAACGGCCGTGGTTACGCCATCTACTGGCACAACCTCGCAAGTCGCTGGAAGAAGGACTACCACTTCTTCGAGACGTTCTGCGCGACCTTCAAACCCGACCAGTAGGCTGCCCCGCGTGGACAGGCAGGTCGGCAATCGCTACCGCCTCGTCGAGCCGCTCGGTGAGGGCGGCATGGGCGTGGTGTGGCGTGCCTACGACGAGCTGCTCGACCGTACGGTCGCGATCAAGGAGGTCCGCTACAGCGGGGTCGGCGAGCGGCAGCGGGCCGAGCTCAACCGCAGGACCATCCGCGAGGCCAGGGCCGCGGGCCGTCTGGACCACCCTTCGGTGGTGGTCATCCACGACGTCGTCGAGGAGGACGGGCGGCCGTGGATCGTCATGCAGCTCGTCCGTTCCCGCTCCCTGGCGGAGGCGATCCGCGCGGACGGGCCGCTGCCGGTGGCGCGGGCGGCGGCGATCGGCGCGCGGGTGCTCGACGCGCTCCGCGCCGCGCACGCCACCGGGGTGCTGCACCGCGACGTCAAGCCGGAGAACGTGCTGCTGGCCGACGACGGGCGGGTGGTGCTGACGGACTTCGGCATCGCCACCATGGAGTCCGAGGCGGGGCTGACGGCGACGGGCAGTCTCGTGGGCACGCCAGCGTACATGCCTCCCGAGCGGCTGAACGGCGAGCCCGCCAGGCCTGAGTCCGACCTGTGGTCGCTGGGGGCGACCCTGTACGCGGCGGTGGAGGGCGGGCCGCCGTTCCGGCGCGACTCGTGGGCGGCGACGGTGGCGGCGGTGCTCCGCGACGCGGTCGAGCCGCCCCGCCGGGCCGGGGCGCTGACACCGGTGATCATGGGCTGGCTCCAGCGGGACCCGGGCACCCGCCTGCCCGCCGGCCAGGCCGCCCAGCTCCTCGACGCCGCGTCCATGGACCGGCCCTTCCCCGGCCACGGACACCAGCCGCCCAGCCCGTACGGCGCATTCCACCAGCAACCGGCACCCCTCACCCCCGACAACCGATACGCAAGCCCACCGGCAGACCCCGCACCCCACGCCCCCGCAGCCCAACATGGCGCGGGCCCAGCGCCCCACCACGCCAGCACCCCGTACGGAACCTCGGGCCCTCACGACGTGGGCTCGGGACCCCACCACGCCGGCGCCTCGGGGCCCCACGGCGCGGGCCCAGCGCCTCATCACGCCGGCGTCCCGCACGGGCATTCGGGTCCGGGCGGAGGGGGTCCCGCCCTGCTCGACTCTCACGGAGGCTCTGGCTCGTACGGGACGCCACCGCAGGGGACGGGCCCGCAGAGGTCCCCGCATGGGACGGTGACCGGCGGTGGGCGGTCGGGCGGGAAGCGGTGGGTCGTGGTGGCGGCGGCCGTGGCCGCGCTCGTGGTGGTCGGCGGCGGAGGCGTGGTGCTCGTCAATCTGCTGGGGAGCGAACCGGGCATCGGTGCCGTCGGGCCGACGGAGAGCACCCACGGGCCGTCCGGAGAGCCTCCGCGCCAGCCGACCCGGGAACCTGGTGGGGACCCGACAGCGGGCGGTACAGGGGAGCCGACGGGCGAGCCCACCGGGAATGCGAGCGGCGAGCCGACCGGGAACACGACCGGAGAGCCCACCGGGAACGCGACCGGAGAGCCCACCGGGAACGCGACCGGCGAGCCCACCGGGAACCCGGTCCCCGCCGGTTGGCGGGCGTATCGGAACGCGGCCGGCGGGTTCTCGGTCGCCGTGCCGCGCGGCTGGCGCGCCGTCAAGAACCCGCAGCGCGACAGCGTCACCTTCAGCGGCCCCGGCACCCCCGGCGTGATGATCGTCGAATGGACCGTCCCCGAGGGCGACCACGCGACCCCGGCCGACCACTGGCGGGCGCTGGAGCGGGAGATCCTCCGCAAGGGCGAGTTCCCCGGCTACGAACGCGTCGCCATCCGCGCGATCGAGTACCAGGGCCGCCCCGCCGCCGACTGGGAGTTCACCCGCTCCCGCGACGGCACCGCGATCCACGTGATCAACCGCGGTTTCACCACCGCCGGCGGCCGCCCGTTCGCGCTCTACTGGGAGACCACCGGCGCCCGCTGGGAGCGCGACAGGCGCTTCTTCGAGACGTTCACCGCCACGTTCCGGCCGGCGCGATGAGCGGCCGGCCACAGGAGCGGGCCCGCTTCTGGCGTCATCCGACGGTGCCCGAGGTGGACCTGCTCAAGGCCCGCTACGTCACCCACCGCTTCTCCCGCCATGTGCACGAGGGGTACGCGATCGGGATCATCCTCGACGGCGTGGAGGAGTTCGAGTACCGGGGCGACCTGCACCGGGCCGCGGCGGGCGAGGTGGTCCTGGTGAACCCGGACTCGGTGCACACGGGCCAGGCCGGTGTGGACGGCGGGTGGGCGTACCGGATGCTCTATCCGTCGGTCGCGGCGGTCGGCGAGGTGGCGGCCGAGCTGGGCCTGCCGAAGGGCACTCCGTACTTCCCCGAGCAGGTGGTGCGCGACCCCGAGGTGGCGGCGCTGATGGCGCGCGCGCACCAGGCGACCGAGCGCGGCGACGACCTGGCGGCGTCCACGCTGACCCGCACGCTGTTCGGGCGGCTGCTCGCCCGGTACGCGGTGCCGCGCCCGGCGGTGACGCTGTCGCCCGAGGGGCGGCGGGCGGTGCGGCAGGCGATGGAGGTGCTGCACGAGCGGCTGACCGACCCGCCGGCGCTGGACGACCTGGCGCGGATGGTCGGCGCGCGGCCGTTCCCGCTGCTGCGGGCGTTCAAGGCGGCGACCGGGCTGCCGCCGCACGCCTACCTGAACTCGCTGCGGGTGCGGCAGGCCCGGCACCTGCTGCGCGCCGGCGTGCGGCCCGCGGACGTGGCCGCCGAGGTGGGCTTCACCGACCAGGCACACCTGAACCGTCACTTCAAACGCGTGGTAGGGGTACCACCGGCTGCCTATCAACGCACCGCAGGAACGTACAAGAAACGGTAGTGACCTGCGCATATCCTCATATCCCATGGAACAGACGACACTCCGTTCCGCCGCCATCCGGGACGGTCTGGGTGTGGGTCTGGCCGTCGGGCTGTCCGGGGTCGCCTTCGGCGCCGCGGCGGTCACGGCCGGGCTCACCGTGCCGCAGGCGTGCGTGCTGAGCCTGCTGGCGTTCACGGGCGCCTCGCAGTTCGCGTTCGCGGGCGCGGTGGGGGCGGGCGGCGACCTGGTCTCGGCCGCGTCGGGCGCGCTGCTGCTCGGCGCCAGGAACACGCTGTACGGGCTGCGCATGGCCGACGTGCTGCGGGTGCGCGGAGCACGCAAGCTGGGCACCGCGCAGGGGGTCATCGACGAGACGACCGCCGTCGCCCTGGCCCAGCCGACCCCCGAGGCGGCCAGGGCGGGCTTCTTCACCACCTTCGCCGCGGTCTACGTGGGCTGGAACGTGACAACGCTGCTCGGGGCGATCGGCACGAGCTCGCTCGGCGACCCGGGGATGCTCGGGCTGGACGTGGTGGGGCCCGCCACGTTCCTGGCGATCCTGTGGCCGCGGCTGAAGGAGCGCGCCGAGCTGCGCGCGCTGGCGGCCGGCGGCATGGCCATCGCGCTGGCGGCGACTCCGTTCTTCCCGCCGGGCGTGCCGGTGCTGCTGGCGGCCGTGGCGGTGCTGGTGGTGATGCTGCGATGACCGCGCTGTGGTGGGCGATCGCCGGGGTGTGCCTGGGGTGTTACGCGCTCAAGCTGGCCGGGCTGGCCGCGCCGCGCCAGGTGCTCGACCACCCGGTGGTGAGCCGCTTCGCCGAGCTGGTGCCGGTGGCGCTGCTCGCGGCGCTCATCGGGGTGCAGATGTTCACGCAGGACGGCGCGCTGGCGTTCGACCTGGCCCGCACGGCCGGTCTGGGGGCGGCGGTCGTCGCGTTGCTGCTGCGTGCTCCGTTCCTGGTGGTTCTGGCGGCGGCCGCCGCCGTGACAGCGGTTGCCCGGGTCTTTCTGGGGTAGTCGCCCCGCATGTCCGATTCTGTGGGGATTGTTGGGGGCCGTTACCGGCTGGTCAGGACGATCGGGCGTGGCGGCATGGGTACCGTCTGGCAGGCCCACGACGAGGTGCTCGGCAGGGACGTGGCCGTCAAGGAGGTCCTCCCGCCCCCCGATCTGACAGGACCGGAACGCGACCTGTTCACCGTGCGCACCTTCAGGGAGGCGCGCGCGGCCGGCCGGGTCGCGCACCCGTGCGTGGCCGCCGTGTACGACGTGCTGGAGGAGCACGGGCACCCGTGGATCGTCATGCAGCTCGTCCGGTCGCGGACGCTGGGCGAGCTGGTGCGCGAGAACGGGCCGATGCGGCCGGCCGAGGCCGCGAACGTCGGTCTGCAGCTGCTGGAGGCGCTGCGCGCGGCGCACGCGGCCGGGGTGCTGCACCGGGACGTCAAGCCGGACAACGTGCTGCTGACGGACGACGGCAGGGCCGTCCTGACCGATTTCGGCATCGCCACCACCGAGGACGAGGCGCCGGTCACCAGGACCGGGATCCTGATCGGCACCCCCGCCTTCATGGCTCCCGAGCGGGCGGCGGGCGGCCCCGCCGAGACGGCCTCGGACCTGTGGTCGCTGGGCGTGACCCTGTACGTGGCGGTCGAGGGCCATTCGCCTTTCCACCGGTCGAACGCGCTGGCCACGCTGGGCGCGGTCATGCACGCCGAGCCCGCCCCGCTGTCGCGGGCGGGCGTGCTGGGGCCGGTGCTGCTGGGGCTGTTGCGGAAGAACCCGGCCGACCGGATGACGGTGGACGAGGCGGAGCAACGGCTGACCGCGATCATCAGGGGCATCGGGCCGGAGCCGACCGGGCCGGTGCCGATCGCGGAGGTGACCGGCGGCGACGCGGCGGCGATCGCGCCGGCGGCGCGGACGCCGCCCGGCAGGCGCAGGCAGCCGCTGCTCGCCCTGGGCCTCGGCGCGCTGGTCACGGCCCTGGTCACGGGCGGCGCGGCGTGGTGGTCGCACCGGCCGCCCGAGACGTCGGGCCCGCCGGCCGTGGTGCACACGCCGCAGCAGACCGCGACCGTCTCCGGCCCGCCGCCCAGCACCGGGTCCAAGGACGGCGACGGGCGCGAGGCCGGGGACCCGCCCGGCCGCTCCGAGGCCCGCCGTGACGACTCACCGCCCGCCACGTACGAGACGTCGCGCCCCGACCGGGACTCTGGCCCCGACCGCCGCGCCCAGAGGCGGGCCGACCCCACGCCCGAGGAGAGGCCCACCAGGTCGGCCGCGCCCACCCGATCCGCGGAACCGGAGCCGGAGCCGGAGCCCGAGCCGGACGAGGACGGGCCCGGCGAGGTGGAGCCGTCGCGCGGCGGCGGCGCGCAGGCCGAGCACTGGCACGCCTGGGAGTAGCCGGTCAGGACTCGGCGCGGACCAGGTCCAGCGCCTTCTGCAGGTCCTCGGGATAGTCGGTGCCGAACGACATCCACTCCCCCGTCGACGGGTGCTCGAAGGCGAGCGAGACCGCGTGCAGCCACTGGCGGGTGATGCCCAGCCGGGCGGCGAGCGTCGGGTCGGCGCCGTACAGCATGTCGCCCACGCACGGGTGACGCAGCGCGGACATGTGGACCCGGATCTGGTGGGTCCGGCCGGTCTCCAGGTTGATGTCGAGCAGCGACGCCGCCCGGAACGCCTCGATGGTGTCGTAGTGGGTGACGGACGGCTTGCCGCCCGCGACCACCGCGAACCTGCCGTCGCCCGACGGGTGGCGGTCGATGGGGGCGTCGACCGTGCCCCTGAACGGGTCGGGGTGGCCCTGAACCAGCGCGTGGTAGCGCTTGTCGACGGTGCGCTCCTTGAAGGCGCGCTTGAGGTGGGAGTAGGCGTGCTCGCTCTTGGCGACGGCCATCGCGCCCGTGGTGTTGGCGTCGAGCCGGTGCACGATGCCCTGCCGCTCGGCGGCGCCGCTGGTGGCGATCGTGTGGCCGGCGCCGAGCAGCCCGCCGATCACGGTGGGGCCGGTCCAGCCCACGGTCGGGTGGGCGGCCACCCCGATGGGCTTGTTGACCACGATGATGTCGTCGTCCTCGTAGACCACCCGCATGCCGGGCACCGGCTCGGCGACCGGCATCGGCGTGACGACCGGCGGCGGGAGCGTCACGTCCAGCCAGGATCCGCCGCGCACGCGGTCGGACTTGGCCGGTTGCCTGCCGTCGACCATCACCTCCCCGGCGGCGATCAGCTCGGCCGCGCGGGTGCGCGAGAATCCGAACAGCCGGGAGAGCGCGGCGTCGAGCCGCTCTCCCTCCAGCCCGTCGGGCACGGGCAGGCTACGCTGCTCGGCCACTCTTGCCCTCCCTCGTTCCGTCGATCTGGTAGCCGCGCCAGGCCAGGATCACCGCCAGGATGCCGCCGCACACGATGGCCGAGTCGGCCACGTTGAACACCGGGAAGTAGTCGATGACCGGGAAGTTGCCCGGCAGCACCTCGACGAAGTCGACCACGTGCCCCTGCAGCTGGGTCGGCCGGCCGAAGCCGGACGGGTAGCGCAGCAGCCGGTCGGTGAGGTTGCCGAGCGCCCCGCCGAGCAGCAGCCCCAGCGTGATCGCCCACGGCATGCTCACCAGCTTGCGCGCGGTGCGGATGATGGCGGCGACCACACCGGCGGCGATCAGGGTGAAGACGAACGTCATCCCGGTGCCGATGCTGAAGGCGGCTCCGGAATTGAAGATCACCCTGAACTGGAGGACGCCGGGGATCACCACCAGCGGCGGCTCCCCCTCCAGCGCCTCCAGCACCACGGTCTTGGTGACGAGGTCGGCCACGTAGATGACGGCCGCGAGTGAGGTGAGGACGGCGAGGACCCGGCCCCGCCGTCCGCCCGCCGCTACCGGCGTTCCTCCCTCTGCTTGCACGTCACGCACAGCGTCGCCCTCGGGAACGCCTGAAGGCGTTCCTTGCCGATCGGCTTGTGGCACGATTCGCACACTCCATAGGTCCCTGCGTCGATCCTGGCGATCGCACGTTCGTTCTGCGCGACCAGGTCGCGTGCATTCAGGGTAAGGGCGATCTCGCGTTCCCGCTCATACGTCTTGGCGCCGGCGTCCGCCGTATCGTCGCCGGCGCCCTGGGTGACGTCTCCGGACGCGATCTCGCTCTCGTGGCGCAGGATGTCCGCGTTCAGCTCGTCTATCTCGGTTCGCAGGCTGCCGCGTACCTCGGCCAGCTCCTCGTCCGACCACATCGACGGGGTCGCGGTCTGCGTGACTGCCGCCATGGTTGCCTCCATGCTGTTGGGCGATGCCGATCTCGGGCTGGTCAAGGCCGTGATTGGTGCGGGCAGCCTAGGTTCCTCATAACGGAACGGCAAACGACCCGCCGGACGGATTACCCCTCCCGTACTATCCCGCCTCGCCCTTCTAACTCCTGCCCAGGCGACTCCATTCCCACAAATTTGTCACTTCCAGGACTTCTCCCCCTTGCCTGGTGCGCAGCCTCGAAACCCGGAAGCTTCCGTCTCCGCTCTGCGTTATGGTGTGAACCTGCAAGGCGTTGATGGGGCCCTCTCGCGAGGGGCATCACCCCGGAGCCGCCGGAAGAACGGCTCGATCGAGCTCACTAGACCCGGCAGCAGCCAGAAAGAAGAGGGTCTCACCGAGCGTGAGGCCAAGAAGGGTGGTACCGCGGGGCCGTCGGCCTCGTCCCTTCACGCAACCTGTCTGCAGATCAGAGACGCGTGGAGGTCCCGCCCGACATGTCTTCGCCACCGTTCCGCTCCCTTCCCGCGCAGGTCGACCTGCCCGCGCTTGAGCGTGAGGTCCTGGACCGCTGGCGCGATGGGAAGATCTTCGAGCGCTCCGTCCAGCAGAACGAGGGCAACCCCGCGTGGGTGTTCTACGAGGGCCCGCCCACCGCCAACGGCCTGCCCGGTGTCCACCACGTCGAGGCCCGCGTCTTCAAGGACATCTTCCCCCGCTACAAGTCGATGCGCGGCTTCAGCGTGCCGCGCAAGGCCGGCTGGGACTGCCACGGCCTGCCGGTCGAGGTCGGCGTGGAGAAGGAGCTCGGCCTCTCCGGCAAGCGTGACATCGAGTCCTACGGCATCGCCGAGTTCAACGCCCGCTGCCGCGAGTCCGTGCTGCGGCACGTCGACGCGTTCGAGCAGCTCACCGAGCGGATGGGCTACTGGATCGACCTGTCGACCGCCTACCGGACGATGGACCCCGACTACGTCGAGGCCGTCTGGTGGTCGCTCAAGGTCATCTTCGACAAGGGGCTGCTGTTCCGCGACTTCCGGATCACCCCCTACTGCCCGCGCTGCGGCACCGGCCTGTCCGACCACGAGCTGGGCCAGCCGGGCGGCTACGAGACCGTGACCAGCCCGTCGGTGTTCGTGCGGATGCCGGTCACCTCAGGGCCGCTGGCCGAGCTGGGCGCCAAGCTGCTCATCTGGACGACCACGCCATGGACGCTGGTGTCCAACACGGCCGTGGCGGTCCACCCCGACGTGACCTACGTCGCCGCCCGCACCGGCGACGGCGAGGTGCTGGTGGTGGCCGAGCCGCTGCTGGCCGCGGTGCTGGGCGACGACGTCACCGAGGTGGCCCGCTTCACCGGCCGCGAGCTGGAGCGCACCCCGTACGAGCGCCCGTTCGAGCTGGTCGACATCCCCGGCGCCCACTACGTGGTGCTCGGCGACTACGTGACCGTCGAGGACGGCACCGGCCTGGTCCACCAGGCGCCCGCGTTCGGCGCCGACGACCTGGCGGTGACCAAGAAGTACGCGATGCCGGTGGTCAACCCGATCGGCCCCGACGGGCGCTTCCTGGACGACGTGCCCATGGTGGGCGGGGTGTTCTTCAAGGACGCCGACGAGCGGCTCACCGACGACCTGCGCGAGCGCGGGCTGCTGTTCCGCGGCGGCCACTTCGACCACAGCTACCCCCACTGCTGGCGCTGCCACACGCCGCTGCTCTACTACGCGCTGCCGTCGTGGTACATCCGCACCACCGCGGTCAAGGACCAGATGCTGGAGGAGAACTCCAAGACCAACTGGTTCCCCGACACGATCAAGTGGGGCCGCTACGGCGAGTGGCTGCGCAACAACGTCGACTGGTCGCTGTCGCGCTCCCGCTACTGGGGCACGCCGCTGCCGCTCTGGGTCTGCTCGGCCGACGAGTCCCACGTGACCTGCGTCGGCTCGCTGGCGGAGCTGGGCGAGCTGGCGGGCCGGAACCTCTCGTCGCTCGACCCGCACCGGCCGTTCGTCGACGACGTGACCTTCCCCTGCCCGTCCTGCTCGGCCGAGGCGCGCCGGGTGCCCGACGTGATCGACGCCTGGTACGACTCGGGCTCGATGCCGTTCGCCCAGTGGGGCGAGGCGGGCAAGCCCGAGGGCGTCTACCCGGCGCAGTTCATCTGCGAGGCGACCGACCAGACGCGCGGCTGGTTCTACTCGCTGATGGCCGTGGGCACGCTCGTGTTCGGGCAGTCCTCGTACGAGAACGTGCTCTGCCTCGGGCTCATCCTGGCCGAGGACGGCCGCAAGATGAGCAAGCACCTCGGCAACGTGCTGGAGCCGATGCCGCTGATGGACCAGCACGGCGCCGACGCGCTGCGCTGGTTCATGGCCTGCGCGGGCTCGCCCTGGTCGGCCCGCCGGGTGGGGCACGGCGCGCTGGAGGAGATCGTCCGCAAGGTCCTGCTGACCTACTGGAACACCGCCTCCTTCTTCACGCTCTACGCCAACGCCGAGGAGTGGTCGCCGGCCGATCTGGCCTCGGCGCCGCCCGCGGCCGAGCGGCCGCTGCTCGACCGGTGGGCGCTGGCCGAGTTGCACCGCACGGTCGCCGAGGTGACGGCCGCGCTCGACGTGTACGACACGCAGCGGGCCGGGCGCAGGCTGGCCGACTTCCTCGACGACCTGTCCAACTGGTACGTGCGCCGCTCGCGCCGCCGGTTCTGGCAGGGGTCGCGGGAGGCCTTCGCCACCCTGTACGAGTGCCTGGAGACGGTGACCCGGCTGATGTCGCCGCTCACGCCGTTCGTCACCGACTACCTGTGGGACGTCCTGCGCGCCGAGGACCAGCCGTCCTCGGTCCACCTGACCTCCTGGCCGGCGGTGCGCGAGGAGCTGCTGAACCCGGCGCTGTCGGAGCAGATGGCGCTGGTGCGGCGGCTGGTGGAGCTGGGCCGCTCGGCCCGCGCCTCCTCCGGCGTCAAGACCCGCCAGCCGCTGCGCCGCGCCCTGGTGGGGGCGCACGGCTGGCCGGCGCTGCCGGGCGAGCTGCGCGGCCTGGTCGCGGACGAGCTGAACGTCCAGGCGCTGGAGGACATGTCGGGCTTCAGCGCCGACCTGGTCTCCTACACGGTCAAGCCGAACTTCCGGGCGCTGGGCAAGCGGTTCGGGTCGCAGACCAAGCTGGTGGCCGCCGCGGTCGGCGCCGCCGACGCCGCGTCGGTGGCGCGCACGCTCCGCTCCGGCGCGACCGTGACGCTGGCGGCGGGCGAGCTGGGCGAGGTGACGCTCGGCCCGGACGAGGTGATCGTCACCGAGCAGCCGCGCTCCGGGTGGGCGGTGGAGACCGGCGCGTTCGACACCGGCACCGGCGAGACGGTGGCGCTCGACCTGGAGCTGACCGACGAGCTGCGCCGGGCCGGTCTGCTGCGCGAGGTGATCCGCCTGGTGCAGGAGGCCCGCAAGGCGACGGGCCTGTCGATCACCGACCGGATCTCCCTCTGGTGGCGCTCGTCCGACCCCGACCTGGCCGAGGCGCTGCGCGCGGGCTCCCAGGTCGTCGCCGACGAGGTGCTGGCCACGTCGGTGACGGAAGGCGACGAGCCGGGCCTTCCGGAGCACACCGACGCCGATCTCGGCCTCACCTTCCAGCTCCGCCGCGCCTGACGGTGCAGGACCCAGTCCGGCGGGGAAGGTGTCCTTCCCCGCCGGGCGCGTCAAATCTCGGCGGAGCCGCCGACGGGCAGCCGCCGGAACTCGGCGGCGGCCCGCTCCCCCTCGCCGGCGAGCACGCCGTCGAGGACCTTGAGCCCCCACTCGTTGAGCAGCCCGTCGTGGATCGCGTACGCGCGCCGCGGCTTGACCGCCCGCAGGTAGCGGATCAGGTCGGGCACCGTCATCCACGGCGCCTGGCCCGGCACCAGCAGCGTCGGCACCTCCACGACGGTCAGCGCGTCGCCCGGGTGGAACACCTCCCCGTCCACCAGGAACCCCACGTTGTCGACCGGCGGCATGTCGGGATGGCTGACGTGGTGCTTCTCCCCCAGGACCGCCACCCGGAACCCGGCCACGTCCAGCACGTCGCCGTCCTTGACCACCCGCACCCGGTCCCCGAGCTCCGTCAGGTGCCGCGCCACCCCCGGGCAGGTGTACACGGGCAGATCGGGACGCTCACGCAGCCGCTCGGGGGCGAAATGGTCGAAGTGCTCGTGCGTGATCAGCACCGCCTCGGCGCCCTCCAGCGCCTCGGGCTCGGGCGTCATCACCCCCGGGTCGATGACCAGGGCCCGGGAGCCCTTCTCCAGCCGTACGCAGGCGTGACCGTACTTGGTGATCCTCATCGACCCATCCTGCCGCCCTTTCACCCTGGTCGCGTCCGCTACCAGGGGCGGGCCAGCCGCTCGCGCGTGGTGTCGAGCAGCAGGTCGAGGAAGGCGGCGCAGAGGGCGTCGGGAGCGGCGCGGGTGTAGGCGGTGAGCTCGCGAGTAACCCGGGGCACCGGCTTGAGCGTGTGGCCGTCGTAGCCGGCCGGCACCACATTGGCGGGGATCAGCGCGGGCCCGAGCCCCGCGGCGGCCAGGATCGGCGCGGACGCCGTCTGCTCGGCCCTGACGGCGATCTTCGGCTGGAAACCCGCCGCGGCGCAGGCGCGGTCGAGGATGTCGGCGAGGCCGTTGCCGGGCGCGTAGTGGACCCAGCGCCGCTCCCGCAACTCCTCCAGGCGGGCCTCGGCCGCCTGGAGGCCGGCCAGCGGGTCGTCCCGTGAGACGGCGATGACGAACTCCTCCTCGCCGAGGGTGTGCACCGGCCCGGCCCAGCCGTGCGGGCGGGGGCCGATGGCCAGGTCGGCCTGCCCGCCGGCCATCGCCTGGGCGAGCTCGTCGGCGTGCCGGTGCTCGAACAGCCGCACGTCGACGCCCGGATGGCGGCGGCTCCAGACCCGCAGCGCGGCGGGCAGCACGCCCAGGCTGACCGAGTAGACGGCCGCCAGCCGCAGCTCACCCGCGCTGAGCCCGGCGGCCCGGCGCACCGCGGACACCGCACAGGCCGCGTCGGCCAGCGCGGCCCGCGCGTGGGGCAGCATGGCACGCCCGGCCGGGGTGAGGGTGACGCCGCGCGGCGACCTTTCGAGCAGCGCGGCCCCGATCGCCCGCTCCAGCGCCTGCACCTGGTGGGACAGGGCGGGCTGCGTGACGTGCAGGAGCTCGGCGGCGCGGGTGAAGGACCCTTCGTCCACGACCGTGACCAGGTATTCGAGCTGCCGCAAGCTGATCATGCACAGAACTTATCAGGACGATAGAAACTATGAGTTGGCCCTATAGAGGACACTCGCCCCAGACTTGTACCGGACAGGCGGAATGGGCCCATGACGGCACCGACGCGGCGGCCGGCTCACACCCAGCGCGAGCACGGCCTAGGGCCGCTGCTCCGAAAGGCCGCCAAGGGCGGCGACACCATCATGAAGAGGAGAAAAGATGAACAGCGTCCAGCGGAAGGTCGCCCTCGTCGTCGGCGCCCAAGGGGTGATCGGCCGCAACCTGGTCGAGCATCTCGACGCCCTCGGCGACTGGGAGGTGATCGGGCTCTCGCGTCGCGGTGGCGAGACCACCGGCCGGGTCCGCCAGGTCTCCGTCGACCTGCTCGACCGGGACGACACCGCCAAGAAGCTCAGCGGGCTCACCGAGGTGACCCACGTCTTCTACGCCGCCTACCAGGACCGCCCGACGTGGGCCGAACTCGTGCCGCCCAACCTGGCGATGCTGGTCAACGTGGTCGACGCGATCGAGCCGGTGGCGCCCGGTCTGACCCATGTCAGCCTCATGCAGGGCTACAAGGTGTACGGGGCGCACCTGGGTCCCTTCAAGACCCCGGCCCGCGAGTCCGACCCGGGCCACATGCCGCCGGAGTTCAACGTCGACCAGCAGGCGTTCCTGGAGAGGCGGCAGCGAGGGGCGGGCTGGACGTGGAGCGCGCTCCGCCCGTCGGTCGTGTGCGGATTCGCCCTGGGCAACCCGATGAACCTGGCCATGGTGATCGCCGTCTACGCGGCCGTCTCCAAGGAACTCGGCCTGCCCCTGCGCTTCCCCGGCCGCCCGGGCGCCTACGACAAGCTGCTGGAGATGACCGACGCCGGCCTGCTGGCCAAGGCCACCGTCTGGGCGGCGACGGACCCGCGCTGCGCCAACCAGGCGTTCAACATCAACAACGGCGACCTCTTCCGCTGGAACGAGATGTGGCCGAAGATCGCCCGCTTCTTCGACCTGGAGGTGGCCGATCCGCTGCCCATGTCACTCCAGGTGGTCATGGCGGACAAGGAGCCGCTCTGGCGTGAGATGACCGGGAAGTACGGGCTCGAACCGCACTCCTACGAGGAGGTGTCCTCATGGGCGTTCGGCGACGCCGTCTTCTCCTGGGACTACGACGTGATCGCCGACGGCTCCAAGGCCCGCCGCTTCGGCTTCCACGAGTTCGTCGACACGGAGAAGATGTTCCTCGACATCCTCACCGACCTCCGCACCCGCAAGATCATCCCCTGACCCGACAGGTCCCGCAGAATCAGCCCTGAGCCAACCGGTCCCGCAGGATCACCCCCAAGCCGACCAGTCCCACAGATCACCCCCAGCCAACCGGTCCCGCAGGATCACCCCCCAAGCCGACCAGTCCAGCAGGATCATCCCTGAGCCAGTCGGTTCCAGATCACCCCCGACCGGTCCCGCAGGATCACCCCGGAGCCAACCTGTCCCGCAGATCACCCCTAGCCGACCGGTCCCGCAGGATCGGCTCTGCCAGTTCAAGGCCCGCACAGCGCCGCGCCGTCCGGACTCCCCCGACACGGGCACTGCGCGGACAACGCCCCGACTCACTCCGGGGCACCCCGTCGGAGCGGTCCGGACCGTTGTCGCGGGGATGACCTACGGTCAGCTGACGGTCTCGTGAGCGTGCTGGCAGACGGAGCAGGGGGTCAGACCCGCGGCCTCCGCCTGGTTGCGGGTCATGGTCTCCACACCCGAGTCACCCGCCCCCTTGATCAGCGGGCAGGCGGTGCTGTGGTAGCGGCGGGTGCCGACGATGACCTTGACCGTGCCGGACCCCTTGGCCCCGCTGTCACCGTTCGCCGCCTCGGCAGGCTCTTGGTCGCGCGCATCGTCGACGTCCGAACTGTCACCTGGCGCGGTCCTGCCGTTCTCCGCCTTGTCTTCGGACGGACGGGTGTCACGAGAAGCGGCGCCCTTGGGCAACGGCCCCTGGGCCTTGGCGGACTCGGCCGACGACGGCGGCCGCTGCGCCCCAGCCGGGGACGCGGGCTCGAACAGGGAACGCGTCCTGACACTCTTCTCCGTCGCGGAAGCCGACTCCCCCTCGGAGGAACCCGCTACGGACGAGTCGCCTCCGCCCTTCTCACGTGACACGCCCTTCTCACCCTCATCGTCGCGAGACGCGCCCCGATCACCCTTGGCGGAACCACCCACAGCCGAGGCACCAGGCTTCTTCTCCCGAGACTCGGCCCGATCATCCCGGCCGGCACCGGTCACAGACGAGGCACCGCTCCCTGACTTAGGAGACGCAGCCCGATCACCCTTCACAGAGCCACCGCTCCCGGACTTCTCCTCACGGGGTGCGGCCTGGTCCCCTCTCGCCGACGGGGTGCCGCCCGTGGCGGGATCCCCCGTACCGGAGGGCTTCCCCTGTGCGGGCCGATCACCCGAGCCCTCACGGGTACCCGACGCGGGCGCGGGAGGCACTGGCGTGCCGGCGGCGGTCACGCGGGGTTGCGGGCGGGTGTCAGGCCCGGAGTCCGGCTCGTCCGCCCGTGCGGAAGCCGCGTACGGACGCTTGCCCTGCTCCTGGGACGACCGGCCCGCGCCCTGGGCACCACGACCGGGCCCTTGCGGCGAGGAGCCGGATTCCGACGCCGGACGACCCGGCTCGTACGGGGACCGGGAACCGCGCCCGGGCTCCGGGTCGTCGCGCTCCGGACGGTCCTGCCTGGACGAGCGGCTCTCCGCAGACGGACCAGAAGGACGACCTCCGGACGAGCGGCTCTCCGCGGACGGACCAGAAGGACGACCTCCGGACGGGCGGCCGCGCTGCTGGACCGGGCGGGTCTGCTCGGCGGTGGGGGCGCCGGGACGGGAACCCTCAGGCTCCGGCGCGGCGGCGGACGGCTCGCCCTTGCCCGCGGGCGGCGGCGCGTCCTCGGTGGTGCGGCCGAACCAGCCCGCTTCGGCGGGCGAGGCGGCGGACTCCTGAGCGGGGGTGGCGGGCTCCGGCGGAAGCACCGGCGGCCGAAGGTCGCGGGTCGGCTCGGAGGGGTCGGCGAGGCTCTCAGCGGGGACCGCGGGCGCCGAGTCGTCGGCGGGGGGCAGTTGCCGCCCGCCGAGCGCGGCGTCGGGCAGGCAGGCGGTGCAGGGCGTGAAGCCCTCTTCGCGAGCCTCCTCGTAGGTGAGCTCCTCGTGATCCCGTCCGGCCAGCTGGCGGCAGCCTCGGACGTGGTATCGCTTGCGCCCGGGGATCACCAGCACGATCGCGTCGGGGGAGATCCCCCCGGCCGCGGGCCGGTGCGGCGTGGGGACGCCGGGCGCGGGCGACGGCACGGTCGCCGTCCGCGGGTAGGGCTGCGGACGGGACGGCGGCGCGCCCATGGGGCCGGTCTGGGCGTACGGCGGGACGCCGGGAGGCACGAGCCCTGCCGGCGGAGGAGGGGTGGCCGGCATCGCGGCCTGCCCACCACCGGGAAACAGCTCGTGACGCCGCAGCAGCGCTCCGATCACGAGGAACAGCGCGGACAGCACGCTGACCACGATGGACCACATGATCAGGAACGGCTTTGCCAGTACGAAGCCCGCGATCAGCAGAATCACTGCCGCGAGCACCAAACCAGCACTGATAAGGATCACTAGGGGCTCTTTCGAGTGACGGGTCCTTGGTGTGACCCGCTACACCTTACCGGCGCTCGTTGTGGGGACCGTCGCTGCCGGGGAAGGCGCCCTGCGGGGCCTCGCCGCCGAACGGGTTGGGGTTGCCGGGCAGAGGCTGCTGACCGCCCTGGGGCACGGCGTGCGACATGGCCGGCGCGCCGGAGGGACCGCCCGACATGACCGGGAACCCGCCGCTGCCCTCCGCTGAGACGTTCAGCTCGGCGAGCTGGTTCTCCAGGTAGAGCTTGAGGCGGCTGCGGTACTCGCGCTCGAAGCTGCGCAGTTCCTCGACCTTGCGCTCGAGCTCGTCGCGGGTCTGGACGAGGGAGCCCATCGCCTGACGGTGCCGCTCCTGGGCGTCGCGCTCGAGCGTCTCGGCGCGGGCGCGGGCGTCGCCGATGACCTGCTCGGCCTGGCGGCGGGCCTTGGTGAGGATCTCGTCGGCCTCGCGGCGGGCGCGGGTCACGGTCTCGTCCGCCTCCCGGCGGGCGTCGGCGATCGCCTGGTCGGCCGTCTGCTGGGCGAGGGCGAGCACGCGGGCGGCGGTGTCCATGTTGTCTTCGGCGGGCGGCATGTTCATGCCCACCGGCACCGGCTGCGGCTGCTGATGCTGCGGCGGCTCCGGCGCGCGCATGGGCTCCGGCTGGGGCGGCGCCATCATCTCAGGCTTGGGCTGCTCCTGCACGGGCGCGGAGGCCATGGGCATGTTCATGCCACCAGGCACTTTGCCGCGCATGCACTCGGAAAGCTTGGCACGCAGCTCTTCGTTCTCTTGGATCAAGCGGTCAAGCTCAGCCTCGACTTCGTCGAGGAAGGCGTCGACCTCTTCCTCGTCGTAGCCCGGTCGGAGCCGGGTGGTACTGAACTGCTTGTTCCGCACATCAGCGGGCGTAAGCGGCATTTTGGTCTCCTTGGCGCGCTTGGAGTCTGTCCGGAGGGACGGTCACCCGAATCACTTCAGCGCGGACACGAGTTGGATCATGACCGGGTGCCCTGCAGACCTCGTCACGGACCGAACGATCCTACGACGTTGATCAAGATCAACACGACGATGAAGAGGACTGTGAAGCTTAGGTCAAAGGCCACCGTACCCAACCGCAGTGGGGGAATGAAACGGCGGAGGAACTTGAGAGGCGGGTCGGTCGCGGTGTACGTGACCTCCGCCAGCACGAGCACGACCCCGGTGGGCCGCCACGAGCGGGCGAACGCCTGCACCGTCTCGAAGATCATCCTGCCGATGAGAAGCACCAGGTAGAGAGACAGGACTACGACCAAGATCTGGCTGACTATCCCCACGGTCCGGCCGCGCCTCCACTTCTGATGCACTCCCCCGGTCTCGGCGAGACCCGGTTGAGTCCGATTGACATACAGAGCACTCTAACTCTGGTTGAAGAACCCGCGTTCCGCGATTCGAGCCTTGTCCTCGGCGGTCACCTCGACATTGGCAGGGGACAACAGGAACACCTTGTTGGTAACACGTTCAATGCTTCCATGTAGGCCAAAGACCAGACCTGCCGCGAAATCGACGAGCCGTTTTGCGTCGCTGTCGACCATCTCAGTCAGGTTCATGATGACGGGGGTGCCGTCACGGAAGTGCTCGCCGATGGTTCGGGCTTCATTGTACGTGCGGGGATGCAGGGTGGTGATCCGGGCCAGGTCGGTGGTACGGCGCTCAAGGACAGTGGTGGCCGGCCTGGGGGCGGGGACGGACGGATCGGTGTCCTCCTCCCGGTCCTGGACCGTGACAGGCCGGTCCTCGCCCGCGCGCTGGACGTCGTCCTCGTACGGGTAGTCGTCGGGGTAGGTCTCGTACCTCTCGTAGCGGTCGTCCTCCACGAGACCGAGGTAGACCGCCATCTTGCGCATCGCGCCGGCCATCGCTAAGTCGTCCTCCTGCTCATGGTCGCACTCGCTCGGGCCTGTCGCCGGGTCCGAGGCGGTAGCCGTACCCCCTTGGAGCTCACCGCTGATCGACCTCTACCGGATCATGGGCCTGAAGACCCACTTGAGGGGACATTACCTGACGAAGAGCTTCCGACGGCCGAGCAACGCCGTACCGACCCGCACGTGTGTCGCGCCGTGGGCGATGGCCTCCGTCAGATCGTCGCTCATCCCCGCGGAAATCATCGTGGCACGTGGGTGCCTCTCCTGTACGGCCACCGCGACATCACGCAGCCTCGCGAACGCCTTGGCCGGATCCTCGCCCAGCGGCGCCACCGCCATGACCCCGCCGAGCCGCAGACCGGGAGCGCCGGCGATCAGGTCGGCCAGCGCCGGCACGTCGGCCAGGACGGCGCCGCCGCGCCCCGGGTCGTCGTCGAGCGCCACCTGCACCAGGCAGCAGACCTCCCTGCCCCGCTTGACGGCCTCCCCGCTGATCGCCCTCGCCAGCCGGGGCCGGTCCACCGAGTGGATCACGTCGGCGTACCCCACCACGGAGCGGACCTTGTTCGTCTGCAACTGACCGACGAAGTGCCAGGTCAGCGTCAGGTCGGCGCACTCGCGCGCTTTCGGCGCGGCCTCCTGGTCGCGGTTCTCGCCCACGTCGCGCAGGCCCAGCCCGGCCAGGATCCGCACGTCGTCGGCCGGGTACGTCTTGGTCACGGCGATCAGCGTCACCTCGTCCCGGTCCCGCCCCGCCGCCCGGCACGCCTCGGCGATCCGCTCGTCCACCTCGGCCACGCGCGAGGCGATCTCTTCCTTCCGCACGCCTCTCCTTCCTGTCAGCCCATTCTCCCCCGCACACCACGCACCCGCCTGAGGGGAGGACCCCCGGGACGCCCTGTCGCCCCGCCCTCCACCGGCAGCCCCGCGAACGGGGCCTGACATGGCGGCGCCGCTCCCGTACCGCGTCACGGGGTGCGCAGGCGGAGGGAGCGGCGGCCGGGTGGAACGGTTACTTGAGGAAGTCGGGGACGTCGAGTTCCTCCTCCTGCTCCTCGAAGACCACCGGACGACGTTTGCCGGGCTCCGACATGCGGGAGGTGATGGGCGTGGGCGGATTGGCAGGCTCCGGAGCGGGGCGCGGGATCGACACCGGGCCGGAAGGCCCGTCAGCCGGCGTCTCGTCGGCGGAGGAGGCCGGGGCGGGGTCCTGGACGCTCTCCGCCGGACGCACCGGCTCGGGGCGGGGCTCCGGGCGCGGCTCGGGGCGTTGTTCCGTACGGGGCTCCTGGCGGAAGTCCGTGCGGGGCTCCGGCCTGAAGTCGGAGCGCGGCTCGGGACGGGGCTCGGGACGCGGCTCCTGGCGGAAGTCGGAGCGCGGCTCCTGGCGGAAGTCCGTACGGGGCTCCGGCCTGAAGTCGGAGCGCGCCTCGGGGCGCGCGGGCTCCGGCTTGGGCGGCGTCGGCGCGCTGGAGCGCAGCCCGGACGGCGGCACGCTGGAGGCGGCGCCGGTGCCGCTCGCGGCGGCGGGGCGGGTCTGCGGGCGCGGCGCCTGCTTGTCGTTCTGCGGCACGTCGTCGAACCCGGCGGCGATCACGGTGACCCGCACCTCGTCGCCCAGCGCGTCGTCGATGACCGTGCCGAAGATGATGTTGGCGTCGGGCGCGGCCGCCATGGACACGAGCTGCGCCGCCTCGTTGATCTCGAACAGGCCGAGGTCGGAGCCACCCGCGATCGACAGCAGCACGCCGTGGGCGCCGTCGATGCTGGCCTCCAGCAGCGGGCTGGAGACGGCCATCTCGGCGGCGGCCACCGAGCGGTCGTCGCCGCGCGCGTGGCCGATGCCCATGAGCGCCGAGCCGGCGCCGGACATGACGGACTTCACGTCGGCGAAGTCGAGGTTGATCAGACCGGGCGTGGTGATCAGGTCGGTGATGCCCTGCACACCGGAGAGCAGCACCTGGTCGGCGGCCTTGAACGCGTCGAGGACGCTGACCTGCCGGTCGGAGATCGACAGCAGCCGGTCGTTGGGGATCACGATGAGGGTGTCGACCTCGTCGCGCAGCGTCTCGATGCCGGCCTCGGCCTGCATGGCCCGGCGGCGGCCCTCGAAGCTGAACGGCCGGGTGACCACGCCTATGGTCAGGGCGCCCAGGGAGCGCGCGATGTTGGCCACGACGGGGGCGCCGCCCGTGCCGGTGCCGCCGCCCTCACCCGCCGTGACGAAGACCATGTCGGCCCCCTTGAGGACCTCCTCGATCTCCTCGCGGTGGTCTTCGGCCGCCTTGCGCCCCACGTCGGGGTTGGCCCCCGCGCCGAGGCCGCGCGTGAGCTCGCGGCCCACGTCCAGTTTGACGTCGGCGTCACTCATCAGCAGCGCCTGGGCGTCGGTGTTTATCGCGATGAACTCGACGCCCTTGAGTCCCTCTTCGATCATCCGGTTGACGGCGTTGACTCCGCCGCCGCCGATGCCGACGACCTTGATGACCGCGAGGTAGTTCTGCGGTGCTGCCACGACGAGGGGCCTTTCCGCTCGTTGACTTGCCATTTCGGTGCGGATTGTCTCCGCGTCTTGTCAGTTCGGGTAACTCTCAACCTCAAGTTGAGATTTAGATTTATGTCAACCTGAGGATTGATACGGACAGTAGGAGTTACGCTCCGGGCGGGTCAACTAACCGCGCCGCAAGCACGTCCGGCGTGTCGCGGGCTGTCCGTTTCGCTCTGACGTCTTGCCTGGTCGGGTACTCCCTGCCGCTCTACCCGATCTACAGGCTCTCACGTCGCGCCTGCTGCCCGGCACAGGCTCGGCGACACGCCTGGCGGGAAGTCGCCGTGTTTCCCGGGTACGCGCGATGCTTCGCGGCGTCTTATCCGGAATTGGATCACTTGAGGGTCACCACGTCCGGAGAGCTCACGTCGTACACCTCGGCCTTGCGCTTCAACAGGCTCCGCAGGATGCGCGCCTTGGCCTCGGGCCGGTCGGTGCCGCCCCAGACGACGGTGCGCCCGTCGGACAGGCCCAGGGTGACGTCCTCCCCCGTCGTGGCGCTGACCTGGCGAACCCGCCCCGAGATGCTCGCCGGCAGGCCGCGCACCACGTCCAGCGCCGCCATGGTGGCGGGGTCGCCGACGGCCGGACTGGCCACCTTCAGCACCGGCAGCATGGGCGGCGCCACGTCGCGCAACTCGATGACCGCCCCGGTCTTGTCGATGACGGCGATCTTGTCGCCGGCCGGGATCTGCGCGACCGGCTCCCGCTCGACCACCTCTATGCGGAGCGTGGCGGGCCAGACGCGGTCGACCTTCGCGGAGGCGACCTGACGGATGCCGCGGACCCGGTCCTCGACCTGTGCCAGATCGACGGTGGCGAGCGGGTGCAGATCGGGCACCGCCGCGGCTTTCCTCACCACATCGGGCGCTAGTGTGACATTTCCCACGATCTCCACCGTCCGGACTCCGAGCACCGGCGAGAAGAACACCAGCCACGCCGCCGTGCCCACCACGCCGGCGGTGAGCAGCACCAGGAAGACCTTGCGAGCGGTCACCGCGCCCCCGGCTCAGCGCGACAGGGCCGCGACGATCCGCGGCCCCAGCTCGGTGACGTCTCCGGCGCCCATGGTGAGCACGAGGTCGCCCGGTCTGGCGCGGCCCGCGACGAAGTCGGCCACCGCCGACCGGTCCGGCACGTACGCCACCCGCTCGGCGGGCAGCGGGACCAGACCGGCCACCAGGGCCCCGGACACGCCCGGCTCGGGATCCTCGCGGGCGCCGTACACGTCCAGCACGATCGCCTCGTCGGCCAGCCCGAGCGCGGTGCCGAACTCGTCGGCGAAGAACCGGGTGCGCGAGTAGAGGTGCGGCTGGAAGATCGCGATGACCCGGCCGTTGCCGGAGTAGGAGGCGACCACGTCGCGCGCCGCTCTGAGGTCGGCGGCCAGCTCGGTCGGGTGATGGGCGTAGCTGTCGAACACCACGACTCCGCCGGCCTCGCCCTTGGCCTCGAAGCGCCGCTTGGCCCCGGTGAAGGCCGCCAGCCCGTCTCTGATCTCCTCGAACGGCAGGCCCAGCTCGTCGGCCACGGCGATCACCGCGGTGGCGTTGAGCGCGTTGTGCGCCCCGGGGACGGCCAGCCGCACCTCGCCCTTGCTCGCGCCCGGCCCCTCGACGGTGAAGACGGTGCCGAACCCGTCGGGCCTGACCCCGGAGATCCGGTAGTCGGCGGCGGTCCCGTACGTCACCACGCGCTTGCCGCGGCGGCGGGCCACCTCGGCCACCTCGGCCGCGCCCGGGTCGTCGGCGCAGACCACGAGGAGCTCGCCGACCCGGTCGACGAACCGCGCGAAGCTGTCGTGCACGGCGCGCGGGTCGCCGTAGTTGTCGAGATGGTCGGCCTCCACGTTGGTGACCACGGCGATCTCCGGGGCCAGCATGAGGAACGAGCCGTCGCTCTCGTCGGCCTCGGCCACGAACACCGTGCCCGAGCCCTCGTCGGCGCCCAGGCCGGTCGTGACGAGCTGGCCGCCCACGCAGTAGGACGGGTCGGCGCCGCACTTCTGCAGGGCGACGGTGAGCATCGAGGTGGTGGTGGTCTTGCCGTGGGTGCCGGCGATCGCCACGCCGGTGCGGCCGGACATCACGGCGGCGAGCGCGGCGGCCCGCGGGATGACCCGCAGCCGCTGCTTGAGCGCCTCGCCCAGCTCGGGGTTGGAGTCGCGGATGGCGGTGGACACGACCACCGTGTCGACGTCCTTGATGTGCGAGGCGGCGTGGCCGATGTGCACGGTGGCGCCCAGCTCGCGCAGCTCGGTGACCAGCTCGCCGCTGCGGGCGTCGCTCCCGGACACGCGCACGCCGCGCTTGAGAAGGATGCGCGCGATGCCGGACATGCCCGCACCGCCGATGCCGATGAAGTGGACCCTGCCCAGTTCTTCCGCGGCGACGGGATCGACCAGCTTGACGAGACTCATCGGACTATCTCCAACACTTTCCTGGCGAGCGTGACGTCCGCGTCCTTCATGCCCAGCGCCGAGGCCGCCTCTGACATGACGGCGACCCGTTCGGGGTCGTGGAGAAGGGGCAGCACGTGATCAATGATCCAATCAGATGACAGTTCGGCGTCGTCCACCAACATGCCGCCCGCGCCCGCCGTGACGCGCTCGGCGTTCATCCGCTGCTCGCCGTTGCCGTGCGGCAGCGGCACGTACGCGGCGGGCAGGCCGACGGCGGTGAGCTCGGCGCAGGTGAGCGCGCCGCTGCGGCACAGCGCCACGTCGGCGGCCGCGTAGGCGAGGTCCATCCGGTCGAGGTACGGCAGCAGGACGTACTGAGGGTCGCCGGGCGGCGGCTCGTGCTCGACGGTGTTCTTGGCGCCGACCACGTGCAGCACCTGCACCCCCGCGGCGCGCAGGGCGGGCGCGGCCGCCAGCGCGGCGTCGTTGATCGACCTGGCGCCCTGGGAGCCGCCGAACACCAGCAGCGTCGGCCGGTCGGTCTGCAGCCCGAACCAGGAGCGGGCCCTGTCGCCCATGGACAGCCGGTCGAGCTCGACGATCTGGCGGCGCAGCGGGGTGCCGATGTATTCGGCCTTGGCGATCGAGGCGTCGGGGAAGCCGGTGAAGACGTGGTCGGTGAGCTTGGCGCCGAGGCGGTTGGCCAGGCCGGGCTTCGGGTTGGCCTCGTGGACCACGATCGGCAGGCCGCGCCGCTTGGCGGCGAGGTAGGCGGGGGTGGCGACGTAGCCGCCGAAACCGACCAGGATGTCGGCCCGCGTCCGGTCGAGGACGGCGGCGACCGCGTTGACCGCCCCGGCGAGGCGGCCGGGGACGGTCAGCAGCTGCGGCGTGAGCGCCCTGGGCAGCGGCACGGCGGGCACCAGCTCCAGCTCGTAGCCCCTGGCCGGGACGAGACGGGTCTCCAGCCCCCGCTCGGTGCCCACGCAGGTCACGCCGATGCTCGCGTCGAGGCGGCGCAGCGCGTCGGCCAGGGCGAGCGCCGGCTCGATGTGCCCGGCCGTCCCGCCACCGGCGAGGACCACCCTCATGTCGGTCACTCCCTAACGTCTTCCTCGGCCTCTGGTCATACCCCCCAGGCCAAGCCAGCTTAGGGCCCGCACGGCCGGTCCGGGGCCACGCGCGGCCAGAGCCTCACGCGCCCCCGGCTCCCGCTTGGCGAACGACAGCAGCATGCCCAGCGCCGCCAGCGTGGGCAGCAGCGCGGACCCGCCGTAGGAGACCAGCGGCAGCGGGATGCCGGTGATCGGCAGGACCCCGAGCACCGCGCCCATGTTGACGATGGCCTGCCCGACGACCCAGGCCACGACCGCGACGGAGACCAGCCGGACGAACGCGTCGTTGACCCGGGAGGCCACCCGCAGCCCGGCGTACCCGAGCAGGCCGAACAGCGCGACCACCAGCAGCGTGCCCATCAGCCCGAGCTCCTCGCCGAGGATGGCGAAGATGAAGTCGCTCTCGCCGTGCGGCAGCCAGTCCCACTTCTGCCTGCTGCTGCCGAGCCCGAGCCCGAACCAGCCGCCCGAGCCCATCGCGATCTGCCCCTGCACGGCCTGGTAGCCCGCGCCCTGCGCGTCGGCCCACGGATCGAGGAAGGCGCCGACGCGGGCCAGCCGGTAGGGCTCCACGGTGATCATGATGACGGCGGCCAGCACGGCGAGCGAGAGGATGCCGCCGAACAGCTTGACCGGCGCCCCCACCACCCACAGCAGCGCCAGGAAAATCAGGAACAGCACGAGCGTGGTGCCGAGGTCGCTGCCGAGCATGACCAGGATGGCCAGGATGGCGGTGCCGGGCAGCAGCGGGATGAGCATCTGCCGCCACTCGATGCGGCCCTTGCGCACCCGCCGCGCCAGCAGGTCGGCCCCCCACAGCGCCAGCCCGAGCTTGGCCGGCTCGGACGGCTGGACGGTGAACGGGCCGAAGTAGATCCACCGCTGCGCGCCCAGCTCGGACGAGCCGATGAACAGCACCAGGACCAGCGCGATGATCGACAACGCCATCAGCGGGTAGCCCATCCACCGGAAGAACCGGTAGGGCAGCTGCGTGAAGAACCACATGATGGGCAGCCCGACGGCCGCCGACAGCGACTGCTTGATGAACCAGTAGAACGGGTTGCCGGTCTCCTGCATCGCCTCGATGCTGGAGGCGGAGAGCACCATCATCAGCCCGAGCGCGAGCAGCAGCAGGCTGCACCCGAGGATCAGGTAGTAGGTCGCCAGCGGCTTGTCGAGGAGCTCCTTGAGCGTGCCGAGCCGCTCGCGGGCCCAGGTGGACGGCTGCTGCGTGGCGGCCGGGCGGGCGGGCTCGGCGCGTTCGCCGGTGGCCGTGCTCACGTGCCCGCCTCCAAGGCGCGTACGGCTCGCGCGAAGGCCTCCCCTCGGGCCGGGTAGCCGGGGAACATGTCCAGCGAGGCGCCCGCCGGGGCGAGCAGCACGGTGTCCCCGGGGGAGGCGAGGCGGGAGGCTTCGGTCACGACACGGTCCATCACACCAGTGTCCTGACCTTCGATGTCCACGACGGGGACATTCGGCGCGTGTCGCGCGAGAGCTTCGGCGATCCTGGCCCGGTCGGCGCCGAGCAGGACGGCTCCGCGCAGCCGCGGCGCGGCCTGGCTGACCAGGTCGGCCACGTCGGCGCCCTTGAGCTGCCCGCCGGCCACCCACACGATCGACGGGTAGGACGCCAGCGCGGCCGCGGCGGCGTGCGGGTTGGTGGCCTTGGAGTCGTCCACGTAGTCGACCTCGGCGACCCTGGCGACGTGCGCCAGCCGGTGCGGGTCGGGCGTGAAGTCCCGCAGGCCCTGCCGCACCGCTTCCGCCGGCACGCCGAACGCGCGGGCCAGCGCGGCGGCGGCCAGGGCGTTGGCGACGTTGTGGGGCGCGAGCGGCCGCACGTCGGCGAGCGTGGCGAGCTCCTCGGCCGCCTCCACGGGGTCGCCGACGAAGGCCCGGTCGACCAGCAGGTCCTCGACCAGGCCGACCTGGCCTGGCTTGGGGACGCGCAGCGTGAACCCGACCGCGCCGGGGTACGGACCGGCCAGCCTGGCGCACTCCGGGTCGTCGGCGTTGTAGATCACGGTGCCGGCCCGTTCGAAGACGCGTCCCTTGGCGGCCGCGTAGGCGTCCATCGAGCCGTGCCAGTCGAGGTGGTCGGGCGCCACGTTGAGCACGGCCGCGGCGTGCGGGGCGAGCGTGGCCGACCAGTGGAGCTGGAAGCTGGACAACTCGACCGCGAGCACGTCGTACGGCTCGCGCACGGCTTCGACGACGGGCACGCCCACGTTGCCGACGGCGGCGGCCTTGTGACCGGCGGCGGTCAGCATGGCGGTGAGCATGCGCACGGCGGTGGTCTTGCCGTTGGTGCCGGTGAGCGCCAGCCAGGGGGCGGGCTCGGCGGGCCGCAGCCGCCAGGCGAGCTCCACCTCGCCGATCACCTCGACGCCCGCCGACAGGGCGGCGGCGATCAGCGGGTGGTGCGGCGCCCAGCCGGTGGTGACCAGCCGGGTGGTGCCCTCGGGCAGCGACAGCGGGCCGAGCCGGACCTCCACGCCGCGGCCGGACAGCTCCGCCGCCGCGGCCAGCTGCCGCTCTCCCCCGCCGGACTCCACGACCACCACGCGCTCGCCCCGCCCGGCGAGGGCCCTGGCGACGGCGGTGCCGGACACGCCCAGCCCGGCGACGCAGGTGAGACTCATCAGCGGGGCATCCATTCGACGTAGAACAGGCCGAGCCCGAGCGCCGCGCACAGGCCGGCGATCAGCCAGAAGCGGACCACGATCGTGGTCTCGGCCCAGCCCTTGAGCTCGAAGTGGTGCTGCAGCGGCGCCATCCGGAACACCCGTTTGCCGGTCATCTTGAAGAAGCCGACCTGGATGATCACCGACAGGGTGATGACCACGCAGAGCCCGGCGAGGAGGATGAGCAGCAGTTGGGTGCGGGTGGCGATGGCCAGGCCGGCCAGCACGCCGCCGAGGGCCAGCGAGCCGGTGTCGCCCATGAAGATCTTGGCGGGCGGGGCGTTCCACCACAGGAAGCCGACGAGCGCGCCGAGCACCGAGGCGGCGACCACGGCCAGGTCGAGCGGGTCGCGCACCCAGTAGCAGTTGGGGCCGAGCTGGTCGATGCAGTTGTTGCGGAGCTGCCAGTTGCCGATGAGCACGTACGCGCCGAGCACCACGCCGGTGGCGCCGCTGGCCAGGCCGTCGAGGCCGTCGGTGAGGTTCACCGCGTTGGAGAACCCGACGATCATGATGAGCACCCAGATGGTGAACCCCACGATGCCGATCGACGGGCCGAAGTCGCGCAGGAAGGAGAGCCGGGTGTCGGCGGGGGTGATCTGGTAGATGTTCGGCTGCTGGGTGACCAGCACGGCGAAGATCGCGCCCACGATGAGCTGGCCGAACGCCTTGGCGCCGCTGCGCAGGCCGAGGCTGCGCTGCTTGTAGATCTTGATGAAGTCGTCGAGGAAGCCGACGGCGCCGAGCCCGGTCATCAGGAACAGCACGAGCAGGCCGGAGGCGGTGACCGGCTCCAGCGTGGCCAGGTGGGAGGCGCCGTAGGCGAGCAGCGAGCCGAGCACGATGACGGTGCCGCCCATGGTGGGGGTGCCGCGCTTGCCGTGGTGGCCGGACGGACCCTCCTCGCGGATCTCCTGGCCGTAGCCGCGCCTGGAGAACACCCGGATGGCCAGGGGGGTGCCGAGCATCGACAGGACGAGCCCGACGGCGCCGGCGATGATGATGTTGGTCACCGGCCTGCACCTCCCAGCAGGAGCTCGGCGGTGCGCTCCAGGCCCATGGCGCGCGGGCCCTTGACGAGCACGACGTCGCCGGGGCGCAGCCACGGGCCGAGCTCGGCGGCGGCGGCCTGGGCGTCGGGCACGTGCACGATGCGGGGCAGCGGGGTGCCCGGGGGCCCGCCCCGCTGCGCCTGCTCGGCGCCGGCGTGGGCGCCTTGGAGCACCGGGCCCGCGTCGGGGCCCGCCACGATGAGCCCCGTCAGGCCGCCCGCGCCGGCCAGGCGGCCGACCTCGGTGTTCAGCGCCTCGCTGTCTTCGCCCAGCTCGCGCAGGGCGGCGATGACCGCGAACCGCCGCCGGTCGCGCCCGAGCACGGCGAGCGTCTCGAACGCGGCCCGCATCGAGTCGGGGTTGGCGTTGTAGGCGTCGTTGACGATCGTCACGCCGTCGGGGCGGTCGGTGACCTCCATCCGCCACCGGCTGCGCGGCTCGGCCGCCGACAGCTCCTCGGCGATGGCGGCGACGGGCAGGCCCAGCTCGTAGCCCGCGGCGGCGGCGGCCAGCGCGTTGTCGACCGCGTGTGCTCCGTACAGCCTGAGCCTGACGGGGGCGGCGCCGGAGGGGGTGCGGAGCGTGAACGAGGCACGCCCGCGCTCGTCGGCGGTGACGTCGTCGGCGCGGATGGCCGCGTGCTCGCCGCGCCCGAACAGGGTGACGCGCGCGTCGGTGCGCGTGGCCATGGCGTGGACCAGCGGGTCGTCGGCGTTGAGCACCGCGACGCCGGTGCGCGGCAGCGCCTCGACCAGCTCACCCTTGGCCTTGGCGATGGCCTCCTTGCCGCCGAACTCGCCGATGTGGGCGGTGCCGACGTTGAGGACCACGCCGATCGTGGGCGGGGCGATGCGGGCCAGGTCGGCGATGTTGCCGATGTGGCGGGCGCTCAGCTCCAGCACCAGGTAGCGGGTGTCGAGGCCGGCCTTGAGCACGGTGAGCGGGTGGCCGATCTCGTTGTTGTGGTTTCCGGCCGGGGCGATCGTCGGGCCGATCCTGGCGGTCAGCCGCGCGAGGAGGTCCTTGGTGGTGGTCTTGCCCGCCGAGCCGGTCACCCCGATCACGGTCGCGTTCGGCAGCGACGCGGCCTGCGCGGTCGCCAGCTCGGCCAGCGCGGCCGTGGTGTCGGGCACGATGACGGCGGGCGCCTCGACCGGGCGGCCGGCCAGCACCGCGACGGCGCCGGCCCGCACGGCCTGCGCCGCGTAGTCGTGCCCGTCGACGCGGGCGCCTCTGAACGCGACGAAGAGGGATCCCGGCTCGACGGCCCGCGAGTCGATCACGACGGGGCCGCGCACCACGGCGCGGGGGTCGGCCATGCCCGACAGCGCGCCCGAGGTTATCTCGGCGATCCTGGCCAGAGGCAACGGGATCATTCGTACTTCCTGCTTTCCTTGCGTGCGTCGATCGCTGCGGCGACCACCTCCCTGTCGTCGAAGGGGATCACCTCGCCTGAAACGTACTGGCCCTGCTCGTGGCCCTTGCCTGCCACGACTATGACGTCACCGCGCAAGGCGCGGTTCACCGCGAGGTCGATGGCGGCCGCGCGGTCGGGCTCAATGATCACATGAGCGCGCTCCTCGCGGGGCACGCTCAGCGCCCCTTCCATCATCTCGGCCAGGATGGCCAGCGGATCCTCGGAGCGGGGGTTGTCGCTGGTGAGAACCGCCACATCGGCCAGCCGCGCGGCGGCCTCGCCCATGAGCGGCCGCTTGCCCCTGTCGCGGTCGCCGCCGCAGCCGAGCACGACGGTGAGCCGGCCCGCGGTGACCTCGCGGAGCGAGCGGAGCACCGACTCCACGGCGCCGGGTTTGTGCGAGTAGTCGACGACGGCCTGGAACTCGTCGCCGGCGCCGGTGACCCGCTCCATCCGGCCGGGCACCCCGGTGAGGGTGCCGACGCCGTGGACCGCGGTCTGCAGCGGCACGCCGGCCTCGACCAGGGTGACGACGGCGCCGAGGGCGTTGGCGACGTTGAACGGGCCGGGCAGCGCGATCTGCGCGTCGGCCTCGACGCCGCCGGGGCCGACGATCCTGAAGGCGCTGCCGTCGGCGCCCAGGCGGGCGTCGAGCGCCCGCCACTCGGCGCCTGGGTCGCCCTGGGCTGAGAACGTGGTCATCGGCACCTTGGCCAGGCGCAGCAGCTCGCGGCCGTAGGGGTCGTCGACGTTGGTCACGCCGATCCGGCTCAGCTCGGGCTGGAAGAGCTTGGCCTTGGTGGCGAAGTAGTCGTCGAGGTCCTTGTGGAAGTCGAGGTGGTCCTGCGACAGGTTGGTGAACAGCGCCACGTCGTAGAAGACGCCGTCGACGCGGTTGAGCGCGAGCGCGTGGCTGGAGACCTCCATGGCGGCCGCGGTGACGCCCTGCTCGCGCATGAGCGCGAACAGGCCGTGCAGATCCGACGCCTCCGGGGTGGTGAGCCCGGCCTCGAAGCACAGGTCGCCGGCGTGGATCTCGACGCCGCCCACCAGGCCGGTGCGCAGGCCCGCCGCGCGCAGCCCCGCCTCCAGCAGGAACGTGGTGGTGGACTTGCCGCTGGTGCCGGTGACGCCGAGGACCGTGATGTCGCGGGCCGGGTGACCGTAGACCCAGGCGGCGACCTGGCCGAGCAGGGCGCGCGGATCGGGCACGACGAGCACCGGCAGGCCGGTGGCGACGGCCGCGTCGCGGCCCGCGGCGTCGGTCAGGACGGCCACGGCGCCGCGCGCCATCGCCTCGGCGGAGAAGTCGGCGCCGTGCGCGCGCGCACCGCGCAGCGCGACGTAGAGGTCTCCGCGCCGCGCCTGGCGGGAGTCGTGGGTGACGCCGGTGAGCGCGGCGTGCGGCGACCGCGCGGTGCCGGTCTCGGCATCGAGCATGGTCGCCAGCGCGGTCAGCGGGCGCGGCGGGCTGTCGGTGGGACGCATGGACGGGGGACGCACGGCGGCAGCGTACCCTCCCCTCTCACTGCTCCGCGCCCGCGCGCGCCGGAGACGCGGCAGAGCCTGTAGGCGGGATCTTCCTGCTCTTGAGAGCGAACGTCATCACATCCTTGAACACCGGGGCCGCGATCTGACCGCCGTAGTGGCCGTTCTTCGGGTTCTGCAGCACCGACAGCACCACCAGGCGGGGCGCGTCGGCGGGCGTGAAACCGGCGAACGAGGCGGTGTAGCCGTCGTAGCGGCCGAGGTCGGCATCGTAGCGGTTCGCGGTGCCGGTTTTGCCCGCCACCCGATATCCCGGGATGGCGGCCAGCTCGCCGGTGCCCTGCGCGCCGACCGCGTCCTCGAGCATGGCGGTGATCTCCTTGGCGGTGGCCGTGCTGATGACCCTGGTCTTCTTTCCGGGCTTGGCCGGCGTGAACGTGCCGTCGGGGGCGGTGGTGCCGGCGACGATCCTGGGCTCGACCTTCACGCCGCCGTTGGCGATCGTCTGGTAGACGCTGGCCATCTGCAGCGCGGTCACCGACACGCCCTGCCCGTAGGCGATCGTGCAGCTCTGGCTGCCCGACCACTTGTCGTGGTGCGGCAGCAGACCGGCCCCGGCGCCCGGCATGTCGCCGCCGGGTTTGGTGCCGAACCCGAACGCCTTGAGCATGTCGTACAGGCCCTCGCTGCCGACCCTGCGCGCCGCCATGACCGTGGCGACGTTGCTGGACTGCGCCATGGCCTGGGCGAAGGTCATGTCCTCCGGCGGGTGGGCGTGGGCGTCACGCAGCACCCGGTCGTAGCACTGGATGTTGTCCTTGACGTGGAAGACCGTGTCGGAGTCGACCACGCCGGCCTCCAGCGCGGCCGCGGCGGTGATCACCTTGTTGGTGCTGCCGGGCTCGAACACGTCGGCGGCGGCGCGGTTGAGGTAGTGAGACTCGGGGGCCTCGCGCCAGTTGGCCAGGTCGAGCTCGGGGGCGTTGGCCATGGCGATGACGTCGGCGGTGCGCACGTCCATGACGATGACGGTGCCGCTGCTCGCGCCGGCGGATTCGACCTGCTCGCCGATCGCCTTCTGGGCGGCCCACTGGATGTCGCGGTCGATCGTCAGGCGCACGTCGCGCCCGTCGACGGGGGGTGTGCGCTGGCTGCCGGTCATCGGGATGCGCTGCAGGTCGCGGCCGGTCTCGATCTGCAGCTCGCCGTCGGTCCCGGCCAGCGCGGTGTTCTTCACCTGCTCGATCCCGGTCAGGCCGTCCTTGTCGTCGCCGACGAAGCCGATCAGGCTGCCCGCCAGGTCGCCGCCCGGGTAGACGCGGCGGAAGGTGCTGGTCGCGTTGAGCGACGGCACCGGCTCCTTGAGCAGCCGGTCGGCCACGGGCGGGGCGACGCCCCTGGCCAGCAGTTGGTAGCGGGTGTCGGTCCTGGCCAGCTTGGCGGCCATCTCCTCCACGGGCCTGCCGAGGGTGCGGGCGAGCAGCGAGGCCACGCCCTGCCTGACCTCGGCGGGGATCTTGGACGGGTCGATGGAGATGTCGCGAGCCTCGACCGTGAGCGCCAGGTTGTGCCCGTTGACGTCGGTGATGGAGCCGCGCTTGGCCGGGATCTTCTCGACGTGCAGGCGCTGCTTGGTGGCCGCGGCCTCGTAGACCTTGGAGTCGAGGCCCTGCATCTGGATGAGGCGGCCGGCGAAGATCGACAGGATGAAGGTCATGGCGATGAGGCCGATGCTGATGCGCCGCTTCGGGCTGCCGAGGCGGAGCACGAGCGGCGGTTTCGGCGGCGGGGGCGGCTTGCGGCCTCCGCCGCCCGCGCGCGGCCGCGCCCCGTCCTGGGGGTCGCGCCGCGCGCCTTCGCCGGCGCGGACGCGGGTGCCCCCACGGCCGCCCGCGTCCGTGCCGGCACGTGTCGCCGCGCGTGGCCCTTCCCCGGGGCGCGCGCGTCCGGCGTCCTCGTCCCGGGGACGCCGTACGGGGTTGTGGGCCTGGGTGCGGCGCGCCGAGCCGTCGTCTCGGCCGCGCGCGTCGCCGTCGCCGCGTGATCGGTCGTGCGGGGGGCGCCGGGCGGTGTCGGAGGGCCTGCGGCGGAACGCGTCGTCCTGCCGCGCCTCCGTGTCGCGCTGCCCGGCCCGGCCGCGCGAGGGGCCGGCGTCGCGCCGGTGGTCGCTCTCGTCGCGGCGGAACCGCTCTCCCCGGGCGGACCCCCCGCGCGCGCCTCCGGGAGACGCCTCACCATCACGCTGCCCGGCCCGGCCGCGCGACCGTTCCTCCGCGTGCGGGCCACCCGCCGGGAGGTCGTCCTCGCCCCGGCGGGAACCGCCCCGCTGGGAGGTACGGCCGCGTGACCGTTCGTCGGCGTGCGGGCCTCCAGCGGGGAGGTCGTCATCGCCGCGGCGTGGTCTCCCCTGCCCGGGGCGGGGCCGGCGTGGGCTGCCGGGAGCGGGGTCGTCGTCGGGGACGTCGTCGTCGGCCGGGGAACCGCCCCGGGAGCGGGGAGTGTCGCCGAAGGGGAGGTGGAAGGGGTCGTCCGGGGACGCGGCACGGCCCGTGCCGGGGCGCCCCGCCCGTCCGGGACCGCCCGGCGTACGACGAGCGGCGCCGGGCCCTCCCTGAGAGCCGGCGCCGCCCCCGCCGCGACCGGGGCCCTGCCCCCTGCCGCCGGAGTCTCTCACCGTGCCGGGCCCGCCTGACTGGAGGCGGAGCCGTCGTAGTTGTTGACCGAGTCCCAGTCACGGCGCATGTCGAGGTCCTCGGCCCGCTCGGCGACCCTGCCGGGGAGCTTCTCCTCCTCGATCTTGCGCTGGAGGTCCTCGTTCTGCTGGCGGGCGGTGGAGATCTCGTCGACCAGGTTGGAGGCGGTCATCGAGTCCTGCGCCAGGACGGTGTTGAGGAGCAGCAGGGTGACCAGGCCACCGCACAGCAGCCCGACGACGAGCAGCACGAACGGGGCGCGCTGGCGCCGCGCGGGCCGCCCGGCGGCGGGGCGCCGCGGGCGCGCCTGCTCGGGCCGAGCGGCCTCGGGACGCGGCTTGCGCACGCCGGGACGCGCCCTGCGCGGCTCTGTGACGGTGCGCGACCCGCGCAAAGTCGG
>NZ_BAABFD010000020.1:0-208933 GCF_039540635.1 Nonomuraea ferruginea | reverse complement strand
GTTGTATCGGACGGGGGATTTGGTGCGGTGGTGTGCGTCGGGGGAGTTGGAGTATCTGGGGCGTGTTGATGATCAGGTGAAGGTGCGGGGGGTGCGGGTCGAGCCGGATGAGGTCGCGGCGGTGCTGGGGGAGTGTCCGGGGGTGGGCCGCGCGGTGGTGGTGGTGCGTGATGACGCTCCGGGTGGTCGTGGTCTGGTGGCGTATGTCCAGCCTGGTGCGGGTTCGGGGGTTGATGCCGGTTCGTTGAGGGGGTTTCTGCGGGCGCGGTTGCCGGAGGCGATGATCCCGGCGGCGTTCGTGACGGTGGACGGCTTCCCGGTGCTGCCCAGCGGCAAGCTCGACCGCAAGGCCCTCCCGCCGCCCCCGCCGGAAGAGGCCCGAGAGCAGCGGCCGCCGCGCACGCCGGAGGAGCACACCTTGCACGCCATCTGGACCGGCCTGCTCGGCAGGGACCGGATCGGCGTGGACGACGACTTCTTCACCCTCGGCGGCCACTCCCTGCTGGCGATGCGGCTCGTGGTCAGGATGCGGGAGGAGTTCGGCGCGCGGGTGACGCTGCGCCGCTGCTTCGAGACGCCGACCATCGCCGGGCTGGCCCCCCTGCTGACCTCGGCGCACGCCGCCTCCATACCCGCCGCCGAAGGGCCGGTGGAGCCGTCGCACGCCCAGGCCCGCCTGTGGTTCCTGGACCAGCTCGATCCCGGCAACCCCGCCTACAACGTGGCCTGGGCCGAACGCCTGACCGGGCCGCTCGACGTCGAGGCGCTGGCCGCCGCCTTCGACGACCTGGTGGACCGGCACGACGCCCTCCGCCTCGTCATCACCGGCGCCGACGGCGAACCGCACCTCCAGGAGGGCACCCGCAGACCCCGCCTGGCCGTCCGCCCCCTCCCCGCTCCCGGCGGGACGGACGAGGACGAGATCGGGCGCCGGGAGGCCCGCCACCGGTTCGACCTCGCCACCGGCCCCCTCGCCAGAGCCGTCCTCGTCAGGCGGGGCCGGGAGGAGCACGACCTGTTCCTGACCCTGCACCACGTGAGCGCCGACCGGTGGAGCCTGTCGATCCTGCTGCGCGACCTCATGGAGCTCTACCGGGCCCGCGTCACCGGCACCCCGCCGGACCTGCCCGCCCTGCCCACCGGCTATCGCGACTTCGCCGCCTGGCACCGCCGCCGGGCCGGCGAACGTACGGACGATCTCGCGTACTGGAAGGACACCCTCGCCGGCCTGCCCGCCACCCTGGACCTGCCCGCGGACCGGCACCGGCACGGGCCGGCGGGCATGGCGGGCCGCAGGCTGACGTTCGGCATCGACGCGGACACCGTCGCCGCGGTGCGGGAGTTCGCGGCGGAGCGGCAGGCGACGCCGTTCATGGTGCTGCTGGCGGCGCTGCAGGCGGTGCTGGCCCGCTACACCGGACGCGACGACATCCCGATCGGCACGCCGGTGTCCGGCCGGGCGCACCCGGACGTCGAGGAACTGGCCGGACTGTTCCTCAACACGCTGGTGCTGCGCGGCGACCTGTCCGGCGACCCCGGCTTCGGCGAGCTGGTCCGGCGCACCAGGGAACGGGTGCTCGACGCGCACGACCACGCCGAGCTGCCGTTCGAGGTGCTGGTGCGGGAGCTGGCCGAGGAGCGCGACCTGGCCCGCAACCCGCTGTTCCAGGTGATGCTCGCCTACCAGAACGTGCCGCCAGCCCCGCCGGAGGCGGCCGGGGTGTCGCTGCGCACCCTGGACATCGACCCCGGCGTCACCCAGGCGGACCTGCACCTGGTGATCGAGGAGGCCGGTGACGGGCTGACGGGGGTGCTGCACTACGCCACCGACGTGTTCGACCACGACCGGATGGAGCGGTTCGCGGACCACTTCCGCGCCTTCCTCACCCGGGCGGTGGCCGCGCCCGGGCGTCCCGTGAGCGAGGTGCCGCTGCTCACGCCCGGAGAGCTGGAGACGGTCCTGCGGGCCAACGACACCGCCACCCCGTACGAGAGCGCGACGCTCGCCGGCCTGCTGGCGGACCAGGCGGCGCGCACCCCGCACGCCCCCGCCGTGCGCCACGGGGAGGAGTGGCTCACCTACGAGCAGTTCACCGCCCGGGTCGACCGGCTGGCCCGCACGTTGCGCGCGCTCGGCGCCGGACCCGACCGGGTCGTCGGCGTGTGCCTGGAACGCGGGCCGGACCTGGTGGTCGCCGTGCACGCGGTGATCGCCGCCGGCGCCGCCTACCTGCCGCTGGAGCCGGACCACCCGCCGGCCCGGCTCGCCGCCATGCTGTCCGACTCCGGCGCCCGCCTCGCGATCACGAGCACCACCCACCACGCCCTCCTGCCCTCCGGCATCACCCCCGTCCTCCTCGACGCGATCCCCCTCACGGAGCCGGCCCCCGACACGACTCCTGAGGTCCATCCGGACGCGCTCGCGTACGTGATCTTCACGTCGGGATCGACGGGACGTCCGAAGGGCGTGGGGGTGTCGCACCGGGCGATCGTCAACCGGCTGCGGTGGATGCAGGACGCCTTCCCGCTCACCGGCGAGGACCGGGTGGCGTTCAAGACGCCGTTCTCGTTCGACGTGTCGGTGTGGGAGCTGTTCTGGCCGCTCATCACCGGCGCCGGAATGGTGGTCGCCGACCCCGGCGGGCACGCCAACCCCGGCTACCTGACCCGCCTGTTCGGCGCCGGGGACGTCAGCACCGTCCACTTCGTGCCGTCCATGCTCGACGCCTACCTCGACGAGCCTGACCTGCCGCCGCTGCGGCGCGTCATCTGCTCGGGCGAGGCGCTTCCCCCGGAGCTGGCCGCGCGTTTCCACGAGCGGATGCCCGGCACGGAGCTGCACAACCTGTACGGCCCCACGGAGGCGGCCGTGGACGTCACCCGGCACGCCTGCGAGCCGGGTGAGACCGTGATCCCCATCGGCGGGCCGGTCGCCAACACCCGCCTGGAGATCCTCGACGAGCGCATGAACCGGGTGCCCGTCGGCGTCCCCGGCACGCTGTGGATCGGCGGCGTCCAGCTCGCCCGCGGCTACGTCGACCGTCCCGCCCTGACCGCCGAACGGTTCGCGCCCGACCCGCACGGCCCGCCCGGCGGCAGGCTGTACGACACCGGCGACCTGGCCAGATGGCGGCCCGACGGCGAGATCGAGTACCTGGGCCGCGCCGACCACCAGGTCAAGATCCGCGGCATGCGGGTCGAACTGGGCGAGATCGACGCCGCGCTGTCGGCGCTGCCCGGCGTGCGCGCCGCCGCCGCGCGGGCCGTCGCCGACGGGGCCGGCCTGCGACTGGCCGGATACGTGGTGCCGGACCCCGGCGAGCACGACCCGGCGCGGTGGCACGCCCTGCTGCGCGAGCGGCTGCCCGGCCACCTGGTCCCCGCCACCCTGACGATCCTGGACGCGCTGCCGCTCAACCGCAGCGGCAAGCTCGACCGCGACGCGCTGCCCGACCCGTCCGCCCCCGACCCGTCCGCCCACGCCGACCCGGAGGGCGAGGCCGAACGCGCCGTCGCCGCCGCCTGGCAGGGCGTGCTCGGCCTCGCGCGGGTGTCGGCGCACGACAACTTCTTCGCCGTCGGCGGCGACTCCATCCGCAGCCTCAAGGTGGTCTCCCGGCTGCGCGAGGCGGGCTACGCCGTACGGCTGGAACAACTGTTCCTGCACCAGACGGTCAGAGAGCTGGCCGCCCGGCTGGAACCGGCCACGCCGGCCGCCGAACCGCGGGCCGCGGCGCCGTTCGGCCTGCTCGACCCCGAGGACCTGGCACGGATGCTGGAAGGCGAGGCGCGATGACTGTCACGACCGGGGCCCGGGGCCTGGAGGACGCCTACCCCCTGGCCGCTCTCCAGGCGGGCATGCTCTACCACAGCGCCTACGAGCCGGACGCGGCCACCTACCACGACCTGACCACGATCACGCTGCGCGGCCGGTTCGACCGGGAGGCGTTCGAGGCCGCCCTGGCCGAGGTGACCGCCCGGCACCCGGTGCTGCGCACCTCGATCGACATGACAGGCTTCAGCGAGCCGCTGCAGTTCGTGCACCGCTCGGCCACACTGCCGTTCGCCGTGACCGACCTGTCGGGCGTCCCGGACGCGGACGAACGGGTGGCGCGCTGGGCGGAGGAGGAGAAACGGCGCCCGTTCGACTGGTCGCGGCCGCCGCTGGCCCGCGCGCACGCGCACCTGCTGCCCGGCGAGCTGTTCGCGTTCAGCCTGAGCTTCCACCACGCCATCCTCGACGGGTGGAGCGTGGCCACACTCGTCACCGAGCTGTTCCGCCGCTACCACGCCCGCCTGGCCGGGGAGCCGCTGCCGGTGACCCCGCCCGCCGCGGCCTTCCGCGACCTGGTGGCCCGCGAGCGCGCCGTCGTCGCCTGCGCCCAGACCCGTGACTTCTGGCAGGCCCGGGTGGACGACGCGCCGGACACGCGGCTGCCGCGGCTGCCCGAGCACCGGGACGGCGACGGCGTCGAGGTGCTGCGGCTGCCGCTGGAGCCCGCCCTGCTCGCCCGCGTGACCGAGGTGGCCCGCGAGCTCGCCGTCCCGGTGCGCACCGTCATGCTGGCCGCCCACCTGCGGGTGCTGGCTCTGGTCACCGGCGAGGACGAGGTGATGACCGGCCTGGTCACGCACAGCCGGCCGGAGAGCGAGGCGGGAGAGGAGGTGCTCGGCCTGTTCCTCAACACGGTGCCGCTGCGCCTCGACACGGCCGCGCCCACCTGGGGTGAGCTGGTGCGCCGGGTGTTCGACGCCGAGGTGGCGCTGCTGCCGCACCGGCAGTTCCCGCTCTTCGAGATCCAGCGGCTGTCCGGGCGCTCGCCGATGCTGGACGCGCTCTTCGACTACCGCGACTTCCACGTCTACCGCGGCATGCCCGGCGCCGAGATCGTCGGCCAGGAGTTCTTCGAGCAGACGGACCTGCCGTTCACCGCCGCGTTCACCCGCTCGCGCGAGCACGGCGGGTTCGACCTGGTCATCACCTACGACCGGGCCCAGTTCGGCGCCGCGCAGATCGCCCGCGTCGGCGGCCATTACCTGACGGCCCTGCGCCTGGCCACCACGAGCGCCGCCGATCCGCGCCGGGCGGACCCGTTCCTGACGGCGGACGCCGGGGAGATCGGCCGGTGGAACGCCACCGCGCGGCCGTACCCGGAGGCGACCCTCCCGGAGCTGTTCGCCGCGCAGGCCGCCCGCACCCCCACCGCGCCGGCCGTCTGCTACGACGGCACCTGGATCACCTACCGCGAGCTGGCCGCCCGCGCCCGCGCCGTCACCGCCCGGCTGGCCGCCGCCGGCGCCCGTCCCGGCGCCGTGGTCGGCCTCCACCTGGACCGCGGCCCCGGCCTCCTGCCCGCGCTGCTCGGCGTCCTCGGCGCCGGCGCCGCCTACCTCCCGCTGGAGCCCGGCCTGCCACCGGAAAGGCTGGCCCACATGATCGAGGACGCCTGCGCCCGCATCGTCCTCACCGACGGCGACCCGCCGTCGTCCGACGCCGGTCTGCCCGCCGGGGTTGTGGTGCTGCCTCTCGACGGTCCCGCCCCCGACACGACGCCTGAGGCCGCCGTCCATCCGGACGCGCTCGCGTACGTGATCTTCACGTCGGGGTCGACGGGACGTCCGAAGGGGGTGGGGGTGTCGCACCGGGCGATCGTCAACCGGCTGCGGTGGATGCAGGAGACCTTCCCGCTGACCGGCGAGGACCGGGTCCTGCACAAGACGCCGCTGTCGTTCGACGTGTCGGTGTGGGAGCTGTTCTGGCCGCTCATCACCGGCGCCGGGATGGTCGTCGCCGAGCCCGGCGCCCACCGCGACAGCGCCCGCCTGGCCGCCCTCGCCGCCGGGCACCGCGCCAGTGTGGCGCACTTCGTGCCGTCGATGCTGGAGGTGTTCCTGGACGAGCCCGAGCTGCCGCCGCTGCGGCGGGTCATCTGCTCGGGCGAGGCGCTCTCCCCGGAGCTGGCCGCGCGTTTCCACGAGCGGATGCCCGGCACGGAGCTGCACAACCTGTACGGCCCCACGGAGGCGGCCGTGGACGTGACCTGGCACGCCTGCCAGCCGGGCGAGACCGTGATCCCCATCGGCGGGCCGGTCGCCAACACCCGCCTGGAGGTGCTCGACGCCGAGGGCCGCCGGGTGCCGGTCGGCACACCGGGCGAACTGTGCCTGGGCGGCGTCCAGCTCGCCCGCGGCTACGTCAACCGGCCCGCCCTGACCGCCGAACGCTTCGTACCCGACCCGTACGGCCCGCCCGGCACGCGCCTGTACCGCACCGGGGACGTGGCCCGCTGGCTGCCCACCGGCGAGATCCAGTACCTGGGCCGCACCGACTTCCAGGTGAAGATCCGCGGCCAGCGGGTCGAACTGGGCGAGATCGAGTCCCTGCTGACCGCCCACCCGTCCGTACGCGCCGCCGCCGTCGTCCTGCGCGGCGAACGCCTCGTCGGCTACGTCGTCCCCTACACCCCCGCCGACCCCGCGCAGCCCGAGGACCCCGGTGCCGAGCTGGCTGCCGCGTTACGGCGGCACCTGCCCGATCACATGATCCCGTCGGCGTGGGTGCGGCTGGCCGAGCTGCCCGTCACCACCAGCGGCAAGCTCGACCGGGCCGCGCTGCCCGAGCCCGGCGAGGCAGGGCGGCCCCCGTACCTGCCGCCGCGCGACCCGTTCGAGGCCAGGCTGGCCACCGCCTGGGAGGAGACGCTCGGCGTGGACTCCGTCGGCGTGCACGACGACTTCTTCGCCCTCGGCGGACACTCGCTCCTGGCGCTGCGGCTGACCATGCGGCTGCGCAAGGAGCTGGGCCGCGAGGTGCCGCTGCAGGCCGTGCTCACCGCCCCCACCGTGGCCCTGCTGGCCGCCGAGCTGCGCCGCCCGCACGACAACGACGGCGTCCCCGAGCGGATCGTGCCGCTGCGCCCCACCGGCGACCGGATCCCGATCTTCCTGTTCCACGCGCTGGGCGGCCAGGTGTTCCGCTACCTGCCGCTCGCCCGCCACCTCGGCGCCGACCAGCCCGTGCTCGCCGTCCAGGCCGCCGGGCTCGCCCCCGGCGAGGAGCCGCACAAGACGCTGGAGGAGATGGTCGACGACTACACCGAGCACCTGCTGCGGGTCCGCCCTCAGGGCCCCTACGTGCTCGGCGGCTACTGCATCGGCGGCAACATCGCGCTGGAGACCGCCCGCCGGCTGCGCGAGCGCGGCGAGCGGGTGCCGCTGGTGGTGCTGTTCTACTCCGACGCCGCCGAGCCGGTGCTGCGCGCCTCGCTGGAGGACGACGCCGTGCTGCTCACCCACGCCCTGGCGGGCGGCAGGGTCCAGGTCGACCTGGACGAGCTGCACCGGCTGGACCCCGACGAGCGGCTGCTGGCCGTCATCGACGCCGCCGCCCGCGCCGACACCCTCCAGCCCGACGCGGCCGACCTGCGCCAGGCGCGCCGTTTCGTCTCCGTCTTCCGCGCCAACGCGCACGCCGTCGGCTACTACCGGCACGCCCCCTACGACGGTGACGTGCTGCTGTTCTCGCCCGCCGCCGAGGGCGTGCCGCCCGACGACATGGGCTGGCGCGACGTCGTGACCGGGCGGCTGCGCATCTCGCCCATCCACGGCGAGCGCTTCACCGTCATGTACGAGCCGCGGGTCGCGCGGGCGGCCGCCGAGGTAAGGAGCAGCATCGACAATGGCCTCACCGACGACTGACCGCGCCGGCACCCTGTGGCGCAATCCGGACTTCCTGAAGTTATGGGCGGGTGAGAGCCTGTCCCTGGTCGGCTCTCAGGTGACGGTGCTGGCCATGCCCGTCGTCGCCTACCTCCTGCTGAACGCCTCCGTCGCCGAGATGGGCGTGCTCGGCGCGCTGGCCCGCCTGCCGATGGTGCTGTTCTTCGTCGTCGGCGTCTGGGTGGACCGGATGCGGCGCCGGCCCGTGCTGATCTGGAGCGACGTGATCCGCGCCGCCATGCTCTGCACCGTGCCGCTGCTGTTCGTGATGGACATGCTCACGCTCTGGTGGCTGTACGTCGTCGTCCTGGTGATGGGCGTGTTCGGCGTGCTGTTCGAGATCGCCTACCGGTCGTACCTGCCGCTGCTGGTGGCGCCCGAGCATCTCGGCGACGGCAACAGCAAGCTGCAGCTGAGCGACTCGGTGTCCAAGGCGGTCGGGCCCAGCCTGGCCGGGGTGCTGCTGGCGGCCCGCTCCGCGCCGCTGATCATCCTGGTCGACGTCATCAGCTACGTCGCCTCGGCGCTGTGCCTGATCTTCATCCGCAAGAAGGAGGACCCGCCCCCGCCGGACAGCGGCGGCAGCATGATCTCGGCGATCCGGGCCGGGTTCGGTTTCGTGATGAGCCAGCCGATCATCCGGCCGCTGGCGATCGCCAGTGCCGTCTACTCCTTCTTCGACATCGGCATCCTGCAGACCCTCTACATCCCGTACGTGCTCGGTGTCGTGGACCTGCCGGCCGCGGTGGTCGGCGGGGTGCTCGCGGTCGGCGGGATCGGCGCGGTGGCGGGGGCGTGGCTGTCGGTGCGGCTGATGAAGGGGTTCGGGCCGGGGCCGACCATGTTCTGGTCCACGGTGATCGGCAACAGCGCGCTCATCCTGGTGCCGCTGGCCGGCGGGCCGCTGTGGCTGGCGCTCGGCACGCTGGGCCTGTCGCAGCTGCTGGTGGGGCTCTGCACGCAGATCTTCGTGGTCAACAACATCACGGTGCTGCAGTCGGCCGCGCCGCGCGAGCTGGTCGGCCGGGTGATCGCCACCATCTGGGCGATGGGGCTGGTGCCGGCGCCGGTGGGCGCGCTGGTGGCCGGGCTGCTCGGGGAGGCGTTCGGGATGCGGCCGGTGGTGCTGGTGGCGGCGGTGATCGGGGCGCTGGTGCCGATGGTGGTGCTGTGGCGGTCGCCGATCCCGAAGATGCGCGAGTTGCCCTCGGCTCCCGTCGGGAGCTGAGGGTCACGCGGCGAGTTCCGCCAGCCAGGCGAGCTGCTCGGCGCGGTCCTCCAGGGTGGGCGCGTTCAGGCCGACGATCAGCCTGGTCGCGCCCGCCTTGCGGTAGGCGGTCAGCCGCTCGCGCACCCGCTCAGGGGTGCCGCACAGGGTGAGGGCGTCGACCAGGTCGTCCGGCAGCTCCTCCACGGCCGCGCCCAGGTCGCCGTCGAAGTAGGCGTCCTGGACCCGCCCGGCGGCCGGCCCGAAGCCGAGCCGGTGCGCCAGCCGGTTGTAGAAGTTCACCCCGCGCGTGCCCATCCCGCCCAGGTACAGCGCCAGCATGGGCCGCACCATGTCGCGGGCGTAGTCGGCGTCGTCGTCGACCATGGCCATCACCATGGGCGAGACCTCGACGCGGGAGGCGTCGCGCCCGGCGCGGGCCGCCCCGGCACGGACGTGCTCCAGGGTCTCGGCCACGTGCTCCGGCGGGAAGTGGATGGGCAGCCAGCCGTCGGCGATCTCGCCCGCCAGCCCGGCCGCCTTGGGGCCCATGGCGGCCAGGTGGATCGGCAGCGGCCGCTGCACCGGCGCCGCCTGCATGGTCAGCTCCTTGCCGCGGCTGCCGGGCAGCGGCAGCGTGATCTCCGGCCCGTCGTGCCGTACGGGGCGGCCGTCGAGCGCGGCGCGGACCACGGCGACGTAGTCGCGCAGGTGGGCCAGCGGCCGCCGGTAGGGGTGGCCGTGCCAGCCCTCGGCCACCTGCGGTCCCGAGGCGCCGAGCCCGAGCAGGAACCGGCCGTCCGACAGGCGGTCCACGGTGGCCGCGGCCATGGCGGCGGCGATGGCGGTGCGGCCGGTCGCCTGGAGCACCCCGGTGCCCAGGCGGATCCGCTCGGTCCCGGCCGCGAGCCAGGCCAGCGTGGTGGCCGGGTCCACCCCGTACCCCTCCGACGCCCACACCGAGTCGTAGCCGAGCCGCTCGGCCTCCCGGACGAGCGAGAGCTGGGCCTCGTGGGTGGCCGCGACGGGCCCGAGGGTGCCGATGCTGAATCCGAGTCGCACAGTCGCCTCCTCCAAGAATGCCGATCTTGCCCCACTTTCTCCCATCCACGCGGGTGACGCCAGCGGTGCGCCCTTGCGACCGCCGCGCCCCGTCGCCTCGTGACAGGTGGTCAGCAGCAGAATCGCAGGTAGTCCCGCAGGTCGCCGAGGATGCGGGCGACGCCGTCGCGGTCGCCCCGGTACAGCACTTCCTTGCCGGCGCGGCGGGAGGTGACGACGCCGCCGCGGCGGAGCAGGGCGAGTTGCTGGGAGGCCGCGGACTGGCTGATGCCGGCGCGTTCGGCGACCTGGTTGACCGACAGTTCGGCCCCTTGGGCGAACAGCAGCATGATCTGCTGGCGTCCGGGGTTGCCCAGGGCCTTGAGGAAGTCCTGGGCGGCCTGCGGCAGCTGCGGGACGCACGTGGCGCCCGCCGTCGTGGCTGGTGATGTGGTCTCGGCCATGGCTCCTCCCTACCGTCCCCGCACTCTACCCTTATACCGACTTATTGACATATTAGAAAATGACGGTACGTTCTGGCGGCATGCCGATCGACAACGACCGCCTTCTGATCATCGGAGCCGGGCAGTCCGGCCTGGCCGCCGCGCATGCCGCACTGGAGCTGGGGCTGCGGCCCGTGCTGCTGGAGGCCTCAGGCCGGGCGGCCGGGTCCTGGCCGCGCTACTACGACAGCCTCGCCCTGTTCTCGCCCGCCCGCTACAGCAGCCTGCCCGGCTTGCCCTTCGACGGCGATCCCGAGCGCTACCCGCGCCGCGACGAGGTGGTCGTCTACCTGGAGCGCTATGCCGCCGCCCTGGTCGAGTGCGGTGCCGAGCTGCGCACCGGCGCCCGTGTCGATGCCGTGCGTCCCACCGGTGAGCCCGACGGGACCGGCTTCCTCGTACGCCTGACCGGCGGGGAGGAGCTGGCCGCCCCGGCCCTCGTCGCGGCCAGCGGCTCCTTCGGCCGCCCGCACCGGCCCGCCCTCCCGGGTCTGGGCGCCTTCACCGGCCCGGTGCTGCACGCCGCCGACTATCGCTCGCCGGCCTCGCTTCCCGGCGAGCACGTCATCGTGGTCGGAGCGGGCAACTCGGCGGTCCAGATCGCGCACGAGCTGGCCGCCGAGCGCCGGGTGACGCTGGCCGGCCGCGCGCCGATCCGCTTCGTCGAGCAGCGCCCGCTCGGCCGTGACCTGCATTTCTGGTTTCGCGTGACCGGGTTCGACCGGCTGCCGCTGGCCCGTGCGGAGGCTCCGCCCGCCTCGCCGGTGCTCGACGACGGCCGCTACCGCCGGGCGCTGCGCGAGGGCCGCTACGCGCGGCGGACGATGTTCGCCCGGCTCGACGGCGATCGCGCGGTCTGGCCCGATGGCCGGAGCGAGCGCGTCGACGCGGTGCTGCTGGCCACCGGCTACCGGCCGAACCTGCCCTACCTCGCCGGCCTGGGTGCGCTGTCCGCCGGCGGGCGCCCGCGCCAGCGCCGCGGCCTGTCGCTGACCCACCCCGGCCTCGGCTACCTGGGCCTGGAGTGGCAGCGTACTCCCTCCTCCAACACCCTTCGCGGGGTCGGCGCCGACGCCCGTCGCGTCGTCGCCGCGCTGGCCCGCCATCTCCGCGGAACCCGCCGGCGCGTGAGCGGACCGCTTCCGGGGTACTGATTAGATACAGCTCTAATTTGACATTGCTCTAAGTTGTCCGCCAAGCTACTTAGACAATCGTCAAAACAGCGCGGACCGTCGCGGCCCGCGGAACCATGAGGAGAAGCACCATGAGCGGATGCTGCGGTCCCACCGCCGTCGAACTCAAGCCGAGTGCGCAGGCCGTGCGATCCGACGACCTGCCCGTCGCGGTCGTCGGCGCGGGCCCGGTCGGGCTGGCCGCGGCGGCCCACCTGGCCGAACGGGGCCTCGATTTCGTGGTGCTGGAGGCCGGTGAGCAGGCGGGCGCCTCGGTGGCCCAGTGGGGACACGTGCGGGTGTTCAGCCCGTGGAAGTACAACATCGACCCAGCCGCCCGCCGCCTGCTGGAGGCCGATGGCTGGAGCGCCCCCGACCCCGAGTGGCTGCCCACCGGGACCGAGCTGATCGACGACTATCTCGCGCCGCTGGCCAAGCTCTTCGGCGACCGGATCCGTACGGGCGCGAAGGTGAGCGCGATCAGCAGACTCGGCTACGACCGGGTCCGCGCGGCGGGCCGCGAGCGGGCGCCGTTCCTGATCCGGCTGGCCGGCGGCGGCGAGCTGCACGCCCGCGCGGTCGTCGACGCCTCCGGCACCTACGCCACCCCGAACGTGCTCGGCGCGTCCGGCCTGCCCGCCCACGGCGAGGCCGACGCGGCGGACCTGGTCGACCACGCGCTGCCTGACGTGCTCGGCGCCGATCGCGACCGGTACGCCGGCAAGCATGTCCTGGTGGTCGGCGCCGGGCACTCGGCCGCCACCACGCTGCTCGCGCTCGCCCAGCTCGACGACACCCCGATCACCTGGGCCATCCGCGCAGGCGACGCCGGCCGTACCTACGGCGGCGGCGAGGCGGACGCGCTGCCCGCCCGCGGCGCGCTCGGCACCCGCCTGCACGCCCACGTCACCTCCGGCCGCATCCGCCTGCTGACCGGCTTCTTCACGCACGCCGTCGAACGCGACGGCGCGCGGGCGCGGGTGATCAGCCGCGATCCGTCCGGCGCCGAGCAGGCCGTCACCGCCGACCGGATCGTGGCCGCCACCGGCTACCGCCCCGACCACGCCATCGCGAGCGAGCTGCGCCTGGACCTGGACGCGGTCCTCGGCTCCACCCGGGCGCTGGCGCCGCTGATCGACCCGAACGCGCACTCCTGCGGCACCGTGCCGCCGCACGGCGCCGACGAGCTCGCGCACCCGGAGGACGGCTACTACGCGGTGGGGGTCAAGAGTTACGGCCGCGCCCCCACCTTCCTGCTGGCCACCGGTTACGAGCAGGCCCGCTCGGTCGTCGCCGCGCTGGCCGGCGACTGGGAGGCCGCCCGGGACGTGCGGCTCGACCTGCCCGAGACCGGCGTGTGCTCCTCCAGCCTGGCCGAGGCCCAGGAGCAGCGCCTCGGCCTGGCCACCGGGATCAGCGGCGGCCTGCTGGGCAGTCCGCTGCCGCTGGCGACCGCCGGAGCCTCGCAGGGCGGCGGCTGCTGCGGCTGATCCCCGACGACCGCCTCTTTCCAAGGAGCGCTTATGCCGGCCGTCGATCCTCTCTCCGCCGCCTCGGCCGGCGGAGAGAGCGGTGCCCGCCCCGCGCCCGGCCGCGGCCTGGGCAGGGGGTGGCCCCTGGTGGCGGCGCTGGCCCTCACCCAGACCCTCGGGTTCGGCGTGCTGTACTACAGCTTCTCGGTGCTGCTCACGCCGATGAGCCGCGACCTGGCCGCCGACCCGTCGCGGGTCTCGCTCGCGCTGACGGTCTCGGTGCTCATCGCGGCGCTGGGCGCGCCGGTGGCGGGCCGCTGGCTGGACGCGCGCGGCGGCCGCGCCCTGATGACGGCGGGCTCGGTGCTGGGCGCGGTCTCGCTGCTGGCCTGGTCACAGGTGCGGACCGTGGCCCAGTTGTACGCGGTGTTCGTCCTCATCGGCGTCGCCGCGGCCATGGTGCTGTACGAGGCGGCCTTCGCCGTGATCGTCGCCCGCTTCGCCGCCCCGGCCCGCGCCACGGCGCTGCTCGCGGTCACCGTGGTGGCGGGGTTCGCCTCCTCCATCTTCATGCCGGTGACCGGCGCGCTGGTCCAGGCGTACGGCTGGCGCCAGGCCCTGATCATCCTCGGCGTCGTCTACGGCGCGGCGGCCATTCCGCTGCATCTCCTGGCCGTGGGCCGTCCCCGGACGGGGAAGCCTTCGGCGTCGGACACGAGTGACTCGGCCCAGGCCGGGGCCGGCGAGCGGGCGGCGCTGGTGCGCGCCGCCACCCGCCAGGCGGCCTTCTCGTTGCTGGCCGCCGCTTTCACCCTGCACAGCGCCGGCACGGCCACCATCTCGGTCCTGCTCATCACCTACCTGATCCACCTCGGCCACCCGCCGCTGCTGGCCGCCGGTGTGGCCGGGCTGCTCGGCGTGCTGTCGGTCACCGGACGGCTGATCACCACCGGGCTGCAGCGCCGCCTGCCCGCCGCGCTGATCGCCGCCGCCATCTTCGCCCTGCAAGCCGTGGGCGCCGCCGCGCTGCCGCTGATCGGCGCCACCACCGCGGGCGCCGTCGCCGCGGTGCTGATGTTCGGGCTCGGCTTCGGCGTCGCCACCATCACCAAACCGCACCTGCTGACCGAACGCTACGGCACCACCGCCTACGCCAGCCTGTCCGGCCGCCTGGCCCTGCCCGCCACCCTGGCCAAGGCCGTGAGCCCGGCCGCAGCCCTGGCCCTGGCCCAGGCCGCCGGCTACGGATGGGTCATGACCGGCGTCGCCCTCACCTGCCTGACCGCCGCCGCGGCGCTGACCCTCTACCACCGCCTATCATTTAGACGAACATCGAAACACCAGTCAGGCCCGGAGGCTCCCGCATGACCGCCACCACCCTGCCCCTCGCCCGCGGCAGCCAGGACGCTCAGGCCGGGACGTGCTGCGCGCCGATCGCCCGCCGGCCGCTCAGCGAAGGCGACGCCGCCGAGCTGGCCGTCCTGCTCAAGGCGGTGGCCGATCCGGTCCGGCTGCGCCTGCTGTCCATGATCGGCTCCCACGCCGGCGGCGAAGCCTGCGTGTGCGACCTGACCGACGCCTTCGACCTGACCGCGCCCACCATCAGCCACCACCTGAAGGTGCTGCGCACCGCCGGCCTGATCGGCAGCGAGCGGCGCGGCACCTGGGTCTACTACTGGATCATCCCCGAGACGGTGAACAAACTGGGCGCCCTGTTCGCCCCGCTGACCGAGCCCGGCTCCCGCTCCGATCGTCCGGCGGACCTCACGGTCACCCCGACCTGAGCCCCCGAGCACCGGCCCTCGCTCGTTGATCAGTTCCACCCGAGTGGGACAGTGAGTCCTTCCTCGGCCGCCAACACCTCACCGCCGAACTCCTCGCGGGCGGCGGCCACGGAGGCGGCCCGGTCGTTGCCCGGCCAGAAGTGGGTGAGCATCAACCGGCGTGCGCGTGCGCGTCGGGCCCAGTGACCGGCCTCTGTGGAGGCGAGCAGATTGCGGGTGGGGCGGTCGGCCTCGCCGTCGCGGTCGGTGGCCTCGACGATGAACAGGTCGGCGTCGCGCCCGAGCTCGGCGAGCGCGAGAGTCGGACCGGTGTCACCGGTGTAGGCCAGGACGACCCCGTCGGCCTCCAGGCGGATGCCGGCGTTGGGCACATAGTGCGGCAGCGACAATCCCGTGAGGGCGAACGGCCCCACCCGGTGACCGCCCGGCAGCGGACGCACGTCGAAGACCGCGTGGAGGTCGGCGTCGGGCTCCAGCCCGCCGATCCGGTCGAGCACGCCCGGCGGGCAGTACAACGGCAGCCGTGGGCCACCGGGGTCGCCGTAGAAACGCATCCGGAACAACCCGTGCAGGTCGACGCAGTGGTCGGGGTGCTCGTGGGTGACGACGACCGCGTCCACCGCGCCGTCCGGCCAGTGCGCGAGCAGGCGCGGCAGCGTGGCGTAGCCGAGGTCGAGCAGCAGCCGGTAACCGTCCCAGTCCACCGCGAACCCGCTGCAGGCACGGCCCGGCTCGGGGAACGCACCACAACTGCCGAGGACGGTCACCTGTCGCATCCGTACAGGATGCCAGTCCCCTGTGACGGTCGTGGAACGGCGAAGGCCCCCGCCGGGTCGGCGGGGGCCTTCAGCCATACGTGTGCGTACCGGTGTGCGTGTCGCCTCTCGGCGAAAGGCTCAACGCGGCTCCAGCCGTACGGTAGTCCGCGAAGGCGATAGGTGAGGCCCGGGGACACTGGGCACACCGGCCACGAGTCATGTAACCACGGGGAGGCCGTGGATGTTCCCCGCGCGGCCGGCCGGTGAAGGGTCACCGGTCGACGGCGTAGGTCGACTGGACGACGCCCGCGCCGAGCACCCGCGTGGACCGGTGGGTCAGCGCGACGTCCTCCTCCAGCGGGCCGGACAGCGGCACGCCCGTGCCGATCAGCACCGGCACGGTGGTGATGGTGAGGTTGTCGATCATCCGGCCCGCATGAACGTCCTGATGACCTGGCCGCCGTCGGCGTAGACGCTCTTCGTGCCGTGGGCGGCCAGGCCGCGCACGAGGGAGCCGAGGTCGCGGTAGACGGTGACGCGCGGGTCGGCGTCCTGCTCCAGGGTGGTGCTGAGGACGGCGACGCGCATGCCCTCGTACGGCCAGGGGTCGAAGCCCAGCCTGGTCTCGTACGTGCCGCGGCCCATGACGACGGTGTCGACGCCGTCGGTGAACTCCTGGTAGCCGAGGTCGCCGCCGGCGGCCTCGTCCCTGCTGACGAGCCAGTCGAGGTCGCCGTCGAGCCGGGCGATGAACCCGTCGAGGCTGAGTCAAGTGATCTACTTTGTAAAGGCGCCGGGTCAGTGCACCGAGAAGCCGCCGTCGACGTACAGCAGGTGGCCGGTGACGAACGCGGCGGCGTCGCTCGCCAGGAACACCGCGGCGCCCGCGAAGTCCTGGGGGACGCCGTTGCGGCCGGCCATGTGACGGGCGGCCATCTGCTCGACGCGGCCGGGGATGGCCTGGGCGGGCTCGGTCAGCGGGGTGAGGACGAATCCGGGGATGATCGTGTTGACCGACACTCCCTGGGCGGACCATGCCTCGGCCTGGGAGCGGGTGAGGCCGGCGAGCGCGGCCTTGGCGGCGCCGTAGACGCCGCTGTCGCCGAAGGCGCGGACGCTCTGCTGGGAGCCGATGTTGATGACGCGGCCCCAGCCGCGTGCGGCCATGAGCGGCCCGTAGTGCTGCCCGAGCAGGTAGGGGGCGGTCAGGTTGACCGCGATGGTCTGCGCGTAGTCGTCCTCGGTCAGCTCGGCCATGGGCTTGCGGATGTTGTTGGCCGCGTCGTTGACCAGCACGTCGATGTGGCCGGCCTGCTCGCACACGCGGCGCACGGCCTCGCGGTCGCCGAGGTCGGCCACGATCGTGGAGGCGGTGACGCCGTGTCCGCGCAGCCGTTCGGCGGCCCGGTCGAGCCCGGCCTTGCCGCGGGCGACGATCACCACTTCGGCGCCGGCGCGGCCGAGCGCCTCGGCGATGGCGTAGCCGATGCCGGAGCTGCCGCCGGTGACCAGCGCGCGCCGCCCGGCGAGGGAGAACAGGCTCTGCAGGTAGTCAGGCATGATCGGCAAGCTAGCACGCGGCCCGGCGGAGGCGGTCGGCAGGGAGGCGTTGCCGCGCACGCCGACGGGAGGTAAGCTCGACTGCTTGACATCTAAGACAGTCTTCACACGTCTCCCGTAAGGATTATACCACTTGATGGATAATCGTCAAGATGCTCTCGCCGTGGCCCTTGACACCGAACAGCGGGTCGTGTCGGGCCTCTACGGCAGGCTCGACTCCGCCAGGGAGCGGGCGGAGTCGGCGCTGCGCGCCGTGCACGCCCGGGGCGGCGGCACCCGCCAGGCCATGGTCGAGCGCGAGGCGCTGGCCACGTCGCAGGCCCGCCGCCTGGCGCAGCTGAACGGGGTGGAGCGCGGGCTGTGCTTCGGCCGGGTCGACGACCGCGACGGCCGGAGCGTCTACGTCGGCAGGATCGGCCTGCGCGACGAGGAGGGCTCGGCGGTGCTGATCGACTGGCGGGCTCCTGCCGCGCGCGCGTTCTACCTGGCCACCGCCACCGACCCCGGCTCGCTGGTGCGCCGCCGCCACCTGCACCTGCGGGGCCGCACGGTCACGGGGCTGGACGACGAGGTGTTCGACCTGGAGGGGATGAGCGACGGCGAGCGCCGCACGCTGGTGGGGGAGGCGGCGCTGCTGGCGGCGCTGCGCCGGGGCCGCACCGGCCGCATGGGCGACGTGGTGGCCACCATCCAGACCGAGCAGGACCGGGTGATCCGCGCCTCGCTGCAGGGCGCGCTGGTGGTGCAGGGCGGGCCGGGCACCGGCAAGACGGTGGCGGCGCTGCACCGCGCCGCCTACCTGCTCTACACCCACCGCGACACGCTGGAGCGGCGCGGCGTGCTGGTGGTCGGCCCGAACGCGATGTTCCTGCGCTACATCGGCCAGGTGCTGCCGTCGCTGGGGGAGACGCAGGTGGTGATGGCGACGCTCGGCGAGCTGTTCCCGGGGGTGCGCGCGACGGCCGCCGACCCGCCGGCGGCCGCGGTCGTCAAGGGCGACATCCGGATGGCCGGGGTGGTGGCCGCGGCGGTGCGCGATCGCCAGCGGGTGCCGGACGGCGAGCTGGTGGTGGAGCTCGACGGGTTGCGGCTGCGGGTCCCGCACGAGACCTGCGCCCGGCACCGGGCGCGGGCGCGCGCGGTGCGGCTGACGCACAACATGGCACGCAAGCTGTACGTGACGGAGATGCTCAAGGAGCTGGCCAGGGCCGAGGCGCGGGCGCTGGAGGAGGGGCTGCGCCTGGCGGAGATGGAGCTGGAGGACCCGGAGCTGGCCGGGCCGCTGGACCTGGAGTCCGACCTGGACGAGATCGACCTGGCAGTGGCGTCGGAGCGGCTGTGGGCGCAGCCGGAGGTGCGGGAGGCGCTCGACGCGCTGTGGCCGGAGCTGACGCCGTCGCGGCTGATCAGTGAGCTGCTGTCCTCGCCGGAGAAGCTGGAGGCGCTGTGCCCGCCGGACCTGGACTGGCGGGCGCTGGTGCGGCCCGCCGGCGCCGCCTGGACGGCCGGTGACGTGCCGCTGCTCGACGAGGCGGCCGAGCTGCTGGGCCAGGACGACTCGGCGGCGCGGGCGGCGGGCCGCCGCGCTGAGGAGGACCTGCGCGAGCGTCACCTGTTCGCCCGGGAGGTGCTGCAGACCACCGGCGTGCTGGAGGAGGGCATCTTCGAACGGGCCGACGTGCTGGCCGAGCGGCACGCCGACGACGGGTCCGAGCTGACGACGGCCGACCGGGCGGCGCGGGACCGCACCTGGGCGTACGGGCACGTGATCGTGGACGAGGCGCAGGAGCTGTCGGCGATGGCCTGGCGGCTGGTGATGCGCCGGGTGGCGGCCAAGTCGCTCACGGTGGTCGGCGACCTCGCGCAGACGGGTTCGGCGGCGGGGGCCCGCTCGTGGGGCGAGGTGCTGGATCCGTACCTGGAGGGCCGCTGGCGGGAGGAGCGGCTGGAGGTGAACTACCGCACCCCGGCCGAGATCATGGAGGTGGCGGCGGACGTGCTGGCGGCGATCGACCCGTCGCTGACGCCGCCGCGCTCGGTGCGCGACGGCGGCGCGCCTCCCCGAGCGGTGCGGGCGGGGCTGGCGGACCTGCCGGAGCTGGCCCGCGAGGAGCTGGCGGCGATCGGCGAGGGCCGGGTGGGCGTGGTGGTCCCGGACGCGCTGTACGGGCGGGCGGCGGCGCTGTTCCCCGGGCAGGACCTGGACGCGCCGGTGACGGTGCTGACGGTGACGAGGGCCAAGGGGCTGGAGTTCGACGCGGTGATCGTGGCCGATCCCGCCGCGATCCTGGCCCAGTCGCCGAACGGGGCGCAGGACCTGTACGTGGCGATCACGCGGGCGACGCGCCGGCTGACGGTGGCCTGCGAGGGTGAGCTGCCGCCGTCGCTGTCCCGCCTGACCACTTGATCTACATTGTAAAGGCGCCGGGCGGGGGTCGTGATCTCCCGTACGGGGGGAACCCCCGCTACGACGCCCGATGCAGCTCGGCGGCGGCTTCGTGGAGGCGGACGGTCACGTGGTGCAGGCAGCGGAGCGTCTCGGTGTCGAGGTGGTTCATGATCCGGCGGTACTGCTTGAGGCCGGCGTCGTTGATCTCCTCGATGAGGGTGCGGCCGGCGGGGGTGAGCTCGACGCGGCGCACGCGCCGGTCGTGCGGGTCCTCGTGGCGGCTGACCAGGCCGTGGGCGACCAGGCGGTCGACGAGGCCGGTGACGGTGCCGAGGGTGACGCCGAGGTTGTGGGAGAGGTCCTGGCCGGTGGCCGAGCCGTTGGCGGCGACGAGCATGATGACCTTGAGCTGGCGCATCGTGAGGTTGGAGGAGAACAGCGGCGACTGGTGGCGGGCGAGGGCCCGGCCGAGGTCGCGCTGGATCTGCATGATCTGGTGGATCAGATCGTCGCGTTCGTCGTTCACGTACACCTCTCGATTTCCTGAGAAGGTTATCAGGAACGTCGTGCGACGTTAAATATTCGTCCAAGGCGAAGTGTTAGTCTGGGGCCGAAATCTTGAAGGGAACCGACTCCATGACCGCACTCGCCCGGTTGAGCCTTGCCAACCGCAGTCTAGTGATCTTGATCGCGGTCGTGCTCAGCGCCTTCGGCCTGTTCACGATCCCGCAGCTGAAGCAGCAGTTGCTGCCGTCGCTGAGCTTTCCCGGCGCCTTCGTGGTGGCGGCTTATCCGGGCGCGTCGCCGGACATCGTGGAAGAACAGGTCACCGAACCCCTGGAGGACTCCTTCCAGGGGCTCGACGGCATGGAGTCGATGACCTCGACGTCGAAGGAAGGGCTGGCGCAGATCCAGGTCGCCTTCGAGTACGGCACCGACGTCGACGCGGCGGTCAGCCGGATGCAGCAGGCGGTCAACCGGATCGGCGGCCAGCTCCCGGCGAACGTGGAGCCGCAGGTCGTGGCGGGCAGCACCGACGACATCCCGGTGCTGGTGCTGGCGGTGGGCGACGGCGGCGACCCGCGGGAGATGGCCGACAAGCTGCGCGGCATCGTGCTGCCGGAGCTGCGGGCCGTCGACGGCGTGCGCGAGGCGCAGGTGACCGGCACCCGCGACGAGGTCGTGACGATCACGCCGGATCTGGGGAAGATGGCGCTGGCCGGGGTGTCGGCGGCGCAGATCCCCGAGGTGCTGCGCGCCAACGGCACGCCGGTCCCGGCCGGTTCGCTGGTGGAGGACGGCACGTCGCTGACCGTCCAGGTCGGCACGCGCGTCGAGTCGGTCGAGGACATCCGCGACCTCTACCTCACGCCCGCGCAGCCGCAGGCCCAGGCCCAGCCGCAGCAGCAGCAGGCTCAGAACGCGCAGCAAGCGCAGCCGCAGGCGCCGCAGCAGGCCGTGCAGCAGCGCGCGCCGAAGCCGGTCAAGCTCGGTGACGTGGCGACCGTGGAGCGCGGCCTGTCCGACGCCACCACGATCACCCGCACCGACGGCCACACGAGCCTGGGCGTGTCGGTCACCATGGTGCCCGACGGCAACGCGGTGGCGATCTCCCACGAGGTGCGGGAGAAGCTGCCCGAGCTGACCCGCGCGCTCGGTGACGGCTCCGACACCGCGATCGAGGTGGTCTTCGACCAGGCCCCGTACGTGGAGGAGTCGATCGAGAACCTCACCACCGAGGGCATTCTCGGTCTGGTGTTCGCGGTGCTGGTCATCCTGGTGTTCCTGCTGTCGGTGCGCTCCACGCTGGTGACGGCGGTGTCGATCCCGCTGTCGGTGGTGATCGCGCTGCTGGTGCTGTGGCTGGGCGACTACTCGCTCAACATGCTGACGCTGGGCGCGCTGACGATCGCGATCGGCCGGGTGGTGGACGACTCGATCGTGGTGCTGGAGAACATCAAGCGGCATCTCAGCTACGGCGAGGCCAGGCGGTCGGCGATCCTGACGGGCGTGCGCGAGGTGGCGGGCGCGGTGACGGCGTCGACGCTGACCACGGTGGCGGTGTTCGCGCCGATCGCGATCGTCGGCGGCATGGTGGGCGAGCTGTTCGCGCCGTTCGCGATCACGGTGACGGTGGCGCTGCTGGCCTCGCTGGTGGTGTCGCTGACGGTGGTGCCGGTGCTGGCCTACTGGTTCCTCGGGACGCGCGGGCTGACGCCGGAGGAGGCCAGGGCGCAGCGGGAGAAGGCGGAGGCCAAGGAGCTGCGCTCGCCGCTGCAGCGCGCCTACCTGCCGGTGCTGCGTTTCGCCACCCGCTTCAAGGTCGTGACGCTGCTGATCGGCGTGGTGGTGTTCGCCGGCACGATGGGGCTGGCGGGCAGCCTGCAGACGAACTTCCTGGACTCCTCGGGCCAGGACACGATCTCGATGAGCCAGCGGATGCCGGTGGGCACCGACCTGAAGACCACCGACAAGGCGGCGGCCAAGGTCGAGGAGGTGCTGGAGCAGGTCGACTCGGTCGAGTCCTACCAGGTGAACGTCGGCGGCGGCAACGCCATGATGGGCGGGACCGGGGGCGGCGCCGACCGCGCCTCCTACTCGATCACGATCAAGGACGGCAGCGACACCCCGGCGGTGGAGCAGGAGCTGCGTGACCGGCTGGCCGAGGTGTCGGGCATCGGCGAGGTGACGGTGGGCGGCGCGTCGGCCGCGGGGTTCTCCTCCGACAGCGTCCAGGTGATCGTGCGCGCCCCCGACATCGGCGCGCTGCGCTCGGCCGCCGACGCGGTGACGGGCGCCATGGGCCAGGTGGAGGGGCTGCGGGACGTGTCCTCGAACCTGGAGACGAGCGCCCCGCGGATCGAGGTGCGGGTGGACCGGGAGAAGGCCGCCGCGCGCGGCCTGACCGAGGCGCAGATCGGGCAGACGGTGGCGCAGGCGTTCCGCGGCGCCCCGCTGGGCCAGCTCACGCTGGACGGCCGGGCGAGCGACCTGGTGCTGCGCGTCGGTGACGCGCCCGACGACGTCAAGGCGGTGCGCGACCTGCGGCTGCCGACGGCGTCCGGGCTGGTGAAGCTGTCGTCGGTGGCCGAGGTGGAGAAGGTGGACGGTCCCACCCAGATCACCCGGATCGACGGTGAGCGTTCGGCCACCGTCTCGGCCAAGGCCACGGCCGCCGACCTGGGCAGCGTCACCGCCGAGCTGACGCGCGAGCTGGACGGACTGGGCCTGTCGGCCGGTGCCGCGTACGAGATCGGCGGCGCTTCGGCGGACCAGGAGGAGGCGTTCGCGGACCTGGGGATGGCGATGCTGGCGGCGATCGCCATCGTCTTCATGATCATGGTGGCGACGTTCCGTAGCTTCGTGCAGCCGCTGATCCTGCTGGTGTCGATCCCGTTCGCGGCGACCGGCGCGGTGGGGCTGCTGGTGGCCACGGACACGGCGATGGGCGTGCCGGCGCTGATCGGCATGCTGATGCTCATCGGCATCGTGGTGACGAACGCGATCGTGCTGATCGACCTGATCAACCAGTACCGCGCCCAGGGCATGGGGATCGTGGAGGCGGTCGTGGAGGGTGGCCGGCGGCGGTTGCGGCCGATCCTCATGACGGCGGTGGCGACGATCTGCGCGCTGGTGCCGATGGCGCTCGGCGTGACGGGTCACGGCGGGTTCATCTCGCAGCCGCTGGCGATCGTGGTGATCGGCGGTCTGATCAGCTCGACGTTGCTGACGCTGGTGCTGGTGCCGACGCTGTACACGATGGTGGAGCGGGGCAAGGAGCGGATGCGGCGCACCCCGCCGGAGGCGAAGCCGGAGCCGAAGGTGCTGGAGACGGCGGCGCCCTGACGGGCGTGTCCGCCCGTGCGGCCCGGTGCCGTGCGGGCGGATGCCCCCGCTAGCCGCTCGTGGCGATGCGGTCGAGCCAGTCGGCCAGCAGGGCGCGTTCCGGCGCGTTGAGCGCGGTGGTGCGGGGCAGCACCGCGCGCAGCGCGACGGCGGCGGCGACCGGCCCGCCGTCCGGCGTCGCGCCGGGCGGCGGGCCGGTGGTGATGGTGGCGATGACCGAGTCGCGGGCGGTCGCCGACAGGGCCGGGTCGCGCTGCTCCTCGGGCATGGAGATAAGGGTGAGGGTGATCCCGCGGCCGGCGGCGTGCACGAGGAGGGCGGCGCGTTCCTCGGTCATGGCGAGCCGGCCGGCCTCGGCGATGCGGTGGATCATGCCGGAGAGGATCTCCGACGCCTGGCGGGCGGCGGGTGACTCGCCGGGGCGCGGGTCGCCGTAGATGAGGCTGTAGAGGGCGGGGTGCGCCAGGCCGAAGCCGACGTGCAGGTCCCAGCCGCGGCGCAGGTCGGCGACCGGGTCGTCGGTGACGGGGTTGTCCTTCTTGCTGCGCAGGTAGGTTTGGAAGCCGTGGCCGGCCACGGCGTCGAGCAGGCCCTGTTTGTCGCCGAAGACGCGGTAGATCGCCGGGGCCTGCACCCCGGCGGCGGCGCTCACGGCGCGGGTCGAGACCGCGTCGCGCCCGCCCTCGGTGAGCAGGGCCGAGGCGGCTTCGATGATGCGGTCCCGGTGCGTCTTCGCCATGTTTCCGATGGTAACAGAATGATGTTATCGATTTGGCCCGTGCCGGTCAGCGTTCGCTGTCCAGGTGGGCCATCGCCGGGGCGGCGTAGCGCGCGCCGGAGGCGGCGCCGGCGGGCACCGCGCGCTCGATGTCCGCCAGGTCCTGCTCGGTGAGGTGGACGCCGGTGGCGGCGAGGGATTCGGCCAGCCGGGCCCGGGTGCGGGCGCCGACGAGCGGCACGATGTCCTGGCCCTGCCGGCTCACCCAGGCGATCGCGGCCTGGGCGGTGGTCACGCCCTTGCGTTCGGCGACGCCGCGCAGGGCCTCCGCCAGTGCCAGGTTGCGCTCCAGGTTGTCGCCCTGGAAGCGCGGGCTGGCGGTGCGGAAGTCGCCGGAGGCGAGGTTTCTGTCCGGGGTCCAGTGGCCGCTCAGCAGGCCGCGCGACAGCACGCCGTAGGCCGTGACGCCGATGCCGAGCTCCCGCGCGGTGGGCAGGATCTCGGCCTCGATGCCGCGTGACAGCAGTGAGTACTCGATCTGCAGGTCGCTGATCGGGTGCACGGCGGCGGCCCTGCGCAGGGTGTCGGCGCCGACCTCGGACAGGCCGATGTGGCGGATGTATCCGGCCTGGACCAGCTCGGCGAGCGCGCCGACGGTCTCCTCGATGGGCACCTCGGGGTCGAGCCGGGCGGGCCGGTAGACGTCGATGTGGTCGGTGCCGAGCCGCCGCAGGCTGTAGGCGAGGAAGGTCTTGGTCGCGGCCGGGCTGGTGCCGTAGCCGAGCCAGCCGCCGTCGGGGCCGCGCAGCGCGCCGAACTTGACGCTGATCACGACGCGGTCGCGGTCGCCGCCGCGCAGGGCGTCGCGCAGCAGCAGCTCGTTGTGGCCCATGCCGTAGAAGTCGCCGGTGTCCAGCAGTGTGACGCCCGCTTCGAGGGCGGCGTGGATGGTGGCCAGCGACTCCTTCTCGTCGGCGGGGCCGTAGAGGTCGGACATGCCCATCAGGCCGAGCCCGAGCTCGGACACGACCGGCCCGGTGACGCCGAGGGTGCGCGTGTTCATGAGGTGTCTCCCTGAATGTTTTCACTGTTAACAGATATGACGGTATCACCGATAAGTTATCGTTGATACCGTAAGGGTGTGATCGCCGATACCGGCCTGTGCGGTACGGGCCGCGCACCTGCCCATACACTTGTCCAACGTGACTTCCAAGCCTCGCATCCCTGACGTCCTGGCAGCCCGTTACGCCTCGCCGGAGCTGGCCCGCCTGTGGTCTCCCGAGCACAAGGTGATCGCCGAGCGGCGGCTGTGGCTGGCGGTGCTGCGCGCGCAGGCCGAGCTCGGCGTGGCGGTGCCGGAGGGTGCGATCGCCGACTACGAGAAGGTCGTCGACAGGGTCGACCTGGAGTCGATCGCGGCGCGCGAGCGGGTGAGCCGCCACGACGTCAAGGCGCGCATCGAGGAGTTCAACGCGCTGGCCGGGCACGAGCAGGTCCACAAGGGCATGACCTCCCGCGACCTGACCGAGAACGTCGAGCAGCTGCAGGTCCGCGACAGTCTCCTGCTGGTGCGCGGCCGCGTGGTGGCGCTGCTGGCCCGCCTGGCCGAGCTCGCCGCCCGTCACGAGGCGACCGTGCTGGCCGGCCGCTCCCACAACGTCGCCGCCCAGGCCACCACCCTCGGCAAGCGTTTCGCGGGCGCCGCCGACGAGCTGATGGTGGCCTACCGGCGGCTGGAGGAGCTGATCGCCCGCTACCCGCTGCGCGGAATCAAGGGCCCGGTCGGCACCGCCCAGGACATGCTCGACCTGCTCGGCGGCGACCACGCCAAGCTGGCGGAGCTGGAGGAGCGCGTCTCGGCCCACCTGGGCTTCGAGCGCCGGCTGACCAGCGTCGGCCAGGTCTACCCGCGCTCGCTGGACTTCGAGGTCGTCACCGCGCTCGTCCAGCTGGCCGCCGCGCCGTCCTCGCTGGCCAGGACGATCCGGCTGATGGCCGGCCACGAGCTGGTCACCGAGGGCTTCAAGGAGGGCCAGGTCGGCTCGTCGGCGATGCCGCACAAGATGAACACCCGCTCGTGCGAGCGGGTCAACGGCCTGGCCGTGGTGCTGCGGGGTTACGCCTCCATGGTGGGGGAGCTGGCCGGCGACCAGTGGAACGAGGGCGACGTGTCCTGCTCGGTGGTGCGCCGGGTGGCGCTGCCGGACGCGTTCTTCGCCTTCGACGGCCTGGTGGAGACGATGCTGACGGTGCTGGAGGAGTTCGGCGCCTTCCCCGCCGTGATCTCCGCCGAGCTCGACCGCTACCTGCCGTTCCTGGCGACGACCAAGATGCTCATGGCGGCGGTCCGGGCCGGGATGGGGCGCGAGCGGGCGCACGAGCTGATCAAGGAGCACGCGGTGGCGTCCGCGCTGGCGATGCGCCGGAGCGGCGGCGCCAACGAGCTGCTCGACCGGCTGGCCGCGGACGAGCGGTTCCCGCTGGACCGGGCGGCGCTGGATGCGCTGCTGGCCGACCGGGTGTCGTTCACCGGCGCCGCCGCCGGCCAGGTGCGGGAGGTCGTCGAGCAGGTGGGCCGCGTGGTGGCCGAGCACCCGGAGGCGGCCGCGTACCGTCCGGGCGCCATCCTGTGATCCACGAGCTGGCCTCGCTCGCCGGGTTGCGGGCCGCGTGCGGTGACGACGACCTGGTGGTGTGGAACGCGCAGGACCTCGGCGGCGGCGGGCCGGCGCGGGCGTGGGCGTCGGGCGGCGCGGTGGTGTCCGCCGCGCCCGGGGTGTCGCGCCACGACCGGCTGGCGGTGTGGGGGGAGGCCGCCGACGCGGTGGAGCTGGTCCGGCACGCGCTGGCCGAGCTGGGGCCCTCCTACCGGCCGTGGGGTGAGCGGGAGCTGCTGGCGCAGGTCGTGGCGAAGCTGGACGGGCTGGAGGTGGGCGGCGCGTTCTCCTGGATGAGCCTGGCCGACCGGCCTGGGCCGGGTTTTCCGTCCGGTCCGGCCTTCGCGACGGAGGTGGGCTGGTTGCCGGCAGAGGCCGAGGGGGAGGTGGCCGCGCTGCTGGCGGTGGACGCGCCGGACTCCTACGCGGCTCCCGGGATGCCGGGGGTGCGCCGGTGGGCGGGGGTGCGGGTGGACGGGGTGCTGGCGTCGGTGGCGGCCGACGCCTGGCCGGCTCCGTCGGTGGGCGTGCTGGCGGGGGTGGCGACGGCGGCCGCGTTCCGGGGGCGAGGGCTGGCCGAGCGGGTGTGCGGGTGGGTGTCGGGGGAGCTGGTGGCGTCGTACGGGCGGGCGGCGCTGATGGTGGACGACGACAACGCCACGGCCATCGCCGTGTACGAGCGGCTCGGGTATCGGATCAGGCCGGTGCTGTCCTCGTACATGAAATCTACAATGTAAAGGGCGCGGGTGAGTGCGGAACCACACGCCACCAACCCTTCAACCCTGCGACGGTCAGAAGGGGTAGGTGCGGGGGTCGTCCCGTACGGTGACCCACTGGGTCTCGCAGAACTCCTCGGCGGCGAAGCCGAGGCCGAACCGTCCCCAGCCGCTGTCCTTGACGCCGCCGAAGGGCATCTGCGGTTCGTCGTTGACGGGCTGGTCGTTGACGTGGACGATGCCGGCTTCCAGGGTGGCGGCCAGGCGTAGTCCGCGCCGGCTGTCGCCGGTGATGATGGAGGCGGCGAGGCCGAGGTCGGTGTGGTTGGCGCGGGCGACGGCTTCTTCGGCGGAGTCGACGGTTTCCACGACGACGACGGCGCCGAAGGTCTCGCTCTGGGCGATCTCGGCTTCGTCGGGGACGTCGGTGAGGACGGTGGCGGGGTAGCAGGGGGGTGCGGGTTCGCCGCCTGCCAGGACGCGGGCGCCGAGTCCGACGGCTTCTTTGACGCGCCGGTCGAGCAGGGCGAGGGCCCATTCGTTGATGACGGGGCCGATGACGGTGGCGGGGTCGGCGGGGTCGCCGGTGGGGAGTCGGGCGGCGCGGGCGGCGAAGCGTTCGGTGAAGGCGTCGGCGAGGGGGCGTTCGACGTAGATGCGGCGGGCGCACATGCAGACCTGGCCCTGGTGGATGAAGGCGCCGTAGACGGCGGCGTCGACGGCGTGGGTGAGGTCGGCGTCGGCGGCGACGATGAGGGGGTTCTGGCCGCTGAGTTGCAGGACGACGCGTTTGAGGTGGCGGCCGGCTTTTTCGGCGAGGCGTCTGCCGGTGGGGGTGGAGCCGGTGAAGTTGAGGCGTTTGACGAGGGGGCTGGCGAGGAGGGTGTCGCCGACGGCGCCGGCTTCGCCGGGTGCGTGGGTGATGACGTTGAGTGCTCCGGCGGGGAGTCCGGCTTGGTGGAGGATTTCGGCCCAGAGGGTGCCGCCGGTGTAGGGGGCTTCTTCGGAGGGTTTGAGTACGACGGTGTTGCCGAGGGCGAGGGGGCCGGTGATGGCGCGGCCGGAGAGGGTGAGTGAGGCGTTCCAGGGGGCGATGGCGGCGACGACGCCGACGGGTTTGCGTACGGCCATGGCTTGGGTGCCGTCGGTGTCGGAGGGGAGGAGTTCGCCTGCGGGGCGGTAGGCGAGGTTGGCGGCTTGGCGGAGGAGTTTGACGGCGAAGTCGAGTTGTACGGTGCCGAAGTGGTGGCCGCAGCCGGTTTCTGCGGCGAGGGCGGCGAGGACGTGGGTGGCGCGTTGTTCGAGGAGGTCGGCGGCGTTGAGGAAGACGCGCTGGCGTTCGGCGGGGCGGGTGCGGCTCCAGGTGGGGAAGGCGTGGTGGGCGGCGGTGATGGCGCGTTCGGTGTCTTCGGCGTCTCCGGCTGCGGCGTGGCCGAGGATGTGGCCTGACCAGGGGGATCGGTTGGGGTAGGTGCGGCCGGTGGTGGCGGGTGTCCAGGTGCCGGCGATGAAGTGTGTGGTGTTTGCGGTCCAGGGTTGTGCCGCGGCCATCGAGTCCCCGATCTTCTTGCTCGTTGTTGCCGGCCGTTAGCTTTCCGGTGGTGGGGGCGGGCTGTCCACAACGGTTCGGATGGTTAGAACGTTGGGGTCGTATTCTGGCACGCGTGGCTGATGATGGTTCTTCTCGTGGTCGTGCGGCGGCTGGTTCTTCGGCGTTCTCGGTGTCTTTGGAGCGGGGGCTGAGTGTGCTGTCGGCGTTCGGTGGTGATCGTTCGGTGCTGGGGATCGCGGATCTGGCGCGGGCGGTGGGGTTGAACAAGAGCACGACGTATCGGTATGTGGCGACGCTGGTGAAGCTGGAGTATCTGCGGCAGGACCCGGAGACGAAGAAGTATTTCCTGGGGCCGCGGGTGGTGGATCTGGGTTTCGCGGCGATCGATTCGATGGAGTTGACGAAGGTGGCGGGGCCGGTGTTGCAGGCGCTGGCCGATGAGACGGGGTTCACGGCGAGTATGGGGCTGTGTGACGGGCCGGACGTGGTGTATGTGGATCGGCGGCGTAGTGCGCGGCGGAGTTCGCTGGCGATGGATCTGAATCTGCATGTGGGGTCGCGGTTGCCGGCGTACTGCACGTCGATGGGGAAGGTGTTGCTGGCTTTCCGGGATCCGGTGGCGTTGCGGCAGACGCTGGATCGGATCGACATGGCGCGGCGGGGTCCGAAGACGATCACGAACAGGGAGCAGTTGGTGGCTGCGCTGGCGAAGGTGCGGCAGAGCGGGTGGGCGGTGAACGACGAGGAGCTGGCGCCGGGGTTGCGGTCGTTCGCGGCGCCGGTGCGTGATCGTTCGGGTGAGGTGGTGGCGGCGGTGAACGTGGCGGTGCATCTGACGATGGCGCCGGCGGCGGTGGAGTCGCTGGCGGGGCGGTTGGAGGGGCCGTTGCGGCGTACGGCGGCGGAGATTTCGCGGCGGTTGGGTTACCGGCCGGAGTAGGGGCGTTCGGGGGAGGCAAATCGCGTTCGGCTGGTTCGAACGCTGTGTTGCTCTGGTGTGGGCGGGACCGTACGGTCGGCTCAACTTCCGCCACCGGAGGTCCGTGCCGTTCCCCGGCCAGCTGGTGGCCGGGTGAGACATCCCCCAGAGCAACTGCGGCGTGTCCAGGTTCAGTGCTGCCTGTGCGCCGTCGAAACGAGGAGTTTGGCGTGAGTGACACCCCCACACGCGGCCTGGATCGGCGTTCTTTCCTGAAGGCGGCGGCGGCTCTCGGCGGTACGTCCTTGGTGGGCGCCTGCGGAGGGCTGAAGGGCGCCGGTAGTTCGTCGTCGGATGTGCTGAAGATCGGTTATGTGAGTCCGCAGACGGGTCCGCTGGCGGGGTTCGCCGCCGCGGACAATTTCGTGGTGCAGCAGATTCAGGACGCGTTGCGTAACGGTTTCACCGCCGGTGGGCAGAAGCGCCGGATCGAGATCGTGGTCAAGGACACGCAGTCGAATCCGAACCGGGCGACCGAGGTCACGCGTCAGCTGATCAACAGTGACAAGGTGGATCTGATCGTCGGTTCCTCCACTCCGGACACCACGAATCCGGTCGCCGACCAGTGTGAGGCGAACGGGATCCCGAACGTGACCACGATCGCTCCGTGGGAGGCGTGGTTCAACGGCCGGGGCGGCAAGGATGGTGAGGGGTTCACGTACACGACGCTGTTCTTCTTCGGCATGCGGGAGTTCGCTGACTGTTTCATCCCGATGTGGGAGCGGGTGGATCCGTCGAACAAGAACGTGGCGGCGTTGTGGCCGAACGACACCGATGCGAACGCCTTCCGGCAGGGGCTGGGGGCGATGATGAAGGAGTCCGGTTACACGCCGGTCGACGGTGGCGCCTATCAGAACGGGGCGGCGGACTTCACGGCGCAGATCGCCACGTTCAAGGAGTCGCGGGCGGAGCTGTTCACCTGCACGCCGATCCCGCCGGACTTCCAGACGTTCTGGAAGCAGGCGCGGCAGCAGGGTTTCCGGCCGAAGCTGGCCACGGTGGCCAAGGTGATGTTGTTCCCGTCGGAGGCGGAGGCGCTGGGGCAGCTGGCGGCCAACATCGCCACGGACTTCTGGTGGAGTCCGGCGCATCCGTACACCTCGACGCTGGACGGCAGGAGCGCCAAGCAGCTGGCGGACGACTTCGCGGCGTCGACGGGCAAGCAGTGGACGCAGGCGCTGGGGTCGGTGTATTCGCTGTTCGAGATCGCGGTGCAGGCGTTCAAGGAGGCGAGCGATCCGAAGGATCGTGACGAGGTGGCGTCGAAGCTGCGCGGGATGAAGATCGAGTGCATGAGCGGGAAGCTCGACTTCACGGCGGGGCCGCAGCCGGGCATCGCGATCCAGCATCCGGTGGGCGGGCAGTGGCGCAAGGGTGAGAAGTTCCCGTGGGATGTGGTGATCGTCGACAACACGCCGAACAAGGATGTGCCGGTCGGCGGCGACCTGCTGCCCACGAACCAGGGCGACTGATGGCGGCGCCGCTGCTGCGTCTGGATGGCGTCGCCAAGAGTTTCGGTCAGGTGGTCGTCGCCCGTGACTTGAGTTTGTCGGTGGAGCCGGGTGAGGCGCTGGGGATCGTGGGCCCGAACGGGGCCGGCAAGTCGAGCCTGTTCGCCATGATCTCGGGGGATCTGCGCCCGGACGGCGGCACGGTGTGGCTGGACGGGCGGGATGTCACGGGTGCGGCGCCGCATGCGCGCACGCGTGCCGGGATCGGCCGTACGTTTCAGGTGCCGCGGCCGTTCGAGCATCTGACGGTGTTCGAGAACGTGCTGGTGTGCGCGCATCAGGGGGCGGGGCTGCGGGGCAGGCAGGCGCAGGCGCACGCGATGGGCGTGCTGGAGCGCGTCGGCCTGGCCGAGCTGGCGAACACTGCGGCGGGGCGGCTGGCGTTGTTGCAGCGTAAGCGGCTGGAGGTGGCGCGGGCGGTGGGCACCGGGCCGCGGCTGCTGCTGCTGGACGAGGTCGCGGGCGGGCTGACCGAGCCCGAGGTGGCCGAGCTGGTGGCGGTCGTCAGGGAGTTGCACGCCGGCGGGCTCGGCGTGGTGTGGATCGAGCATGTGGTGCACGCGCTGGTCAAGACGGTCGGGCGGATGATCTGCCTGGCCGGGGGTGACGTGGTGGCCGACGGTGAGCCGTTGCGGGTGCTGGCCGACCAGCGGGTGCGTGAGCTCTACCTGGGCGCCGGTCCCGAGGCCGGTGCGGAGGAGGGGTCGTGACGCTGTTGTCGGTCCGGGATCTGACCGTCCATCACGGGCAGTTGCGCGCCGTGGACGGTGTGAGTCTGTCGGTGGACGAGGGTGAGGTGCTGGCGATCATCGGTGCCAACGGCGCGGGCAAGTCGACGTTGCTGCGCGCGCTGGCCGGGCTGAACGCGCCGTCGTCGGGGACGGTGGAGCTGGCGGGGCGTGACATCACCCGGATGCCCGCGCACAGGCGGGTGGTGGCGGGCGTCGCGCTGGTGCCGGAGGGCAGGCGGCTGTTCCGCTCGTTGACGGTGGAGGAGAACCTGCTGGCGGGCGCGTACCGGGGGCGGCCGGGGCCGTGGACGATGGCGGCGGTTCTGGAGCTGTTCCCGTGGATGGCCGAGCGGCGGGGGCAGAACGCCGGGCAGTTGTCGGGCGGGGAGCAGCAGGCGGTGGCGATCGGCCGGGCGTTGCTGTCCAATCCTGACCTGCTGCTCATCGACGAGTTGTCGCTGGGGTTGGCGCCGGTGGTGGTGCGCCGCATCTACGAGGTGCTGCCGGGCATCGTCGGCGCGGGCACGACGGCGCTGATCGTCGAGCAGGACGTCTCGCAGGCGATGCGGGTCGCCGATCGGGTGCACTGTCTGCTCGAAGGCCGTTCGGTGCTGCAGGGCCGGCCGGCGGAGCTGACCGGGGAGCAGGTCGAGCACGCGTACTTCGGGATCGGGGCGGCGGAGCCCGCACAGGAGGGACGTCACTGATGGGCTGGGTCAACGCCGTCGTGCAGGGTTTGCTGCTCGGTGGCTTGTATGCGCTGTTCGCCACTGGGTTGTCGTTGATGTTCGGGGTGATGCGGATCGTCAATCTGGCGCACGGCGATCTGGCGGTCGTGGCGTCGTTCCTGGCGCTGGCTCTGGTCAGCGGGACGGGGCTGCCGTTGTGGGTGGTGATCGTGGTGACGGTGCCGTTGTTCGCCGCGCTCGGTTATCTGACGCAGCGGGTGCTGCTGCAGCGGAGCCTGTCGTCGGGGCCGCTGGCCACGCTGCTGGTCACGTTCGGGTTGTCGATCGTGCTGCAGAACGTGCTGCTGGAGGTGTTCTCGGCGGACACGCGCACGCTCGACGCCGGGGCGTTCGCGACCGGGTCGTTCGAGGTGAGCGGCGCGGTCTCGGTCGGTTATCTGTCGCTGACCACGTTCCTGCTGGCGTGCGCGGCGCTGGCAGGCATCCAGCTGTTCCTGTCGCGTACGGGGCTGGGCAGGATGCTGCGCGCCTCCTCGGACGATCCGGAGACGGCGAATCTGATGGGCGCCGACAGCCGGCACGTGTACGGGATCGCGACGGTGATCGCGTTCGCGACGGTGGCGCTGGCCGGGCTGATGTTCGCGATCCGTTCGTCGTTCGACCCGGCGATCGGCCCGTCGCGGCTGATCTTCGCGTTCGAGGCGGTCGTCATCGGCGGGCTGGGCTCGCTGTGGGGGACGCTGCTGGGCGGCATGGTGCTCGGGGTGACGCAGTCGGTGAGCGCGCAGGTCGATCCGGCGCTGACGCTGCTGGCCGGACATCTGATCTTCCTCGCCGTGCTGGCCTTCCGGCCGCAGGGCCTGCTCGCTGGACGGACGGCATGACGATCTCCCATCTTCTGAGCGCGCGGGCGGCGCGGAACGTGCACGTGGTGCGCGCCACCCGTTCGGCCAAGCTGTCGGCCGTGGTGCTGGCGGCCGCCGCGGCGGTGCTGGCGGCGCTGCCGTTCCTGGCGTTCAGCACGGTCACCGACACGCTGATCAACCTGTTCGTGCTGATCGCGCTGGCGAGCATGTGGAACCTGCTCGCGGGTTTCGGCGGCCTGGTGTCGGTGGGGCAGCAGGCCTACATCGGGATCGGCGCCTACAGTCTCGTGGCGCTGGCCGACCTCGGGGTGCAGCCCTATCTGGCGGTGCCGCTGGCGGCGCTGACCTGCGCGGTGTTCGCGCTGCCGACGTCGTGGCTGGCGTTCCGGCTGCGCGGCGACTACTTCGCGGTCGGCACCTGGGTGATCGCCGAGGTGTACCGGCTGCTGGTGGTGCGGGTGGACAGTCTGGGCGGCGCCAGCGGCAAGAGCCTTTCGGGGTTGTCGGGGATCGACGCGACGCTGCGCGGCGCGCTGACGTACTGGATCGCGCTGGCGCTGGCGCTGGCCACGATCGCGGGCTGTTATCTGCTGCTGCGCGGCCGGCTGGGGTTGTCGCTGATGGCGGTGCGCGACGAGGAGACGGCGGCCGCCTCGGCGGGGATCGACGTGCGGCGGGCCAAGCTGCTGGTCTACCTGGTCTCGGCGGCCGGGTGCGGCGCCGCGGGCGGGGTGATCACGCTGAGCTCGCTCAGCGTCAACCCGGACTCGATCTTCAGCGTGCAGTGGTCCGCGTACATGATCTTCATTGTGGTGATCGGCGGCATCGGCTTCATCGAGGGGCCGCTGATCGGCGCGCTGATCTTCTTCGCGCTGCAGCAGCTGCTCGCCGACTTCGGCTCGTGGTATCTGGTGCTGCTGGGCGTCGTCGGCATCGTGGCCGCGCTGCGGCTGCCGCGCGGGCTGTGCGGGCTGGTGCCCGGCCCGAGCCTGTTCCCGATCGGCTATCTCGTACGGAGGTCCGATGGCCCCGCGTGACCCGGTCGAGCTGACCGAACGGATGCTGGCCGCGATCGAGGCCACCGAGCCTCACCTGCACGCCTACGCCACGGTGACGGCCGGCCGGGCCCGGGAGCGGGCCGCGGCCCTGGCCAGGGAGCCGGCCCGCGGCCCGCTGCACGGCCTGCCGATCGGCGTCAAGGACCTGATCGACACCGCGGGCGTGGCCACCGGTTACGGGTCGCCGCGGTTCGCCGGGCACGTGCCGGCCCGGGACGCCGCCGCGGTCCGCGCCCTGCTGGACGCGGGCGCGGTGATCCTCGGCAAGCACACCACGCACGAGCTGGCCTGGGGCGGCCGCACCGACAGCCCGCTGCTCGGCCCCACCCGCAACCCCTACCGGCCGGGGCACATCCCGGGCGGCTCGTCCGGCGGGTCGGCGGCGTCCGTCGCGGCGGGCAGCTGCCTGGGCGCGGTCGGCTCCGACACCGCGGGCAGCGTGCGCATCCCGGCCGCGCTGAGCGGCTGCGTCGGTTTCAAGCCGACCCGCGGGCGGATCCCCCTGGACGGCGTCCTGCCGCTGGCGCCGTCCCTGGACCATCTCGGCGTCCTGGCGCCGACGGTGGACGGCGCGGCCGCCCTGACAGCGGCACTGACGGCGGCACTCACGACCGGCCCCGCCGCCGTCCCCGCGTTCGAGCCGGGGGAGCTGCGGGTGGGCTGGCTCGGCGGCTGGTTCGACGCCGTGCTCGCCCCGCCGGTGCGGGCGGCGCTGGCGGCCACCCGCGCCCGGCTGGAGGAGCACGGCGTACGGGTGGACGACGTGGTCATCCCTGACGAGCCGCTCATGCCCGGGGCGGTGCTGGCCAGGATCCACGCCGAGGCGAGCCGGTTCCACCGCGACGCCTTCGAACGTGACCCCGAGCTGTTCGGCCCCGACATCGCCGAGCTGATGCGCATGCCGGCCGCTACCGCCCAGCAGGCAGAACGTGACGAGGCCGCCATCGCCCGCATGACGGCCGCGCTGCGCCGGGCCCTGGCCGGCCACGACGTGCTGGCCGCCGCCACCGTGCCGGTCACCGCACCGCCGATCGGCGACATGACCGTCACCGTCGCAGGCCGGAACTGGCCGATCGAGCTGGTCCTGACCAGGCACACCTCGGTCTTCAACGCCGCCGGGCTGCCCGCCGTGTCGGTACCGATGGCCCTGGACCAGGAGAGCGGGCTGCCCGTGGGCCTCCAGCTCGCCGGGGCCGCCATGAGCGACGACACCGTCCTGGGCGCGGCCCGCCTCGTCGAGGCCCTGACCCCGTCGCTGCCCCGTCCCGCCCCCACCCGCTGGAGGAACCCGGCATGAGAGTGACCGCGGCCGTCGTCGACCGGCTCGGCGGCCCCTTCCGTCTCGAGGAGCTGGAACTCGACGAACCCGGCCCCGGCGAGGCGCTGGTGAAGGTGACGGCGTCCGGCGTCTGCCACACCGACGAGATCACCCGCCACGGCGACCTGCCGATGCCGTTCCCGTGCGTGCTCGGCCACGAGGGCGCCGGCGTGGTCGCCGCCACCGGTGCGGGCGTGAGCGGCGTGCGGCCCGGCGACCACGTCGTCATCGGCTGGCCGTCCTGCGGCGCCTGCCGCAACTGCCTGGACGGCGAGCCCCGCTACTGCGCCCGCCTCGGCGAGGCGCTGTGCGGCGGCGGGCGGCTGCTCGGCCCCCTCGCCGGGCGAAGCGCGCTGCGCCGCGACGGCGGCTCGCCCGTGCACAGCCACTTCTTCGGCCAGTCGTCCTTCTCCACCTACGCGCTGACCTGGGCGGACGCGCTGGTCGTGGTGCCGCGCCAGGCGCCGCTGGACCTGCTGGGGCCGCTGGCCTGCGGCATCTCCACCGGCGCGGGCGCGGTGTTCCACACCCTCCAGCCGCGGCCGGGGTCGAGCCTGGTGGTGTACGGGGCCGGCGCCGTCGGGCTGGCGGCCGTCATGGCCGCCCGCCTGTCACCCGCCACCACCATCGTGGCCGTCGACCGGCACCCGTCCAGGCTGGCGCTGGCCACCGAGCTGGGCGCCACCCACACCGTCGACGCCGGCCGGGCGGGCGCCGACCCGGTGGCGGAGGTCCACCGGATCTGCGGCGGCCCGGCCGACTACGCCCTCGAATGCACCGGCGTGATCCCCGTGGTGCGGCAGGCCGCCGACAGCGTCGGCATGCTCGGCACCTGCGTGCTCGTCGGCGGCGCCCCGGCCGGGGCCGAGTTCGGGCTCGACCATCTGAGCACCCTGTGGGGCAAGCGCGTCGTCGGCGTCCTGGGCGGCGGCGGCCGCAGCCGCCCCCTCATCGGCGCCCTGGCCGAACTCCACCGGCAGGGCCGCTTCCCCTTCGACCGCCTGATCCGCTTCTACGACCTGGCCGACATCGACCGGGCACTGGACGACAGCCGGCGCGGGGAGGTGCTCAAACCCGTCCTGCGCATGAACCACTGACGACGATCGGAAGAGACGACATGGAGAAAGGCGAATCGGCCGTGGCACTGCTCGACACCATCGACTGGCAGGGCAAGATCTTCAAGAACGGCGTGTGGACGGCCGGGCACGGCGGCGATTACGCCGTCGTCGAACCGGCCACGGGCGCCGAACTCGGCCGGATGGGGCTGGCGACCCCCGCTGACGTGGCCGAGGCGGCCGCGAGCGCCGCGGCCGCGCAGCGGGAGTGGGCCGCGCTGCCGCACACCGCCCGCGCCGCCGTCCTGCGCCGGGCGGGCGACCTGTGGCAGCGGCACGCCGAGGAGATCAGCGGCTGGAACGTCCGTGAGGTCGGCGCGGTGCCCGGCATGGCCGGGTTCGCGCTGCACGTGGCGGCCGAGGAATGCTACGAGGCGGCCACGCTGCCCGGCCGCGCGATCGGCGAGGTGCTGCCGTCGGAGCAGCCGCGCCTGTCGATGGCGCGCCGCATGCCGGCCGGGGTGGTGGCGGTGATCTCGCCGTTCAACGTGCCGATCATCCTCGGCATCCGCTCCGTGGCGCCGGCGCTGGCGCTGGGCAACGCGGTCATCCTCAAGCCCGACCCGCGCACCGCCGTCACCGGCGGCACCCTGATGGCGCGCGTGCTGGAGGAGGCCGGGCTGCCGCCGGGCGTGCTGCAGATGCTGCCCGGCGGCGCGGACGTGGGCGAGGCGCTGATCGCCGACCCGCACGTGCGGGTGATCTCCTTCACCGGCTCCACCCCGGTGGGCCGGCGCATCGGCGAGCTGGCGGGCAGGCACCTCAAGCGCGCCCACCTGGAACTCGGCGGCAACTCGGCGCTGCTCGTGCTGGACGACGCCGACGTGGACGAGGCCGTGAACCTGGCCGCCTGGGGGTCGTTCTTCCACCAGGGGCAGATCTGCATGACCACCGGCCGCCACCTGGTCGCCGACCGGCTCTACGACGCGTTCGTGGAGGGCCTGGCCGCCAAGGCGGGCGCCCTGCCGGTCGGCGACCCGGCCGCCGGCGACGTCGCGCTCGGCCCGGTGATCGACGCCGGGCAGCGCGACAAGATCCACGGCCTGGTCACCGCCAGCGTGGAGCAGGGCGCGCAGCTGGCCTCCGGCGGCACCTACGAGCGGCTGTTCTACCGGCCGACCGTGCTGGCCGGGGTGCCGCTGACCGCGCCGGCCTTCGCCGAGGAGGTCTTCGGCCCGGTCGCGCCGGTGACCCGCGTCTCCTCTGCGGAGGAGGCCGCCGAGCTGGCCGCCGCCGGCGAGTACGGGCTGTCGCTCGGCATCGTCACCCGCGACGTGATGCGCGGCCTGGCCGTCGCCGAGCGGATCCCGACCGGGATCGTGCACATCAACGACCAGACCGTGAACGACGAGGCGAACGCGCCCTTCGGCGGGGTGCGCGCCTCCGGCACCGGCGCCCGGTTCGGCGGGGCCGCGGCCAACATCGAGGCCTTCACCGAGACCCGCTGGATCACGATGCGGGGCGAGCCGCCCCGCTACCCCTTCTGACGGCGCGCGGGCCCCGGCCGGGAGCGGGTTTCCGGCCGGGGCCCGGCCCTGCCGGGGGCGCGGATAATTCGGATGTGACCGGCGGCGGCGTCAGGCACAGTGGACGGCGTGATGTCCGATTTCATGCCCGGTATCGAGTTGTCCCGCGCCTTCTACGGTGAGGTCGTGGCGCCGCTCGTCGCCGGTGTTCCGCATAGTGCCGCGCTGATCGGTCCCGGGTCGGAGGTGCTGGCGTTCGACACCAGCCGCTCGACCGACCACGACTGGGGGCCGCGCGTGCTGGTCTTCGCGCCCGCGGGGGTGGTGACGGAGGTGGAGGCCCGGGTGGCCGCCGGGCTGCCGGAGCGGTTCCGCGGCCAGCCGACCGTGTTCGACTACCTGGGGGAGAGGCGGCCGGGCGTGGTGGTGACCGAGCTGGGGTCGTGGCTGAGCGGCCGGCTCGGGTTCGATCCGCGGCGGGGGGTGACGCTGCTGGACTGGCTGTCGGTGCCGTGGCAGCGGCTGGCGGAGGTGACGCAGGGGGAGGTGTTCCACGACGGGCTGCCGTCCCCGGCGGCGGAGGGCGTGCCGTGGCAGCGCGGCCCGCAGCCGGGTGGCCTGGAGGCGGTGCGCGGGCTGCTGCGCTGGTATCCGCAGGACGTGTGGCGCTACGTGCTGGCCTGCCAGTGGCGGCGGATCGCCGAGGAGGAGGCGTTCGTGGGCCGGTGCGGCGAGGTGGGCGACGAGCTCGGGTCGGCGGTGGAGGGCGCGCGGCTGGTGCGGGAGGTGATGCGGCTGGCGCTGCTGCTGCGGCGGCGCTACCCCCCGTACGCCAAATGGCTGGGCAGCGCGCTGGCGCGGATGCCGGGGTCGGCGGAGCTGGCGGAGGCGCTCGGCGCGGCCCTGGCCGCCCGGTCGTGGCGGCAGCGCCAGGAAGGGCTGTCGGCGGCCTACCGGCGGCTGGCCGCGCTGCAGAACCGGGTCGGCCTGGCGGGCCGGCTCGACGAAGGGGTGCGCGGATACCATGACCGGCCGTTCGAGGTGATCGGCGGGGAGCGCTTCGCGGCGGCGCTGCTGGGGGCGGTGTCGGATCCGGTGGTGCGGGGCCTGCCGGTGGCGGGCTGCGTGGACCAGCTGTCGGATTCGACCGATCTGCTGACGTCGCCGCCCCGGGCGCGCGCCGTGACCGCCGCCGCCCTGGGCCTGTCCGCGCCGCCTGACCGTCTCACTGCCTGACGGCTCGCGTCAGGGCTGGGCGTTGCGGGCGGCCGCGATGACGCGGGTGAGGACCTGGTGCAGGTCCTGCAGCTCGTCGAGGTCCATGCCGAGGCGGGCGACGATGGCCGGGGGGATCTTCTCGGCCTCGGCCCGCAGCCGGCGTCCTTCGGGGGTGAGGGTGACGCAGAGGGCGCGCTCGTCCAGGCTGCTGCGCTCGCGGTGGATGTAGCCGAGCGCCTGCAGCCGCTTGAGCAGCGGCGACAGGGTGCCGGCGTCGAGCTGCAGCAGCTCGCCGAGCTCCTTGACCGACAGGGGCTCGTGCTGCCAGAGGGCGAGCATGGCCAGATACTGGGGGTGGGTGAGGCCGAGAGGCCGCAGCAGCGGCCGGTAGAGGGCGATCACTCCGCGTGAGGCGACGCTGAGGGCGAAGCACACCTGCCGGTCGAGGGCGAGCAGGTCTGTCGCCTCTGTCACAGGCTTCACGCGTGCCCACCTCCGGTCGCCCCTGGTAGATTAGTTTGCGTACAAACTATTACTGTACAAAAAGTTGACACGCAAATCTTGGGGACGCCACGTGTTTCACCGCAAGTCGCTGGAGGAGCGCATCGCCGAGCGCCAGGCCAAGCTGCCTCCGCTGAAGGAGGGCAAGCACTTCGAGCACGGCCCGGCCAAGTTCGTGTTCGTCGCCCTGCTGGTCGCCGTGGCGCTCATGCACTTCGTCGGCCTGGCCGTGGTGATGCACTTCTACTGATGGGCGCCTCAGCCGGCGTCGAGCAGGGCCTCGGCCAGCTGCTCCACGCGGGCGCGCCAGGCCGCCAGGGTCGCGGCGTCGCCGGGGCCGGTGAGCGTGAGGCGGGCGCCGTGACCGGTGCCCTCGCCGAGCTCCCAGCGCACGGTGCCGCCGCCGGTCGCGTACTCCAGGATCTTTCCCGGTTCGGCGCGTGAGACCGGCCCGGCCGTCACCCCCGCGGCGGTGAACGGGGCCGGCGGCGGCGACCCGGGCTCGGCGCGCCCGCCCTCCAGAGCGCGCCAGACCTCGCCGGCGGGACGGGTGAGCTGGCGTTCGAGACGGACCGCGCCGCCGGAGAGCTCGCCGGAGGTCAGGCCGAGGATGGCCACGTAGTCCTCGTGCAGCCGGCCCATGTCGCCGGGGCGGGGGAGCGGGCGGCCGTCGAGCAGGGCCGCGAGCGCGGCCATGCAGGTGTGCCAGCCGGAGGCGAAGCTGGCCGCGCCGAACCGGTCACCGAACACGTGGGTGAGGGTCAGCAGGCTGCCGTCGCCGTCGGGGCGGATCTCCCAGCGCAGCTCGTCGTCGCCCCAGCTGTGGGCGAACACCCGGGGCGGGTCCAGCTCCAGCACGCGGCCGTCGGGGCCGAACCCGTAGCGGACGCGGTCGCCGTCGATGACGAGCTCGGCGGGGAACCACTGCTTGAGGTGGCCGGGCTCGGTGACGGCCCGCCACACCTTCTCGGGCGGGTGCGGCAGGCGGCGGCTCATGCGCAGCTCGGTGCGGCCGTCGGGACGGATCATCAGGTGGTCGTTCACCGGTCCTCCTCGCGGTGGTCGGGCATGGGATCGGGCGCTGGGTCGGGCATGGTGTCCAGGTGCCGCTCCAGCCGGTCGAAGCTGCCGCTCCACAGACTGCGGTACGGGGCGAGCCAGGCGTCGATCTCGGCCAGCGGCTGCGGGCGCAGCTCGTACCAGCGGCGCTGCGCTTCCTTGCGTACGGTGACGAGCCCGGCCTCGCGCAGCACCCGCAGGTGCTTGGAGGTGCCGGGCTGGGACAGGCCGAGCTCCGCGGTGAGCTCGGCGACCGGGCGGGGCCGCTCCAGCAGCAGATCGAGGATCCGCCGCCGGGCGGGCTCGGCGAGCACGTCGAAACGCATGCCAGCCAACATACCGCAATGGTTATATACCGGCAACGGCATTAAATCCGGACTTATTAATCTACAAAGTAAATTCGCCCGGTTCGTACAGAAATCTACGCACCAGACCGACAAGCATTGGCCGCGATGGCCGAACGCAGGAAAGCGGCCAGGCCGGGCGCGAGCGTCTCGTAGGTGGCGGTGAACCGCGGATCCGACACGTACAGCTCGCCGAGCCCGCGGTGGATCTCGAACGTGCACGTGTAGAACCAGCGGCTGATGTGGCCGCGGTGCCGCTCGGCCAGGTCCATGGCGTGCTCGCCGTCCGGGGGCAGGCCGGCCTCGCAGGCGGCGGCGAGGCCCCGGCTGATCGCCTCGGCTTCGGCCTTGAGCTCCAGCCAGTCGGCCCTGGTGTAGGAGGCGACGCGGCGGCGGCTCTGCTCGTAGGCGGCGCTGCCGCCCCAGCGGCGTTCCACCTCGGCGTCGTGGTCCTCGGGGGTGAAGGCGCCGAAGAGTTCGAGGCGTTCTTGGGGGGTGAGGGCGATGCCGCGGGTGCGGGCTTCGATGGCGCGTTCGACGGCGGTGATGACCTCGCGCAGGCGTTCGGTCTTGCGGACGAGGAGTTCGTGCTGGCGGCGCAGCTGGGTGAGCTCGTCGGTGGCGGGGTCGTCGAGGATGACGGCGATCTCGTCGAGGGGGAAGCCGAGCTCGCGGTAGAGGAGGATCTGCTGCAGGCGGACGAGGTCGTCGTCGGTGTAGCGGCGGTAGCCGGCGTGGGTGCGCTCGCCGGGGGTGAGCAGGCCGATCTCGTCGTAGTGGTGCAGGGTGCGCACGGTGATGCCGGCCAGTCTGGCCACGTGTCCGACGGTGAGGCTCATGGGACCAGCCTGAAGCCTCACGCCGGGTGAGGCGCAACCCGCTGGACTCTCCCCCTCTCGGGAGGGCCCATGCTGGGGGCGTGGACGGTGATCTGCTGCCGATCGGGCAGTTCGCGCGGCTGGGCCGGTTGAGTGTGAAGCAGTTGCGGCATTACGACGAGCTGGGGCTGCTGGTTCCGGCGTGGGTGGATCCGGTGACGGGCTACCGCTATTACCGGGCGTCGCAGGCGCGGGTGGCGTTGTCGATCGGGTTGCTGCGGTCGCTGGACGTGCCGCTGCCGGTGGTGGGGCGGGTGCTGGAGGGCGACGCGGGTGCGCTGGAGGACGTCCGGGCGGGGCTGGAGGCGGAGCTGGCGCGGCGGCGGCGGACGCTTGCGTCGCTGGAGCGGGTGATGGCCGGCGGCCTGCCTGCGCCGGAGGTGTCGGTGGCGCGGCTGCCGGCGCGGCGGGTGCTGGTGGCGCGCGAGGTGGCGGGCGGCCCGGAGGGGATCGGCCGGGCCACCTCGGCGGCGGTGGCGCGGGTGCTGGCCGTCTCGGCGGGGGAGGGGGAGGTGCGGCTGACGGGGGTGTTCCCGGTGGATCTGGACGGGGTGGTGGAGGTGCTGGTGGCGCGGGAGGTGCCGGGCGGGGCGTGGCGCGGCGGCGCGGCGACGGAGACCGGCGCGGGGGTGCTGGCGGAGGTGCTGGCGGGCGGGGTGTTCGCGGCTGCCCGGCATGTGGGCCCGTACGACCAGATCCCGCTGACGGCGAGTGCGGTGCTGGCGTGGTGCGGGGAGCGGCGGCTGGTGGCGCTGGAGGTGCGTGAGGTGTACGTGTCGGATCCGGCGGTGACGGCGCCGGATCGGCTGGTGACGGATGTGCTGGTCCGCTTCGAGGCGGAGGAGTGAGGCCGGCGGCCGTACGCCGACGACAGTGGGGGAGCGGTGGCGGGGCTGCGGCTGGCGGAGGTGACGCAGGGGGAGATGTTTCCCACGACGGGCTGCCGTCCCCTACGGCGGAGGGCAACCTGAGCGCCCCGCCGCTTGCCGTGGCAGCGCGGCCCGCAGCCGGGTGGCCTGGAGGCGGTGCGCGGGCTGCGGCTCGCCTCCAAGAGTTCGGCGTAGGACGGCCTGGGGTGATCAGGGTGGGGCCGCGGCGTTCGGCTCGCCTCCGGAGGACGGCGGGGGACGTGCCGGCCTGGGGTGGTCAGGGTTCGGTGAGGATGACGGGGCCGTCGTCGGTGATGGCGATAGTGTGCTCGGCGTGGGCGGCGCGGCTGCCGTCGGTGGTGCGCAGGGTCCAGCCGTCGGCGGCGACGCGGTAGTGGCCGCTGCCGGGGGCGAGCATGGGCTCGATGGCGAGGGTCATGCCGGGGCGCAGGGTCATGCCGCGGCCGGGGCGGCCTCGGTTGCTGACGTGCGGGTCCTCGTGCATGTGGCGGCCGATGCCGTGGCCGCCGAAGTCGGCGGGGCCGGCGTAGCGGCCGCGGGCGGCGACGGTCTGGATGGCGTGGCCGATGTCGCCGATGCGGTTGCCGGGCACGGCGGCGGCGATGCCGGCGGCGAGGGCCTGGCGGGTGGCGTCGATGAGGGCGCGGTCGGCGGGATGCGCGGTGCCGACGGTGAAGCTGATGGCGGCGTCGCCGGCCCAGCCGTCGAGGTAGGCCCCGCAGTCGACGCTGACCAGGTCGCCGTCGCGCAGGCGGTCGCGGCCGGGGATGCCGTGGACGATGGCGTCGTTGACGGAGACGCAGATGACGGCGGGGTAGGGGGTCGGGGCGAAGTGCGGCTGGTAGCCGAGGAAGGCGGAGGTGGCGGCGGCTTCGCGGATGGTGGTGGCGGCCAGGTCGTCGAGCTCGGCTATGGGGGTGCCGGGGGCGGCGTGGCGGGCGACGGCCTGGAGGGTGCGGGCGACGACGCGGCCGGCTTCACGCATGGCCTGGAGTTCGCCGGTGGTCTTGATCTCAACCATGGCGATAACTATACCGGTATTTCTATTGGGTTATAGACTTGCGGCATGGTCCGTCCCCCGCTCACTCCCGAAGAACGCCTGCGCGGCGAGCGCCTCGGCACCCTCCTGCGCCAGGCCAGAGGCGAGCGCAGCATCACCGAGGTCGCCACCGCCGCCGGCATGTCCGCCGAGACCCTCCGCAAGATCGAGACCGGCCGCATCGCCACCCCCGCCTTCTTCACCATCGCCGCCCTGACCGACGTCCTCGGCATCTCCCTCGACGACCTCGCCCTCCACACCACCCCCGCAGTCCCCACCTGACCTGCTCCGGCAAGCAGCGGGGGAGTGCGGCCCCCGAACCCGTCACGGGGTGTCGGCAAGAAACGTGTCATGAGCCCCGAACGGCGTTGATCTTGCTGTGACTTGCCTGGTCATCGCCGCGGGTTCTTCAGACCGTAACTGAGGCCGGCTCACCACGCAGGCGCTTCAGCCCAGCAGCGCGATCACACCAGCGAGGAGTATCGCGGCGACGAGCAGGGCCACTACGACCAAGACCGTCGTGCCGAGCCGCCGGCGGATGAATTTCGGGTTGTGGGCCATCGTGATGTCCTTCCTGGCTAGGTGTGGCGTCGGATCGCCAGATAGGCGATACCGGTCAGCTGGCCGCCGGACGATCGGTCCACCCGCTCGCGCGGGCCGATGTCATGCCCGGACAGCAGTGACTGCGCAGCCGCACGATCCCAGCGGGGGTTGGCCGCGAAGCCGAAGCGCAGCAGGTCGGCGACGCTCCACCGGCGATACAGTGGCTTGTCCTGGACGACGAACGCGACCGCGGCCGTCCCCAGCGGACGGCCGAAGACCTCCGCCCGTCCCGCGGTGGGCGTCAGCAGGCCGGAAACCAGGTTCAGCAGCGTGGACTTGCCTGCCCCGTTCGGCCCGACCAACGCGGCCCTGGCCCCGGCGGGCACCGCGATGGTGGCCTCGCGCAGCGCCCACCGCTGCCGGTAACGCCTGCCCAGGCCGCTGGTCCGCAGCGCGTTCACCGCTCTTCCCCGCCGGTCAGCTCGTGCATGCGGCGCAGCAGCGCTGCGCGCCGGGCATGGGCGCGCAGCGCCAGTGCCAGGGCCACTGCGGCGAACAGGCCCCCGACCGCCAGGGCGAGCCCCGCCCCGGTGCCACGCTGCACGGCTACGACGGTCACGAGTGCCGTGGTGGCCAGCGAAGCGGCCAGGCCGATCCAGGCGGCGATCACCCGATCGGTGGCGAACAGCGGAACCCGGCGCGTCAGCAGCCACCCACCGTAGGCTGCCCAGGCCAGGCAGAGCGCGGTGAACAACGCGAACGCCACATGCGTGCGCCCGGGCAGCGGCCCTGGCTCCGACCACCACAACGTGCCCACGAACACCGCGCCGGCTGCGCCGGCCAGCAGTGTCGTCACCGCCCGGATCCGGACTCTCAGCGACAGCACCGGAGCCAGGTGCTCGATCATGTCCTGCGCCGACAGGCGTGGTTCGTCCGTCATGGCCCGTATCCCTTCTCCTCCAGGTGTCCACGCAGCAGACGACGGGCGCGGTTGAGCCGGGACTTGACTGTTCCGGCCGGGATCTGGCAGATGTCGGCGCACTCCTCCACCGGCAGGTCCTCCAGGTAGAACAGGACGAGGATCTCCCGCTCCAGCACCGGCAGAGCTGACAGCACGCTCACGAGCGCGGCACGATCCACCATGGCCTCAGCCGGGTCTTCGACGACCATGTCGCCGAATCCGGACGTTTTCTCCTCCTGGGCGTACTCGCCGCGCAGCCGGTCGGTGACCGACCGCCGGGCGATCGTGAACAGCCACGGCGCGAACCGGCCGGGTTCCCTGAGCCGGGGCAGGCCGCGGACGACGGCCAGCCAGATCTCCTGCGTAACGTCGTCGGCCCGGTCAGCATCCAGCATGCGGCGCACATAGATCCACACCGGTCTCCGCCACCGAGCCAGCAGTTCGGCCAGCGCCGCGCGCTCTCCCAGCTGAGCGCGCACCACCAGCAGCTCATCGGTCATCTCGCCCTCCCGTCATCTTGCACAGTCGGGCGAGAAGCCAAGAAGGTTCACGGTTCCCGGATCACCTATGGAGTACGGTCACCGCAACCGGCAGGTCGACGTCGCGCTCACGGAGTCGCGCGGCCAGGTCGAGCAGATGCCGCAGGGATCGTGCGGCGCGTGACAGTCGAATGACGAAGATGCCGCCGGGCCGGAGGTATTCCGGTGGGGCTCATGACACGTTTCTTACCGGCACCCCCTCACGCGCCGATGTTCGGCTGCGGGCCCGCGTACGCCTGCACCAGCGACGGCACCTGGGAGGCCGCGTCCAGGCTGTAGGAGTAGAACGAGCCGGGCGTGAACGCCGAACCCCCGGTCTCCTGCCGGCCCGTGCAGCCGGAGCACACGCTGCCCGACTGCCGCAACTGGGCCGCGGCATCGCGGTAGTACGGATCCTTCACGTTCTGGAAGTAGCTGTTCTCCAGCACCATCCTGGTGGCGCCGCGCGCGTAGTTGCCGTAGCCGGTGATGTTCTGCAGATAGTTGTTGTACAGGTGCGCATAGGCCACGTTGTCCGTGGACGGGTTACGCGAGGCGTTGTCACCCAGCCAGTTGTGGTGGATGGTCATCCGCGAGGTGACGTTCGGCGTCCAGCCGATGCCGAACGCCTTGCGGCCCTCCGCGATGACGTTCCACGACACCGTCAGATACGAGGTGTCCTCGCGGCTGTCGATCAGGCCGTCGTTCATCCGGGTGATGTGGTTGTGGTCGATCCACACGTGGTGGGCGCCGTCCATCTGGACGCCGTCGAAGTCATAGGTGTCGTCACCGGGGTCGTCCTCGGGCATCAGCGTGTCCCGGATCGTCATGTTGCGGATGATGACGTTCGAGACGCCGTCCAGGAAGAAGCCGCCGCCGGCGAGGGTGCCGTTCCTGCCGACGCCGGCGATGGTCTTCTCGGAGGCCACGCGGATCTCGCTGCCCCTGGGCGAGGCGGCAAGGGTGCCGTTGACCCGGATCACGTACGGCTGACTCGCCGTGGCGTAGCGGACCAGGTCCGCGTAGGTCGTCACGGTGACCGTCTGGCCCGCGGCGCCGCCCGTGGTGGTGGACAGGCCGCCGCCGCTGGTGGCGGCGAAGCCGTCCGCGGTGCCCGGCCACGTCCGGCCGCCGGTCGAGACGGGGTTGAAGCGCCACTGCATCCGGGCGATGTCGGAGCAAGCCTCCTGGACGACGGGGTTGTTGCCCGCGGTGGAGCCGTCCTTGTTGCCGACGCACAGCCCGCTGTGGGAGCTGCGGACGAGGAACCGGTCGGCGACCGCCGACGGCGTCAGGGTCCACGTCTGGTTGCCGCTCGCGCCGCACGTCCACTGCCACAACTGGACGCCGGCCTCGGTGGAGTAGCCGGGCACGTCGACGCAGCGGCCGCTGCCGACGTTGACCAGGCCGTACGCCCCGCTCTGGGCGACGACCCGGAACCGCTGCGCGCCCGCGGACGCATCACAGGCGATCTGGGCCAGCACGGCGCCGTTACCGGTCCCGGCGCCACTGACGTTGACGCACTTACCGCTGGAGGCCGACACCAGCGTGTAGACGCCATCGGCCACCGGCGTCGCCGCCCCGCCGGCGCAGCCGTCAACCCGACGGCGGACAGCGCCACGACAGCGGCGGCCACGAGAACCCGCCTCACGCCCCGGACGTTCACGAGCGCAGCGCCGGCCGACGGCCAACTGTCAGGCATGACCTTGGTCTCCTTGGTCTCCTTGTCCGCAGGACCCGGGAAAGCAGGCGCCCGCACGGCGCCGGTGTCGCTGGCCGAGAGCGAAACACGCCGGCGCCGAACCGGTCAACGAACCCCGCGCGGCCCACAGCCGCCGCACACCCGCCATCGCCTCCCGGACCTGCGCCGCAAGACCGGGACGCCACGGCACGGGCCCCTGATACTTTCCGGAGCCGGCCCGGACAGGCCAGGTTCATACATCCGAGCTGTCACCACGACCTCGGACGCCCGGCAGGAACACCTCCGGCTGGTGCACAGGGGCCGAAACCGCTGACGAAGAGCGCTTTCACAGCAGGCACGGCAAGACGAGCGCGCAGCGTCCGGCCGTCAAACGATCCGCAAAAGGTCCGATGCCACAGCTCCGGCAGCCCACGTCGGAGGGGGACCCGTCAACCCTGCCCGTCGTGAGCTTCCCCGGACGGCCCCACCCCGTCCCGGACGCGACCGGGACGCGGCTCCTTCAACAGCGGATGAGCCCGCATCGCCACCTCCAGCTCACCCGGCAACTCGTCGCGATAACGCCCCAGCGTCGACAGATCACCATGCCCCAGCACCCGCCGCACCGCGTCCATGTCGACCGCGTCCGCCAGCAGATGCGTCGCCGTCGTATGACGCAACCCATGAGGCGTGACCGTACGCCGCCGATCCGGATCCACCCGCCGCTGCACCCGATCGATCACCGCCTGCACGTCACCCCGCGCCAGCCGCCGCCCACGCCACGACAACAGCAACGCCTTGTCCGCCGACTCCGAACGGCCCCGCTCCAGATAGGCCTCCAGCACCCGCGCCACGTCCGACGGCAACGGCACGTCACGCGTCCGCCCGCCCTTGCCGAAGATCCGCCAATAACGCACACCGTCATTGGTGAAGAAATCCTCCACATTGGCCCGCACCAGCTCCGACACCCGCGGCCCCAGCGTGGCCAGCAACAGCACGATCAACGCGTCACGCAACTCCGTCCGCTGATCACGACGGCCCGGCCCCGACGGCTCCTCACCCAGCCGCCGCGCCGCCCCCACCAGACCCTGCGCCTGCTCACGCGTCAGCGCCCGCCGCTCCGGCCGCAGCCCGCCCCGCTCCCTGGCCGTGATCGTCGCCACCGTCATCGGATTGACCTGCACCCAGCCCACCAGCGCCGCATGCTTGAACAACGCCGAGATCGACCGCCGGAACCGCGCCTGCGACGACGCCGACTGCCGGCCCCGCCCACCAGCCTCCCCACCGGCGGGCCGGCGGCCGTCGGGCTTGCGGGCGAACGCCAGCAGCACCGCGTCGACATCCTCACCCGTCAGATCGTCGAGCACCCGGCCCGCGCCCGCCAGCTCCACCAACGTCGCGACGTCACGCGCGTACACCTCCGCCGTCGCCGCCGACAACGCCCCCGTCAGCACCCTCGCCCGCACCAGCTCCACGTAGCGGTCCGCCGCCTCCGCCACCGACACCCGGTCGAGCTCCGCAGGCCGCACCCGTGCACCCCTTCTCCCGTCAAGATCCAGCAGAAGGACACGGTAGCGGCCGCCACCGACACTTTCAGATGTCGCGGAAGGTCTCGATCCGCGCCCCCAGCGCGTTCAGCCGCTCCGCCAGATCCTCGTAACCACGGTTGATCACGTACACGTTGCGCAGCACCGACGTGCCCTCCGCCGCCATCATCGCCAGCAGCACCACCACCGCGGGCCGCAACGCCGGCGGGCACATCATCTCCGCCGACCGCCACCGCGTCGGCCCCTCCACCAGCACCCGATGCGGATCCAGCAGCTTCACCGAAGCACCCAGCCGGGTCAGCTCTGTCAAGTAGATCGCCCGGTTGTCATACACCCAGTCGTGGATCAGCGTCGACCCCTCCGCCGCCGCCGCGATCGCCGCGAAGAACGGCACGTTGTCGATGTTCAGACCCGGGAACGGCATCGGATGGATCTTGTCGATGGGGGAGACGAGCTTCGACGGCCGCACCGTCAGATCCACCAGCCGGGTACGGCCGTTGGCCGCCGCGTACTCCTCACCCCGGTCATGGTCGAGCCCCATCTCCTCCAGCACCGCCAGCTCGATCTCCAGGAACTCCACCGGCACCCGGCAGATCGTCAGCTCCGACGACGTCACCACCGCAGCGGCCAGCAGGCTCATCGCCTCCACCGGATCCTCCGACGGCGAATAGTCCACATCCCGCTCGATGTCCGGCACCCCGTGCACCGTCAGCGTCGTCGTGCCCACCCCCTCGACCCGGACCCCCAACTCCTCCAGGAAGAAGCACAGATCCTGCACCATGTAGTTGGAGGAGGCGTTACGGATCACCGTCACCCCGTCATGACGGGCCGCGGCCAGCAGCGCGTTCTCCGTCACCGTGTCACCGCGCTCCGTCAGCACGATCGCCCGCTTCGGCGACACCCCCCGCTCCACCTCGGCGTGATAGAACCCACCGGTCGCGGTGATGTGCAGCCCGAAATGCTGCAGCGCCGACATGTGCGGCTGCACCGTACGCGTGCCCAGATCACAACCCCCTGCGTACGGGATCCGGAACACGTCCGTGCGGTGCATCAGCGGACCCAGGAACATGATGACGCTCCGCGTACGCCGCGCCGCCTCGGTGTCCATCGACTCCAGCTCCAGCCGGGCCGGCGGCACGATCTCCAGATCGTTGCCCTCGTTGATCCACCGCGCCCGCACCCCGATCGACGCCAGCACCTCCAGGATCCGGTACACCTCCTCGATCCGCGCCACCTTGCGCAGGATCGTCCGCCCGGAGTTCAGCAACGACGCGCACAGCAACGCCACACACGCGTTCTTCGACGTCTTCACCTCGATGCTGCCCGACAGGCGCCGCCCGCCCACGACCCGCAGGTGGATCGGCCCCGCGTAACCGAGAGAGACGATCTCACTGTCGAGCGCCTCACCGATCCGGGCGATCATCTCAAGGCTGATGTTCTGGTTGCCGCGCTCGATCCGGTTGATAGCGCTCTGGCTGGTCGCCAGCGCATCCGCCAGCTGGAGCTGCGTCCATCCGCGGTGCTGCCGCGCGTCCCGGATCAGCCGACCGATCCGTACAAGGTAGTCATCTCCCACAACACCTCAACCTATCTCACATATGAGATGCCTCCGCGTCAGGTGCCGGCGACGCGCCGGACCCCCGCCTATGCAGGGCCAGACGCGCCGGCGTGCACGCGGGCCGCCGCCCGTGCACCAACGCCCTCCTGGCCTCACCGAACCCGCGCCGGTCACCGAACACGTCACGACTCAGCTCCGCCAGCTCCTCCGCACGATAAGCCTCCAACGGCTTACGCCGCTCATCGGCCTCCCGCGCCTCCCGCTTGGCCGCCAGCAACCGCTCATAACGCGGGCTGGACGCGAGCCTGTCCGCGTACTCCAGCACCGCCCCCTCGAACTCCGGCCGCGACCCCGGCACCACCCGATCCGCCAGCCCCAGCTCCACCGCCTCCTGCGCGCCCACCGGCAACGCCCGCCAGGCCAGCCGCCGCGCCTGCCGCGCCCCCACCCGACGCGGCAGCACATACGCCCACAACCCGCCCCCCGACAACCCCAACGTCCGGAAATGCGGATTCAGCACCACCCCCGACCGCACCATCACCCGATCACCGCCCAGCGCCAGCATCACCCCACCCGCCCACGCGTCACCACCCACCGACGTCACCACCAGCTGCCCCGTACACGCCACCAGCTCCCGGCACAGCAGACCGAACGCGGTCACGTTCATCCACGCCTCCAGCTCCGGATACCGCGCAGCCTCGATCACCTCCAGATGCACACCCCGGGAGAACACCTCACCACCCCGCACCACCAGCACCCGCGTATCCTGCTCCGCCGCATACCGCAACGCCGCCACCAGCCGCCGGCACTGACCCGCCGACATCGCCCCCTCATAGAAATCGAACCCCACCACACCCACACCATCACCCCGGTCATAGGTGATCTCGCTGAAGCCCGCCCGCTCCCGCACCCCGTCCAACCGCCCACCCAGCACCGACGCCGCAGGCAACGTCACCGCACCCCGCTCCCCGGCCCGCAACTGGCCCACCCACACCGTCCCGTCACCGGTGTGCACCAGCACCGCACCCTCCCGCCGCCCCGCCACCACACCCGGCGCACCCCCCAACACTGGCCCCCGGTACACGTCGAACACCCGCACCGCCAGCCCGCACAACTCCGCCACCACCCCCGGCTCCCCATCAGCCGCCCGCACCCGCCGCACCACCTCCTCCGTCGGCGCCTCCCACGACAGCACCCCACCCGGCTCCCGCACCCGCACCACCGGCCCGCCCGGCACCGGAGGCTCCGGCACGAACCCCGGATCGGCAGCCCTGTCCGCCACCTCCAGCACCAGCTCCGCCGCAGCCTCCGCCACCGGCCCCCGATACAACGCCGACCTGCGCGGCGGCTCAGCAGGCATCGCGAACATCCGATGCCCCCACACCGGCGCCCCCTCCATCTCCCGCCCGGCCTGCAACGCCGTCACACCCCACTCACCCACCCCGCCCGCGATCGCCCGCTCCAGCGGGAAAGGACCCCGATCACCCGGCGGCCCCGGACGGATCACCACCGTCCGCGCCCCCTCCCACAACGGCGCCGGCGCCCGCCCCGCCGCCGACGGGCAGATCACCAGATCCGGCTTCGCCAGCCGGACCGCCTCCATCACCAACCGCTCCGACAGCGCCAGCTCCACGCTGACCTCGTGCCCGGCCCGGCGCAACGCCAGCCAGACACTCTGCACCAGACCGTCGAAGGAGGAACAGACAAGCAGGATACGCACAGGAAGATCATCCTCACCGGTGGGACGTGCCGCCGGAAGGGACGCGCACAGCCCCGCCCGGCCCGTACAGGCAAGCATGCTGACACGTCCACGCAAACGTCGATGACAGATCCCAGCAAAACCCGCCACATCCGGGGGAGTGGAGCCACCCCCACACGACCGTGCCACCATGGGCCCATGACGGCGTGGCACGAGGTCGAACAAGCAGAGCCCGCATTCGCCCGGCGCGTACGAGCGCTGTTCGACGCCCACAGACACAAGACCATCGCCACCCTGCGAACCGACGGATCACCCCGCATCTCCGGCATCGAGGCCGCCTTCGAGGACGGCGAACTCGTCTTCGGCTCCATGCCCAACGCCCGCAAGGGCGCCGACCTGCGCCGCGACCCGCGCTTCGCCCTGCACAGCGCCACCGTCGACCCGGTCGAGGGCTCCGAGGCGCAGTGGCCCGGCGAGGCGAAGATCGCCGGGCGGGCGTTCGCCGGCGGGGGAGGAGCGGACGGTGATCGTTTCCGTGCCGACATCGCCGAGGTCGTGCACACGCATCTCGACGACCAGGCGACGGTGCTCGTCGTCGAGTGGTGGACGCCCGGGCATGGGCTGCGCAGGGTGGAGCGCGCGTAGCCGCGACGGTTTTCCGCGTTGACCGGTTCCGATCCGATACCGAACAGAATTCAGCTTCTGTTTGGTATCGGGTGGTTTGTCCGGGTTAGAGGCGGTTGACGAGGCGAGTGGCGGCCCGGTGACTCATGCCGGTCTCACCGCGTACGAGGAAGACCGCCTCCTGGATCTGACCCATCGCCTTCAGCTCGCGGGCCTGGTCGATGACGTCCTGCCGGGGGGAGGGACGGTTGCGGGGCGCCTTGGTCAGGCGGACGGCCAGGATGATCAGGTAGATGATCGCGACGGTGACGACGAAGGTCAGCGCGATCAGACCCCCGGTGGATACGGCCATGAGTCGATCGTACGTAAAGAGATCGCCTCGCGGGAGTCAGAGCGTGCCGACGAAGGTGGCGGCGTCTTCCTCGTTCATGCCGGTTTCTGCGCGTACGAGGAGGACGGCCTGTTCGGTGTGGCCGGCTTCTTTGAGGTGGCGGGCCCGGGTGGCGAGGTCGGGCTGGGCGGGCGTACCGGTGAGGGCGGTGTAGGCGGGGTGGCTGATGGGGCGGCCCGCGGCGAGGCCGTCGACGGCGTCCTTGGCTTCTCGCGGGCCCATGCCGGTCTGTTCGCGCAGGAGTTTGATGGCGTGGATCATCTTGTTCTGCTGGATGAGGGTGTGGAGCTGGGTGTCGAGCTGGTCTCGTGTGAGCTGGACGCGTGACGGCGCTGGTGTGGTGCGGCCGCGGGTGTTTCTGTTTCTGATGAGGATGGTGGCGCCGGCGGCGAGGATGGCGAGGGTTGTGGCGATGATCAGTAACTCGGTGGTGGGCATGGCTGGGATGGTATCTCGGGCGCTCTTGTGGTTGCTTGATAATGGACATTATGTCAAGTAGTGGCTGAGTGGTGCCCTGTTGGCGGTTAGTCAGATTGGGTGGTTTCGGTGGTGCGGGATTTATATGTTGTGACATGCGTTACGTGACGGTGAGTGACGTCGTTGTGGCTGTCGGGCGTTATCGATGTGTGATGTGATCTTGTGGTGCCGGTGTTGTCGCTGGTGGCGGGGTGTGGCGGGTTCAGGTTGGGACCTCTCCCCCGGTGGGCGGCGGGTGCGGGCTGGATGCGGTGTGTGGTTGACAGGTGACATGACTTGTCGTTGATTCCTCGCCCTCGGGCAGGGGTGGCCTTTAGGGTGGTCTTCTGCTATCGCGCCGCGAGAGGAGCAGCACGTGGGGAACGAGTCCGTGTTATGTCCGGTGTGTCAGGGGGTTCTTCCCGCTGACGGGCGCGAGGCGTATACGCCGCTGCGTGGGCGGTTGATCCTGACGAACGGTTACTGCCCGGGTGGGTGTGCCGATCGGCGTGCCGCGCATGTGGAGCAGGTGCGGCAGCGCGCGCCTCAGGCGCCTCAGGCGTTGCCTCAGTCCATGGTGCCGTCGATGGGGCAGGGGGTGTCTCAGCCGGTCGCGGGGCCTGGTGGGGAGCTTCCGGTGCGGCGGCCGCAGGCGGCTGTGGTGGGGCCGGGGGTGCGGGTTCCGCGCTGATTGTTCCGGTTGCCGGTGTGCGGGGGTGTGCCGGTGGCGGGGTGTTGTGTACGGCGGGTCCATGGTCTGAGGCGGGTGTGCCGCTGAGGATGGTGGGCTCGCCGTTTTCGTGTGTGCGGGGTCAGGGGTGGTAGGGGCGGGTGCGGGTGACGGCGGTGGTGGGGAGCGGTCCGTACAGGTGGGGGTAGCCGTTCTCGTGGCGGATGTCGAGTCCGGTGGGGTCGATGTCGAGGATGAGCAGGGGTTCGGTCACGTGGCTGTAGTAGGTGGCGTGGACGGTGCGGAGTTGGTCGTGGTCGCGGCTGCAGTGGATGAAGCCTTCTTGGTCGAGGGTGCGGCCGAGGGTGGAGATGCGGTACTCCCCTGTGTTCTGGGCGTGGGTCCAGTCGGTGGCGAGGGCGAGGTGGTGGATCATGGGGTCCATTCGTGGTCGACCATGGCGTAGATGAGTTCTGAGGACCATTCGCCTTTGACGTGTTCGTTGTCGATGAGGTGGGCTTCGCGGCGCATGCCGAGTTTTTCGAGTACGCGGGCGCTGGCGGTGTTGCGGGCGTCGAGGCGGCCGGTGATGCGGTGGAGGTGGAGGCCGTCGAAGCCGAGGCGGAGCATTTCGCGGGCGGCTTCGGTGGCGTAGCCGTGGCCGTGGTGGTCGGGGTGCAGGACGTAGCCGATTTCGCCTTGGCGGTGGGCTTTGCTGGTCCAGATGAGCAGGCAGTTGCCGATCAGGGTTCCGTCGTGGGTGATGGCGAGGTCGATGGCGTCGCCTTCGTCGAGGAGTGCGGTGCGGGTGGTTTTTTTGTCGAGGAAGGTGCGGGTGGCGTCGCGGTCGCGGGGGTGCCAGTAGAGGTAGCGGGTGACGTCGGGGCGGGATTCGTAGGCGTGGAGGGCGTCGAGGTCGTCGGGGGTGAAGGGGCGGAGGGTGAGGCGGGGGGTGGTGATGGGGTATTGGGGTTTGAGCACGAAGGCATTTTAGGGGGGTTTCAGTGGGTGCCGGCGAGGTTGAGGATGACGACGCCGGTGATGATGAGGAGGATGCCGCCGATTTTGTGCAGGGTGAGGGTTTCGCCCATGAAGGCGGCGCCGATGAGGGCGATGGCGGCGGTGCCGGCTCCGGCCCAGACGGCGTAGGCGGTGCCCATCTCGAGGTGGAGTTTGAGTGCTTGGGCCAGGAGGGCGAAGGAGGCGATGTAGCCGAGGGCGGTGGTGACGGTCCAGCCGGGGTTGGTGAAGCCGTTGCTGAGTTTGAGTGCGGTGGTGGCGGTGACCTCGCAGATGATGGCGAGGGCGAGCAGGAGCCAGGCCATGGTGTTTCTCCCCGGGAGGCGGTGCGGGTGTCCCAGCGTATGGGGGGTGTGCGTCCGGGTGGGGTGGTGGGCCGGGTTGAAAAGGGTGTCGAATGCGTGTTCCACTTGGTCGGTGGGTTGGGACGCGCAGCCTCTGGTGGAGGCGGCCGATGAGCGGCCGCTGATCGAGCGGCGTGCCGTGGTGCGTGACGGTTTCTACGAGCTGCAGGCGCGTGTGGTGATCGAGCGGGTGGCGCGGACGGCGGGGATCGCGCAGCGGTGGGCGGTGTCGCCGTATCGGGGGTGTGTTCACGCGTGCCTGGGTTGTGGTGCGCGTGGGGGGCATCGGCGGCTGGGGCTGGACGCGGGGCGTGATTTCGACTCGCGGGTCGTGGTGAAGCCGAATGTGGTGGCGCGGTTGCGGGCGGAGCTGGCGCGGTGGGGTGGTGAGCCGCTGGCGGTGGGGGTGAGTGGTGACTGTTATCAGCCGGCGGAGGAGACGTACCGGTTGATGCCGGGGGTGGTGACGGCGCTGGCGGAGGCGGGGGTGCCGGCGACGGTTTATACGCGCAGTCCGCTGGTGTTGCGGGATGCGGCGTTGCTGGCGGAGTGCGGGGTGCGGGTGGCGGTGTCGATCGCGTTCGTCGACGAGCGGATCCGGCGGGCGGTGGAGCCGGGTGCGGTGGGGGCGCAGGCGCGGTTGGAGCTGGTGGCGTCGCTGGTGGAGGCGGGGGTGGATTGCCGGGTGCTGATGGGGCCGGTGCTGCCGTTGCTGAGTGATGGTTCTGATCAGCTGGCGGCGACGGTGCGGCGGATCGGGCAGGCGGGGGTGCGGTCGGTGGAGCCGGTGGTGTTGCGGCTGCCGGCGGGGACGCGGTCGTGGTTCGGGGCGTGGCTGGAGCAGGCGCATCCTGGGCTGGTGGCGCGTTATGAGGAGTTGTACGGGCGTGACGGGTTGCCCTCCCCCGCTTATGAGGAGCGGATTCTGGGGCAGATCGCGCAGTTGTGCCGGGTGTACGGGATGCGGTGCGGGCCGGGTGAGCCGGAGCCGCGTGATCCGTGGTTCGGGCAGTTGGCGCTGGTGTGACCGCTCCCCCGCGCGTGGGGTCGTGCGGGGGGTGTCAGGCCGGGCTCAGGTCTGGTTCTTGAGTGCGCTGCCTTGCTTCCACTGTTTGAAGGACATCTGCCAGAAGCCCCAGCCGTTGTTCCATTCGAGTTCGCGGTCGGTGCCCTTGATCTCGACGATGTCGCCGCGCTGGAAGTTGTCGTAGTACCACTTGGCCTGGTCGGGGCGGGCGTTGATGCAGCCGTGGCTGACGTTCTGGCGGCCCTGGGCCCAGACGTTGTTCTTGGCGTGGACGTATTCGCCGCTGTTGGAGATGCGGACGGCGTGGTCGACCATGACGTCGTAGTAGCCGGGGTCGCCCTTCTTGCGTCCTGGGGAGATCATGCGGACGGGGTTGACGCGTTCCATGGTGAGGTGGACGCCGCTGGTGGTGGTGTATTCGCGGGTGGTGGCCTTGCCGGCGCTGATGGCCATGGTCTGGACGCGTTTGCCGTTGCGGTAGACGTACATCATGTGCTTGGCGGCGTCGACCTTGCTGATGACCTTGTCGCCGATGTCGATGGCGTAGTCGTAGTTCTTCATGCCCCACAGGTCTTTGCCGGCCTTGACGCCGTCGAGGGCGGCGTTGAAGCTGACGGTCTGGTTGGGGGCCCAGTATTTGGCGGGGCGGTAGATGGCGTAGGAGTCGTCGATCCATCGCCAGGCGCCGTCGACGGGTTTTTCGGCTTCGACCGTCAGGGCGCGTTCGACGGCGGCCTTGTTGGCGACGGGCTGGTTGAACCTGACCATGATCGGCATGCCGATGCCGACGGTTTCGCCCTTGATGTTGGGGGTGACGTCGGTGATTTGCAGGACGCGGTCGGGTTTGCGGGTGGTGAAGGCGCTGGCGGCGGTGGCCGCGCCGGCGGTGGCGGCGACGTTGTAGTCGGTGGCCGGCTTGAGCGCGGTTTTGGAGACCCATTTGGTGCGGTCGGTGTTGAAGGTGCCTTCGAGCTGCTGGCCGCCGGTTTGGACGGTGACGTCGTCGAGGGTGCCGCCTTCGGCGGTGACGACGATGCGTTTGCCGGGGTTGACCTTGGTGCTGCCCTGGGCGGGGGTGATGGTGATGGTGGGGGGTTCGGGGGTGGCGGAGGTGGTGGCCTCGGAGGCTGCCGGGGTGGTGCCGCCGGCGGCGGAGCAGGAGGCGGTCAGGGTCGCGGCGGCGAGCAGGGCGACCCCTGTGGCGGTCTTCCTCCAGGGTGTTGTGATGGTCAAGTGAACCTCTCCCCACTTACATGCACTGCACTAAAAGACCTTAATGCTCCTGCATGTAAGACGAGCGTTGGTTTCGGAGAGTTCAGTCACATTTCGATCACTTCTGGCGGTGAGTCGCTGGTCAGCGCGCCGCCGGGTGGAGGGAAAAACTCGCGGCCGGGCCGTACGGGGTCAGTCGCGGCGGGTGAGGCGGTGGGTGAGGCCGGTGTGGCGGCGGCCGGCGCCGCGGGTGCGGACGGCCTGGGCCAGGGCGCGGCGGGAGCCGACGATGACGACGAGCTTCTTGGCGCGGGTGATGGCGGTGTAGAGGAGGTTGCGCTGCAGCATCATCCAGGCGCTGGTGGCCAGCGGGATGACCACGGCGGGGTATTCGCTGCCCTGGGAGCGGTGGATGGACACGGCGTAGGCGTGGGCGAGCTCGTCGAGTTCGTCGAAGGCGTAGTCGACGCGTTCGTCCTCGTCGGTCAGGACGGTGAGAGCGTGGTCGTCGGGGCTGATGTCGGCGACGACGCCGACGGTGCCGTTGAACACGCCGGCGGCGCCCTTGTCGTAGTTGTTGCGCAGCTGGGTGACCTTGTCGCCGACGCGGAAGACGCGGCCGCCGTGGCGGCGTTCGGGGGCGCCGTCGCGGGCGGGGGTGAGGGCTTCCTGCAGGGCGGCGTTGAGTGCGCCGGCGCCGGCCGCGCCGCGGTGCATCGGGGCCAGGACCTGGATGTCGCGGCGGGGGTCGAGGCCGAAGCGGCGCGGGATGCGGCGGGCGGCCACGTCGACGGTCAGGGCGGCGATGTCGTCGGGTTCCTCGCAGGGGAAGAGGAAGAAGTCGTCGAGGCCGGCGAGCTGGGGCTGCAGGCCGGAGTTGACGCGGTGGGCGTTGACGACGACGCCGGACTCGGCGGCCTGCCGGAACACCTGGGTGAGCCGTACGCGGGGGATGTCGGCGGCGGCGAGCAGGTCTTTGAGGACCTCGCCGGCGCCGACGGACGGCAGCTGGTCGACGTCGCCGACGAACAGCAGGTGGGCGCCGGGGGCGACGGCCTTGACGAGGCGGTTGGCGAGCAGCACGTCCAGCATGGAGGCTTCGTCGACGACGACGAGGTCGGCGTCCAGGGGGTTGTCGCGGTCGTAGGCGGCGTCGCCGCCGGGGCGCAGCTGCAGCAGCCGGTGGACGGTGGTGGCCTCGTGGCCGGTGAGCTCGGACAGGCGTTTGGCGGCGCGGCCGGTGGGGGCGGCGAGGATGACCTTGGCGCGTTTGGCGCGGGCCAGGGTGACGATGGAGCGGACGGTGAAGCTCTTGCCGCAGCCGGGGCCGCCGGTCAGCACGGCGACCTTGTGGGTGAGGGCCAGGCGGACGGCCTGGCGCTGCTCGCCGGCGAGGTCGGCGCCGGTGCGTTCGCGCAGCCAGGTCTCGGCCTTGGCCCAGTCGACGTCGGCGAACGCCTTGAGCCGGTCGTGGCCGTGGTGCAGGAGGGTGAGCAGGGAGCCGGCCAGCGACTGCTCGGCCCGGTGGAAGGGCGGCAGGTAGACGGCGGGGACGTCGTTGTCGCCGGCGGGCACCTGCTCGCGGACGACGCCTTCGGCGGCGGCCAGCTCTTCCAGGCAGGTGGCGGTGAGCGGGGCGGGCACGTCGAGGATCTTGACGGCGTCGGCGGTCAGGTTGGGGGCGGGCAGGTAGCAGTGGCCGTCGTCGGCGGCCTGGGACAGGGTGTAGCGCAGTCCGGCCTTGACGCGTTCGGGGCTGTCGTGCGGGATGCCGACGGCCTGGGCGATGGTGTCGGCAGTCTTGAAGCCGATCCCCCACACGTCGTCGGCCAGCCGGTACGGTTCGGTGCGCACGACTTCGACGCTGCGTTCGCCGTACTGCTTGAAGATGCGCACGGCGATGGAGGTGGACACGCCGACGCCCTGGAGGAACACCATCACCTCTTTGATGATCTTCTGTTCTTCCCAGGCGTCGGCGATCATGCGGGTGCGTTTGGGGCCGAGGCCGGGCACTTCGGTCAGGCGGGCGGGTTCCTTCTCGATGACGTCGAGGGTGGCGGTGCCGAAGTGGTCGACGATCCGTTCGGCCATTTTGGGGCCGATGCCTTTGATGAGGCCGGAGCCGAGGTAGCGGCGGATGCCCTGGACGGTGGCGGGCAGGACGGTGGTGTAGGACCAGACCTCGAACTGGCGGCCGTAGCGGGGGTGGGAGGTCCAGCGGCCGGTCAGCCGGAGCGACTCCCCCACCTGGGCGCCGAGCAGGGGGCCGACGACGGTGAGCAGTTCGGTGGCGGAGCGGCCGGTGGCGACGCGCGCGATGGTGTAGCCGCTGTCCTCGTCGGCGTAGGTGATGCGTTCGAGCACGGCGTTCAGGTTGGTGCCGACGTCTTTGGAGCCGCCGTCCCGGCTTCCTTCAGGCCTGCCCACACGGAGGAGACTAGGACAGATCTTCACCGCCGCGACACCTCCCCCGGCGTGGCGGGGGGTGGCTGGTAGCGTGGCGGGTGGCTGCCCGCTGCGGGTCACGCCCCGGACGAGCGCGTCGTACCCGGCATGACAAGACGACGTGGACCGTGGTCTGTTCTCCTGCGGAGGTGCGTGTCGTGGCGTGGATCGTGCTGGTCGTGTCCGGGGTGCTGGAAGCGGTGTGGGCGGCGGCTCTGGCTTCGTCGCAGGGGTTGTCGCGGTTGCGTCCCACGCTGCTGTTCGTGGCGGCGCTGGCGGTCAGCATGGCGGGGCTGGGGTACGCGTTGCGGACGATCCCGGTTGGCACGGGTTACGCGGTGTGGGTGGGGATCGGCGCGGTCTGCACCGCGGTGTACGGGATGGTGTTCCTCGGTGAGGCGGTCACGGCCGCCCGGCTGGTGTGCCTGATGCTGATCGTCGCGGGTGTGGTGGGGCTGAGGCTGGTGTCCTGACGGGATCTCCCGCGGACTGCCTGGGGAGGGCGGGAGGTGCCATGGGCGGAGGGCGGGGCGTCGGCGTGGCGCTGCTGACGGCGATGCTGGTGGTGGTGACGGCCGCCGGCTGTTCCGGCCAGTCGCCGGAGCGGCCGTCGGCCGTGCCCACCGCCGTCCCCACCGTCGCTCCCCCGCCGGACGGTTGCGCGGGCGGGCCGCGGCTCGCGGAGGGGCGGCACACGATCGAGTTCGGCGGGCTGGAGCGGGTGTTCCTGCTGGCGCTGCCCGAGGGGGACGGCCCGCACCCGGTGCTGCTGAACCTGCACGGGCTGGGTTCCAACGCGCGTGAGCAGGCCGCCTACAGCCGGCTGCCGCGGGTGGGCGCCGAGCGCGGCTACGTCGTGGCCACCCCGCAGGTGGCCAAGGGCAGGCTCGCCTGGACGCTGCCGAACGGGTTCGGGCCCGACGACACCGGGTTCCTGGGGGCGCTGCTGGACCGGCTGGAGCAGGAGTTGTGCGTGGACCGGCGGCGCTAGTTCGCGGCCGGGCTGTCGTACGGGGGCGGGATGGCGGCGGCGCTGGCGTGCTCGATGGATGGGCGGCTGGCCGGGGTGGCGGCGGTGGCCGGGCTGAGCCTGGTGCGGCCGTGCCCGGAGCCGCCGCCGGTGACGCTGGTGTCCTTCCACGGCACCGCCGACCGGACCGTCCCGTACGGGGGCGGGCATCCGCTGCGGGACGCCACCGGTGACCTGCGCAAGCTGGCCGACATGGTGAAGCTGCCGCCGGTGCGCCGGAGCGCCGAGGGGTGGGCGGCGGCGCTCGGCTGCCCGGAGCCGCGGGTGAGCTCTCCCGTACGGTCGGTCGAGCTGCGTGCGTGGGACGGGTGCGCGGCGGGGGCGGACGTCCGGTTGTACACGGTCGGCGGCGGCGGTCACACCTGGCCGGGGCCCATCGAGGTGCCGCGGCTGGGCGCCACGGCGCGGGGGCTGGACGCCAGCGCGCTGATCCTGGACGCCTTCGACGCCGCCGAGCCGCGCTGACCCCCTAGGCTTGCTGTTCATGACTCAGGTGGGACAGGTGACGGCCCGCGCGCTGATGCGCCGCCTGGCCGTCGAACAGAGCGAGTCGCGGATCCCCTCGATCATGGCGGCGGTGGTGCGTGAGGGGCAGGTGGCCTGGCAGGGCGGTCGCGGCCGGACGGCCGGTCCGCCGGGAGGCGAGCCGACGCCGGGCACGCAGTACCGGCTGGGGTCGATCACCAAGAGCATGGTGGCGGTCGTCGTCATGCGGATGCGTGACGAGGGCCTGCTCGATCTGGCCGATCCGGTCGGCAAGCATCTGCCGGGGGTGCGGGCCGGGGAGGCCACGGTCGCGCAGCTGCTGTCGCACACGGGCGGGCTGACGGCCGAGCCGCCGACCGACTGGTGGGAGCGCACGCCGGGCGTGGAGGCGGGTGAGCTGCTGGGCAGGCTCGGGCCGGCGCATGTCAAGCATCGGCCGGGGCGGCGCTACCACTACTCCAATCTCGGTTACGGGCTGCTCGGCGAGCTGGTCGCCCGGTTGCGGGGGGTGCCGTGGCTGGAGGCGGTGCGGGAGGAGGTGCTGGAGCCGCTCGGCATGGGTGACACGACGCCGCGGCCGCGGCCGCCGCACGCCGTCGGTTACGCCGTCCATCCGTACGCCGACGTGCTGCTGGCCGAGCCGGAGCATGATCATGGGGCGATGGGGCCGGCGGGGCAGCTGTGGTCGACGGCCGGTGATCTGGCGCGGTGGGCGGCGTTCGTGGCCGGTGACACCGGCGGGGTGCTGGCGGAGGGCACGCTGGCGGAGATGCGGGAGCCGGCGGCGGTCGACGACGGTGACGCCTGGACCGGCGGTTACGGGCTGGGGCTGCAGCTGACGCGGCATGCCGGGCGCCGGTTGGCCGGGCACACCGGGTCGATGCCGGGGTTCCTGGCGACGGTGTGGGCCGATCCGGCCGCCGCGACGGGGGTGCTGTTCCTGGCCAACGCCACGTCGGGGGTGGGGCGGACGTTGCTGTTCGATCTGCTCGACATCCTGGAGGAGCATGAGCCGCGGATGCCGCGGGAGTGGGTGCCGGGTGCCGCCGACCCGGATCTGCTGGCGCTGACCGGGTTGTGGCACTGGGGTCCGGCGCCGTACACGCTGCGGCTGCTGCCCGATCGGGGGCTGGCGCTGGGGCCGGTGTCCGGTGGCGGGCGGGCGTCGCGGTTCGTGCCGCAGGACGACGGCACGTGGCTGGGGCTGGACGGTTACTACGCGGGCGAGACGTTGCGGGTGGGGCCGGATCATCTGGATCTGAACACGTTCGTGTTCACGCGTGAGCCGTACGATCCGGGGGCGCCGGTGCCGGGTGGTGTCGGGGACTGGCACACCCCCACTACTTGACGTCAGGCGTAAAGTACTTGCTATGGTACGTCAAGTAGTGGCGGGAGGCGGCGTGACCCACGACGAGCAAGGCGCGCTCGAACAGGACATCCTCCGGCTGGTCGGCAGCAGACTGCTCGACCCGCTGGAGATCCTGCTCGGCGACGGCGCGTCGGGGGCCCTGGAAGAGCTGCGCGCGAAGGCGCGGCACGACGCCGCCACCTGGGCGGCCGACCTGCTCGGGCCCGACCGGCCGCGCGCCGTCCACACCGGCGCGCGGCTGATCGCGGTCCTCTACCCCGGCGACGCCGCCTTCGACCCGCCGCTCGAGTGGTGGCGCACCCCTCTGGGCCGGGCGATCGCCCGGCGCGTCGGCCATCCCTCCGCCGACCGCGTCCCGTACGCGGTCGCCGGGGCGATGCTCGGCATCACCCGCCAGGGCGTCCACGACCTGGTGCGGCGCGGGAAGCTCCAGCAGCACCCGGACGGGGGTGTCGCCACGCGCTCGGTCCGCGAACGACTCGACCCCGGAGGGGCGCATGGAGACCATCCTTGACGGCGACATCCCGATCGCCGTCCACGACCACGGCGGCGACGGCCCGCCGCTGCTGCTGCTCCACGGAGCCGGCGGCAACCTGCTCAACTGGCGGCAGGTGGCCACCCATCTGAGCGGGGTGCGCGCGGTGGCGGTCGACCTGCGCGGCCACGGCCGCTCCGGCGACGGCCCGTGGACGTGGAAGGCCGTCCTGGACGACCTGGAACACGTCGTGGCCGCGCTCGGCCTCGGCGAGCCCGCCGTGGCGGGCCACAGCCTGGGCGGCATGCTCGCCGGCCTGTGGGCCGCCCGCCACCCCGCCTGCCCCGCCGCCGTCAGCCTCGACGGCCACCGCGCCGCCGAGACCCACCCCGCCAACTACGCCGGCCTGGACGCCGGGCAGGTGACGGCCGGCCTGGCCACGCTGCACGAGATGTTCAGCCGGCAGGCCGAGGCGGCGGCCGCGCCGATGACCGCCGAGCAGGCCGAGGCCTTCCTCGACGGGCAGCGCGCCTTCGCCGCCGCCCAGAACGCCGACCCCGACGACTGGGAGGAGTCGGTGCGGCGCAACCTGCGCCCCCACGACGGCGGCTTCCTGCTGCGGCCCGACCCCGGCGTCACCTCCGCGCTGCGCGAACTGCCCGAGTTCGCCGACGCGCTGCCCGTCTTCCGCCGCCTCACCGGCCCGTTCCTCATCGTCAACGCCACCCGCAACCCGCCCGTCCCGCCGCCCCTGGTCCCGCTCATGGACGCCTACCGGGCCGGGCTGCGCCGCGACCTCGCCGCCCTGGCCGCCGAACGGCCCACCATCGAGGTCCGCGAGATCGACGCCGGGCACGGCATGGTCGCCGAACGGCCCGCCGAGGTCGCCGCCCTCATCACCGGCTTCGTCCACCGCCACAGCAGGGCCGCCTGACCCTCCGGTCGTCGCCCCTCATGCCGGCCAGGCCCGCTCCGCGGCCACGACGCGGGCTGACTCGGCGCGGGTCGCGTCGCGGACGGTGAGCAGATCGCCGTCCGCGGCCAGGACGGTGACGATCGCCCGGCCCGCAACGGTGACACGGTGGGACGTCCCGGGGTCCGGCGGCCCGGAGGCGGCCAGATCCTGCCTGCGGACGGTGGAGACCGGCGCGCCCGCGGGGTCGAGGTCGTGGCGGATCCGGGTGCGGCACCGGTGCCGGGCGAGGGTGCGCCACGGGTAGGGGTCGCCGGTCACATCGGGCCCGGATCCGTCCCGGGGCGGCGGGGCCGTACGCTCGCGCAGGACGGGCCAGTCCATCGACGGGACGTAACCGGAGGGCAGCGCCGCCGCGTCCTCGCGCAGCCCGGCGGGGCGCGCGTGCAGTGCCGGGTCGAAGACGTCGCGCAGCGGCCAGAACCGTAACAGCACGTGTGCCTGCCGGGGGTCCTCCCAGAAGTCGCCGTCGCTGCCCCTGGCCGGGGGCACGCGATGAGCGCGCACACCGTACAGGAAGCAGGGCGGGCCCAGCACGAGCGCGCCGAAGGAACGCTCGCCCTCGTCGTCGCCCATGGTCACGATGCCGCCGGCGCTCAGGTAGGCGCTCTCCCCCGCCGCCGTCCACGGGGCGGGGGCGGGCGGCGGGTCGGAGTCCCAGATTTCCAGGCGGACGTCCGCTCTGCCGTGGCGGACGCCGCTCTCGACGCGCATCCAGCCGCCCGCGGTGTCCAGGATGCCGTCGGACAGCGACGGGCCTTCCACGACGCCGTACAGGTCGTCGAGCTGGAAACCGCCGTGATAGGTGTCCACGGTGTCCCTGAACGATCGCAGCGTCATGGCCATGTCTCTCCGCTTCCCGCGGGGATTCGCCCGCGGACAGTGATCCTAGGAACCGCGGCCGACAGTTCCGGCCCATCGGGGAAAAGGTTGGACGGGAGGGTGCCCGGGCTTGTAGTTTGCGGCTGACCGTGACGCCGCCCGAGGAGGTGAGACCCATGAACGCTGTAGCGATGTGGGTGCTCCCCCTTCCCGTCACGGCCGGGCGACCGAGGTAGGGGCCGCCGGGAGCGCCTCGCTGACAAGGCACTCCCGAAAGGCGACACCTATGCACTCTCAGCAGGTCACCGGCGCCGGGCGCGCGCCCCTCACCCACGATGTGATCATCGCCGGGTGCGGGCCGACCGGCGCGATGCTGGCCGCCGAGCTGCGGCTGCACGACGTACGGGTACTCGTCCTGGACAAGAGGACCGAGCCCGCGTCGTTCGTCCGCGTCGTCGGTCTGCACATGCGCAGTCTCGAACTGATGGCGATGCGCGGACTGCTGGACCGCGTCCTCCCGCACGGGCGGCAGCGTCCGGCCGGCGGCTTCTTCGCCGCCATCCCCAAACCCCCGCCCCAGGGCCTGGATTCCGCCTACGCCTATCTGCTGGGCATCCCGCAGCCGGTCATCGAGCGTCTGCTCGAGGAGCACGCGGCCGAACGGGGCGCGCAGGTCCGGCGCGGTCGCGCGCTGGCCGGATTCGAGCAGGACGACGAGGGCGTGACCGTCGAGCTGGCCGGCGGGGAACGGCTGCGTTCGCGCTACCTCGTCGGCTGTGACGGCGCGCGCAGCACGGTGCGCAAACTGCTCGGCGTCGCCTTCCCCGGCGAGCCCTCGCGGACCGAGACGCTGATGGGCGAGATGGAAGTGGGCGTGCCGCGGGAGGAGATCGCCGCCAAGGTGGCCGAGGTCGGCCAGACCCATCGGCCGTTCTGGCTCCGGCCCTTCGGCGAAACCGTCTACAGCGTCGTGGTCCCGGCCGCGGGAGCCGGCGACCGCGCGGAACCTCCCACCCTGGAGGATTTCCGGCAGCAGTTGCGCGCCATCGCCGGAACCGACTTCGGCGTGCACTCCCCGCGCTGGATGTCCCGCTTCGGGGACGCCACCCGGCTGGCCGAACGCTACCGCGTCGGGCGGGTGCTCCTGGCCGGCGACGCCGCGCACATCCATCCGCCCATCGGCGGGCAGGGCCTCAACCTGGGCGTCCAGGACGCGTTCAACCTCGGCTGGAAACTGGCCGCGCAGATCCGCGGCTGGGCCCCGGCGACACTGCTGGACACCTACCAGGCCGAACGTCACCCGGTCGCCGCGGACGTGCTGGACAACACCCGCGCCCAGATGGAACTGCTGTCCCCCGAACCGGGCCCGCGGGCCGTGCGCAGGCTGCTCACCGAACTGATGGACTTCGACGAGGTGAACCGCCATCTGACCGAGAAGATCACCGCGATCGGCGTCCGCTACGACTTCGGCGAAGGGCCCGGCCTGCTCGGCCGCCGCCTGCCCGACGTCGAGGTGAAGAACGGCCGCCTCTACGCTCTGCTGCACCACGGCCGCGGCCTGCTGCTGGACCGCACCGGACGCCTGATGGCCGGCGGCTGGGCGGACCGGGTCGATCACCTCGCGGACGCCTCCGCGGGCGTGGACGTCCCGTGCGTCCTGCTACGCCCCGACGGCCACGTCGCCTGGATCGGCGACGACCAGCAGGACCTGGACCACCACCTGTCCCGCTGGTTCGGCGAGCCCGCCACCTGAACACCGGCCGGTGGTGAGCCGTAAGGGCCGGGGTCGTCAGGTGAGCAGCCGGGCCAGCCGGCGCAGCGACAACCGGGCCAGCGCGTTCACCACCGGCCGGGCCACCGGCCACAGCAGCCACCCCACCGGCCCCAGCGGCGGCCGCAGCCGCTCGGCCCAGATCACCCGGCTGCCGCCCGCGCACGCCCGCACCCGGATCACCCCGTCGCCGCGCACCAGCCGCCCCACATGCCGCATCTCCACCACGTGGGGCGGCTCCCACCGGGTGATCGTCATCACGTCCAGGAAACCCAGCCGGCCGATCCCGGTGAACGCCTCCACCCGGTCGCCGGCCTCCCACGCCGACGTCAGCACCATCCACTCCCGGTGCCGCGGCCAGTCCGTCACGAGCGCGAACACCCGCTCCGGCGGCGCCGGCACGAACACCCGCGCGGCCGCGTACACGTGACAGGTCACCTCAGAGGTCCTGCCCCGCGCTCACCGGCTCGAACATCCGCGCCGGTTCACCGCCTCGACGACGGGCGCCACGCCATCCTCCGCCGCGACCCGGACCGACAGGGCCCGGGCCGATGGGCCGGGTCGGTGACCGCGGTGGTGAGCGCGGCGGCCAGCCGTGCGGGCGTCAGGCGGCGCCACGGGATCGCGGCCGGCGCCACGCCCAGCGCCGCCAGCCCGGCGGCACAGAACGGCTGCCGGACGCCGCCAAGGAGGCGAGCATCCTGTACGCCTTCGCCCAGGGCATCGTGAACAGGGCATCGTGAACGCCACCCTGGTCGGCCACTACACCCCCGAAGAGGTCACCGCGTCGCTCGACTACCACCTGGCGCGGCTCCGCGTGCGGTGACGCCTGCTAGGCGTCCAGCCACTCGCCGTCACGCATGAGGTCGCGGCCCGCCAGCTCGTCCTCCTCCCGCCACGCCTGCACCCAGACCGGGCGGATCCGGAAATACAGGTACGGGGACGAGAGCGCGCGAGGGTCGAAGCCGGTCTTGGCGGCGAACGCGTCACCCGTCGCCTCCGGCAGCTCCTGCGGCCGGACCGCCTCGGCCGTCCCCTCGATGAGCACCACGTCGCGCGTCAGCCCCACGCCGACGCGCACCCGGCCGTCGGCCACCAGGTTGCGCGCCGTCGGCGTCCGCGCCGCCGTGGAGATCAGCAGCGTCTCACCGTCCCACAGGAACGACAGCGGCACCATGCACGGCCCCTCCCCCGCCGTGGCCACCCACGCGTCCACGTCCTTCTCCAGCCGGGACAGGGTGTCCTTCAACCGTTCCGCCGGCGTACGAGGCATTCTCGAGTCCTTTGCTGTCACATGTGGCACTGATGCGGTCACCACCATGACACGCCCCGGAGGGAGAACGTGACGCGCTACCGGCCCACGTAGGCGCGCAGGTGGCGGGCCGTCAGCGTGTCGCCCGAGTCCACCAGGTCGGCGGGCGTGCCCGCGAAGACCACCCGGCCGCCGTCGTGACCGGCGCCCGGCCCCAGGTCGACGATCCAGTCGGCGTGCGCCATCACCGCCTGGTGGTGCTCGATCACGATCACCGTGTTGCCGTCGTCCACCAGCCGGTCCAGCAGGCCCAGCAGATGGTCGACGTCCGCCAGGTGCAGGCCCGTCGTCGGCTCGTCCAGCACGTAGGTGGAGCCGTTCCTGGCCATGTGCACCGCCAGCTTCAGGCGCTGCCGCTCACCGCCCGACAGCGTCGTCAGCGGCTGGCCCAGGCCCAGATAGCCCAGCCCGACCGCCTCCAGCCGGTCCAGGATGACCTTGGCCGGGCCGCTGGTGAAGAACCCGGCCGCCTCGGCCACCGGCATCTCCAGCACCTCGCTGATGTTCTTGCCGCGCAACCGGTAGGCCAGCACCTGCGGCGTGAACCGCCTGCCCTCGCACTCCTCGCACACCGTCGCCACCCCGGCCATCATCGCCAGGTCGGTGTAGATCAGGCCGATGCCCTTGCACGCCTGGCAGGCCCCTTCGGAATTGGCCGAGAACAGCGCCGGCTTGACCCCGTTGGCCTTGGCGAACGCCGCCCGGATCGGGTCGAGCAGCCCCGTGTACGTGGCCGGATTGCTCCGCCGCGACCCGCGGATCGGCGACTGGTCGGCCACCACCACGCCCTCGCGGCCGGCGACGTAGCCGTGGATGAGCGAGCTCTTGCCCGACCCGGCCACCCCGGTGACCACGGTCAGCACCCCCAGCGGGAGGTCGGCGTCCACGCCGCGCAGGTTGTGCAGGGTCGCGCCGCGGATCGGCAGCCACCCGGCCGGCTCGCGCACCTTCTCCCGCAGCGTCACCCGGTGGTCCAGGTAGCGGCCGGTGAGGGTGCCGGAGGCGCGCAGCCCTTCCAGGTCGCCGGCGTAGCAGAGCGTGCCGCCCTGCGCGCCGGCGCCCGGCCCCAGGTCGGCCACGAAGTCGGCGATGGCGATCATCTCCGGCTTGTGCTCCACCACCAGCACGGTGTTGCCCTTGTCGCGCAGTTTGATCAGCAGCTCGTTCATCCGCTGGATGTCGTGCGGGTGCAGCCCGGCGGTCGGCTCGTCGAAGACGTAGGTGGCGTCGCTCAGGCTGGAGTTGAGGTGGCGGACCATCTTGACCCGCTGCGCCTCGCCGCCGGACAGCGTGCCCGACTCCCGGTCCAGGCTCAGATAGCCCAGCCCGATCTCCACCAGCGAGTCGAGCGTGGCCCGCAGGTTGTCCAGCACCGGGCCCACCGCGGGGTCGCTGATGCCGCGCAGGAAGCCGGCCAGGTCGTTGATCTGCATGGCCGAGCACTCGGCGATGTTGCGCCCGCCGATCCGCGCCGAGCGGGCCGCCTCGTTGATCCGGGTGCCGTCGCAGGCCTGGCAGCGCATCAGCTTGACCGCCCGGTCGGCGAACGCGCGGGCCTGCCCCTTCAGCGACTCGCGGTCCTTGCCCAGGTACTGCTTGCGCACCCGGACCACGAGCCCCTCGTAGGTGAGGTTGCTCGACCCGACCTTCACCTTGGTGGTCGGCTTGTGCAGGAAGTCCTCCCACTGCTGGGGGGTGAAGTCCTTCAGCTTGACCGCCGGGTCGTAGAAGCCCGAGTTCGCCATCACCTGCCAGTACCACGAGTCGACCGGGAACCCGGGCGCCTTGATCGCGCCCTCGTTCAGCGACAGCTCCCGGTCCACCAGCTCGTCCACGTCGATGTCGGTGATCTGGCCCAGGCCCTCGCACTCGGGACACATGCCCTGCGGGGTGTTGAAGCTGAAGGCGTAGGCCGGGCCCACGTGCGGGGTGCCGATCCGGCTGAAGACGATCCGCAGCATCGTGTACGTGTCGGTCGCGGTGCCGACCGTGGAGCGGGCGTTGGCGCCCATCCGCTCCTGGTCGACGATGATCGCCGCGCTCAGGTTGTGCAGCGCGTCCACGTCCGGCCGGTTCAGCGGCGGCATGAACCCCTGGATGAACGCGGTGTACGTCTCGTTGATCAGCCGCCGCGACTCGGCGGCGATGGTGTCGAAGACCAGCGACGACTTGCCGGAGCCGGACACCCCGGTGAACACGCTGAGCCGCCGCTTCGGGATGTCGAGGGAGATCCCGGCCAGGTTGTTCTCCCGGGCGCCGCGCACCTGGATGTGGTCGTGGCCGTCGGCGGCGCGGTAATCAGACTTTCGTAGATCGTCGGCGATAGTCATGCCATCAAGTCTGTCATTGAAGTGGCAAGTGGAAGGTTTCACGGCCGTGGCCTGGAGGAGGCGTCGATAACCTTAAAGTGCGACGTAACCCCTGTTTGTGGAAGGCGGGCGCCCGTGCGGCCCATCGATCTGGCGCGCGCCGCGGGCCTGTCGACCCAGCAGATCCGCAACTACGCCGACGACGGCGTCCTGCCGCCCACCCCGCGCACGCCCGCCGGCTACCGCCGCTTCGACGCCCGCCACCGGCAGGCGCTGCTCACCTACCGGGCGCTGGCCGCCGGCCACGGCTGGGACGCCGCCCGCCGGATCATGCGGGCCGTGCACGCCGGCGACGTGCCGCGCGCCCTCGAACTCGTCGACGCCGGCCACGCCGAGCTGCACGGCCGGCGCGCGGCCCTGGAGTCGGCAGGGCGGGCGCTGGAGACGGCGGGCCACGAGGAAGGCGCCTTCCGGGGCAGCCTGCGCATCGGCGAGGTCGCCGCCCGGCTGGGGGTGCGGACCTCGGCCCTGCGCGTGTGGGAGTCGGCGGGGCTGCTGGCGCCTCGCCGCGACCCGGCCACCGGCTACCGCCTCTACGGGCCTGCCGACGTCCGCGACGCGCGGATGATCTTCATGCTGCGGCAGGCCCGCCACCCGTTCCCGCAGATCAGGCCCGTCCTCGACGGGCTGCGCCGCACCGGTAGCAGCGACGCCCTGCGCGCTGCCATCGCCCGCCGCCGCCAGGAGCTGACCGAGCGCGCCACCGCCATGCTGGCGGCCGCCGCACGCCTGCACGAGTATCTTTCCGGCGGTTGAGACGCGGTCTATCGGGACGCGCCGCCGGTGAAAGGCGGCTCGCCCTCCTTCAGCTGGCGGAAACGCAGCGCCGACCACGTCTCGTCCACCGCCACCTGGCCGTTCGGGCGCAGCCCGAACTCGCCCACGATGGGCCAGAGCGTGTCGCGGTTGACGTCGGACTTGCCGCCCTTCGGGTAGGCGACCCAGAGCACCGGCGGGCCGGTCAGCCGGTCGCGCTGCCCGTCCAGCAGGCCGCGGGCCGAGGCCGCGTCGGCGGCGAAGAACACCCCCACCGCAGCCTCGCCCAGGTCCTCGACGTAGTCCGCGCCCTCCGGCAGGGGGCCGACGAGCGGCCGGTGCTCCCCCGCGGAGATCCACACGGTGCCGCCCGGCTTGACGAGCAGCTTCTCGGCGACGGTCTTGGCGGCCATGGTCAGGCCCTCCCGTAGGTCAGGTCCAGCACGCCGGTGCCGAACGTCTCGGACTTGGTGAGCTTGAGCGGGATGTGCCCCGCGCCCTCCTCGAACAGCCGCTGCCCGCTGCCGACGACCACCGGGTGCACCAGCAGGTGCAGCTCGTCCAGCAGGCCCTCCCGCAGCAGCGACACCACCAGGGTGGGGCTGCCGCTCATGCCCAGGTCGCCGCCCGGCCCCTCCTTGAGCGCGGCCACGTCTCCGGCGGCGATCACCGTGGTGTTCTGCCAGGCGGGGTCGGTGAGCGTGGAGGAGACCACGTACTTGGCGCGGCCGTTCATCATGGCGGCCAGCGGGTCGCCCGGATCCTGGTGAGGCCAGTGGGAGGCGAACGTCTCGTAGGTGTTGCGGCCCAGCAGCATGGCCTCGCAGCGCCGCATGAGCGTGTCGACCGACCGGCCCATGTCCTCGTCGTAGTACGGGAAGTGCCACTTCTCCGGCGACTCCACGACGCCGTCGAGCGAGATGAACAGCCCTGCGACGATCTTCCGCATCGTTGACTCCTTGTTTCGGGTGTGGCTCCACCGTCCCACCGACAAATAAATTTGTCAAGGCGGGCCGCAGGTCACCCCAGGAGGGTGATACGTCCAGAAAAATCAGGAACCGAGGAAGCGGAGCACCGCCAGCATCCGCCGGCTGTAACCGGTGACGTGCGACAGGTCCAGCTTGTCGAACAGCGCGTTCACGTGCTTCTCCACCGCGCTCTGCGACACGTGCAGCGCCTGCGCGATCGAGGCGTTCGTCAGCCCCTGCGCCATCAGCTCCAGCACCTCGCGCTCCCGCGCCGTCAGCCTGGCCAGCGGATCCACCTGACTGGTGCGGGCCAGCAACTGGCGCACCACCTCGGGATCGAACGCCGCGCCGCCCGCGCCCACCCGCTCCAGCGCGTCCAGGAAGTCGGCGACCTGCGCCACCCGGTCCTTCAGCAGGTAACCGACGCCCGACACGTCCGAGCTCATCAGCTCGGTCGCGTACCGCTTCTCCACGTACTGCGACAGCACCAGCACCTTCACCCCCGGCCAGCGCCGCCTGATCTCCAGGGCCGCGCGCAGCCCCTCGTCGGTGTGCGTCGGCGGCATCCGCACGTCCACCACCACCGCGTCCGGCAGATGCGCGGCCACCGCCGCCACCAGCGCCTCGCCGTCGCCCACCGCCGCCGGCACCTCGTGCCCCTCCTCCAGCAGCAGCCGGACCAGGCCCTCGCGCAGCAGCGTCGAATCCTCCGCCAGGATCACCCGCACGGCAGCTCCGCCCTGATCACCGTCGGCCCGCCGGGCGGGCTGTCCACCGCGAAACCGCCGTCCAGTGCCGCCACCCGGCGCCGCAGCCCCGACAGCCCGCCGCCGGACGCGCCCGCGCCGCCCACCCCGTCGTCACGCACCGACACCACCAGCGTCGCCGCCTCCATCCGGACCGCGACCTCGACACGACCGGCCCCGGCGTGCTTGTTGGCGTTCGTGACGGCCTCGCTCACCACGAAGTACGCCGCCGTCTCCACCGCGGGCGGTGGCCGCCCCGGCAGGTCACACGCCACGGTGACCGGCACCTCGGACCGCTCGGCCACCCCGGCCAGCGCCTCCTGCAGCCCGAGCGCGTCCAGCCCGCTCGGATACACCCGCCAGGCCACCTCCCGCAGCTCGGACAGCGCCTGCTGCGCCTCGACGTGCGCCTGGTCCATCAGAGCCGGATGACCGCGCCGCGCCCGGCCGATCAGCATCGACAGCGCCACCAGCCGCTGCTGCAGCCCGTCGTGCAGGTCACGCTCGATCCGGCGCCGCTCGGAGTCGACCGCCGCCACGATGCCGGCCCGGCTCTCCGACAGCTGGACGATCCGGCGCTCCAGCGCCTCGGTACGGTCGGGGCCCAGCATCCGAACGGCCAGCCGCCGCTCCAGCACGTGCACCCCCGCCAGTCCCGTCAGCGCGAGGAACAGCAGCACGCCGCCCAGCGTGAAGGTGTAGAGCCCCAGCGGCACCGACCGCGACATCCCGTCGTACGCCTCGTCCAGGACCCACGCCCAGGCCAACTGGCCCGCCTGCCAGGCGCCGAACACCAGCAGCACGAGCACCAGCGCGCCGAGCAGCCCCAGCGGCACCCGCGCGGCCAGGAACAACCGCGCCCGCGAGCCGTCCCCGCCCGCGGCCGAGGGATCCAGGCTCGCGCGGTCCAGGACGGCGGGATCCAGCCGCAGGCGGCGCGCCTCCCACCGGGCCAGCCACCGCGCGGCCCCGGCCGTGCCGCCGGCGAACGGCAGCGTCACCAGCAGGAACACCGCCTCCACCGGCGCGGTCAGCGCACCCAGCACGACCGCGCCGAGCACCCGCGCCCCCTCAGCGGCGAAGTGCATGGCGTCCCTTGCGCCGCTCGCTCAGCCGCACCACCACGAAGACCACCACCGCGAGCAGGACCAGGCCGAGCACCACCTTGGAGGCCACCCCCATGTACGTCTCGACCAGACGCCACTGCTTGCCCAGGTAGTAGCCGGCCAGCACGAAGGTGGTGTTCCAGATGCCGCTGCCCGCCGCCGTCAGCAGCGTGAACTGCAGCACCGGCATCCGCTCCACCCCGGCGGGCACCGAGATCAGACTGCGGAAGATCGGAATGAACCGGCCGAAGAACACCGTCGCCTTGCCGTGCTTGAGGAACCACGACTCCGTCTTCTCGATGTCGGAGACCTTTACCAGCGGCATCTTCGCGGCGATCGCCAGCACCCGCTCGCGACCGAGCAGCGCGCCCACCCAGTAGAGCGCCAGCGCGCCGACGATCGAACCGACCGTGGTCCAGACGAGAGCGTCGACCAGGCCCATGTTGCCCCGGCTGGCCGTGAAGCCCGCAAGCGGCAGGATCACCTCACTCGGAATCGGCGGGAACAGGTTCTCCGCCGCCACCGCCATGCCTGCTCCCGGGGCGCCCAGGAGCTCCATCAACTGCACAACCCAATCGACCATGCGCCAAGGGTACGGAAGATCGGGTGGTCCCGTTGATGAGGCGGGCTTCCGTGTTCAGGTGTGGGAAACCACACCCCCGCGTACCGTACACTGTACGGTTGTGACAGGCGGACAGGAATCGGTACGGAACGCGGTCGTCTTCGAGCCCGGCGAACCTCCCAGAGCGGGCCACATGGCCTTCCTCGGACCGGCGGGCGCGGACACCGTCACCGTCGCCGAACCCTATGACGAGGGCATCCGCGTACGCGAGGCGGCCGCCACCAGGACGCCCGTGGCCGAGGCCGTCGCCGCCCTGGCCAGAGCCCGCACCGATGCCTCGGCCCACCCCGCGGCCCGCTTCTGGGGCGCGGCGGCGCTGGTGGCGCTCCAACTGGTCACCCGCGGCCGCATCCGCCCCACGGTGACCGCGGCCGGCCACGACGCCTGGCGCGCCGGACCCTTCGACGCCGCCGACGTCCAGCGCATCCGCGAACTCGCCGACGCCATGCCGGCCTCCGCCCGCGCCGTCCCCCTCGGCGAGGACCACGGCGACGCCGGACCCGTGCTGGCCGACGCCGAGACGCTGGTGCGGGCGTTCCTGGACGCCGTGGCCGACGGCATGCCGCGCTCACCCGGCGCCGTCAAGGCGACCGGCACCACCGCGTTCGCCGCCGTACGCCCCGTCAAGGTGCCGAAGCTGCGCCGCTGGGCCGAGGACGTCTCCGCCGACCTCGACGCCGGCGTGCGGGTGTCCCTGCGGATCGAGGCCGACGACGTGGCCGCGGGCGAGTACCGCGCCGTGGTGCAGGTGCACAGCCTGGCCGGCCCGTCGCTCGTGGTGGACGCCGCCGACCTGTGGCAGGGCCGCGACCCCGGGTTCGGCGGCCGGGCCAGGATCGAGACGACCATCGCCCTGCGCCGGGCCGCCCGCGCCTGGCCCCGCCTGGCGGCGCTGCTCGACAGCCCCGTCCCCGACGAACTGCCGCTGACCGACGAGGACGTCGGCGACCTGCTGGCCGGAGCCGCCGAACGGCTCACCGCCGCCGGGACCGAGGTCCACTGGCCGCGCTCCCTCGTACGCGGACTGAGCGCCCGCGCCGCGATCGGCGAGCGCGACGCGGCCCCGTCCGACCTGCCCTCGTTCCTCGGCGGCCACCACCTGGTCGCCTTCGACTGGCAGCTCGCCCTCGGCGGCGAGCGGCTCACCGCCGCCGAGATGGACCACCTCGCCGAGACGCACCGGCCCGTCGTACGGCTGCGCGACCAGTGGGTGCTCATCGACCCCGACCTGGCGCGCAAGGCACGCCTGCGCGAGCTCAAGCCGCTCACCCCCGTGGACGCGCTCGCCGCCGCGCTCACCGGCACCGTCGAGGCCGACGGCGAACAGGTGCCGGTCGAACCCGGCGCGTGGCTGAGCGAGCTGCGCGACCGGCTGGCCGAACCGGAGGACCTCGCCCCGCCGCCCGGCCTGGCCGCCACACTGCGCGACTACCAGCTCCAGGGCCTGCGCTGGCTGGCCAGGATGACCTCGCTCGGGCTCGGCGCCTGCCTGGCCGACGACATGGGCCTGGGCAAGACCATCACCCTCATCGCCCTGCACCTGCACCGCGGCGGCGGGCCCACGCTCGTCGTGTGCCCGGCGTCGCTGCTGGGCAACTGGGAGCGGGAGATCACCAGGTTCGCCCCCGGCGTGCCGGTACGCCGCTACCACGGCTCCGCCCGCACCCTGGCCGACGAAGGATTCGTGCTCACCACGTACGCCACCATGCGGCGCGACGCCACCCGCCTGGCCGCCCACCCGTGGGACCTGGTCGTCGCCGACGAGGCCCAGCACGTCAAGAACCCCGCCTCCGGCACCGCCGGCGCGCTGCGCGAGATCCCCGCCGCCGCCCGCGTCGCCCTCACCGGCACCCCCGTCGAGAACAACCTCTCGGAGCTGTGGGCCATCCTCGACTGGACCACCCCCGGCCTGCTCGGCACGCTGCCCCGGTTCCGCGCCCGCTGGGCCGGGCCGATCGAGTCCGGCGACACCGGGACCGCCGACCGGCTGTCGCGGCTGGTGCGGCCGTTCCTGCTGCGCCGCCGCAAGTCCGACCCCGGCATCGCGCCCGAACTGCCGCCCAAGACCGAGACCGACCGGCCGGTCGCCCTCACCACCGAGCAGGCCGGCCTGTACGAGGCCGTCGTACGCGAGATGATGACGCGGATCGAGGGCGCCGGCGGCATGGCCAGGCGCGGCCTGATCGTCAAACTGCTCACCGGGCTCAAACAGATCTGCAACCACCCCGCCCAGTATCTGCACGAGACCGCGCCCCGGCTGACCGGCCGCTCCGGCAAGCTCGAACTGCTCGACGAACTGGTCGACACCATCGTCGCCGAGGACGGCGCGGTGCTGGTCTTCACCCAGTACGTGACCATGGCCAGGCTGATCGCCCACCACCTGGCCGCCCGCGGCGTGCCCAACCAGCTGCTGCACGGCGGCACCCCGGTCGCCCGCCGCGAGGAGATGGTCCGCCGCTTCCAGGACGGCGAGACGCCGGTGTTCCTGCTGTCGCTCAAAGCCGCCGGCACCGGGCTCAACCTCACCCGCGCCGACCACGTCATCCACTACGACCGCTGGTGGAACCCCGCCGTCGAGGACCAGGCCACCGACCGCGCCCACCGCATCGGCCAGACCAGGCCCGTCCAGGTCCACCGGCTGATCACCGAAGGCACCATCGAGGACCGGATCGCCCTGATGCTCGCCGCCAAACGCCAACTCGCCGACGCCGTGCTCGCCTCCGGCGAAGCGGCCCTGACCGAACTGACCGACGCCGAGCTCGCCACCCTCGTGGAGCTGAGATGACCGCCGCCCGCGGCTTCCCCGCCTTCCCCCGCCAGCGCGCCGGCGCCCGCTTCGCCACCACCTGGTGGGGCCAGGCCTGGCTCAAGGCCCTCGCCGACACCTCGCTCGACCAGGGGCTCCTCCAGCGGGGCCGCGCCTACGCCAAGACCGGGCAGCTCGGGCCCATCACCGTCAGCCCCGGGCGGCTCGCCGCCGTCGCCGAGCACGAGCACGACACGGTCGTGCGGGTCGAGCAGCTCTCCGACGCCGCATGGGACCGCTTCCTGGACCAGGTGGCGGCCAAGGCCGGGCACATCGCCGCCCTGCTCGACCGCGACATGCCGCACGACCTGGTACGGGCCGCCGAGGCCGCCGGCGTGCCGCTGCTGCCCGCCGTCGGCGACCTGGAACCGGAATGCTCATGCCCCGACTGGGCGTGCCGGCACGCGGCCGCCCTCTGCTACCAGGCCTCCTGGCTCCTCGACGCCGACCCCTTCGTCCTGCTGCTGCTACGCGGCCGGGGCGAGCAGGAGCTGATCGAGGCGCTCCACCAACGAGACATCCCGGGCACGACGGGCGCGCGGAGCGAGAGCGCCGAGGGCGCTGAGGGCGCGGCGGGCGCTGGCGGCGCGGCGGGCGCGCGGGCCGGGACGCTGGCGGGCACGCCGGCGCGCGAGGCGTTCGCGCGCGGGGTGCCCCCGCTGCCCGAGCCGCCCCCGCTGGACGCCCCCCACGCGCCGCTCGGGCTGGAGCCCGCCCCCGGCGTGGACGTGGCCGCGCTGGAGGTGCTGGCCGCCTCCGCCGCCTCCCGGGCGCGCGACCTGCTCGTCTCCGGCCGCCTGCCGGCCCTGACCGAACACCAGGACCGGGTACGGATGAGCGCCGCGTTCGGCCTCGACCTCGGCCTCGACGCCCAGGTGGCGGCCTGGCGACACGGCGGACCCGCCGGGCTGGAGGCGCTGGAGACGGCGTGGACCCCCGCCCGGCAGGACCTCGCCAGGGCGCGGGCCATGCTGGACGCGGCCTGGGAGGGCGAGCCGCCCGCCGGGGTGGAGTCGGCCCGCAACCGCTGGACCATCGGCGACCGCCAGCTCAGATACGGCAGGGACGGCCGGTGGTACCCCTTCGAGCGGCGCGGCGACACCTGGTGGCCCGCCGGCCCGCCCGCCCGCGACCCGGCCGCGCTGCTCGGCTGACCGTCAGGGCAGGTTAAGCTGCCAGGAGACGCCGAACTGGTCGGCCACCCAGGCGAACTTGGCGCTGAAGCCGTACTGGCCGAGCGGCATCATCGCCCCGCCCTGCTCCGACAGCACCGGGTAGAGCCGGTCGATCTCCTCCTCCGACTCGCACTCCACGAACAGCGACAGCGACGGGGTGAACGTGAAGGCGTGCGACACATAGCTGTCGTTGCAGAGGAACTCCTGCCCGCAGACCCGCAGGTGGGCGAGCTGGATGCTGCCCTCCGGCCCCGGCTCGCCAGGGCCGTAGCGGACCACGGAGATCACCTCCGCGTCGTCGAACACCTTCAGGTAGAAGTCGATCGCTTCCTGCGCCCTGCCCTCGAACATGAGGAACGGCGTGATCTTCTTGGGCATCGTGTCACTCCGCGGGGGGTGCGTAGAAGGCGGTGGTCGCGGCGGTCACCGCGGCGGCCAGCTCGGGCGAGGCGCCGGAGGCCCGGAACGCCTCGCCCCAGGACCCGCTGCTGCGGACGATGAACTCCCGCCCCTCATCGGTCTCGTGGAAGTGCTCCTCGTCCACCTTCTCGCCGCCGGTCAGGTGCAGCGCCAGGCCGAGCAGGCCGAGGTCCCAGCCGACGCCGACCGAGCCGGGACCGAACTGCTCCCAGAACTCGGGCGGCACCACGGCCTCGTGGCGCAGCTCGAAGCGGGTGCGGTCGCCGTCGGCCGCCAGGCGCACCTCCACGTACGACGCCGGGGCCTCACCCATCACCCACGACACCCTGAACCGGTTCGGCGGCTCGCAGGACAGGACCTCGCCGCCGGCGTTGCCCTTCAGCTGGTAGCTGCCGCCGAGCCGCAGGTCGCCGGTGATCGGCAGGAACCAGCGCGAGATGCGCTCGGCGCTGGTGCAGGCGTCCCAGAGATCCTCCAGTCCGGTGTCGTAGTGGCGGGTGAGCTCGACGACCTTGGCCTCGCCGGTGTCGCGCACCTCGCGATGCGTACGGGTGATCTCGTCGATGATGTCCATCGAAGTCAGCTTTCTGTCGGATGGCTGTCGCGGGCACGGCGTTCCCGCTTGCCGCGGGCGATCTCCGTGGACAGCGCGTCGAGGCGCTGCTCCCAGAAGCCGCGGAAGCGATCCAGCCACTGGTCGACCTCGCGCAGAGGCGCCGGGTTCACGACGTAGAAACGCCGGGTGCCCTGGGCGCGCACGGTGGCGAAGCCGTTGTCGCGCAGCACCTTCAGATGCTGCGACACCGCGGGCTGGGAGATGCCGTGCTCACGCTGGATGACGGCGGTGACCTCACCGGAGCTCAGCTCGCCGCCGGCGAGCAGCTCCAGGATCCGGCGCCGGACCGGATCACCGAGAATGTCGAACGCGTGCACGAACAGAGTGTTTCAGGCAACGCTTATATAAGTCAAATGTGAAATACTTGGGATGTCCGCGCAAGGCGACGGCGGCGCCACGCCGGGCGCCGCCGTCACGAAAGAGCCGTCAGTGCCGCCGGGAACGGAACTTGTCCAGGAAGTGCCTGGCCTTGTGTTGGTTACGGGGGTCGCGGGCCATCCGCTTGGCCGATTCGACCGTCTGCCTGCCTTTCGGGCTGCGCATGTACGCGCGCACCCGGTCCATGAGCGATGCCATGGCCATCCCCTACCCCACACGGCCGCGGCTACCGCCCGACCCCGTAACGCAGGAAGATCACGCCGTTGCCGAAACGCCGCTCGTCCAGCAGCTCCAGGTCGGCGCGCACCCCGGCGGGGAAGAACGGGACGCCGCCGCCGGCGACCGCCGGCCCGACGAAGAGCTGGAACTCGTCCACCAGCCCCGCCCGGATCGCCTGCGCCGCCAGGTTCGGCCCGTCGACGGTGAGATCGCGGTCGGAGGCCGCCTTCAGCTCACGCACCCGCTCCGGATCGAAAGCCCGCTCGATCCGGGTCCGCCCGCTGGACACCTCCTCCAGCGTCGTCGAATAGACCACCTTGTCGGCGGCCTGCCACACCTTCGCGCACTCCAGGATGAACGGCGGCTGGTCCGGCAGCGTGTGCGCGGTCTCCCAGAAGACCATCGTCTCGTACATCCGGCGGCCGTAGAGGTAGGTGCCGATCGACCGCATGTGCTCGTTGACGAACGTATGCGACTCCTCGTCCGGCGCGCCCCAGCCGTAGTCGCCGTTCTCGTCGCTCACGTAGCCGTCCAGCGAGGTGATCATCGAGTAGATCAGCTTGCCCATCGCGGGCCTCCCGTCCTTCCGTCACTTCCCCGGGCAGACCTCGGGCCGCCCGGAAACTCATCGGGGTCAGGCCTGCCGGGTGGCGATGAGGACGGTGGCGTCCCAGTCGCCGGAGTGGGCGACGCGCGGTGTCAGGCCATGGCGGGCGATCGCCTCGACCGCGTGCGCCGCCTGCCGGCCGCCGGTCTCGAAGAGCAGGTGACCGCCGGGGGCCAGCCACCGCCCGGCGGACGCGGCCACCCGGCGCAGCACCTCCAGCCCGTCCCCGCCACCGTCCAGCGCCACCCGGGCCTCGTGCAGGCGGGCCTCCGCGGGCAGCAGCGGGATCTCCCCGGTGGGCACGTACGGGACGTTGGCCAGCAGCAGGTCCACCCGGCCGCGCAGCCCGGCGGGCAGCGGATCGAACAGATCTCCCTCGTACACCCGGGCGCCCGGCAGGTTGCGGCGGGCGCAGGCGACGGCGGCGGGGTCGATGTCGGAGGCGTGCAACTCGACCTCGCCCAGCGCCGCCACCAGGGCGGCGCCGAGCGCGCCGGACCCGCAGCACAGATCCACCACGACCGCCGCCGGGCCGGGCGCGGCGGCGATCGCCTGCTCGGCCAGGAACTCGGTGCGCGGACGCGGCACGAAGACGCCAGGATCGACCTGGATACGCAGGCCGCGGAAACGGGCCCAGCCCAGGACGTGCTCCAGCGGCTCGCCGGCGGCGCGGCGCTCCACCAGGCGGGCCAGCTCGGCGGGATCGGGGGCGGCGGCGGCCAGCAGGCGTGCCTCGTCCTCGGCGAAGACGCAGCCCGCGGCGCGGAGCCGGGTGACGATGGCGGCAAGGGACATGAGCGCCTTTCGGTATGTCACGGGCGCTCTCCCCCTGCCGGCTAGACCGGGCAGATGTCGTGAGGTGAGAGCACCCGGCGGGTACGTGCGGGAATCGGTCTCACCTCCTCGTCCATCGCTGGGATGGCGACATTAGCCGAGCCGCGTCCCCGCCCGCAAACACCGGAACGGGATTTGACAGCCGTCGAACGGGCGGCGTTGAATGATCGGCAGGTCGCGTGACGCCGCATGGGAGGACTGCGGCGGCATGGAGGCCGCGACGCAAGGGGACGACACCGTGACCACTTCACACGGACGCGCCTGACCTGAACCGCGCCTGCGCGCCGTCCCCGCTTCCCCTTTTTTCGCTTCATAGCTCCGCCAGCTATGCGCTTTTCCGCGCGGTCGGCGTGCGGGCTTTCCCACCGATCGGAGAAAGCACCGCATGACCATGGACTTCAACCAGCACGTCATCGAGCAGTTCAGAGCCGGCCAGGGCCGGGTCGGGCCGCCCTTCGAGGACGCCCGCCTGCTCCTGCTGACCACCACCGGCGCCAGGACCGGCACCCGCCACACCACCCCGCTCGGCTACCTGCTCGACGAGGATCCGGGCCGGCTGTACGTCATCGCCTCCGCCGGCGGCTCCCCCCGCCACCCCGCCTGGTTCCACAACCTCCGCAAGAACCCGCGCGTCACCGTCGAAACCGGCGCGTTCACGTACGAGGCCGACGCGCGCATCCTGGAAGGCGCCGAACGCGACCGGATCTTCGCCCGAGCCACCGGGACCGATCCCGGATGGGCGCGGTACGAGACCGCGTCCGGCCGCACCCTGCCCGTGGTGGCACTCGACCCCGCGGGGCCGCCCGCCCCCGCCGCCGCGCGGCCGGGCGACGGGCTCAAGCTCATCCACGACGCCTTCCGCAAGGAGCTGGCCATCGTCCGCAAGGAGGTCGCCGAGTCCGGCGGCGGCCTGGGCGCGCAACTGCGCATCAACTGCCTGGCCGTCTGCCAGGGGCTGAGCCACCACCACACGATGGAAGACGCCCACATGTTCCCGCACCTCGACGAGCAGTACCCGGAGATCGCCGACGTCATGGCCCGGCTGCGCCGCGAGCACGAGGAGATCGCCCGCCTCCTGGAGGAGCTGCAGCGGCTCGTCGCGGGCGAGCACACCGACCGGGCGGCGGTGTCGGCGGAGGTGGACCGGCTGACCGCGCAGGTGGAGGCACACCTGGACTACGAGGAGGAGAACCTCATCCCGCTCCTGAACGCCACCGCGCCATGACCGCGCCGCCGTGCGCCTGATCGTCCGCGCCGCCGGGCCCCACGCCACGGCATCCGGTGGGACGTGCTGGTCGGCGCCGCGGCATCCTGGCCCGGACCAGCGCGTCCCACCGGTCAGCTGGGGGAATCGGCGATGCGCACGCCGTCGCTGTCGCCGTCGGACAGGAACGCCGCCAGCGCCCCTCCCTGCTCGGCCACGGCTGTCCGGTCGGCCGGGCTGAGGCGGCGCAGCGGGGTGACCGTCACGGTGCCCGACTCGACGGTCCAGGTCGCGGCGACCCGGCCGTCGACCAGGACGACGCGGGCGCCGGCGACCGACAGGCCGCGGTGCGCGTCGTCGATGATCCGGCCCCGGGCGTGGTAACCCAGGATCGCGTTGTCGAACGCCGGCAGGAACCGCACCGGAGCGGGCGTGTCGGGGTCGGGGCGCGGCGCGTCGGGCAGGTCCAGCAGCTCCCGGCCCCGCTCGTCACGGAAGGACACCAGCTCCTCCCGTACCGCGGCCACCGCACCCGGCAGCCCGGCCAGGCCGGACCAGGCGCGCAGGTCGGCCGTGGCGGCCGGGCCGAACGCGGCGAGATAGCGCCGCACCAGCGCCTGGCCGACCGGGTCGGAGCCGTCCGGGACGTGCGGGTCGATCTCCCGCCCCAGCCAGGACGACAGCAGCACGTTGCGCACCCCCGCCCTCGCGCGCCAGAGCCCGCGCGGGGGCGCCTGCGCCACCGGGACGAGGGCGGAGATCACCATCTCGCCCAGGGCCCGCCGTCCCGGCTCCGGCCAGCGCCCGGCGAGCGCCTCCACGACCTCGGCCATCGAACGCGGCTCGCCGTCGGCCATCACCGCCCGGCCCGCCGCGGCCAGCTCGTCCAGGTCCACCCCGGCGAGCTCGCGACGGTAGACCCCGAGCACGCGCTGGCGCAGCATGGCGTCGTGGCGCGCCCGCCAGGCCAGCACGTCACCGACCGTGACGAGGTGCACGGTGCGGCGCATCAGATGGACCCGCACCACGCTCCGCCGGACCAGCAGACCGGAGAGCGCCGCCGGGTCGAACGCGCGCAGCCGCGACCAGAGGCCGACGAACGGCTCCTGAGGCTCCTGCGCCTGCAGCCCGCACAGGTGCGCGACGGCGCCGGTGACCGGCAGGTCGGCGCGATCGAGCAGCAACTGCCGGGCGAGCGTCGCGCGGTTCAGCGCCCGCTCACCGAGAACGGTCCGCACCGGGGGCCGCATCATCATGGTGGTCACTTTCCTCGTCGTGCTTCCGGGGGCGTCGTCGTTTCCGGGAATGTGGTCGTTTCCGGGGGGTCGTTCTAGGACGTGTCATCGTTCTAGGACGTGTCAGTGTCGTCGTTCTGGGACGTGTCGTCGTTCTGGGGGGTGTGGTCATTCTGGGGGTGTCGTCGCGAGAGGGCGGCGTGCGCCTGTGGCTCAGCCGCTGTATTCGCTCACCACGTCGAGGACCCAGACGACGCCGAAGCGGTCCGTGAGCATCCCGTAGAGCGGCGCCCATTCCGCAGGCGCCAGTGGCCGCGCGACGGTCGCTCCGGCGGAGAGCTTCTCCCAGTAGGCGGTGACCTCCTCGGCGGTTTCACCGCGGAGGGAGACGAAGAACGAGTTCTCACCCCGGTCCCACGGCATCCCGGCGGGCACGTCGTAGGCCATCACGTGGAAGCCGTCGCCGGCGATCACCTGGCCCCACATCACCTGGTCCGCCTCGGCGGGGTTCCGCACGTTCCCGGCGTCCTCGTACGTCACGGCGTTGAGTTCGCCGCCGAAGACGGAACGGTAGAACTCGAGCGCCGGGCGGGCGTCGCCGCGGAAGTTCAGATGAGTCACGGACTTGACGGACATTTCGGCTCCTGACCTCTTCATGGGTTTCGTGGTGTTCCGGGGACAACAGTCGCAGGGGTAGCGGTCAGGTTGTGGCCGCTATTCACGGCAATATGGGAGACATGCCGAAGACCTCAGCACGGCTGCTGGCGTTGCTCTCGCTGCTCCAGGCGCGCCGCGACTGGCCCGGAGCGGTGCTGGCCGAGCGGCTGGACGTCAGCCCGCGCACCGTCCGCCGCGACGTCGACCGCCTGCGCGAGCTCGGCTACCCGATCGTGGCCGCCAAAGGTCCCGACGGCGGGTACCGGCTCGACGCCGGCGCCGACCTGCCCCCGTTGCTGTTCGACGACGAGCAGGCCGTCGCGCTGGCCGTGGCGCTCCAGACCGCCGCCGCCAGCGGCGCCGGCATCGGGGAAGCGGCGGCACGCGCGCTGACCACCGTCCGGCAGGTCATGCCCGCCCGCCTGCGCCACCGGATCGACACCCTCCAGATCACCGCCGTCGAGCGACCCGCCCCCCACCCGCTCCCACAGGTCGACAGCGGCGTACTAACGGCGCTCGGCGCCGCCGTCCGCGCCCGTGAAGTCCTCCGCTTCGACTACGCCCCCGCCTCCCTGATCATCAACCCCGTCTCCCGGCCACCAACGGACGATCACCGTCCCACGTCCCCGAAGGACGACAACATCCGCCCACCCCGCCGGTACGCCCCCGCACCGCCGACCGACGATCACGCTCGCGCGTGCCCCACCGACGACGTGCCCGCGTCACCGACGGATGACGGCATGCGGTCGCCTCGCAGGGTGGAGCCGCATCATCTTGTCACCTGGGGTGGGCGGTGGTATCTCGTCGCCTGGGATCTTGATCGCGACGACTGGCGGACCTTTCGCGTTGATCGCATCAGCCCGCGTACCCCCAACGGGCCCCGCTTCGCCCCTCGTGAGGTGCCCGGAGGCGATGTGGCCGCGTTCGTGGCAGGCCGGTTCCGCGGGGGTGGCTCCGGTGACTGGCCCTGCCGGGGTGAGGTGGTGCTCCGGCTGCCCGCCGCCACCGTCTCGCGCTATCTCAGCGACGGGGTCGTGGAGGAACTCGGCGCGGACCGCTGCCGGCTCGTCCTGGGCTCCTGGTCGTGGGCCGGACTCGCCGCGAGCATCGGCAGGTTCGACGCCGATATCGAGGTCGTCGGCCCGCCCGAGCTCAAGGACGCCTTCGCCCAGCTGGCCCGCCGCTTCGCCCAAGCCGCCACCGCCCCTCTGCCGCCACCCTCGCGAGCCGGGCGCGAGCGCCCAGACTGACCGGCTGGCGCGGGGCTCAGGCGGGGTGGTCGATCCGGAGGGAGGCGGCGGCGTGGCCCGCGCCGAAGCCCTCCGCGCGGGTGACCAGGCGGCCCGACGCGACCCGTACCGCGCTCTCCGTGGCGTCGGCCGGGACGCCCGCGGCCGCCCCGTCGTCGCGCTGGATGATGGGATCATCTGATTTGACCATGGGAGATGACGTTGGCCGGCGTTCCGGAGATCCTCTTCGGCGACCCCGAGGTGCTGCGCGCCCCCTTCACCGCCTACGGGCGGGCGCGCGAGCAGGCGCCGGTGGCGCGTCTCGTCAACCCAGGTCACGGCGCGATGTGGGCGGTGACCAGGTACGACGAGGCCAGGGCGATGCTCGCCGACCCGCGTTTCCGGCTGAGCTCCGCCGGCTTCATGCGCCCCCGGTGCCCGACGAGTACGTCCCGTACATGCGCACCATGCGGGAGATGGACGGCGCCGAGCACGCCCGGCTGGGCAAACTGGTCGCGCCCGCGTTCACGCCGCGCCGCGTCGCCGCGTTCGCCCCGCGCATCGGGCGGATCGTCGACGGCCTGCTCGGCGCGCTGCCCTCGGGCGAGCCCGTGGACCTGGTGGCCGACCTGGCCAGGCCGCTGCCGATGGACGTGATCTGCGAGCTGGTCGGCATCCCCGAGGCCGACCGGCCCGCCTGGCGCGGGCACGGCGCCGCCGCCCTCGGCTCGGCCAACCGCGACCCGCGCGCCTTCACCGACCCCGACCGGCTCGACCTGGCCCGCGACGAGGCCGCCCACCTGGGTTACGCGCACGGCCCGCACTTCTGCCTGGGCGCGTGGCCGGCCCGGCTGCAGGTCCGCATCGCGCTGACCGCCCCGCTGCGCCGATCCCCCGGCCTGGCGCCCGCCAAGGCGCCGGAGCGGATGCCCGACCCCGGCACCTGGCGGCTGGCCTCCCTGCCGGTCGTCCTCTGACGCGCGATCAGGAACGCAGGCCGGGCCGGTCCACGATCGCGGCCTCCAGCTGCGCGGTCAGGCTCGCCGTGCCCGCCACGAAGGTCTCCTTGGTGCCGTCGGACCACTCGTAGGTGCGGTCCTTCAACCGCGTCGAGCTGGTGCCCAGGTACCGGTAGGTCTCCGGGTCCAGGACGAGGTAGCTGCGGGACTCGGCGTCGGTGAGGCTGAAGGCGACGCCTCGCCGTCCGTCGGCGACGGGCACGTCATGGGTCACGGTGATGCCCTTGATCGTGGGCAGCGCGCGGAAGAGCGCGGCACGCACCTCGGGGGCGAGCCACTGCTCGGAGATGAGCTGGTTGATCTCCATCCAGAGGATCCCCGGCGGGACCTGGCCGTTCAGCTCCTGCGAACCCCTGCGGTCCTCGTCCAGGACGGCCGCCTCGATCTTGGTGAGCACCCCGGCGGGGGTGACAGGCGGCCGGGCCAGCTCGGCCGGGTCGAAGCTCGTGCTTCCCGAGAACGTCAGCTTGCCGTCCTGGTACCAGGCCGACCGCTTGCCGTCCACCCGCGTCCACCGTTCCCAGGTGTCACCCTGGTCCCCTTCGACGCCGGTCAGCCGCAGTTCCTTGGTGTAGAACCACTGGGCGGGGTCCGGGACGGGCGTGGGGTCGTTCTCGGCCGCCCGGGCGGCGTGCTCGCCCAGCTCGGCCACGCCGGCCACCGGCGCCATGTCCGGCCGGCCGCCGAACACCACGGCGGTCCCGCCGACGGCCAGGGCCAGCGCCGCCGCCACCACGATGCGCCGGCCGAGCCCGCGGGTCACGGCTCGCTTCGGTGCGGCTTCCGGCTCGTGGATCGCCGTCATGAGCCGCGCCCTCGCGGCGGCCTCGGCTTCGTCGGTCATGGCCGGGGTGTTCCGGCGAAACTCCCTGATCGCGTTCATGACAGCTCCTCGTCCCCGAGCACGTTCCTGGCCTTCTTCCGTGCGCGGTGCAGCCGTGACCGCACGGTCCCCACCGGGATGTCCAGCGCTCGCGCCGCTTCCTCGTACGACATGTCCTCCCACGCCACCAGCAGCAGCACGTCCCGGTCCCCGCGTGACAGCGACGCCAGCGCCCCCGCCAGCTCGCGATCCCTGCCCTGCGCCGTCACCCGGCGCGTCACGGTGTCGGCCAGCGCCTCGGGCAGCGGGTCCACGCCGGTACGGCTCAGCGCCCGCAGCATCCGCTCCTCCTGCCGCCGATGCCTGGCGATCAGCGTGGTGGCGATCCCGTACAGCCAGGGCCTGGCCAGCGCGAACGACGTGTCGTACGTCCCGCGCCTGCGGAAGGCGGCCAGGAACGTCTCGGCCACGATGTCGTCGGCGGCTTGCGTGCCGAGCCGCCGGGCCGCGTACAGATGGATCTGTCTGGCATAGCGGTCGAACAGCGCCGCGAACTGCTCTGGGTCGTGCGCCGATCGACGGATCAGCTCTCCGTCGTCGATCTCGACCGTCTCAGCACCCAACGCCTCTCCTTCGTGAGTCGGTGTCTCACCGTGCTGTCTCCCGAAGGGCGGCACCGGGTTCACCGCGCGAACCGCACAGTGATCGACAGGCCGCCTTCAGGGCGTGTGCTGGTGGTGAGTGTGGCGTGGTGAGCCTGCGTGACGGCGTTGACGATGGCGAGGCCGAGGCCGAGGCCGCTCCTTCGGCGACGTGGGCGAGGTCGAAGGAGTCCCAGCGGGTCACGCCGCGCTCGCTGGTGGCCAGATCGAGCAGTGCCTGGACGAGCCGCTCCTGGTGTCCGCCCAGAGCGAGGGCCTCCTGGCAGGCCGAGCGCAGGCTGCCGGTGTCGGCGTCGGGGTCGGCCAGGGCGACTTCGAGGAGGGTGCGCAGGCCCGCGAGGGGGGTGCGCAGCTCGTGGGAGGCGTTGGCGACGAAGTGGCGTTGGGCGTCGAAGGAGGATTGGAGGCGGGCGAACAGACCGTCGAGGATGTGGCCGAGTTCGGTCAGCTCGTCCGCGGGCTCGCCGAGGCCGAGGCGCCGGTGGAGGTTTCCGGCGGAGAGGCTCTGGGCGGTGGCCGCGATGGCGCGCAGCGGGCGCAGGAACCGGCCGGCGACGAACCAGCCGAGAGCCAGGGCGACGGGAATCAGGACGACCAGGGCGACGGCGGAGCCGGCGAGGAGGTGGGGCAGGCCGATCCCGGACACGTTCCCGGTGGTCTCTGCGGGCCGGCCCATGGGTACGGCCGCGTCGATGCTGGCGAGCGGGACGGCGACGAGGACGACCACGAAGAGTCCGGCGCCGTAGATGCCCGCCGCGTAGGCGAGCGCGAGCCGCGTCTGCAGGGACCTTCTGGCGAACCTCTGGGGGGTCATGACGGCCGGATGAGGTAGCCGGCTTCGCGGATGGTCTCGATCACGGGAGGGGCGCCGAGCTTCGCGCGCAGCCGGTGCATGGTGTGCTTGACGGCGCTGCTGAAGGGATCGGCGGCCTCGTCCCAGACGCGTTCGAGCAACTCCTCGGCGGAGATGACCAGCCCCGGCCGGGCGAGCAGGCATTCGAGCAGGGCGAACTCCTTGGGACTCAGCTCAAGGCGCCGCCCGGCCCGGGACGCGACGCGGCGGGCCGGATCGAGGGTGATGTCCCCGCAGGTCAGCGTGGGCGGCAGCGGCGGGGTGGCGCGGCGGGCCAGGGCGCGGACGCGGGCGACCAGTTCGGCGAAGGCGAAGGGCTTGGGCAGGTAGTCGTCCGCACCGAGGCTGAGCCCGTCGACGCGATCCTCGATCGTGCCGGAGGCGGTGAGCATGAGCACCCGGGTCTGGCAGCGGCCCTGGGCGAGTCGCCGGCAGATCTCGTCCCCATGGACGCCGGGCAGGTCGCGGTCGAGGATCACCACGTCGTAGCGGGTGACGGCCAGGCGGTCGAGGGCGGCGGTTCCGTCCAGGACGACGTCGACGGCCATGCCCTCGCGGCGCAGCCCGGTTCCTATGGAGCGGGCGAGGACCTCGAAGTCCTCGACGAGGAGGACCCTCACCGCCGCGCACCGGCGGTCGTCGTGCGGGTGGGGCAGCCGAGCCGGCCACCGGGTCGAGGTGCCATGGGTCAACGATGCCAGAGCCCAGGTTCCGGCCAGGTCGCAGCCGCTGCGACCCGGCCGGAACCTGGTGCCGCGTACAACCGTCGGCATGAGTCCATCTCGGACTGCTGGTCGCCGGGGGCGCCCGCAGCACCTGCGTGACCGGGCAGGGCGAAGGCCCCTGCCCGGCGCCCTTGCTGGGACCCGACGGCACGGCGGTGAACGACAAGTACTTCTTCGTGCACCAGCCGCTCAAGGGGAACGGCGGCATCACCGCCCGCGTGGCGGACATGACCGGGCAGATCCGGCTGCCGGACGCCGAACCCGGGGTCCGCAACGTCCAGGAAGGAGTGGTGCCGTGGGCCAAGGCCGGGCTCCTCGTCAGGCAGAGCCTCCAGCGAGGCACACCGTACGCCGCCGTCATGCTCACCGGAGACCACGGCGTGCGGATGCAGTACAACTACCTCCACGACATGCCCGGCGGTCCCCACAACGGCCCGCGGTGGCTACGGCTGACCAGGTCGGGCGACACCATCAGCGGCTACGAGTCGGACGACGGCAGGACGTGGACCGAGGTCGGCACGGTCAAGCTGACCGGGCTGCCGGAGACGGTCGAGATCGGGCTGTTCGTCACCTCACCAGGCGTTCTGTGGGACATGGCGAAAGCCTTCGCCCAGGCGACCGCCACCTTCGACCAGATCACGCCGCAGGGCGCGAACGGATCGTGGCGGCACGACGACGTCGGCGTCGTCCTGGAGTCCGACGGCAGGACCCCGCATCACCCGGGCGGGGTCGTGGAGTCCGGCGGCAAGCTCATCGTGACCGGTGGCGGTGACATCGGGCCCGCCACGGTGGAGGGCGGTATGCGCGCCGACCTCATGCTGATCGGCGGGGCTTTGGGGCTGATCCCGGTACTCGTGGCGGCGGTGACGTTCTTCACGGCGGACCACCGGCGCGGGCGGATCGGCCTGCCGGCCGGGCGGCTGGCGGCCAAGGCCGCGGTGGTCGGTGCGGTCGCGTTCGTGGCGGGGCTGGTCGCCTCGGGAGTCGTGGTCCCCGCCGGCCTGGCGGTGTTGCGCGCCCATCAGAACCCGATCCAGCCGATCACCCTGGGTACCGAGGTGCGGGTGATCGTCGGCTTCGCGGCGCTGACCGCGGCCGCCGCCGTGCTGGCTCTGGGCCTGGCCGCGCTGGTCGAACGGGGAGTCGTCGCCGTCGGACTGGCCGTCGCGCTGGTCGTCGTGCCCTGTCTGCTGGCCACCGCCGGTCTGGCGCCATGGCCGCTGGCGGTCACCCCTGCCGCCGGGTTCGCGATCACGCAGAGCGTCCCCACGTTCGCGCATGTGGATGTGGACCGGTCACTGCTCGGCGGCTATTACCCGCTCCCGCCATGGGCAGGTTTGACCGTGACGTGCGGATATGCCGCCCTCGCCCTCGGGGTGGCGATCATCGCCTGCCGCAGGAAAGGCCGACCGGGTGCAGCGGTGTCTTAGAGCGTGACGCCCGGGCGTCTGCCGGACATCCACTCGACCGTCAGCACGGTCGCGTCGTCCTGCAGCCGGCCGCGCTGGTAGCGCATGATCGACTGGATGAGCCGGCGCAGTGTCTCCGGCGCCGGCAGGCCGTCGGCCTCCCTGCGGACGATGAAGTCGATGAACCGCTCCAGCCCGAACGGCTCCCCCTCGGGGCTGCGCGCCTCGACGATGCCGTCGGTGTAGAAGAGCAGCCGGTCGCCGGCGTGGAGCTGGTAGTGCTCCACCTCGGCGCGCCGGCCCAGCCTGAAGCCCATCGGCGGCGCGGGCTTGGCGCTTCCCAGGGTGGCGGCCAGCTTGCCGTTGCGGACCACCAGCGCCGGGTGGTGGCCGCGGTTCACCCAGGACAGCGTTCCCGTCGACATGTCGAGGTTGGCGATGATGCCGGTGGCGAACCGGCTCAGCTGGAAGTGCTGGGCGATCGCCTCGTCGATGGCCTCGCTGATCGCCACCAGGCCGGCGCCTTTGAGCCGGTTGCTGCGGCAGGAGCCGACCGCGATGCTCGCCGTCAGCCCGGACGCCAGATCGTGCCCCATCGCGTCGAAGATCGACACGTGCAGCTGGTCGTCCTCGATGCCGTACTCGAACACGTCACCCCCCACCTGGTAGGCGGGCTCCAGCGCGGCGGCGATCACCACTTTGTCGTTGGCGAAGCTGCCGTTCGGCAGCAGGTTGTGCAGCACCTCGGCCGACAGCGTCATCGGCTTCTCGCGCACCATCCGCGAGTAGGTGTCGCTGGTCTGGCGTTTGCTCACCACCAGCAGCGACAGCAGCGTCGACAGCCGCTTGAACCGCCACTCGATGACCTCGTCGACCCGTTGCGTGATGCCGCCCACCACGCCGACCCGCTCCGTGCCGTCCAGGAGCGGCGACCACAGGCGCAGCCCGTCCTCCTGCTCGCAGGGCGGGAGGTCCTCGTCGGGCCGGGCGTGCACCAGCTCGACGTTGCGGAACGCGCGACCGGCGATCGTGGTGTCGATGTTCAGCCGCGTGAGCGGCTCGCCACCGGCGCTGAACTGGCCGGGCAGCGGCACCAGGTACTTCTGCTGCAGGTCGGAGACGTAGACCATGGGGTTGCTGAAGCCCGCCATGGGGGCGTGCTCGTTGAGCAGCGGGACGATGTCCTCGAAGGAGGCGGTGTGGCTGTTGCGCAGCAGGCCGCCCAGCATGAGCTCGCCGTCACTCCGCATGACACCCCTTCCCCCTCCGGCATCAGAGCATCTACCCCGGCGGCGGCGCCTTGCACGTGGGAGGACGCTCAGCCGGAGTGGCCGAGCTGGGCCGACAGCCGGGACGCCGACTCCACGACGAGGGGCGCCTGCTCCTGCATGCGCGGCTTGAAGCGGCTGCTCGGCCCCGCGACGCTGACCGCGGCGATCACCAGCCCGTCGTGGTCGAAGACGGGGGCGGCGATCGACGCCGCGCCCTCCAGGCGTTCCCCGAGCGAGGAGGCGTAGCCGCGCCGCCGGATCGCCGCCAGCTCGGCCCGCAGCCTGACGGCGTCGGTGATCGTCCTGCCGGTGAGCGCGGTGAGCTGGTGCCTGGACAGGAAACCCTCGATCTCCTCCTCGCGCAGGAACGCCAGGATGGCCTTGGAGGAGCTGCCCGCGTGCAGCGGGTAGGGGATGCCCAGCGAGACCTCCATGCGCAGGTCATGGTCGGGCACGACCTGCTCCACGTAGAGGCGGGTGTCGCCGCGCCGCACCGACAGGGTGGCGGTCTCGCCCGACTGGGCCGACAGCCGGCGCAGCTCGGGGCCGGCCATCGCCCGCAGGTCGGTGCGCGCCAGGTAGGCCCGGCCGAGCGCGATGGCGGCGTGGCCCAGCGAGTAGCGCCTGGTGACCGGGTCGACGGCGATGAGGTCGCGGTTGCGCAGCGCGGTGAGGATGCGGTGGACCGCCGCCTTGGTCAGGTCGAGCTCGGTGGCGATCTCGGTGACCCCCAGGTCAGGGCGCGTGGTCCGGCCGAACAGCAGCAGAACGTCCATGGCGCGCTCCACCGCGGCGATGGAACGGCTCTGGTTCTCCGACTCGGCCTGGGCGTGCACCTGACCCCCTCGTAGATCGACGACACGCCCAGTCTATTTCCCTTGGGGAAACGCCGTCACATTGACACGAAAATGGCCGTTCGTTACCTTCAGCGTGACACTGTTTCCATCAATGGAACATATGGAGACCGGTGACTGCAGACGGCGAGTCCTTCCGCGCGGCCATGGCGCAGTGGCCGAGCGGCGTGGTCATCGTGACCACCGGGGCCGCGGGCGCCTGGCACGGCATGACCGCCAGCTCCTTCGCGAGCGTGAGCCTCGACCCGCCGATGGTGCTCATCTGCCTGGCACGCGGCACCAGGACCCACCGGCTGGTGACCGAGCACGGCTTCTTCGCCGTCAGCGTGCTCGGCAAGGACCAGGTCGCGATCGGCCGCAGGTTCGCCGGCCAGGAGCCCGCCGCCGACAGGTTCGCCGGCACCGCCTGGACCCCGGGCCCGAGCGGCTCCCCCGTGCTCGCCGACTCCGTCGCCTGGCTCGACTGCCGGGTCGCGCACGCGTACCCGGGAGGAGACCACACGATCTTCGTCGGCGAGGTGCTCACGAGCGCCACTCCGCGCCGGGTGGCGCCGGTGCTGTTCCACTCGCGCGCCTGGGGCCAGCTCGCCGACCCGCTGCCCGACCACATCGGCGTGGCCGACACCGGGCTGCTCGCCGTGCTGCGCGCCCGCGGCTTCACCGGCGCCCGGATGGGCGGCATCGCCCGTGCGCTGCGCGCCGCCGGCAGCCGCGTACGCCTGTTCGACCCGTACGAGTTCGATCCGTACGCGTTCGCGCGGGACCTCGACCCGGCCACCGCCTCGGCCCTGATCACCGAACCCGCCCAGGTGCGGGCCGTGGCCTCGGCCGGAGCGGGGGTGGCCGAGTTCACCGCCGCGGAACCCGGACCGGCCGCCCGCGTCCTGGAGGCCGCCCGCCGCGCCGGACTGGCCACCGTCGGGCACGTCCCCGAGGCCTTCGCCGCGGACCGCGCCGAACAGGTCATGGCCACCGTCGCCCGGCTGGCCGAGCTCGGCTGCGACGAGATCGGGCTGGAAGAGGGCGCCGTCCCCGCGACCCCGGTCCGCGTCCGCGGCCTGCTCCAGGACGCCGCCGCGGCCGCACGACAGGCCACCGTCCGCGTCGGCCTGCGCGAACGCCACGGCATCGGCCTGGTCAACGCGCTGGTCGCGATGAAGAGCGGAGTGCGGCACTTCGACACCACGCTGGGCGGCCTCGACGGCGCGCTGCCCGCCGAGGACGTGCTGTTCCTGGCCGGCCAGCTCGACGTCGACACCGCCGTCGACCGGTCGGTGCTGGTCGCCAGCGCCGCCGAGCTGGAGAGCACCTGGGGGTCCGTGCTGCCCGGACGCACCTACAGATTCGCCAACTAAGGGGAGAACGTGACCCACGATCTGACCGGTGAACGGCTCGTCGACGACATGACCGAGGCCGAACGCGCCCGCGCGGAACGCGTCGAAGCCGTGCTGCCCGCGCTGCGCGCCGCCGCCGTCAAGGCCGACGAGGAGGCCCGCTTCCCCATCGAGCACGTCGCGCTGCTGCGCGACGCCGGGCTGCTCGGCCTCGTGGTGCCGGAGAAGTACGGCGGGCTCGGCGGCACGCTGCGCGACCTCGCCGCCGCGACGTTCGCGATGGGCACCGCCTGCCCGTCCACCGCCCTGGCCTACTTCTTCCACAACACCAGCGCCTCCCGCGGCCTGCTGCCGCTGGAGGCGATCGAGGCCGGCCTGTTCGACGACGGCGAGATCCCCGCCGTACGGGCGTTCGCCGAGAAGGTGCTGACCAGGATGGCCTCCGGCGTCTGGCTGGCCAACTTCGCCTCCGAGTCCGTCAAGAGCTCCACCGCCAACATCACCATCGCCACCACCGCGCGCCGCACCGACGGCGGCTGGCTGCTGGACGGCGAGAAGTCGTTCGGCTGCGCCACCGGCGTCGCCGACTACTACCTGACCACGGCCAAGCTGGAGGGCCACGACACCGCCGAGGGCCTGGTCACGTTCCTGGTGCCGCGCGACGCGGCGGGCGTCTCCACCCGCGCGCCGTGGGACGGGCTCGGCATGCGGGCCACCGCCAACAACGGCATCAGGCTGGAACGGGTGTTCGTCCCCGAGGACGAGGCGCTGACCGTGCCGGGGGCGTTCACCCGGATGCTCAGGATGAGCCGCGGCAGCTTCGTCGGCAACCAGCTCGCCATCGCCGCCGTCTACACCGGCTGCGCGCAGAACGTCTACGACGTCACCGTCGAGCAGCTCACCCGCAAGACCTTCGCCGACACCGGCCGGCCGATCGCCTCCTCGCCCATGCACCAGCAGCTCATCGGCGAGATGACCGTCCAGCTGGAGACCGCCTACCTGTGGCTGCGCCGCCAGCTGCTGCTGGAGACCTCCGAGCCGCCGCTGCGGCCCAAGCCCGAGGTCTTCCGCCAGTGGCGGATGGGCAAGGGGTCGGTCACCGAGGCCTGCTTCCAGGTGGCGCTCGGCGCGTTCAAGGCCTCGGGCACCTCCGGCGCCATGATGGGCGGCACGGCCGGCCGGGCGCTGCGCGACCTGGCGATGGGGCTGGTCATGACGTTCCCGGCCGAACGCGGCAGGCTGGAGGTCGCCCAGCTGGTGACCGAGGCGCAGGAGAACGCGCTGTTCGCCACCGCGGAGCGGCCATGATCGAGCTGCCGGAGACCGCCGACCTCGTCGACGGCCGCTGGGCCCGCTGCACCGAGGACCTCGGCTTCGACCTGGAGAACCCCGCCACCGGCGAGCCCGCCGCCCGCGCCCTCGGCTCCTCCGGCGCGCGCGCCGAGGCGGCGCTCGCGGCCGCCGACCGGGTGGCCGCCGCCTGGGCGGGCACCCCCGCCGAGCGGCGGGCCGACCTGCTCGACGCCGCCTCGGCCGCGCTGCGGGACCGGACCGGCGAGATCACCGCCCTGGAGTCCTTCGCCACCGGCGTGCCGATCCGGCAGACCACCGGGCTCGGGCTGATCGTGCACGGCGCGTTCGCGCTGGCCGCCGCCCAGATCAGGCAAGGGCTGCTGCGCGCCGACCGTGACGGGGTCGAGGTCCACCACCTGCCCTGGGGCCCCGCCCTGTGCCTGGTGCCGTGGAACGCGCCCGCCCCGATGGCCGCCCACAAGGCCGCGAGCGCGCTGGCGGCGGGGTGCCCCGTCGTGCTCAAGGTCAGCGAGTACGCCCCCTACGGCACCCGCGTGCTGGCCGAGGTCCTCGGCGAGATACTGCCGCCCGGCGTCTTCCAGCTCGTCATGGGCGACGCCCGCACCGGAGCCCTGCTGGCCGCGGACCCGCGGATCCGCGCCGTCTCCTTCACCGGCGGCCTGGCCGGCGGCCGCGCCGTCGCCGCCGCCTGCGCGAGCGCGCTCCGGCCCGCCCAGCTGGAGCTCGGCGGCAACAACCCGCTCGTGGTGCTGCCCGACGCCGACACCGGCGCCGCCGCCGCGTCCGCCGCCGAGCTGCTCACCTCGCTCAACGGCCAGTGGTGCCGGGCGCTGGGCCGGCTGATCGTGCCCCGCCCGCGCCTGCCCGAGCTGGTGGCGGCCGTCGGCGAGCGGCTCGCCGCGCTGCGCGCCGGCGACCCGCTCGATCCGGAGACCGAGTACGGCCCGCTCGTCCACTCCGCCCACCTCCGGCGGGTACGGGACGCGACGGAGAACGCCGGAGGACAGGCCATCTCGTACGGTGACATGCCCGGCAAAGGCAACTACCTGGCGCCCGCTCTCATCACCGGGGCCGACCTGGCCGACGAGATCTTCGGGCCGGTCGCCGCCGTGGTGCCCTACGACACCGAGGAGGAGGCGGTCGCGCTGGCCAACGCGACACCGTACGGGCTCGAAGGGTATGTCGTCGGCGCCGACGAGGAACGGGCGCTGGACGTCGCCCGGCGGGTGCGCGCCGGCGAGGTCAAGGTCAACGGGTCCAGCGTGCTGAGCCTGCACCTGTTCACGCCGCGACCGGCGTGGGGGCTGTCCGGGCTGGTGGACGAGGGCACGGCGGAGACCATCCGGTTCTTCACCGGCACCCGCGTGGTCGGCGTCGAGCGGGCGCCGTGAGACGCGTGCTGGTCGCGGGGGCCGGGCCGGTGGGGCTGACCGCGGCGCTCACCCTGGCGCGCGGCGGGGTGCCGGTGACCGTCCTGGAAGCCGGGCCTGGCCTGGCCGCCGAGTCGCGGGCCTCCACCTTCCACCCGCCCACGCTGGAGATGCTCGCCGGGCTCGGCGTGCTGCCGGAGCTGATGGCCCTCGGCCTGGTCGCGCGTACCTTCCAGTACCGCGACCGGCGGGGCGGCGCCATCGCCACCCTCGACATGGGCGTGCTCGCCGCGGACACGCCGTACCCGTACCGGGTGCAGTGCGAGCAGAGCAAGCTGACCCCGATCCTGATGGAGCACCTGGTCCGGCACGGCGGCGAGGTGCTGTTCGGGTCGGCGGTCCGCGAGGTCCTGCCGCGCGGCGGCGGCGTGCTGGTGACCACCGCGGGTGGCGCGCGGTTCGCCGCCGACCGGCTGATCGCCGCCGACGGCGCCCACTCGGCGGTACGGCGGGCGCTCGGGATCCCGTTCGAAGGCATCACGTACCCCGAACGGTTCCTGGTGGCCTCCGCGGACGAGGACCTGGACGGGCTGCTGCCGGGCATCGCGCCGATCAACTACGTCTTCGACCCCGAGGAGTGGCTCGTCCTGCTGCGCACGCCCGACCACTGGCGGGTGCTGCTGCCCACCCCCAGCGGTACCTCCGACCAGGCGGAGCTCGCCCGGCTGGCCGGTCGGCTGCGGGCCGTCGCCGACCCCGGGCGTGACTGGAAGGTCGCGCACGCCTCGCTCTATCGCGTCCACCAGCGGGTGGCCGCCCGCTTCCGGCACGGGCCCGTCCTGCTGGCCGGGGACGCGGCCCACGTCAACAACCCGCTGGGCGGGCTCGGCATGAACAGCGGCATCCACGACGCGGTCCTGCTCGCCGGCGCCCTGCTCCAGGACTCCGGGGCGGTCGACGCGGTCGCCGCGAGGCGGCGGGAGGTGGCGCTCCAGCACGTGCGCGCGATCAGTCACGGCAACTGGGAGAAGCTGCGCTCGGCCGACCCCGCCGCCCACCACGCCGAACTGCGCGCCCTGGCCGCCGACCCGGAGGCCGCCCGAGCGCATCTGCTGCGCGCCTGCCTGATCACGTCCCTCGGATGACACTCCGCTCCCCGCCGGGGGCAAGCACCGCTCGGGAGAGAAGCCCGCTCTCAGAGGGGGCGGGCAAGCACCGCCTGGGCACGAGGAACGTCCCGCTGGACGGCCGGGTAGCGGGCGGAAAGGAGGCGTGGTGGACGTGATCAGGCGGGAGAACCCCGCACGGGTCGCCGAGGTCGTGGGCCGGGTTCCCGTCACCGATGCGGACGGCGTGGACGCGGCGGTGCGGCGGGCCGGCGAGGCGCGGCGGGAGTGGGCGGCGCGGCCGATCGGGGAACGGGTGGCCGTCCTGTGGGAGGCCGCCGAGGCCGTCTCCGGCAGGGCCGGCGAGCTGGCCGTGCTGCTGGCGCGCGAGTCGGGCAAGCCGCTGGCCGACTGCCGGGGCGAGATCTCGTTCGCGCTCACGTACCTGCGCTGGGTGTGCGACAACGCGCCCCGGGTGCTCGCCCCGGCCGAGATCGACGACGCCGCGGGCCGCCTGGTCGTCCGGCGCGCACCGTACGGGGTGGTGGGGTGCGTCACGCCGTGGAACGCCCCGGTCATCCTGGCCATGGTCAAGCTGGCGCCCGCGCTGGCGGCGGGCAACGCGGTGGTGCTCAAGCCGTCGCCGCTGGCGCCGCTGGCCGTGAGCGAGGTGGCCGCGGCGCTGCCCGCGGTGGAGGTGGTGCACGGGGGCGCGCCGGCCGGGCGGGCGCTCGTCACCCACCCGGCGGTCCGCAAGGTGGCCTTCACCGGCGGCGACGCGGCCGGGCGGGAGATCGCGGCGGCGGCCGGTTCGATGCTCACGCCTTCGGTCATGGAGCTCGGCGGCAACGACCCGGCGATCTTCCTGCCGGACTTCGCGCTGTCCGGCGACGACTACGAGCGGCTGGTCATGGCGACGTTCGCGACCAGCGGGCAGGTGTGCATGGCCGCCAAACGGCTGTACGTGCCGCGCGCCCGGGTGGCGGAGTTCACCGAGGCGTACACGGCGGCGGCGGAGCGGGTCCTGGTCGTCGGCGATCCGCTCACGCCCGGGGTCACCATGGGACCGGTCATCTCCGGCCCGGCCGCCGACCGGATCCGGGCGCTGGTCGCGGGGTCGCTCTCCCGTGGGGGTACGGCGGTGCCGCTCGGGCGGGCAGTCGGCGACCTCGAATCCGGATATTTCGTGACCCCAACCCTCGTGACCGGGCTGGACGACCAGGCGCCCCTGGTCACCGAGGAGCAGTTCGGCCCGGCGGTGCCGTTGCTGCCCTACGACACCGAGAAGGAGCTGCCGGCCAGGGCCAACGCGGGGGATCTCGGCCTCGCCGCCTCGGTGTGGTCCGCCGACGAGGACCGCGCCTTCGACCTGGCCGCCCGCCTCGAAGCCGGCTACGTCTTCGTCAACACCCACAACCGCACCGGCATGTCCCTGCGCGCCCCCTTCGGCGGTGTCAAGCGCAGCGGCTACGGCCGGGAGTACGGCGAAGAAGGGCTGCTGGAGTACGTCCAGAGCGCGGTCGTCCACGCCCCCGCGGCCTTCCGCGACGGCGGCGCCGGCCTGCCCGCGACCGCCTACCCGGCCTGACGAGCACCGACCCGGTGCTCGTCAGCCTGCCTGGCCGACCAAGGCTCCGGACAGGTGCCAGGGGCGGCCGTCCACCAGGTCGGTGCCCCGGGAGACGTGCCGGTTGACCGCCTGCTCCGGCCACACCACGGCGTGCGCGACCTCGTCCGCGTTCTTCACCGTGGTCACCACGGGGTGGCTGATGCGGCCGGTGAACGGCCCCTCCCAAGCGGTCCAGAGCGTGAAGTCCCGGGGCGCGGCCAGGACGAGCCCCGCCACCCCGTCCGGGCCGTCCTGCCCGGCCACCACCAGGTTGAGCCGGTTCTCCGCCGCCCTCTCCAGCAGGCCGAGCCGCAGCTCCCACGGCTCCCTGGCGGTGTACGGGACCGCGACCACGTCGGCGTCGGCCAGCGCCGCCAGCCGGAACTCCTCCGGATGCCGCGCGTCCTCACCGGCGACGATCGCCAGCCGTCCCCAGGGCAACCGGTGGATCGGGCAGGGGCCGGCCTCGGCCGCAGGCGCCTCGCCGGTGGCGTTCACCAGGGCGCCGGTGCCGGTCACCACGTGGGCCGGCGTGTCCCGTACCGCTGCCGAGGCCTCCGCAGCCGACAGCGGGGAGCCTTCCGGCAGGACGATGAGGAGGGCGCCGTCGCGGGCGGCCCGGCGGACGGCGGGGGCGCCGGCGCGGACCACCGCGACCGGGAGGACGGCCGCGCCCGGCGGGGCGGTGCGGCCGCGCGGGGGCCGGGTGATGGCGGCGTAGCGGGCGGGACGGCGGGTGGCGAGGAGGCGGGCGCGGCCGGCGTCGGCGGCGGCCGGGTCGATGTCGGCGACCACCACGGCCTCGCCGGTGCGCGGGGCCCGGGCCACGACGGTGCCGTCCGGGGCGACGATCTGGCTCTCGCCCGCGCCGTGCAGCCAGCCGACCGGCACCCCGAGACCGGCGCCGACCTGCGCCAGCCGGTCGGCGGGGATCAGCGGGCCGACCTTGTTGGCCGCGACCACCCACACCTTGTTCTCGGCCGCGCGGACCGGGACGTGCAGCGAGGCCTCGTCGGTGGCGAACGAGTTCAGGCTGTTGAGCAGGATCTGCGCGCCACGCACCGCCAGCCCTCTGGTGACCTCGTTGATGACGCCTTCCATGCAGGCGTACATGCCGACGCGGCCGGCGGCGGTGTCCACCACCGGGCCGGGGGCGGTCGCCGGGTCGAGGTGGTCGTTCTCGGCGCCCATCAGGATCTGCTTGTCCGCCTCGCCCAGCAGCTCGCCGCCGGGGCCGTAGAGGAGGGACGCGCCGGTGGTGCGGCCGTCGTCGCGGGCCAGGGTGACGCCGATCTTGACGTGGGCGCGGTGCCGTCGGGCGGCGCCGGCGACGGCGGCCAGGAAGGAGTCCCCGTGCCGGCAGGCCATCGCGCGGGCGTGCTCGCGGCTCTCGTACCAGGACAGATGGTTGCAGAACTCGGGTAACACGATCAGCTCGGCGCCGCGGCCGGCGGCCTCGCCGATCATGCGAAGGCTGGTGGCGAGGTTCGCGGCGACGTCCTGGCCGGCCTCGAACTGCACCGCGGCGACGCGCACCACAGCGCCTCCCTGTTACATCTAGAGAAACGGCGTTTCCAATGCCTACAATCTCGCGAAACAGGGCGAGATGTCCAGAGGAGGCAGCCTGTGCTGACCCACGTCGTGCTGATGAAGTTCACCGATCCCGCCGACGCGCCCGAGGCCAAGGAGCGGCTCGAAGGGCTGGCGGGCAGGGTGCCGCAGATCAGGGAGCTCTCCGCGCACCTGGACGTGGTCCACTCGCCCGTCTCCTACGACCTGTGCCTGGTCACCACGCACGAGTCCGCCGACGAGCTGCGCGGCTACCAGCAGCACCCCGACCACCTGGAGCTGGCCGGCTGGCTGCGTCCGAGGCTGGCCGCGCGGGCGGTCGTCGATCACGAGGGATAGCCCGATGTCCTGGACACGGGTCACGCTTTCGGGGGATCCTGCAAAGGAAACACCGTTTCTTTACCGGTAACAGACTGGGGAAGATCAGCTGTGAAGGAAACGCTTCAGCACGTCGAGCAGATGCTCGACGAGTCCCCGGTGGTCGACGTCACCGAGACCTTCGAGCAGATGCGCGGCATCCTCGCCCGGCTCAAAGCCAGGATCGAGGCGAAGTTCGTGCTCACCCGGGACCCGTCGAGCGAGCAGTTCGACAGCTACGGCACCTACCCCGACGGCCCCGGCGGCCGGATCGAGGCCTACACCGGCCCGGAGGTGGACTGGATGGTCCACTCCTGGCTGGGCAACCCCACGGCGAGCTTCGCCAACCTGCACCTGACCGTGTGGCTCGGCCCGCAGATCGACGTGCCGCACCTGGGCATCGCGCTGCTGGTGTGGCCGGAGGGCTGGTTCTACACCGACGCGATCCCCCGGGTGAACCTGACCGAGGACGGCGACTACTACGACCGCTACTACGCGCCGCTCGACGCCGACTGGCTCCGGTTCAAGGAGGAGCACCCGGACTTCACCTGGTTCACCAGCCGCGCCGGGTTCATCCGGGCCGGCCTGTCGCCCGTCGCGCACTGCTACTCCTTCCCCCGCGCCCAGGACAACATCGACCTGGTCGCGAAGCTGCTCGACGACCGTGTGGACCGCTGGCTGACCTGGGTGGACGAGGCCGAGCCCGTGCCGGAGGAGCGGCGGCCCGCGCTCGCCGCCACCGACCTGGCCATCCGCCGCAACATCGCCGACCGCGACCCGGCCAACGTCATGGGCGTGCGGTTCTTCGGCGAGGAGCTGACCGGCAAGCTCGTCCGCGCCCTGTGGGGCGGCGACCGGGTGCTGCCGAGGCCGTCGTGATCAGGTCGCTGTGGTGGGCCGCGGAGACGGGCGGCGAGCCGCCGTTCGGCACCGCCCATCTCAAGGTCCACTACCCGGCGGCCGCCGAGGGCGACCGCCTGACCGGCACGTTCCCGCCCGACGGCGGACCGTACCCGGTCGTGCTGTTCCTGTCCGGGATCAACGTCGGGCAGGACGCCTACCGCTGGCTCGCGGTCGAGATCGCCGCTGCCGGGTTCGTGTGCGTGACGTTCGACCGGGTGGGCGAGCTGTTCGGCGGCGAGTACGGGCTCACCCCCGGCGTCGACCTGGAGGCCGCGGCCCCCGGACGGTACGGCACCCGCCCGACCTGCCCGGCCATCGGCGCCGTCCTCGCCTCGCTGGCGGAGATCGAGCTGCTCAAGGGCGTGCTCGACCTCGACCGGGTGGCCATCGGCGGCCACTCCGCCGGCGGCACGGTGGCGATGCAGTCGGCCAGGTTCTTCCCCGGCGTCAAGGCGGTCTTCTCCTACGGGGCGCACACCATGGTCGCCACCATGCTGGGCTGGCCCGCGGGCACCGTGGTGCCCGCCCAGGCCGACTGCCCCGTGCTGCTGTCGGTCGGCACCCGCGACGGCGTCATCATGGGCAGCGCCGACCGCTACGGCCAGGACGGGCACGCCACGGACCCCGTCACCCGGACCTTCGAGGAGGCGCTCGGCGACGGCGAGCACCTGCTGGCCGTCTTCGACGGCGCCAACCACTTCATGATCGCCGACCCGGTGGATCCGACGGCCGCGCGCGCCTTCCTGGATCTGCCGGCCACCGCCCAGCCCCGGCCCGAACTGGCCCGGCTGGTCACCGCGTTCCTCCGTACCCATCTGCACGACGATCCGGAGGCACGGGCCGTCCTGTCCGGCCTGCCCGTAAGGAGGAAGCATGCTTAAGAACTTCTGGTACGCGATCGAGTTCAGCCACGTCGTCGAGCACCGGCCGCGCAAGGTCACCTGCCTCGGGCAGGACTTCGTGATCTGGCGGCGGCGCGACGGCTCGGTGGCCTGCCTGTCCGACCTGTGCGTGCACCGGGGCGGGGCCCTGTCGCTGGGCACGCTGGTCGAGGACCGCGTCGCCTGCCCGTACCACGGCTGGGAGTACGAGTCCGACGGCACCTGCGTGAAGATCCCGGCGAACCCGCCCGGCCGCGGCATCCCGAAGAAGGCCCGGGTCGACGCCTACCCGATCGTCGAGAAGTACGGCCTGGTCTGGGCCTATCTGGGCGACCTGCCCGAGGACAAGCGCCCGCCGATCCCGCACATGGCCGAGCACGACGACCCCTCCTTCCGCGCCGTCTACTGGCAGACCGTCGTCGAGGCGAACTACGAGCGGGCGATGGAGAACGTCGTGGACGCGGCGCACACCCCGTTCGTGCACGGCACCGCCTTCGGCAACCCCGACAAGCCGGAGATCCCGGACTACGAGGTGACGCAGGGCGAATGGCACGCGGAGGCCGACATCCTGCTCAACCCGCCGGCGCCGAAGGGCCTGTGGGGCATGCTGTCCCCCAAGCGCCTCGACACCGTCGTGGTCACCAACGGCTGGTACCTGCCGAACGTGGTCAAGCTACACATCCGGCTCCCGTTCGGCGACCTGATCATGTACGACCACAACATCCCGATCTCCCAGGGCCGCACCATGGTGAAGCTCGTCGGCTACCGCAACTTCTTCACCGGCAAGTGGGCCGACCGCAACGCCGTCAAGCGGATCCAGCGGATCTTCGAGCAGGACCGGGTGGTGGTGGAGTCGCAGCGGCCCGAACTGCTGCCCTTCGACCTCGCGGCCGAGCTGCACCTGCGCAGCGACGCCCTGCAGATCGCCTACCGGCGGCGCCGCCAGGAGCTGATCGACGACGGCTGGTGGCTGGGCGGCGACGACATCGTGATGGGGGACGTGCCGCGCCGCGAGGCCACCGTCATCCCTTCGCCGGCCCGCCGGGACAATCCCGAACTCGCCCGTGCGTGGGTGCACAAGACCCGAGGAGACAGCCATGAGCCTGCCCGAAGCGCTGAGTGAGCGCGTCCTGGAGCGGCTGACCGACGCCCTGGAGCTCCGGCCGGCCCGCGACGTGCCGCTCACCTCGCCGATGTCGCCCGCCCCGGTCGGCCGCCTGCGGGTGCTGCGCCCCGCGGACGAGACCGTCGTCGACAAGGCGGTCGCGGTCGGCCTGGTGGTGCCGCAGATCGGGCTGGACAGCCACATGATCTTCGTGTTCACCCGTCCGGGCTCCGCGGTGCCGCACTTCACGCTGGACTCGGTCGCCTCCGCCGAGTACCACGCCATGCACCTGGACCTGATCCCGCGGGCCGAGCTGGCCGTCAACCTGGAGTATCTGGACGCCTGCTTCCTGCCGCTCACCGAGCCGCTCGACGGCGCCTGGCAGCTCGACGGCCTCTCCCCCGCCGCCATCGGCCCCCGGCAGCGGGCCATGATGTCGCCCTGGATGCTGGTGTGCCGCGCCACCGAGGACGCCTTCGCCAAGCTCGGCGGCACCGTGGACGCCTACCTGGACCACTGGCTCGCGCTCGTCGCCGGCGGCGTGCCCGAGCCCTCCGGTGACCTGGCGGGGCGCGACCGCGTCAACCGGGCCAACCTCTTCTCCCCGGCCGTGGACCCCGTCTGGCACCAGGTCACCCGGCTGATCGGCGAGGAACAGGCCGAGACCGTACGTGAGGAGCTTCTGCGTTGACCGAGCCGAGCGAGTGGCAGCGGCGCATCGAGGGCGAATGGGTCGGCAGGCCGTCCCTGTTCGACGCGACAGGGACGTGGCAGGGGTACGAGGACATCCGCCGCTCCTCCGTCCACGAGGACGGCGTGACCACCTACTACATGGACGGCGGCCTGGAAGGCGGCGGGCCGATGGCGGGCCGGTTCCGGCTGGGCGCCCCGTTCGCCTTCGGCGTGGTCGACTCCGACGCCAGCCGGATCTACACCGGCCCCGACTTCTACGGCACCGGCCAGCCGTACGGGACCTTCGTCGACGCGCACTACTACGGCCCCGGCTGGCAGGTGGACCTCAACACCTGGAACCAGGTGATCGGCGACACCCAGGTCTACTCCTCGATGCTCTACCAGGGGCCGGCGGTCGTGGGCTGCTTCAACGGCCTCTACACCCGCGACCCGGCCAGGACCGCCGACTGGCTCGCCGCCGAGACGCGGAACGGGCCGGTCCCGTACATCCTGCCGACCAAGACCGGCGGCGCGTTCGCCGGCGCCTGCGAGCTGTTCGGCGCCGACCAGAAGCCCGCCGGCACGGTCGAGGTCCGGGTCGAGCTGGAGCCGCTCGACCTGCTGAGGACCCGCCGGCGCGTCACCTGGTCGGGCGCGCTGGAGCGGGAGTACGCGGCCGACGTGCGGCGCGACGGCTGCCGTTCCTTCTACGAAGGGCCGGACGCGTGGGGCAACGCCCAGGCGTTCGGCCGGGCCGACTACCCCAGCGTGCACTTCGCGGACGTGTGGAAGCTGAAGGGCCGGGAGTTCATGCTCGACGCCACGCCCGGCATGGGCTCGGGGACGGAACTGGCGGTGGTCTACGAACTGTTCGAGGGCGGCACGCTCGCCGCGGTGATGCACGGGGTGCTGACGTGGTCATCGTCGTGACCGGCGGCAGCCGCGGCATCGGGCGCGGCCTGGTCAGGGAGTTCCTGGCACGCGGCCACCAGGTGGTGACCTGCGGCAGCGCCACGGCGCCCGAGGACGGGCTCGGCGTCGTCGCCGACGTCACCGACCGGGCCCAGGTGCGCGAGCTGTGGGACACGGCCGTCGCCGAGTACGGCCGGGTGGACGTGTGGATCAACAACGCCGGCGTCACCCAGCGGCGCGTGCCGCTGTGGGAGCTGACCGAGCAGGAGACCCGCGCGGTCGTCGACGTCAACCTCAACGGGGTGATCAACGGCTGCGCCGTGGCGCTGGCGGGCATGGCCGGCCAGGGCCACGGCCACGTGTGGAACATGGAGGGCCTGGGCAGCGACGGCCGGGCGGTGCCCGGACTGTCGGTGTACGGGTCCACCAAGCGGGCGCTGACCTACCTGACCAAGGCCCTGGCCAAGGAGGTGCCCGACGGGGTGTCCGTCGGGCTGCTCAGTCCCGGCATGGTCGTCACCGACCTGCTCGTCCGCGACCTGAACCCGAAGTCCCGCAAGGTCTTCGACATCCTGGCCGACCGGGTCGAGACCGTGACCCCGTGGCTGGCCGAGCAGGCGCTCGCCCGGATCGGGAACGGCGCGCACGTCCGCTGGCTGACCAACCGCAAGGTCATGGCCCGCTTCGCCACCGCCCCCTTCACGAGGAGAAAGGTGCTGCCGTGACCGACGCGCTCGGCTGGCGACGCAAGTTCGGCGTGATCGCGCCGTCGACGAACACGATCGTGGAGCCGGACTTCTCCGCGATGACCGTGCCGGGGGTGACCGCGCACTTCGGCCGGATCCACATCAGAGATCAGAACATGTCCGGAAATGAGGGCATGGAACGCCTGCTCGGCCAGATCCGCGACGAGCTCGGCGCCGCCTGCGAACGGGTGATGACCTGCGAGCCCGACTACATGGTCATGGGCATGTCCGCGGAGACCTTCTGGGGCGGCGTCGAGGGCAACCGGCAGTTCGTCGAGCAGATCCACGGCCTCACCGGCCTGCGGGTCGCCACCGGCGCCGAGGCCTGCGAGCGCGCGCTGAAACTCTTCGGCGCCCGCCGGATCGGCGTCGTCACCCCCTACCAGCCGGTCGGCGACGAGAACGTGGTCCGCTTCTTCTCCGAGATCGGCTTCGAGGTGACCGCGATCAAGGGACTCAAGTGCCCCACCGCCGTGTCGATCGCGCACGTGGGCGAGGCCGAGCTGCGCGACGCGCTGGTGGAGGTGAACTCCGCCGAGGTGGACGTGCTGGTGCAGTGCGGGACGAACCTGTCGATGGTGCGGCTGGCCGACGAGGCCGAGCGCTGGCTGGGCAAGCCGGTCATCGCCATCAACGCCGCCACCTGGTGGATGGCGCTGCGTGACAACGGCATCGAGGACAAGGTGTACGGCGCGGGCTCCCTCCTGCGCGATCACTGAAGGGCCCGGAGGGCGGTCCCCCGGTCGTCCTCCAGGCTCGCCCTGCCACGGAACGCCAGCAGCGCGCCGGCCAGCAACGGGACGGCGAGGATGGCGTACGCCCAGCGCAGCGATCCGGTGGCGTCGGAGAACGCGCCCACCAGCAGCGGTCCAGCCGATCCCGCCAGGGAGAGCAGGAACTGCAGCAGCGCGAACCCGAGCCCTCGCCGCGCGGCGGGCACCACGTCGGCGGCGGCCGCCGTCAGGTTGGGGATGGCCACCAGGAACCCGCCTGAGGCGACCGCCAGGCAGAGCAGCTGCACCGGCAGCACCAGCAGCAGGGCGACACCCGTCAGGGCCAGCGCCCCGACGAGCAGCCCCCAGGCGCCGACGGTCACCCGCCATCCCGGCCTGACCAGGTGCCCCCTGTCACCGAGCCGGGCGCCGAGCACGCTGCCGGTGACCATGCCGAGCAGTCCGACGCCGCCGGCCAGCCCGGAGGCGGCGCCCACGGACAGGTCGAAGGCGCGCTGGTAGAAGGTGGGCAGCCAGAACATCAGCCCGCCCAGCCCGAAGAAGACCGTGCCGAGCCCGACGGCGATGGCGCGCAGGGTCCTGATCCGGAGCAGCTCCCGCATCTCGGCCAGGACCGGGCCCCGGCGATCCGGCGCGGCGGCGGGCTGCGCCTGCCGGCCGGTCCTGAGCATCTCAATGCGGTCGCCGGTGCCCCGCTCGGGCTCGCGCAGCGTCAGGCAGAGCAGGGCGATCACCATGCCCGGCACCGCCACGAGGAAGAACATGGTCCGCCAGCCGTACGCCTCCGCCAGCGCGCCGCCGGCGACGATGCCGACCGGCGGCCCGGCGAAGTAGCCGAACCGCTCCAGCGAGAACGCCCGGGTCCGGCTGCCGCCCGGGAAGTAGTCGGCCAGCAGGCTGGAGGCCGCCGGGTTGTAGAGCAGCCCCGTGCCGCCGAGCAGCACCCGCACGGCGAACAGCATCGCGTACGAGGTCACCAGCCCGCTGCCGAGCGTCAGCAGTGACCAGACGGCCACCACCAGGAACAGCGTCCAGGTCCTGCGGCCGTGGTCGGCCAGCCGCCCGGCGGGGATCAGCAGGATGACGCCGGCCAGCGCGGCGGAGGTCGCGATGGCGCCGCCCGCCGTGTCGCCGAACCCGAGATCCCGCTGGATGTCGGCCAGCGCCCCCGCCATCAGGTTGTACTCCACCCGGTCGACGAAGGCGATCAGCGCGACGCAGATCGCGGGCCACCACCCGAACGGCGCCGCCGCGTCCAGGCGCACCCGCCGGGGGCCCCTGCCCGCGACGGGGATCTCGACGTAGTCGTCAGCGCCCGCCATGCGCACATCGTTATGGAAACACTGTTTCCCGTCAATGGATCTCGTGTCTTACTTGGAAACGACGTTTCCCCAATGGGAGTTGCCATGGAATACCCACTCTCCCTCGCCCTCGTCGACTTCCTGCCGGTCATCGCCATGGCCGTCGGGGTCGCGCTGCTCGTCCCCTACGCCCGCCACCCGGCCGTGGCCGCAGGCGGCTGGCTCACCGTGCTGGGCGGCGCGCTCAAGGCCGTCTGGAAACTGATCATGGCGATCCGCGGGCCGGACCTCGTGTGGCTGGCCGAGGCCCAGTTCTTCCTGCTCGGCATCGGGTTCACGCTGATGGCCTGGGCGCTGCTGGGGACCGGATCCGGCCGGCGGCCGCCGGCGTGGGCGTTCGCCGGCTTCGCCCTGCTGGGCGTCGCCGCCGCGATCGCGGTCATGGACACCTGGCCGATGCTGATCGTGACCACCGTCTCGGCCACCCTCGTGGGCATCCGGCTCCTGCTGCTGTCCCGCCGGGCCGGGGCGGCCGCCGCGGTCTACCTGTTCGGGTTCAACCTTCTCGGCACGTACGTGATGGGCCTGCTGGCCTCGCGGCCCGAGCAGACGATCGCCCTGCAGTGGGCGGAGGAGATCCTCAACACGCTGAACTGGTCGGCCTTCGCCCTGGGGGTCTGGCTCCTGACGCGGACGAAGTCTCCTGTGGCACATTCGCGGAGGTTCACGTGGAGTCGCTGATGCGGCCCATCCGCGGGCCGGTCCTGCTGTCCGTGCTGGGCACGTGGCTCCAGGCCCTGGCCACGACCGCGCTGCTGCTGTTCACCGGCCACGCGATCGGCCGGATCGCCGCGGGCGGGCCGCCTGACGGCGGCGTCGTCACCGGGCTGGCCGTCGCGGCCGTCGCCCGGGCGCTGTTCGCCGCCTGGGTGCCGGCGATCACCGTCAGGGCCGGCGGGCGGCTGGAGCTCGACCTGCGCGACCGGGTCTACCGCCACCTGCTCCGGCTCGGCGCCCCGCTGCGCTCCAGCGAGCAGACCGGCCGCCTGGTCTCCACCGGAACCGAGGCCGTCGAGCTCGTCGCCACCTACTACGCCACCTTCCTCGGCCCGATCCTCGCCTCGATGACCGTGCCGATCCTCGTGCTGGCCGCCATCGCGATCCTCGTCGACCCGTGGACCGCGCTCGTCCTGGCCGTCGCGGTCCCGGCCATCCCGCTCACCGTCGGCGTCTTCCAGCGGGCCTTCGCCAGGGTCAGCGACGGATACCGCGACACCGCCAACCGGCTGGCCGCCCGCTTCCTGGACGCCCTGCAGGGCCTGACCACGCTCAAGCTCTTCAACCAGGGCACCGCGCACGGCCGGACCCTGGCCAAGGCCTCGGAGGACCTGCGCCAGGCGATCATGCGGCTGCTGGCCGGCAACCAGGTCATCCTCTTCGTGATCGACACGGTCTTCTCACTGGGGATGATCACCGCGGCGACGGTCCTGGCGATGATCCGCTTCCGCGACGGCGCGATCGGCACGGGCGAGGCGGTCGCCCTGGTGCTGCTGGCCACCCAGCTCGTCGAGCCGCTGGACAAGGTCGGCCAGTTCTTCTACGTCGGCATGGGCGGCATGGCCGCCGCCAAGGAGATCAGGACCCTGCTCGCCGAGCGGCCCTCGGTCACCGACGCCGACACCGGGCACCCGGCAAGGACCACCTCCGAGGTGACCTTCGACGCGGTCGGCTTCGGCTACCTGCCGGACACCCCGGTGCTGCGCGAGGTGAGCTTCACCATCGCGCCCGGCGAGAGACTGGCGCTGGTCGGGCCCTCGGGATCGGGCAAGACCACCGTCGCCGCCCTGCTCCAGCGCAACCTGGACCCCGGCGAGGGCACGATCCGCGTCGGCGGTCACGACGTCACCGCGGTGCCCGCCGCCTGGGTGCGCGAGCAGATCAGCGTCGTCGCCCAGACGACCTACCTGTTCACCGGCACGCTCAGGGACAACCTCAAGGTCGCCGCGCCCGACGCCGACGACGACCGGCTGCGCGAGGCGCTCGCCGTGGCCGACCTCGACCTGGACCTCGACACGCCGGTGGGCGAACGCGGCCTGACCCTCTCCGGCGGCCAGGCGCAGCGCGTGTCGATCGCGCGGGCCGCGCTGAAGGACGCGCCCATCCTCGTCCTCGACGAGCCGACCTCCAACGTGGACCTGGAGTCCGAGGCCGCGATCCTGGCCGCGCTGGACCGGCTCACCACCGGGCGGACCGTGCTGATGATCGCGCACCGGCTGTCCACCGTCCGCGACGCCGACCGGATCGCGGTCCTGGAGGACGGAGCCGTCACCGAGCAGGGCACGCACGAGGAACTGATGACAGGCGACGGCCACTACGCCAGGGCGGTGAGGTCACGATGACCAGGATCCAGATCAGCCGGCGGCTGCTGGCCTTCGGCCGGCCCCTCCTGGTCCCGCTCGCCGTCTCGGTCCTCTTCCGCGTGTTGCAGCAGTGCCTGGGCATCGCCCTGTACGGCGTGGGCGCCTGGGGCGTGGTCAGGGTCGTGTCCGGCGAGCCGGAGGTGATCGGCGAGATCGCCGTGGCCATGGTCGTCATGGCCTTCGCCAAGGGCCTGTTCCGCTACGTCGAGCAGTACTCGGGGCACTTCGTCGCCTTCAAGCTGCTCGCCCTGCTCCGCGACGACTTCTACGAGCGGATCGAGCCGCAGGCGCCCGCCGGGACCGAGGGCGGCCGCTCCGGCGACCTGCTCGCCCGCGTGATGAAGGACATCGACCGCATCGAGGTGTTCTACGCCCACACCATCGCGCCGGCGCTGGCCGCCGCCGTCGTGCCGGTGATCTCCCTGACCGTGCTGGGGACGGTCTTCAGTCCCGTGGTGGCGCTCGTGCTCGCGCCGTTCCTGATCGGGGTGGGCATCGGGGTCCCGTGGCTGAGCCACCGCGCCGCCGCCACCGCCGCCACCGAGCTGCGCCGCTCGCGCGGCGAGGTCTCCCAGCACCTCACCGACGGCGTCCAGGGCATCAGGGAGGTGCTCGCCTTCGGGTACGGGCCGCGCCGCCTGGCCGAGCTGGGCGCGCTCGGCGGCGCCGGCGCGTCGGCCGTCGGCCGGCTCGGCCGCCTGATCGCGCTGCGCCGGGGCCTCAACGAGCTGCTCGTCGCCGCCGGGATGATCGCGGTCCTGTTCACCGGCCACGCGCAGGGCCTCGGCTGGCAGGACATCGCGATCACCGTCGCGATCGGCCTGGCGGCCTTCGGGCCGGTGCTGGGCGTGGAGGAGTTCGTCGCCGACCTGGAGCAGGCGTTCGCCGCCGCCCGCCGCCTCTGGGAGATCACCGACCGGCCACCCCTGGTCGTCGACCCCGGCTCCCCCGAGCCCCGGCCCGCCGGCCGGTCGATCGCCTTCGAGTCGGTGACCTTCACCTACCCGGGCGGGCCGGCTCCCGCGTTGCAGGACGTCTCCTTCACCGTCCCCGAGGGCGAGCGGTACGCCGTCGTCGGCGCGTCCGGCTCGGGCAAGTCCACGCTGGTCTCGCTCCTGCTCCGGTTCTGGGATCCGGACTCCGGCAGGGTGCGCGTCGGCGGCGTCCCGGTCGACCGGCTCGGCCTCGGCGACCTGCGCGACCTGGTGGCCGTGGTCGGCCAGCGGACCTACCTGTTCAACGACACCGTGGCCGCCAACCTCAGGCTCGCCCGGCCGGCCGCCACCCAGGACGAGCTGGAGGCCGCCTGCCGCCGCGCCGCCCTGCACGACACGATCACGGCGATGCCCGAGGGCTACGACACCGTGATCGGCGAGATGGGCGAACGGCTGTCCGGCGGCCAGCGGCAGCGGCTGGCGATCGCCCGCGCCCTGCTGAAGGACGCCCCGATCATCGTCCTGGACGAGGCGACCTCCGAGCTCGACACGCACACGGAGGCCGAGATCCAGCGGCAGATCGACGACCTGGCCGAGGGCAGGACCCTCCTGGTCATCGCGCACCGCCTGGCCACGGTGACCGGCGCCGGCCGCATCCTCGTGCTGGACCGCGGCCGCCTGGTGGAGCAGGGCACCCACGAGGAGCTCCTGGCCCGCCAGGACGCCTACGCCCGCCTGTACGCCCGCCAGGCCGACGACCTCGACCGGGCGGCCGGCTGAGGATTGTATGCATCAAAACCAGATATCTCCCTTTATGACCTTATATCTGGATTTTTTGCATACATGTTGGTATCCAGGAAGCATGCATCCCCCCGAAGTGAACCTCGTCGAAGTCGGCCCCAGGGACGGGCTCCAGAACGAGTCCGTCCTGGTGGGCACCGATGACAAGGTCGCCTACATCGAGGCCCTGGCCGACGCCGGGCTGACCCGCATCGAGGCGGTCAGCTTCGTCCACCCGCGCCTGGTGCCGCAGATGGCCGACGCCGAGCAGGTGATGGCCCGGGTGCCGAGACGCGACGGGCTCAGCTACATCGGCCTGATCGTCAACGCGCGCGGCCTCGACCGGGCGCTGGACGCCGGAGTCGACGAGGTCAACATGACCGTGGTCGCCACCGAGACCTTCTCCCGGCGCAACCAGGGCATGAGCATCGCCGAGGCGCTCGACTCCTTCGCCGCCGTCTCGGCCCGCGCGCACGCCGCCGGGCTGCCGGTCACCGCGACGGTCGGCGCCTCGTTCGGCTGCCCCTTCGAGGGCGAGGTGTCGCCGGACCACGTGGCCGTCATGGTGCGGCGCTGCGCCGAGGCGGGCGCCGACGAGATCGCGCTCGCCGACACGATCGGCGTCGGCGTGCCCGCCGACGTGCGCCGCCTGGTCGAGGCGGTGCGCGCCGTCACCGGCCTGCCCCTGCGCTTCCACTTCCACAACACCCGCAACACCGGGTACGCCAACGCGCTGGCCGCCGTCGAGGCCGGCGCGAGCGCGCTGGACGCCAGCAGCGGCGGGATCGGCGGCTGCCCGTTCGCCCCGGCCGCCACCGGCAACATCGCCACCGAGGACCTGGCCTACGCCCTGCGCCGGTCGCGCGTCCGTACCGGAGTGGACCTGGGCCGGCTGACCGAGGCCGCGGCCTACATCGGCGAACGGCTGGGCGCGCCGGTGCCCGCCCTGCTCGGCCGCGCCGGCGACTTCCCGGCCTGAGGGCCCCGCCCTGCGGCGAGGGCGCGATCCCGAAGTGGTCAGGAATCGAGAAGCGTCGCCCTCCAGGCTGGACCTAGCGTTGCCCGCGTGAACAGCACAGCCACCCCAGCTTCCATGGGCCTCACGCTCGACGTCATCACCCTCGGGACGCCCGAGGTGGAGGCCGCGCGCAGGTTCTACAGCACGACGCTCTCCCCCACCGTCGCCGACGACGACGACTCGGTGAACCTCGACCTGCACGGGACCGGGCGACTCACTCTGTCCGCGGCCGAGAGGCTCGCCGCGGGCGCGGGCGCGCAACCGGCGGCGCCGGGATTCCGCGGCTACGTGCTGACCTATGTCGTCAACCAGCCCACCGAGGTCAAGACGCTGATGGACGCCGCCGTCCGCGGCGGCGCGGAGGTTCTCAAGCCCGCCAAGAAGGCCCTCTTCGGTTCGTTCTCCGGGGTGTTCCGGGCACCGGACGGCGCCATCTGGAAGCTGGCGGCGGCCACCGGCAAGGACACCGGCCCCGCGGCGGAAAGTCCGCTGCCGACTGAGACCACCCTCATTCTCGGCGTATCCGCGCCGAAGGCGTCGAAGGCCTTCTACGAGGCCCTGGGCATGTCGGTCGACCGGGACTACGGCAGCAAGTACATCGACTTCCACCCCGCCGCAGGCGCGGCCAGGCTGTGCCTGATGGAAGGCGGGGTCCTGGCCAGGGATGCGGGCACGGCCAAGGACGGCGACGGCTTCCCCTCGATGGTCCTCACCCACAGGGCCGAGTCCCGGGAAGAAGTCGATCTCCTCCTGTCGGCGGCCGCCGCTGCCGGAGGCCGGACCACCGTCGCCGCCACGCGGACTACCGAGGGATATTCCGGTTTTTTCACCGACCCGGACGGCTTCTGGTGGCAAGTGACGCACTGAGCCCCGCGAGCCGGTGTCCATCGCGTCGTCGGCCTCCCAGGCGATCTCCGAGACGACGAACTCCACCATCACCAGAACCGCACCTCGGGATAGTCCTTCGACGGCTTGTCCAGCAGGGGCCGGCGCTCGCCCTTCAGGTGCAGGTCGAGGAAGGCGGTCACGTACGCGCGGGTGATCCCGATCGACCGCGCGCCGTCCATCGGCGCCGCGGGCAGGCCGAGCTGGGGCTGGAGCACCGCGTAGTCGGTGAAGCTCGCGTGCTCGGCGCCGGTCACGGTCAGCCAGCGCTTCCAGTCGCCGGTCACGTGCGGCCAGAACGTGTCCCACGAGCCGTCGCTCCCGCCGTGTCCCGGCGCGTGCCGGGGATTGCCGATCATCATGAAGGGCTTGTCCAGCGGCTTGGCCGGGGTGCCGGGGTGGTAGGTGCCGTCCAGGTTGACCGCGGCCTTGATCCGCTTGGAGGAGGGCAGCAGGTGCGCGGCGCTCTGGCCGCCCGCCGAGTGCCCGACCATCGCGATCCGCCTCTCGTCGATCAGCCGGTTCCAGCGCTTGCTCTTGGCCAGCCGGTCCAGCACGAACTCGGTGTCGGCGGCCCGTACCCGGGCCACCTTCGCGCCCGTCTCGGGGGTCTGACCGGCCTTCCCCGCCTCGAAGGTGACGGTCCGGCCGCCGGGGAACGTGGTCGCCAGCGACTCGTAGGTGTGCTCGATCCCCGCCACCAGGTAGCCGCGGCTGGCGAACTCCTCGGCCAGCGAGGTCATGGTCGCGCGGGGCATCGTCATGCCGGGCGACAGGACCACCAGGGGCCGGCCGCCCTTGCGCGGCAACGCGGGAGCGTCGGCGCGGGCGTGCGTCCTGGTCTTGGCGAGGGTGTCCGCCGGTACGTCCTTGAGCTGCGGCACGCTTCTGATGACCAGTTCCGATTCCCGTGGCGTGAGGTACCGGGAGGGCTTCCCGGTGGCCTTGCGCGCCGGGTACCAGATCGAGACCATCAGCTCGCGCGCCTTCCGGCTGGGGACCCAGGGGTCGGGGCGGCTGGAGTCGACCAGGTGCAGGTCCGTCCTGCCGACCGGGTGGTCACCGGTCGGCGCCGGCAGGGCGGTCACGGGTTTGTTCGCCACGGGGACGGCTTCTGCCGGCAGGGCGGCCACGGCCGAGGTGGCGAGTGATGCGGAGAGCGCGAGCGTGGCAACGGTTTTCCTCATGCGTCCCACCGTGCCGGGTGGTCCCGCCGTACCGTCCCCGACGAAAGCTGCGCGGTGTCTGCGACTTTCGTAGGGGATGTCTGAATCGGTGCGCCTTGTAGTCTCTGGCCATGCTTGACCGGGCATCGAGGATCGCCGGACGGGTCACCCCCTGGGCTCTGGGGCTGACGGTGTTCCTGCTGTCCATGGCCGCGGTCACCGGGTCCATGGGGGTGCGTTCGGCGCTGCCCGCGCCGGTGCTCGTGGCCGTGGCGGCGTGCTGCGGTGTGGCCGCCGCCTTCGCCGGGCGGGCGCTGTGGCCGCTCGTCGCGGTGGCGGCCGTGGCCCACCTCTGGCTGGTGATGTGGCCGGCCGCCGTCGTGGCCTCGTACTACGCCGGCATCCGGTTGCGCCGCCGCGACCTGTGGCTCTACGTCGCCGGCGCGGTCGTGGTGCACGCGCTCGCCGGGCTCGTCTCGTACTGGAGCGAGGGTTATCGCGCCCTGGTCGCCGGCACCCCGCTCAACGCGCTGCTCATGGGCGGCGCGATGCTCGGGCTTCCGCTCGTCGCGGGGCTGTGGGTGGGCGCCAGGCGGCAGGTGCTCGACGCCGCGCGCGAGCAGGCCGCGCAGCTGCTGCGCGAGCAGGTGCTCCGCGCCGGGCAGGCGCGGGAGCAGGAGCGGTCGCGCATCGCGCGGGAGATGCACGACGTGGTCGCCCACCGGGTGTCGCTGATGGTCCTGCACGCCGGGGCGCTGGAGGTCAACGCCTCCGACGCCCGTACGGCGGAGGCCGCCGCGCTGATCGGCCAGGTCGGCAGGGAGGCCCTGACGAACCTCAGGGAGGTGCTCGGCGTGCTGCGCTCGCCGGACCCGGTGAACGGCCCGCAGCCCACGCTGGCCGACCTGGACCGGCTGCTCGACCAGTCCCGGGCCCTGGGCATCGTGGTCAACCGCCACGACGAGGGCGAGGCCCGCCCGCTCCCACCCACCGCGGAGCGCACCGCGTACCGGGTCGTCCAGGAGGCTCTGACGAACGTGCACAAGCACGCGGGCGACGCCGAGACCGACGTGCACCTGCGGTTCCGGAGCGCCGAGCTGGAGGTCCTCGTCCGCAACCGGCCCGCCACGGCGGCGGACGGCGGTCTGCCCGGCTCCGGCTGGGGGCTGGTCGGGCTGCGCGAACGCGTGGAGCTCCTCGGCGGCAGGCTGGAGGCCGGGCCGCAGGAGGAGGGCGGGTTCCGGGTGCTGGCCGGGATTCCCACCGCATGATCCGCGTACTGGTGGTCGACGACGAGGCACTGGTCAGGTCAGGATTGCGGATGATCCTGGAGGCGTCCGGCGAGATCGCGGTGGTCGGCGAGGCGGGCGACGGCGCGGCCGCGGTGACCGCCGCCGCCCGGCTCAGGCCGCACGTCGTGCTGATGGACGTGCGCATGCCGGGCACCGACGGCCTGACCGCCGCCGCCGGCATCCTGGCCCTGCCCGGCCCGCCGAAGCTGATCATGCTTACCACGTTCGACCTCGACGAGTACGTCCACGAGGCGCTCCGGCTGGGCGCCGTCGGCTTCCTGCTCAAGGACACCCCGCCGCGGGACCTGGCCGCCGCGGTCCGCACGGTCGCGGACGGCCAGGCCATCCTCTCCCCCGCCGTCACCAAGCGGTTGATCAGCTCGTTCGCCGGCAAGGCTCCCTCGCGGGCCGTGTCCGCGAGGGAGCGGCTGGCCGCGCTGACCGCCCGCGAGGAGGACGTGATCAGGGCTGTCGCTCGCGGCCTGTCGAACGCCGAGATCGGCCGCCAGCTCCGGCTGACCGAGGCCACGGTGAAGGCGCATGTCAGCCGGGTGCTGGCCAAGCTGGGCCTGGCCAACCGGGTGCAGGCCGCGATCCTCGTCCACGACGCCGACCTCTAGGGGCGGCTCAGATGGTGATAGCGATCTTGCCGGCGACCTGGCCGGTGGTGAGGTAGGCCAAGGCGTCGGGCGTCCGGGCGAGGGGGTAGGTGCGGTCGAGAGCCGGGGTGAGGGCGCCGGAGTCGATGAGGCCGGTCAGGGTTTCCAGGTCGGCGGCGGACTCGGTGGACATGAGGCCGGTCAGGCGCTGGCCGACGAAGAGCGACAGCAGCATCGCCCGGATCTGGCGGTCGGCGCCCTGGAGCACGCGCCCGCCTCCGGGCCCGCCCACGATGACGAGCGCGCCCCGGGGGGTGAGGACGCGGCGCAGCCGGCCCAGGCGGCGGTTGCCTGCCGTGTCGAGGATGAGGTCGTACCGGTCGGCGCCGGTGGTGAAGTCCTCGCGGGTGTGGTCGATGACGTGGTCGGCGCCGAGGGAGCGGACCAGGCCGGTCTTCGCGGTGCGGCACACGCCGGTGACGTGGGCGCCGTCGGCCTTGGCGATCTGGACGGCGTAGCCGCCCACGCCGCCGCCCGCGCCGGTGATGAGGACCCGCTGCCCGGCGGTGAGCCGGCCGGCGTCGCGCAGCCCGTGGAGGGCGGCGCAGGCGGAGATGGGCACGGTGGCGGCCTGGGCGAAGCTGAGGGAGGCCGGTTTGGGGGCGAGCTTGTCCTGGTGGGCGCGGGCGTACTCGGCGTAGGCGCCGTCGCAGGTGCCGTAGACCTCGTCGCCGGGACGGAACCGGGTGACGTCGGCGCCGACGGCCGCGACGCGGCCGGCCACGTCCATGCCGGGGACGGGGTTCCTGGGCCGGCGCAGCCCGAAACCGGCGGCGCGCACCACGTAGGGCAGGCCGGTGACGAGGTGCCACACGCCCTGGTCGACGCCGGCGGCCTCGACGCGGACGAGCACGTCGCCGGCGCCGACGGCCGGGACGTCCATGTCACGCAGCTGGAGCTGCGCCGGTGCGCAGTAGGCGTCGCGGGCGATCGCGGTCATCGTCTTCTTCGTCATGGTCGTCTCGATCCTGGCCGGGGTGGTCATGGGGTGTGGTTACTCCTGGGAGTCCGGGTACTGGAAGACGTCGTCGAGCGGCACCCCGAACACCCGGGCGATCTGGAACGCCACCTCCAGCGACGGCGAGTAGCGGCCCTGCTCGATGGCGATGACGGTCTGCCTGGTGACCCCGATGCGGTCGGCCAGCTGTGCCTGCGTCATCTCGCCGTGCGCGAACCGCAGGGCCCGGATCGAGTTCGTGACCTTCGTGGGCTTGACCATGGTCAGAAGCCCCGGCGGTACAGGACGATCTTCACGGCCGAGGAGACGACGGTGGCCAGGACGAACGCCAGGTACAGCGCGTTGGCGATCCAGAAGTGGGCGGCCTCCACCATGGCCAGGACCAGCGGCACGAGCGCCGCGATGCTCATGACGTAGAAGCCGACGTAATCGCCCAGCCGGTTGATCTGCCGGTCGCGCTCGTCGGTCCGGCCGGCCTCCTTCGGCGAGGCGACGGCGGCCGCGATGTTGGCGACGATGCCCAGGCCGATCCCGGCGGCGATCGCGATGAGCATCGGCCGCACATAGGCGATCCGCGCGACGTCCGCTCCCGGCACCTGCGACAGGACGACGACGAAGTAGACCGCGTAGACGCCGACGCCGACCACGAGGTAGATCCACGAGCGTTTCTCTTCGGAGGACATGCCCTGCTCCCATGTAAAGAAATTTTTACATGGTCAAAGGTAAAGCAGCGCAGACATGGTGTCAATAATCTTTAACACGAGGCGGCATGCCGAAGCCGGGTGCCGGCCGAGCCGGCCGGCACCCGGCTTCTAGGCGCCCAGGCGCCGGAGCACCGCCTCCTCGTCCCAGATCTCGCCGTACTTGGCGCCGATGTCGAACAGGTTCGCCTCGTGCGGCCCCGGGTCGCGGTCGCCGACCGCCTGGCGGACCACGACCGGGACGAAGCCGTGCTGCACCGCGTCCACGGCGCTTGCCCGTACGCACCCGCTGGTGGACACCCCTGCGATGAGCAGCGTGTCCACCCGCAGCGCGGTCAGCGTGGAGGCGAGGGTGGTGCCGAAGAACGCGCTCGCGTACTGCTTGACGATCACCACCTCGCCGTCGGCGGGCGCCACCTCCGGCATCAGCTCGCCCAGCGGGCCGGCCAGGTGCCGCAGCGGCGGCACCTTCCGGTAGAACAGCCCGCCGTCGAGGCCGCCCGCGCCGAACGCGACCCGGGTGTGGACCACCGGCACGCCGGCCGCGCGAGCCGCCGACAGCACCCGGGCGGCGCTGTCGAGGCAGTCGCGCGACCCCATGTAGAGATCCGCCCCGGGCTCGAAGTAGGCCCGCATCAGGTCGATGAGGATGAGCGCGGGACGCTCCCCGAACGGGAGCGTCCCGTCGAACGGGTTCACGCCCTGGCCGGGGGCCGGGGGGCGGGCAGGCCGGTCTCCTCCTCGCACCTGGCCAGGATCTCCGCCATCGGCGGGCCCATGTCGAACACCTTGAGCTCCGGCCTGGTGCCCTCCAGCTCCGCCCGCAGGTCGCGGGTGGCCGCCTCGTCCACCGTGCCGTCGGCCGCGCAGACCACCCCGTACCGGCGGGCGCCGCCGGCCGTCAGCAGGCCGCGCCGCACCTCCAGCCCGACCAGGGCGGGGTCGCGGGCCAGCGGGTCGCCCCAGCCGCCGCCGCCCCAGGTGACGAAGTGCAGCACGTCGCCCGGCCGGACCGGCACGTCGTGCACCTTGCTCGGCAGGATCTCCTTGCCGCCGTCCGCCCGCTCGATCCACTTGCGGCCGCGCGCGCCCGGCTCGCCGCCGTTGACCCCCCACGGGTAGGTCAGCCAGCGGTCGTCGTGGATGGCGATGGTGCCCGGCTTCAGGAACCGGTACGCCACGTCCACGCCGTTGCCGCCCCGGTGCAGGCCCGCTCCCCCGGTGTCGGCGACGGTCTCCCAGCGTTCGATGCGCAGCGGGTAGTACGACTCCAGGAACTCGCACGGGATGTTGGTGAACGACGGCCACAGCGAGTGCCCGTCGGGGCCGTCGCCGATCGGCCTGCCGGGGATGCCGCCGAAGCCGATGGAGTACAGCTGGAACCCCTCGCCCGCGTACATGAAGTGGGGTGAGGAGGAGAAGCCGGCCGCGTTCAGCAGGTCGGGCGTCTTCTGCCCGAGCAGCCCGCCGAACAGGTCGAAGATGCGGCCGATGCCGTGGTTGCGGGCGTTGAGCGCGGCAGGATACTCCGGCTTCCAGAAGCTCTTCTCCGGGATCCGCACGTCGACCAGCGGGTAGAAGCCGTCGTTCCAGAGGATCTGCGGGTCGGCCACCGTGATGAGGTAGATCCCGAAGAACATCCGGGCGAGGTTCTCGTTCAGGTAGTAGTTGATCGGCCCCTCGGCCTGCTCGGAGCTGCCGGTGAAGTCGAGCAGCACCTTGTCGCCGGTCCGCGTCAGCGACAGCGACAGCTCGTACGGGCCGTTGCCGACGCCGTCGTCGCAGATGTAGTCCTTGAAGGTGAGCGTCTCGCCGTCCTCGAACAGCGTGGTGAGCAGGACGCGCATCGCGTCGTGGTTGCGCTGGAGCAGGGCCCGCAGGGCCGAGGTGTAGGTGTCCGCGCCGAAACGGGCGCACAGCTCCTGGATCCGGCGCCCGGCGGTGCGGCAGGCCGCCACGATGCCGTTGAGGTCGGCCCGGTTCCAATCGGGCCTGCGCACCTGGTTGAGGATGATCCGCAGCGCGTCCTCGTTCAGCACGCCCTTGGAGTAGAGCTTGAAGGGCGGGATGACCACGCCCTCCTCGAAGATGGTGCGCGCGTCGGTGGGCATCGAGCAGGCGGTCTTGCCGCCGACGTCCGACATGTGGCCGAACATCGAGGCCCAGCCGACCACCCGCCCGTCCACGTACACCGGCATGACCACCAGCCAGTCGTTGGCGTGGCTGATCGCGCCGTCGCAGGAGTACGGGTCGGAGGTGAGCAGCACGTCGCCCTCCTCCACCGTCCCGTCGAACCGGTCGAGCAGGGCCGGGATCGACAGGCCGAACTGCCCGGCGACCATCCGCCCCTCGGCGTCGGCGATGAGCGGGAACTCGTCGTGCTGCTCGCGGATGCCCGGCGACAGGGCGGTGCGGAAGAGCACCTCGTCCATCTCGTAGCGGGCGTTGCGCAGCGCGTTCTCGATGATGTCGAGCGTGACGGGGTCGACCTCGGTCTCGGCCAGGGGTCCCGTCGCGGTCTGGATGATCTGGGCCATCATGCCTCCAGTGGCCGGATGAGCAGGCTGCCGCTCTCGTGCACGTCGGCCACGTGGCCGGGCAGGACGAGCGTGGTGGAGTCCATCTCGGTGACGATCGCGGGACCTTCGATCCGGTTGCCCGCGAGCAGGGTGCCGCGGTCGTAGATCGAGGCCTCGGCCCAGCCGCCGTCGATCCAGACCTCGTGCTTGTCGACCGGCTCGGCGGCAGGGCCGCCCTGGTCGAGGCGGACCGGCCGGACGTCGGGGCGCGGCCCGCTCACCGAGGCGCGGGCGCTGACGACCTCGTGCTCGTTGCTCAGCAGGAACGAGAACAGCCGCTCGTGCTCGGCGTCGAACGCCTTGCCCAGCGCCTCCAGCCCGGTGTCCAGGCCGAGGTCGATGGGGATCTCGAAGCCCTGGCCGTGGTAGCGCACGTCGACCTGGTACGTGACGGTCTGGTCGGCGCGGCCCACCCCCTCGGCCTCCAGCGTGGCGGCGGCCCGCTCGGCCAGCTCGGTCAGCATCTGCCGCAGCTCGTCGTCGGTGAGCTGGGAGAAACGCTTGATGCTGGTCCTGGACGCCTCGTCGCGCAGGCACGTGGTGGCGTCCCCGTACGCGCAGAGCACGCCGGGCGACGGCGGGATGATCACCGGCCACGAGCCGGTCAGCCGGCCCAGCGCGTTGGCGTGCAGCGGCCCGGCGCCGCCGAAGGCGACCAGCGCGAAGTCGCGCGGGTCGAAGCCCTGCTGGACGGAGACGAGGCGGAGCGCGCCGAACATGTTCTCGTTGACGATGTCGACGATGCCCTGCGCGGCGGCCTCGACCGACAGCCCCATCGCGTCCGCGACCTGGGCCACGGCCGCACGGGACCGTTCCCGGTCCAGCACGATCTCGCCGCCGGCCAGCCGCGACGGCAGGTAGCCGAGCACCACGTTGGCGTCGGTGACGGTGGGATCGGTGCCGCCCTTGCCGTAGGCGGCCGGTCCGGGCTCCGCGCCCGCCGACTGCGGGCCGACGCGCAGCGCCCGGGTCAGCTCGGGGACGTGCGCGACCGAGCCGCCGCCCGCGCCGACCGTCCGCACGTCGACCGAGGCCGAGCGGACGGTGAGGTCGCCGACCTTGGTCTCGCGGCCGACCCGCGGCCGGGCGTCCTGGACGAGCGCCACGTCGGTGGAGGTGCCGCCCATGTCGAAGGTGAGGAAGTCGGTGAATCCGGCCTGCTCGGCGACCCAGGTCGCGCCCGCGACCCCGCCCGCCGGGCCGGACAGCAGCATGTTGACCGGCGCCGCCTTGGCGCTCGCCTGGGAGGCCAGGCCGCCGTCGCTGCGCAGCGCGTACAGGTCCAGGCCCAGGTTGTCGAGGTACCTGGCCACCCTCGGCTGGACGTAGGCGTTGGCGACCGTGGTGACGGTCCGCTCGTACTCCCGCAGTTCGGGCAGCACCTCGGAGGAGATCGAGACGGGCACGCCCGGCAGCTCCTCGGCCGCCAGCTCGGCGATGCGGCGCTCGTGGCCGTCGAAGGCGAAGGAGTTGATCAGCGAGACGGCCAGCGCCTCCACGCCGCGCAGGGAGCGCAGCTTGGCCCGCAGGTCGTCCTCGTCCAGCGGCGTCACCACCGAGCCGTCGGCGGCGACCCGTTCGACGGCCTCGACGGTGTCCTCCAGCGCGGCCAGCGGCTCCGGCTTCGGCCAGATGATCCAGCCGGCCAGGCCGCCGGGCACGAACGAGCGGGCGATCTGCAGCACCTGGCGGAAGCCCGCCGTGGTGACCAGGCCCACCCTGGCGCCCTTGCCCTCCAGGATGGCGTTGGTGGCGACGGTGGTGCCGTGCAGGATCTCCCCGATCTCGTCCGGGGAGACGCCCGCCACCGCGCACGCCTTCCGGATGCCGGCCAGGACACCGATCGACTGGTCATGGGGAGTGGACGGAGTCTTGGCGCGGTAGGTCTGGCCTGACTCCTGATCGATGAGAAGGATGTCGGTGAACGTCCCTCCGACGTCCACCCCGAGCCGGTAGCGCATGGGGGGTTCCTCGCTTCTAGATGATTCCGGCCGTGGAAAGGCCGGCGATCTCCTGGGGGGAGAGACCGAGCAGTCCTCCGTAGACCTCGTCGTTGTGCTGGCCGAGCGCGGGGCCCGCGCTGCGCACCCGGCCGGGGGTGCCCGACAGCTTCGGCACCACGTTCTGCATGGCCACCTCGCCGAAGTCCGGATGCGGCACCCGCACGATGGCCTCGCGGGCCTCGAAGTGCGGGTCGGCGAACATGTCCTCGGCCGTGTAGATCCGCCCGGCCGGCACGCCGCCGTCGTGCAGCAGGCGGAGCAGCTCGTCGGCCGGATACGTGACGGTCCAGGCCGAGATGAGCTCGTCCAGCTCGGCCATGTGCTCGCCCCGCGCGCCGTGGGTGGCGTACCGCTCGTCGTCCGCCAGCTCCTTGGCGCCCATGACCTGGGCCAGCCGGGTGAAGACGCTGTCCTGGTTGGCGGCGATGAGGATCGCGTCGCCGTCCCGGGTGGGGTAGACGTTGCTGGGCGAGACGTTCGGCAGCACGGGGCCGGTGCGCTCGCGCTGGTAGCCGGCCTGCTGCCACTCCGGCAGCAGCGACTCCATCATCGCCAGCACCGCCTCGTAGATCGCCGAGTCGACCACCTGGCCGCGGCCGCTGCGCTCGCGCTCGTGCAGCGCCACCAGCGTGCCGACGCACGCGTGGGTGGCGGCCAGTGAGTCGCCGATCGAGATCCCGGCCCGCGACGGCGGCAGGCTGGGGTCGCCGGTGACGTAGCGGATGCCGCCCATGGCCTCGCCGATCGACCCGTAGCCGGCGCGCGGCGCGTACGGGCCGGTCTGCCCGAACCCGGTCACCCGCGTGATCACCAGCCGGGGGTTGACCGCGTGCAGCTCCTCCGGCGACATGCCCCAGCGCTCCAGCGTGCCGGGGCGGAAGTTCTCCAGCAGCACGTCCGCCTCGGCGACCAGCTTCCTGACCAGGTCCTGGCCCCGCGGGGTGCGCAGGTCGCAGGTGACCGACTTCTTGTTGCGCGCCACGACCGGCCACCACAGCGACTTGCCGTGCGGCTTCTCCCTGCCCCACTGCCGCATCGGGTCGCCGCGGCCCGGGTCCTCGACCTTGATCACTTCCGCGCCGAAGTCGCCGAGCAGCTGCCCGCAGAACGGCCCGGCCAGCAGCTGGCCGAGCTCGATGACCCGGACGTCGTCCAACGGGAGATGTGTCATGCCTGCTTCCTCGGCTTCCTGGGCTTCCTCGGGCCGAGCAGGGAGGCGCGGGCCGAGAACAGGTGGGCCCGCATGACGGCCTCCGCCCATTCGGGGTCCCCGGCCCGTACGGCCGCCGCGATCTCGATGTGGTGGTTGACGCTGCGCCGCATCGCCTCCTCGTCGAAGGCGCTGTACGTGCGCAGCAGGACGGGCGAGTGGACCAGGGCGCTGATCGACTGGGCGAGCACGGTGCTGCCGCCCAGGCGCACCAGCTCCTGGTGGAACTCGGCGTTGAGCCGGTAGACCGCGTCGAGCTCCCGCCTGCCGGCGTGCTCGCCGAGCGACACGGCCACCTCGTGCAGCCGCTCGACGTCCTCGTCGGTGGCGGTCGCGGCGGCCTGCCGCGCGGCCAGGCCCTCGATCCTGGCCCGCAGCTCGAAGATGGTCTCCAGGTCCGCCGCCGGATACTCGATGACCCTGGCGCCCTTGTTGGCCGTGACCTCGACCAGGCCCTCCGACTGCAGCTGGCGCAGCGCCTCACGGACGGGGGTGCGGCTCACCTGGAGCAGCTGGGCGAGCTCGACTTCGCCCAGCCGGTCGCCGGGCGCGTAACGGCCGCCGAGTATCAGGGACCGAAGATCATCGATGACGGACATGCATACATCCTCACGCCGAATTCCCCGATTATGGGGAGTGGCGAGGAGTAATGGCAAGGTTTTGCATACATCTGGTTCAGTGGGCGTCGAGGAACGCGGCGATGTCCGCGGCGACCTCCTCGGGGTGCTCGCCGTTGATCGCGTGCGAGGCGTCCGGGTAGACCTTCACCGTGCCGTTCCGCAGCACGCGCCCGGCTACCTCGCGGGAGACGCCGGGGTCGTGCATCACGGACTCGCCGGCCAGGATCGCCAGCACCGGCATCGTCAGGCCGCTCAGCGCTCCTTCGCCGATGAGCGAGGGCTGCGGCAGGCGGAGCGTGTAGTTCTCCATCCCGGACTCGATCATGTCCGCCACCGGCACGTCCTCCACGGGAGCGCCGCCGGCGGTGTAGGAGTTGAACGAGTCGCGCCAGGACTTCGGCAGCCACGGCACGGACGCGGGGATGGCGCGGATCGCGGTGCCGGCCGGGATGCCCGAGAAGGTGTACACGGGGTCGAGCAGGGTCAGCGTGGCGACGTGCCGCGGCCGGTGGACGGCGAGGTTGACGGCCGTCCAGCCGCCGATGGACAGCCCCACCAGGTGGAAGGACTCCTCCGGAAGCTGCGCGAGCACCTGGTCGAGCCAGGCCGCCTGGTCGGCGTCGGAGGTGATCGGCGCCTCCTGCACGCTCTTGCCCGGCTCGCCCAGCAGGTCGATGGCGTAGACGTCACCGATCTTGAGCAGGTGGGGCAGGTTGTCGGCCCAGACCGGCGACGCGGACGCCCTGCCGGGCAGCAGCACCAGCGGCCCGGCCCGGCCGGAGGCGCCCTGGTAGCGGTGGACCCGCACGAACCCGAAGCCGGTGCGCACGTCGATCGTCTCGGCGGCCCGCGGCATGTCGGCCATCGCCCTGTCGTAGGCGGCCGTGAAGCGGGCGTGGCCCTCGGCGCTGTTCCAGTGTCCCACCGGTGACGGCTGGCGAAAGGTGAAGGCCAGGGCGACGGCCGCCACGGCGACCACGACACCCGCGATCTTCAATCTCCGGCGACGGCGCTTCGGCGGTGTCGTTCCGACGGTCTGCTCGGTCATCCTTCCCTCCCTGCTGAACAAGGGTCAATTTTTTGACCACACGGTCAGAGCATACGCGAGGGGCGGGTACGGTGGTGGCCATGGCAGGAAGGCGAACCGAGGACCGGCCGCTCAGCTTCATCGAGCAGGCGCGGCGCGACCAGCTCGTGGAGGTCACCATCGGCGTGGTGGCCGAGCACGGTCATGCCGCCGCCTCGCTGGCCCGGATCGCGGAGGCGGCGGGGATCACGAAGGGCGCGGTGCTCTACCACTTCGCCTCCAAGGACGCGGTCGTGGCGGCGGCCCACGCGCACGTGCTCGACGCGCTCGTGGCCGACATCGGGGCGGCGGTCGATGCCGCGCCGGCCGACGGGGCGCCGGCCGCGTACGTGCGGCGGATGGTCGGGCACCTGGCCGAGCGGCCGGACCACGCCCGGATGATCATCGAGGCGATGATCCACGACCACCGCCCCGACTCCTCGGCCCGCTGGAAGCCGCTCGCCACCCTCCTGGGTCATGCCCGCGAAGCGCGCGGTCTCGGCCCCGGGCCCGACCTGCGCACGCTCGCGATCATCACCGGCGGGGCGATCGACGCGATCGTCGGCGAGCGCCTGCAGGACCCCGCCTATGACGCCGGGGCCGCGGCCGAAGCGCTCGTCGCGATGCTGGAGTCGGCGGCCTTCGCCTGAGAGCGGACGCCCCTTTCGAGCTCCAGAACATCCGCGTGACCTGGCGCAGGGACCGCGCCGACCGGCGGGTCTGGGTCACGGTCAGCGGCCGGCTCCGCGACTCCGGCCCCGGTGACGGCTACTGCGCCCGTTTCGGGCTGCACACGTCGATCAACAGCTGGAAGATCGAGGAAACGTCGACCAAGGAGTGCGACGGGGTGTGGCGATCCACGTCCCTGGCCCTCGAACCCGGCAGTGGAGTCGTCGGGCCGGTACGTCAGTACGGGCGACGGCGCGAAGTACGAGGGGATCAGCAGCAGTCCGCGCCCGCACAGCCGGACGTCGTACGTGTGAGCCGAAGGGATGTGCAGGACGGGCGGGTCCCAGCGCCACGTGACGCTGAGCGTGGCCAGCATGGCGTCGAGCCCGCCGCGGAGCAGGGTTTCGAGGCGCACCGAGCGGTCGGCGGCGGCGGCCGCCCGCACCGCCGGCCACATGGGCGCCAGCGACGAGGCGAAATAGGCGCGCAGGTCGGTCGCCAGCGTCCGCCGCCCCGCTTCCGACCCGGCGGCCAGCTCCCGTAATCCCCGGCTCGGGTCGCGGGCGGACAACAGGCCCACTTCGGCGGCGATCCGGTCGGTGGGGATCTGGCCGATCCGCTCCACTGCGGCGGCGAAATCGTGGCAGTCCGGCTGCAGCAGGAAGTCCGGCACGAAGCCGTCGGCGCGGACCAGCTCCATGATGACGCCCGACCGGGCCGGTAAGTCGCCGCGGGGCGGGCGTCGTGCGCCGGGCCGCCACCGGCCTCCGCCGCGGGCACTGGACAGCAGTCGCACGCTGAGCGCCGTCTCGAACACGGCGTTCGGCTCGGGGGCGAAGGTGATCCTGCGCAGATCGGCTTCGGTGAACGCCAGTCTCAGCACGGGGGTTGATTTTCGCACGCCCGCGCGGGCTCGGGGCGTGCCGTCATCGCCGGGCCCGCCGTTCCCGGTAGGCGCGCTGGCGGCAGGCCCTGGAGCAGTACGCGCGCGGCCGGCCGGTCATGGCGCCCGGCAGAGGAGTCCCGCACATACCGCAGGTTTCGTCACGCGTTTCGTCACCCGCGAGGAGTTCGATGGCGTCCAGCAGCCGAGCCAGGCCGAACTCGAAGGGGTCGGCCGGCTCGTCCCAGGCGCCCGCCTCCCACAGGGCGGTGACGACCGGGTAGGCGCCCAGACGCTCGTAGAGCGAGTCCCGCGCGCCCCACCACTCCTCCTCGCCCACGCCGCTGGCCCGCTCGGCCGCGGCGACCTCGACCAGGCGCAACGCCTCGGCGTCCACGAACCTCCCCAGCAGGTCGGCGGCCGCGACCGTCCGGGCCGGGGTGAGGCCGGCGCCGGAGAGTATGCCGAGCAGGCGGTCGTAGAACGCGACGGCGTTCGGGCCGGGAAGGCGCCGGGTGCCCCGGACCTCTGCCAGCCACGGATGCCGCTTGCGCAGCTCCCAGCCCTGCCGCAGACAGGCCTCCAACTCCTCCCGCCAGCCGCCGGCCGCTCGGACGCCCACCCTCTCAGCGGCCTTCGCCGCAACGGTGTCTGCCTTCTCGGCGGACGTCGCCGGAACAGCGTCCGCTCCCTCGTCCGTCTCCTCCCCAGCGGCGCCCGTTCCACCGGCGCGCGACCGAGCGGCGCTGGGGGTTGGGTCCGCGGCGTCTGGAGACGGCGCAGCGGCGCTGCGGGACAGCGCGGCAGCGCCTGGTGGCGGCGTGAAGGTGCCGAGGGGTGGCGCGGAGGTGGCGGGGGGTGGGAGTGCGCCGATGGCGGCGTCGCGCATGAGGTCGACGAGGTGGTCGCGGCTGGGGACGTGGCGGTAGAGGGACATCGTGGTGAAGCCGAGCCGCTCGGCCACCTTGCGCATCGACAGCCCCGACAGCCCTTCGGCGTCGGCCACCTCGATGCCCGCCCGCACGATCGCGTCCACGCTCAGCCCCTGCCGCGGATCGCCGGCCGCGTCCCGCCACAGCAATTCCACCGGATCTACGTACGCCATGGTTTATGGTATATACCTGTGTACGCCATAAACGACATCTTCGTGTCCCCCACCGGCGACGACGACGCCCCCGGCACCCTCGACCGGCCCTTCGCCACCATCCCCCGCGCACTTGAGGCCGCCAGGAAGGGCGGCGAGGCCGTCATCCACCTCAGGGCGGGCTCGTACCCGCCGTTCGAGCTCACCGACCAGGACCGCGACCTCACCCTCCAGCCCCACGACCAGGAGGAGGCCGTCATCAGCGGCGGCCGGACGATCACCGGCTGGACCTGGGAGGACGGCGTGTGGGCCGCCGACGCGGGCGACCTCGACACCCGCGGGCTGCACGTCGACGGCCGCAGGGCCGAGCGCGCGGGCATCGAAGGCTTCCCCGGCGACGCCACCCAGACCGTCACGGGTTACGTCACGTCCGAGCCGCTCACCTGGGAGAACCCGGCCGGCGTCGAGTTCGTCTACCGCGGCGTCTATCCCTGGACCGAGGCCAGATGCCCGGTCGCCGCCGTCACCGCCGGAGGCACCGAGGTCGTCATGGCGCAGCCCGCCTTCGGCTGGGCGCTCGACCTGTACAACTCGGCCTGGGACGGCCAGACCCAGTCAGGCCCCGGCCTGCCCACCAGGATCGAGAACGACCCGTCCTTCCTCACCGAGCCGGGCACGTTCGTCCTCGACCGCTCCCGCCGCAGGCTCCTGTACCGCGGCGAGCGGCCCGGAACGGCCGTCGCCGCGGAAGCCGGGACCGTGCTGCGCGCCACCGGAGCCAGGAACGTCACCGTGCGCGGCCTGACCTTCGCCGACACGACCTGGTCCAGGCCCGGCTCACCGGAGGGCTTCCTGCATTACCACAGCACCGGCTACTACGACGGCGGCCCCGTCGAGAAGGTCGTCGTGGTCGAGGACCAGGCGTGGGTCACCGTACCGGGAGAGTCGAAGAGCATCCCCGCCGCCGTCACCCTCGACGGCTGCGCGGATGTGACGTTCGAGCGGTGCCGGTTCACCCGGATGGGCGCCACCGCGCTCGGCCTGTCCGGCGGCTCCGGCCTGGCGGTGCGGGCCTGCGTCTTCGACGACCTCTCCGCCTCGGCCGTCTCCGTCGACGGCGGCGCGGGCGTCGTGATCGAGGACAACCTGATCGAACGCCCCGGCCTCGACTACCCCGGCTCCCCCGGCATCGCCGTGTCCGGCGCCACCGGGTGCACCATCGCGCACAACGAGATCACCGACGCCGCCCACTGCGGCATCGCCGCCGGGCCCGCGAACGGCACCCGGATCCTGCGCAACCTGGTCACCGGCGCGATGCGGGTGCTCGCCGACGGCGGCGGCGTCTACGTCTCCGGCCCGCAGGGCGCGAGCGCGGCCGACGCCGCGCTGATCAGCGGCAACGTCATCACCGACACCCGCACCCCGTACCACTTCGCCCTCTACACCGACTACGGCGCCGCCTGGGTGACGGTCGAGGGGAACGTCGTGGCGCGCGCCGACAACACCGCGGTCCTGCAGGTCTTCCCGCCCTTGGAGAACGTCACGTACCGGGGCAACTTCTGGGACGCCGACCCGGTCGGCAGCGACGCCGTCCCGCCGGGAGTGACGTACGAGGACAACACCACCCTCACCGGGGAGGCGCTGGAGGACGCCACCGCGCACATCCGGGCGCGGGCGGGCCGCCGCCTCGATCCGCCGGGGCCGCTGGAGGCTCCGGCGATCAGGCCCTAAGCTGATCCGATGCGCCTCGGGGTGAACGTTCCCAACTTCGGACCCGGCACCGATCCCGGCACGCTCGAACGCTGGGCGTTGACCGTCGAAGGGCTCGGCTACGACCTGCTCATGCTCTCCGACCACCTCGTGATCACCCCCGACGTGGCCGGACAGTACCCCGCGCCGTTCTACGAGCCGTTCACCACGCTGGCCTGGCTGGCGGGCGTCACGCGGCGGATCCGGCTCGGCACCACCGTGCTGGTGGTGCCGTACCGGCATCCCCTGCTGACCGCCCGCATGGCCGCCAACCTGCAGCAGCTCAGCGGCGGGCGGCTGGTGCTCGGCGTGGGCGTCGGCTGGGCGCGGCAGGAGTTCGACGCGCTCGGCGTGCCGTTCGGGCGGCGCGGCGCGCTCACCGACGAGTACGTCGAGGCGATGCGGGCGGCCTGGGCCGACGAGGGCGACTACGGGCCCGGCCGCATCCCGATCTGGGTCGGCGGCAACAGCGACGCCGCCCTGCGCCGGGCCGCCCGGCTCGGCGACGCCTGGCACCCGCTGCGCTTCCGGCTCCCCTGGCTGCGCGAGACGCTCGGCCGGGCGGAGGTGCCGGAGCTGGTGCCGCGCATCGCCCTCCGGATGACCGACACCCCCGTCACCGGCCCCGACCGGCTGGCCGGCGAGGGCACCCTCGACCAGATCATCGGCGACCTCGCCGAGCTGCGCGACCTCGGCGCCGCCACGGTCGTGCTCGACCCGTTCAACGGCGACCCCGCCGAGACCGCGCACCCCGAGACGGCCTGGCACGCGCTGGCCGCCGTCGCCGCCCGAAGGGAACTCCGGTGAACCACGACGACGAGCGCCGCCTGCGCAGGGCCATCGAGCTGGCCGCCTCCGCCCGCGACGCCGGCAACCCGCCGTTCGGGTCGCTGCTGGTGGGCCCCGACGGCACCGTGCTGGCCGAGGAGCGCAACACCACCGTCGCCGACCGCGACATCACCGCCCACCCGGAGCTGAAGCTGGCCCGCTGGGCCGCGCGCGAGCTCGACCCCGCCACCGCGGCCGGCACCACCATGTACACGAGCTGCCAGCCGTGCGGCATGTGCGCGGGCGCCATCGAGCGCTCCGGCCTCGGCCGCGTCGTGTTCGCCCTCTCCGGAGAGCAGCTCGACGCGATGAAGCCGGGCGGCGGCTTCCCGCCGGTGCCCCAGGAAGGCCCGGCGCTGCCGCAGGAGGCGCGGGCCCCGGTCGAGGGCTACTACAGCCCACATCCGTGATCACCGGCGGCCCGCTCACGGTCTCCATCCTCCACTTCGCCTGACGGCACGCTGACCGCTGCCGGAAAACGGGCCGGCCCGCTGTCGATCCCGGCGGGGGCCGTTCGTATAACGGGTGAGAGAGAGGAAAAGCCGATGAAGCAGTATCTGCTCAGCATCTACCAGCCTGACGGCGACCCGCCGCCGCCCGAGGTCCTGGAGCCGGTCATACGGAAGCTGGACGCGCTCAACGAGGAGATGCGGACGGCCGGCGCGTGGGTGTTCGCCGCCGCCCTGCACCCGCCGAGCACCGCGACCGTACTGCGGGCGAAGGACGGCGACGTGCTGATGACCGACGGCCCGTACACCGAGGGCAAGGAGCACCTGGGCGGCTTCACCGTCATCCAGGCGCCCGACCTCGACGCGGCGCTCGGCTGGGGCGGCAGGCTGGCCGAGGCCGTCGGGCTGCCGATCGAGGTCCGCCCGTTCCGATGACCGACGTCGAACGCGTCTTCGCCGAGGAGTACGGCCGGGCCGTGGCCGTGCTCACCCGCATCCTCGGCGACATCGACCTCGCCGAGGAGGCGGTCCAGGACGCGTTCGCCGTCGCGGTCCGGCGGTGGCCCGAGGAAGGGCCGCCGCCCTCCCCCGCCGGATGGATCATCACCACCGCCCGCAACCGCGCCGTCGACCGGCTGCGCCGCGAGTCCGCGCGGGCCGGCAAGCACGCCCAGGCGGCCCTGCTGCACGCCCGTGACGAACCCGCCGAGGAGGGGCCCGTGCGCGACGACCGGCTGCGCCTGATCTTCACCTGCTGCCATCCGGCCCTGTCCAGGCCCGCCCAGGTGGCGCTGACGCTGCGGCTGCTCGGCGGCCTGGGCACCGCCGAGATCGCGCGTGCCTTCCTGGTGCCGGAGACGACCATGGCGCAGCGGCTGGTGCGCGCCAAGGGCAAGATCCGCGACGCGCGCATCCCGTACCGCATCCCGCGCGAGGCGGACCTGCCGGACCGGCTGCGACCGGTGCTGGCCGTCCTCTACCTGATCTTCAACGAGGGGTACGCGGCCGGGTCCGGCGAGCGGCTGGTGCGCGAGGACCTGTGCGCGGAGGCGATCCGGCTGGGGCGGCTGCTGGCGGAGCTGATGCCGGACGAGCCGGAGGTGCTCGGCCTGCTGGCGCTCATGCTGCTGCTGGAGTCACGCCGCCCGGCCCGCACCACCCCCGACGGCCGGCTCGTCCGGCTCGCCGACCAGGACCCGCGGCTGTGGAACGATGAGCTGGCCGAGGAGGGGCGGGAGCTGGTGCGCCGCTGCCTGCGGCGCGACCGGCCGGGGCCGTACCAGATCCAGGCGGCGATCAACGCCGTGCACAGCGAGCCGCCGACCGACTGGCGGCAGGTGGTGGCGCTGTACGACCTGCTGCTGGCCGTCGCGCCGAGCCCGGTGGCGGCGCTCAACCGCGCGGTCGCGGTCGCCGAGGTGTCCGGCCCGCGAGAGGCTCTCGGCCTGGTCGAGGCCCTCGACCTGGACCGCTACTACCTCTTCCACGCCGTACGCGCCGACCTGCTCAGGCGGCTCGGCCGTACGCGGGAGGCGGCTCGGGCGTACGAGGAGGCGATCGCCCGTACGGAGAACGGGGCGGAACGGGCGTTCCTGAGCCAGGCCCGCGAGGCGCTCACGAACGCGGAGTCCCCCTCCTCAAGGCAGTGATCGACCACGTGCCCGGGGCGACGGCGGGTGTCCCGGGCAGTCCGGTGTCGCAGACGCCGTCCTTGTTACGTGGCCCGCCGGCTCGGCGACGAGACGGCCGACGACGTCGTCTCCGAGACGTTCCTCGCCGCGTTCAGGCAGCGCCGCGCCTGCCGTACGCCGCCCTCTCGCCCGTCTGGACCTGCGTCCCCGGTGGTCGAGGAGACCTCGTAGTCCATGACGTACGGCCGCTCGACGTCGTCGCGCACGCGTAAGGATCTATCGAAAGGTGGACGACCGGCGGCAGCCCTCTCGGCGAAGCTGAGGGCCATGAAGAAGGCGATCATTGCCGTGCTCGGCACCATGTTGCTTCCCGTGGCGATGGCGACGCCCGCGGTGGCGGATACGGGGCTGTCCTGGCAGGACTGCGGAGACGGCCTGCGATGTAGCCGGATCATCGTGCCCGCCGACTGGGCCGCGCCCCGAGGAAAGCAGATCACGCTGGGGCTCGCCAAGCTTCCCGCACGTGACCCGGCGACGAGGAAGGGCACGCTTGTCCTCAACCTGGGCGGTCCCGCCCAGCAGATCTCGATCCTGCGCCAGGCAAAGGGCACCTTCGCCGACCTGACCCGATGGTTCGACGTGGTGCTCTACGACCCGCGCGGGTTCGAGGCGAGCACCGAGGTGCGCTGCCCCGATCCGGCGCCGTATCCCGCCAACGGGAAGTGGGTGTTCACCAGTCGCGCCGCCTTCGCCCGGTACACGAAGCAGAACCATCGCTTCGCCTCGGGATGCGCCGAAGCCGCCGGCCCGCTCGCGGGCAACCTGGACACCTGGCAAGGGGCCCGCGACCTGGAGGCGGTCCGGGTGGCGCTGGGCGAGCGGAAGCTGAACTACTTCGGCAACTCCTATGGCGGCGTCCTCGGTGTGGCCTACGCCGAGTATTTCCCGTCCCACGTCGGCCGCATGTACCTGGACAGTCTGATCGACCACACCAACCGGTCGTGGGATGGGTGGGTCCTGGTCAGGGCGAAGGTCAAGGAAGACAACCTGCACCGCTTCGCCGATTGGTGCGCCACCGACCGGAGTTGCGCGCTGTACGGTCGCGACGTGCTCAAGGTGTGGGACGAGGTCATGGCCCGCGCCGCCAGGCGGCCCATTCCCGCACCCGGTGTCGGAGCGGGTGCCACGGCCGACGCGGCCCTGATCGCGTCCCGCGCGGCTGTCTCGTTCGATGCGACATGGCCCGGACTGGCCAAGTCCCTGGCCGAGGCGGACGCGGGTGACGCCAGCCGGTTCGCCGAGCCGTTCGCCGGGGCGCCCGACCCGGACCTCAGCAGGATCACGATGTGCGCCGACTTCCCCTTCCCGAGCACATACCGTGAGGTCAAGGCCATGGAGGCGCGGCTGAGAAAGACCACGCCACGCATCGGCTGGACCTCGGCCTGGCCGATGGCCGCCCTGTGCGCCGGACTCCCGAAGAAGACGTCCTACCCGCCCCATCCCATTCGCCCACGCGGCCTGCCGCCGATCCTCATCGCCAACGGCGAGTACGACGACACATCGACGCCCGCGTACGGACGCCGAATCGCCGCGCAGCTCGACGGCGCCTGCTACCTCCCGGCCAAGGGCGGTCACGCGCTCTACTGGAGCGGCAACCTCTGCGTACGCGACCAGGTGCACCGCTACCTGACCACCGGGCAACTCCCGCCGGCGGGCACGACCTGCGGTCCGGCATCATCGTGACATGCACTGGCTGAGGGAGGTTCTGCTCGTCGCCGGTGCCGCGGCCGCCGCGGCGCTGCTGACCGTACTGGAGTGGCGAGTCCCGGTCGACCTGCCGCTCCTGGTCCTCTTCAGCGCCGGGGTAAGCCTCCCTCTGCTGATTCGGCGGGTGCTGCCGCTCACCGCCGCCGCGACATCGGCGGTGATCGCACTGGTCGGGATGGCGCAACTGCACCGCTGGGAGGGGATGCTGATCGCGATGTCCCTGTTCTGCGCGGCCGTCTACCACCGCCCGCGGCGCCCGGGCCTGGTGCTGACGGTCTCCTCGTGCTGGGTTCTCGGCACCCTGGCGACGATAGGGGGCGAGGGTGTCCCGGAGCTGACCAGCATAGTGATCATGAGCATCGCGCCCGTGGCCACCGGCTACGCGCTGCGACTGCACCGGGATCAGGCTGACCAGTCACTGCGGCGGCAGCGGGCCGAGGCGGAGCGCGTGCTGGCCGAGGAGCGTACCTGGCTGGCCAGGAACGTGCACGACAGCGTCGGCCACCACCTGACCGCGATCCGGCTGCAGGCCGCGGCGGCCCGGCGGGCGCCCGGCGACGCGCCCGCGAAGCAAGCCCTGCGGACGATCTCGAACCTGTCGCAGTCGGCGCTCACCGAGGTACGCGGCCTGCTGCGGACACTCGACGAGCACCCGGCCGCCATCCAGCCCGGCGCCGCCGACCTGGAGCGGCTGGCCGGACGGCTCACCTGCTCAGAGCGGACGATCACCGTGCGCCGCTCCGGGACCGGGTACGCGTTACCGCCGGCCGTCGATCACACCGCCTACCGGTTGGTCCAGGAGGCGCTGACAAACGCCGTACGACATGCGGACGCGACCGAGGTCACCGTCCACCTGCGGCAGGACGAACGCGGCCTGCGCATCGAGGTCCTCGACAACGGCGCCCCGGCCGCAGCGCCCCAGGCCGAGGGGCGGGGAATCCGCGGCATGCGCGAACGGGTGCGCCTGCTCGACGGCACCCTGTCGGTGGGACCGGTCGAAACGGGCGGCTGGCGGGTCCGCGCCGACCTGCCCAGGGATAACGCGTGGTGACGATCCGGGTGCTGGTCGCCGATGATCAGGAGGCGGCGCGGGAAGCGTTGCGACTCATCCTCGACGGCGAACCCGACATCGACGTGATCGCGTCGGCCGCCGACGGCGCCGAGGCGGTGCACCAGACACTGTCGCGCCGGCCGGACGTGGTGGTGATGGACCTGCGGATGCCGGGTATGGACGGCATCGCCGCCATCGACCGCCTCGCCGCCGCCGAATCCGCCCCCCGTGTGCTCGCTCTGACCACGTTCGACCTCGACGAGTACCTGTTCGGCGCGCTGCGCGCCGGGGCCGCCGGTTTCCTGCTGAAGGACAGTGATCCCGACGTGCTCGTCGCGGCGGTCCGCGAGCTGCACCAGGGCAGGGGCTTGATCGACCCGCAGGTGACCGGCCGCCTGATCAACCGCTTCGCCGCGCTGTCCCCGCGCCCCGCCACCCCCGAACTCGACCTACTGACCCCGCGCGAACACCACATGCTACGCCTCCTGGCCCGAGGACTGAGCAACGGCGAGATCGCCGCCGCGTGCACCATCGGGGAAGGCACGGTCAAGACACACGTCAACCGAATCCTCACCAAACTCGGCCTCCGGAGCCGCGTGCACGCCGCGATCTATGCCCACGAACACGGCCTTGTCGCCCGCGAAGCTCCTTGACCGCCCGCCGTCTTGAGCCCTGTCCCGTGGGACGAACGTCGGGCCGCCCGGCCCGTACACCCCCGACGGCCGGCCCTTCCGGCTCGGGCGTACGGGGCGGAACGGGCGTTCCTGCAGGAGTCCCGCGCGGCGCTCAGCCGCTGACCCCGGCCGCGCTCGCGTAGCGGGCGGCCAGTTCGCGCAGGTGGGCGCGGAGCTCGGGCGGGTCCAGCACCTCGAACCCGACGCCCAGGCTGCCGAGGAAGCCCGCCAGGTCGTGCAGCGAGTCGCCGCCGGTCTCCAGCAGGGCGCCGTCGCCGTCCGCGGTGAGCAGCCCGGCGGCCGGGGTGAGCCGATCCGCCACCACCCCGACGGGGGCGTGCAGGCGGACCCTGGCCTGGTGGCGCCAGGCGGTGGAGCCCGCGCCGCGGACCACGCGGGTCGCCGCGTCCTCGTCGGGCAGCTCGCGGGGGGTGAAGCGGGGGCCGTTGGGGACGCGGAGGGTGAGGCGGTCCGCGCGGAACGTCCGCCAGTCGCCCCGCGCGGTGTCCCAGGCCAGCAGATACCAGCGGCGGCCGGTGTGGACCAGCCGGTGCGGCTCGGCGGCCCGGGTGCTGACGGTCCCGTCATGGCCCCGGTAGTCGAAGCGGAGCGTCTCCCTGGCGCGGACGGCGTCGGCGACGGCGGTCAGGGTCGCCGCGTCCACGGTGGGGCCGCGGCCGGTGACCGAGACCGTCGCGTCCCGTACCGCCTCGATGCGGTGGCGCAGCCGCGACGGCAGCAGCTGCCGCAGCTTGGCGAGCGCGCGCAGCGAGGTCTCCTCGATGCCGGTGACCGTGCCGCCGGCGGCCGCGTGCAGGCTGACCGCCACCGCGACGGCCTCCTCGTCGTCGAGCAGCAGCGGCGGCAGCGCGGCCCCCGCCCCCAGCCGGTAGCCGCCCGCGGTGCCGGTGGTCGAGGAGATCTCGTAGCCCATGAGGCGCAGCCGCTCGACGTCGTTGCGCACGGTGCGGGTGGTCACGCCGAGCCGCCCGGCCAGCTCGGCGCCGGTCCAGCCGGGGCGAGCCTGGAAGAGCGACAGCAGCCGCAGCAGCCGTACCGAGGTTTCCAGCATGACCCGATGATGCCAGCCTTGAGGAAACGCACGTTCCTCAACGACTCCTAGCGTGGTACCTACCGAACGAAAGGGGCAACACATGTTGCGCGGACTCGCGACGATCAGCTACTGGGCCGACGACCTGGAGGCGGCCAAGCGGTGGTACACGGAACTCCTCGGTGTCGAGCCGTACTTCCACCGGAACGGGCCCGACGGGCGGCTCGGCTACACCGAGTTCCGCATCGGCGACCACGAGGCCGAGCTCGGCCTCGTGGACAGCGCCTGGCGCCCGCACGGCGGGGAACAGGCCGGGGTGGTCGCGTACTGGCACGTCGACGACGTGCGGGCGGCCTACGAGCGGCTGCTGGCGATGGGCGCCAAGGAGCACCATGAGATCACCGAACGGGGTGCGGGCTTCGTGACCGGGTCCGTGGTCGACCCGTTCGGCAACATCCTGGGCGTCATGTACAACCCGCACTACCTGGAGCAGGTGGGCTGATCCGGGCTAGTGGCTGCGGCCCGGCAGCCGCACCACGGTGACGAAGAACTCGTCGATCTGCCGGATCACGGCCATGAACTGGCTCAGGTCGACGGGTTTGGTCACGTAGGCGTTCGCGAACAGCTTGTAGCTGCGCAGGATGTCCTCCTCGGCGGAGGACGTGGTGAGCACCACCACCGGGATGGCCCGCAGCTCCGGGTCGCCCTTGATCTTCTCCAGCACCTGACGGCCGTCGTACTTGGGCAGGTTGAGGTCGAGCAGGATCAGGTCGGGGCGCGGCTTGCCCTCGTAGCCGCCCCGCCGGTAGAGGAAGTCGAGCGCCTCCAGGCCGTCACGGACCACGTGGAGGTTGTTGCCGATCTTGTTGTCCTCGAAGGCCTCCCGGGTGATGAGCTCGTCGCCGGGGTCGTCCTCGACGAGGAGCACTTCGATGGGTTGTCCGATGGAGCTCATGTACGGGATCCTTCTGAGCTGGCTGTGGCGGCCGCGAAGCGGGCCTCCGAGGAGAGCGTGTCAGAACGAAGCGTAAAGCAGATCCGGATTCCGCCGTCCTGGTATGCGGTGTCCAGCCAGATTCGTCCGCCGTGGTTCTCCACGATCTTCTTGCACATCGCCAGGCCGATCCCGGTGCCGCTGTAGGCCTCGCGGCTGTGGAGACGCTGGAAGATGACGAAGATCTTGTCGGCGAACTCCGGGTCGACGCCGATGCCGTTGTCGGTGAGTGAGAAGCGCCACTCACTCTCCTCCACCTGCTCATGGTCGATCCGGATGACCAGCGGGCGGTCCGGGTGGCGGAACTTGATGGAGTTGCCGATGAGGTTCTGCCAGAGCATGGTCAGCAGCATCGGGTCGCCGGTGATCTGCGGCAGGTCGTCCGGCCGCTCGACCGTCGCGCCCGACTCCTCGATGCCGGTGGCCAGGTTGTCCAGCGCCTTGTCCAGCTTCAGGTTGAGGTTCACCGCCCGGCGCGCGTCGTACAGCCGGCCCACCCGCGAGTAGCTCAGCAGGTCGTTGATCAGGCCCTGCATGCGGGTGGCGCCGTCGACGGCGAAGCGGATGTACTGCCGGCCGCGGTCGTCGAGCGCGTCGGTGTAGCGCTTCTCCAGCAGCTGGCAGAAGGTGGCGATCTTGCGCAGCGGCTCCTGCAGGTCGTGCGAGGCCACGTAGGCGAACTGCTCCAACTCGGCGTTGGAGCGGCGCAGCTCGACCGCCTGCGCGTCGAGGTCGGCGGCCTGCGTGCTCAGCGTCGCCTCGTGCTCGCGGGAGGTCTCCAGCGCCGCCACGAGCTTGGTACGCATCGCGTCCACGTCCAGCGCGACCTCGCGGATGTCGGCCGGTCCGTGGGCCGGGATCGGGTGGTCGAAGTTGCCCTCGGCCACCTCGCGCGAGGCCATGCGCAGCTCGTCGAGCGGCCGGACCACGGCCCGGCGCAGCAGCACGGCCATCGCCAGCCCGGCCACCAGGAACGTCGTGATCATGGCGACGAACATCCAGTTGCGCAGGGTCTGCGCCTGGATCAGCTCGTCGCGCGCCTGCTGACGGCTCTGCGCCAGGCTGTCGTTCAAGGTCTCGGTCAGCGCCCGGATGCGGTCGAACGCGGGCTTGCCGCTCTCCATCTGCGCGTTGCTGATCGGGCTGGCGGCCTGCCGCTCCGCGACGAGCGGCTCGGCGTAGTCGCGCCGCCAGGCGGCGGACGCCTCACTGATCTGCCGCAGGTGGGAGAGGATCTCCGGCTCGTCGCGGACGAGCTCCTCGACGCGCTCGTACTGGCGCTGCTCGTCGGCCATGCCGCGCTCGTACGGTTCGAGTAGCTGCCGGTTCCCCGTCAGGAGGAACCCGCGCACGCCGGTCTCCTGGTCGAGCAGGGTGCCCTGGAGCTCGGCGGCCTCGATCCGCGCCGGCGAGATGCGGTCGACCAGGTCGTCCGCCAGGTCGGTGGTGCGTTGGAGCATCACCGCGGCGATCACGCCGAAGATCATGACCACGATCATGATCGCGGCGAGCACGAGCAGGAACCACTGATGGACGGTGAGCCGCCGCCACGCGGTGCTGGCGTTCACTGCTCCTCCTTCCAGCGCAGATGGACGACGGCGACGTCGTCGGCGGACGCGTCGGGCGCGGTGGCCTGCTCGGTGCCGGAGATCAACGCGTCCACGAACTCCTCTCCGTTCAGGTGGGCGTGCCTGCGCGCCACCGCGAGCAGGCCCTCCTCACCCAGCAGTCGCATGCCGTCGCCGGGCAGCCGGCGCTCGAACAGCCCGTCGGTGAACAGCGTCAGCCCGCCGCCCGCGGGCAGCTCCAGCTCGGTCGGCTCCCACTCCGACTCCAGCGGCAGCCCCAGCGCCGGGCCGATGCCCGGCTCGGCCCAGGTGACCGAGCTGCCGGAGTGGACCAGCAGCCCCGGATGGCCCGCCCGCCACACACGGACCGTGCGCTGGTCGGACTCCAGCGCCAGCGTCGACATGGTCACGAAGATCTCGTCGCCGCCGCGCTCGGCCCGCAGGACGCGCTCCAGCTGGCGCAGCAGGGCGGTGCCCGTCACGCCGCTGAGCACGAGCGTGCGCCAGGCGATGCGCAGGCACACGCCGAGCGCGGCCTCGTCGGGGCCGTGGCCGCAGACGTCTCCGATCATCGCGTGCACGACTTTGTCGTCGTCCTCCACCACGTCGAAGAAGTCGCCGCCGAGCGTGCCCGACACGCGGCTGGCGCGGTAGCGGGTGGCCACCTGGATCGGCATCTGCTGCAGCAGCGGCGTCGGCAGCAGGCCGCGCTCCAGGCGGGCGTTCTCCTCGGCGCGCAGCCGCTCGGCGTGCAGCGCCACCGCCGCCTGCTCGGCCTGCTTGCGCTGCATCGCGTAACGGAGGGTGCGGCCCAGCCACTCGCCTTCGACGCGCCCTTTGACCAGGTAGTCCTGGGCGCCCGCGGTGACCGCGGCGAGGCCCGCCTGCTCCTCGGCCAGCCCGGTCAGCACGACCACCGCGGCGTCGCCGCTCGCCTCCCGCATCGCGGCCAGCGCCGACAGGCCGCGCGCGTCGGGCAGGCCCAGGTCGAGCAGCACGCACTGGACCCGCTGCCGCGCGAGCAGGTGCCGCGCCTCGTCCAGCGATCGCGCCCATTCCAGCCGCACCGACAGGTCGCCGTCTTCCAGCAGCTCCCGCACGATGAACGCGTCTTGGGGGTCGTCCTCCACCAAAAGCACCAGCGGAAGAGCGGGGGGATCCCCAGCGATCATTCCGGCACCGCCACCCTCTCCAGACAGCGCCGTGTGGCTGTCGTCCTCTTCCGGTCGATGGACAGTGCCCGCAGCAGGGGTCATCACACGTGAACCGCGGGCCCATCCGGTAACGATCTGGACTCAGCATAAGGGCTGTTCGTACCTGTTCATCCTCCTCTGAGCTGCTGACGGTCCCTTGGAGGACGCTCTGGAGCCGGCTGACAGGAGCTTGTGCGTGATCTGACAGCGCGTCCACGCAGCCTCGGAGACGACACCACACCGGGAAGGACAATCATGCTTTTCATCGAGGTCTACGCCCGCCGGGGCGCGTTCGGTCAGGAGGAGCTGCGACAGATCGCCGCCAGGCTGGCGCCCAGCCGGATCTTCGCCGCGACCGAGGGCGACGAGGAGGCCGCCGACCCCGGCGTGCTGGCCCTGTTCGACTCGCTCGGCCACGTGGTGGTGCACGAGCCCGCGATCTGGGTGACCGCGGGTCCGGCGCGGTGCGTGGTGAACGTGTACGCGGCGGCCTGGGCCAAGGAGATGAGCGAGCATCTCATCTCCGAGGTCACCGCCGCCGTGCCGGGCGGCGACGCGATCGTGCACGTCTTCGGCGTCCCTCAGGGCGGGTACGGCATCGAAGGGCGGGTCCGCCGGTCGTCCGACGTCCTCACCATGATCGAGGACGCCAAGCGGGAAGCGCCCGCGGAGGCGCCACCGGGGACCTACGTCGACCCCGTGTGCGGGGCCACGGTGGCGAAGGAGAAGGCGGTCACGCTGGAGCTGGACGGACACACGTACGGGTTCTGCTGCCCCCACTGCCGCGGCCACTTCGCCAAGCGCCGCCGTGAGGAGGCCGCCACCTGACCGCCGTCGTATGACTCGCTTATGACGCCGCTGCGGACACTGGGGGAAACCCCCTGAGGAGGCGCCATGAAGCGATTACTCATTCCCCTGCTCATGGTCACGGTGCTGGTCGCGTCGGCGTGTAAGTGGGACGAGTCGTACGTCCTCGTCGGCGGCAAACGCGTCGGGGAGTGGACCCTGCGGTACGGCGATCCGCAGTCATACGACATCACGCTCTACAGGAACGGCAGCGGCCGTTATCTCGGAGTCTCCTCGATCATTCTCGGGCACTACAAGAACCTGCGGGCCCGGGGCCGCTCCGTCGAATCCGCCGCCAGGAAGACCTTGAGCGACATCCTGCGGCCCGCGTGCCGCGACATCCGCAACCAGGCCATCAGGGCCAAGTGCAACGAGGCGACCGGCGGCGGCCGGTGGTCGGACTTCCGTGGGGCGCTCGTGGACATCGACCACAACAGGGGCGGGTGCCTCACCATTTCCATCCGCGGCAGGACGACACCGAACTGGACCTGGCGTCCCCGTACGGACCGGCACTGCAGGCCCGGCTGAGCGGCCGGCGATCGCCAGGGCGCTCGGCGGCTGGCTGGCGGTCACGGAACGCGCGCACATCGCGGTGTCCGGCGGCGACTTCGCCACCTTGCACAGCGACGCGCCGCGCTGGACCGCGGGCCTGCCGGACCTGCCCGCGGATCCGCTGGCCTGGTACGACCTGGAGCGGCTCAACCTGATGACGGCGGTGCACCAGGCCGCCGCCGCGGGCCTCGACGAGCTGTGCTGGGACCTGGTCGCCAGCGGTTACACGCTCTTCCTCACCCGCGGGCACAACGACGACTGGGAGGAGACGCTCAGGGCGGCACTGGCGTGCACCCGTCTGGCGGGCAACGCGCGCGGCACGGCGACCATGCTCATGGGGCTCGGGCTGCTGGGCACCTACCGGCACGACTACGCCGGCGCGGCCGAGGCGCTGGAGGAGTCGATGCGCCTCTTCCGCGAGATCGGCGAGCGGCAGGGCCTGATGTACGCGCTGGGCGTGGCGGCGCACGTGGACGGGATGCTCGGCCGCTACGACCACGCGGTCGCGCTGCACGAGGAGGCGCTGGAGGTCCACCGCGCCTCCGGCGACCTCGGCGCCGAGGTCCTGCTGCTGCGCTCGCTCGGGCAGCTCCTGGTGGAGATAGGCCGCCTGGAGCACGCCAGGCCGCACCTGGAGCGGGCGCTCCTGGCCGGACGCGACGGTGACCGGCGGGTGCACGCCGAGGTCCTGTACTGGCTGGGGCAGCTCCACCTCGCCGCCGCGGAGGTGGGACCGGCCGAGTCGGCGTTCAAGGACATGCTCGCGATCGCGGAGGACCTCGCCGACCCGCGCGAGGAGGCCGAGGCCCGCTACGGTCTCGGCCTGGTCCGTCTGAACACCGGGGCGCTCGGTGCCGCGGCCGGCCTCTTCAGGCAGGCCCTGGCGCTGAACCGGCCTCTCGGCGAACCGCTGACCGAGGGCCGGATCCGGACCGCGCTCGGCATCCTGCACTGCCGGAACGGGCAGCCGCGTCAGGCGATCGGCCATCTCACGGAGGCCGCCGGGATCTTCGACGCGATCGGCATCCCGCTGTGGAGCGGGCGGGCGTACCGGGCGCTCGCCGACGCGCGCGAGGCCCACGGCGACCGGACCGCCGCCGACGCCGCCAGGAAACGCGCCCTCACCCTGTTCACCTCGGTGGGCGCGCCCGAGGCGGCCGACATCGCAGGACCCGACGCCGACCGACCACCCTGAGACCGCCGCCTGATGTGATCATTGGAGCAAACCACCCTACGGTTCTGACGTACTCGGTCTGGTCAGGTGACGGTCTCAGCGGTAGCGTTCGGCGAGCGCGTTGCCGATCGAGGCCAGGTGGTCTCGGACACCCGGAGGGCCGGTCACCTCGAGCCATTCGACCAGCCCCGCGAGCTCGCCGGCGAGCGTGTACTCGTCGTAGCCGCGGATCACGACCTCGATGCGGCCGTCGGTCGTGGAACCTCCCACCTCGAGCCGAGCACCGAGCCCCATCCGGAGTATGCCGATCCCGTGGGGAGCGCAGACCGCCTGGACCTCCACCGGTGTTCGTTTGCGGTCGACCTCGTCGGCGATCTCGCGCCAGCTCTCGGCGAGGTCGAAGTCCTCGGGCCGGTGCACGGGATCGCCGGTCGGGTCGGCGGATGACACGCGGTCGATCCGGAAGGTCCGCCGGCCGGTCTCGGTGGTGGAGACGAGGTACCACGACGGGCCTTTGGCGACGATGCCCAGCGGGTGGACGGTTCTCTCGGTTTCGGCGCCGTCGCGGTCGACGTAGCCGAGCCGCACCTGGACGCCGCGGATCACCGCGTCCTGGAGTTCGTCGAGGAAGCGAGGCGGTCGGCGCTCGACCCGGCTCGACCCCCATCGCTGCGGGTCCATGACCAATGACGACGCTGCCGCCTCGGCCTGCGTCCGGAAGGGCTCCGGCAGGGCATGGACGAGCTTGCGCAGAGCCGCTTTCAGGGCCGGCGTCGCAGCCGAGGCCGGGCCGGCGACCAGGAACAGGGCGCGGGCCTCGCTCGCGGTCAATCCGGACAGGTCGGTACGGGCGCCGCCCACCAGGCGCCAGCCGCCACCTCGGCCCTGCACCGAGTAGACGGGCACCCCGGCCATGGCCAGGGCGTCGAGGTCGCGGCGGGCGGTGCGCTCGGAGACCTCCAGCTCTCGGGAGACCTCTGCTGCTGTCACCTGCTCGCGCCGCTGCAGCATCAGAAGGATGGCCACCAGCCGGTCGGTTCGCACGCCGACAAAACTCTCACACGAAACCGGTCGTGGGGTGACCGGTTTCGGTCGGCAGGATGGCGATACGACCTCACCGGCGAGGTCGACCGCAAGCGAACACCCGGGCCTGTCAGGGGTGCGCCGGCGCCCGATCATCCGCAAAGACAATGAGGAACACGCGATGCTCGAACCAACCGATTTTCCTGAGCCCACCCTTATTCCGGTCAACGGTGTGGAACTCGAAGTCTTCGAAGCAGGCCGAGAAAACGAGGGAAAGCCTGTCGTGCTTTGCCACGGCTGGCCGGAGCACGCCTTCTCCTGGCGTCACCAGATGCCCGCCCTCGCCGCGGCCGGTTACCACGTCATCGCACCGAACCAGCGGGGTTACGGCAACTCGTCCCGCCCGACGGAGGTGACGGATTACGACATCGAACACCTGTCGGGTGACCTCGTCGCGCTTCTCGACCACTACGGATACCAAGACGCCACCTTCGTCGGCCATGACTGGGGTGCGTTCGTCGTCTGGGGACTGACCCTGTTGCACCCCGACCGTGTGAACAAGGTGATCAACCTGAGCCTGCCTTACCAGGAGCGCGGAGAAAGGCCGTGGATCGAGTTCATGGAAGACATGCTCGGCGGCGACTTCTACTTCGTCCACTTCAATCGGCGGCCGGGCGTCGCGGACGCCGTATTCGACGACAACACCTTCCAATTTCTTCGCAACATGTACCGCAAGAACGTGCCCTTCGCGGCCCCTGAGCCGGGCATGGCGCTGATGAATCTCGCCAGGGCGGACACACCACTCGGCGAGCCCGTCATGAGCGACAGCGAACTGGCCGTCTTCGTCTCGGCATTCGAATCATCGGGATTCACGGGCGGCATCAACTGGTACAGGAACCTCGACCGCAACTGGCGTCTGCTGGCGGACGTGAACCCGATCATCCAACAGCCCGCCCTCATGATCTACGGCGACCGGGACCTGGCGATCCCGAGGTCCGAGAACCTGACAGAGTTCGTGCCCAACGTGGAAGTGGTCGGCCTGGACTGCGGTCACTGGATCCAGCAGGAAAAGCCCGAAGACACGAACCAAGCGATCCTCAAGTGGCTGGAACAGCAGGATGTAGTGTCTCGCGACCCGGTTCGTGTCACCGGAAGCTCGTCGCCCTCCAGCACGCATGAGCCTCGGACCCACCATGAGTGAATCTTGACAAGGCCCAGATTTCACGCGAACTGAAGGTGGTCGGCTAGGTCAATCGGTCGTGCCGGCGTGCACGGCGATGATGCGCCAGCCGTGCTCCTCGCCGTACAGCCACGTACGGGTGTAGCGCATCCTGGCCGCGAACGGCGTACCGGAGACGGTCCCTTCGACGGTGCCGAGAAACCACGTCACCCCGGTGTGCCCATCGGCGAGCACGGTCAACTCCTCCTCGGCCACCTTCGTCATCACCTGCGCCCGAGTGCGGTGCAGCTCCAGGTCGTCCGCCTTGGTCGCGACGTTCCCACCGAAGGTGAAGATCAGCCGATCATCCAGAAGCCGATCCAGCGCCTCGGCATCTCCAGCGAGCTGCGCGGCCTGGAGTCGGCGCTCGGCGTCCCGCAAGTCCTCCATCATGAAGTCCACCCTCCCAGCCGGCGCCGTATCCGCGCCGGGACGTTCACGCTCGGCTGATCTTCGCAGTCCGACCCAGGGACTCCGATCGTCTCGGCCGGGCGTATTGCGCGGACCACGTGGCGATCTCGGCAAGCGGAGAAGGCGCGAGGGTGTAGATGCGGCGACCGGCGTGCTCGGTGTAGCTCACCAGAGCGGCCCGACGCAGGATGCCCAGGTGTTCTGAGACGGTCGACTGGCAGGTGGTGAAGCTGTTCGCGAGCTCCCCGGCCGTGCGCGGCCGTTCGAAGAGCAGTTCGATGATCTTCCGTCGGGTCGGATCGGCGATCGCTCGAAACGGATCTCCATCAGCCTGTGGTCGCCCCATCCCTCAATGATAGGGTATCGGCGAAACCCGATAGAAGGAGCGCCGTGCAGTTCATCTCCGTCGTGTCGGTGCCGGTCAGCGACCAGGACCGAGCCAAGAGCTTCTACCTCGACAAGCTAGGCTTCGACCTCATCGCCGAGTCCACTTTCGGCGATGAGATGCGCTGGATTCAGGTCGGCATCCCCGGCGCTCAGACCAGCCTGACCCTCGTGACCTGGTTCGATGAGATGCCGCCCGGGTCGCTGCGCGGCCTGGTCATCGATTGCGAAGATCTTGACAAAGAGTACCGCGCTCTCACCGAGCGCGGCGTTGCGTTCCTCGGCCCCCCGAGTCAGCAGCCCGGCGGTGTCTTCGCCATCCTCAGCGACCCCGATGGCAATCTCATCAGCCTCCGGCAGGCCGGCAGCTAAGGCCCCTGACGCCCAACGGCGATCGAGAGAGTGGCCTGCTACCGCATCGTTCGCCCTCCTGACGATCCGGCACAGGCGGGGATTGTCGGTGTTGCGGTTGCGCCAGGCGATGCAACGGCGGACCATGCTGCCCTGCTCGCGGTGGCGGGCGTGGCCGGTGCCGTTGAGAGTGAACGCCCGCAGCGCGGTGAACTGGTCCTCGATTCGGTTCATCCCCGAGGAATCGGTCGGCGTGTAGGCGATCTCGACGTTGTTCGCCTGCGCTCACCCGCCGAGCCGCTCGTCCTTCTTGGTGCTTGTGCGGGCTGAAGTTGTCACAGATGATCGCCATCCGGACGTCGGTCGGGTAGAGGCTGCGCAGGTAGCGGCAGAACTCCAGGAACTCACCGCGCCGCTTGCGCCTCTTGATGTGTCCGTACATCTTGTTGCGGCCCAGGTTCAGGGCGGCGAACAGGTGCCGTACCCCCTCGGTGCGGGTGTAGGTCGCGCGCATACGTGGTCGGGGTCCTTGTGCCTGCCGCCGCGGTCGGTGGCCGTCCACCGGCCCTGGACACTCACGGCGTCGAGATGGCCCGAACCCTGTATGACATCACGGGCGTCGACGGCGGGCGGGGGCTACGTGGCCTCCGAAAGGATCGAGGGCGTGCTGGACGGTCGGCACGGCACCATCGTCATCCAGCACGGCGGCCTGGCCGACGGCCCTGATCAGTCCAGCTACGGGAACATCATCCCCAATTCCGGGACCGGGGACCTGGCCGGGATCTCCGGCCAGGTGATGGAGTTCGAGCTCCAGGTGCTCACGCTCGCCTACAAGCTGTGACGCGTCAGGGCACCGGACTCCATCGCGACCCAGATCGCCCCGTCCGGACCGACGGCGAGGCCGTGAGGTTCCGCGCCCTCCAGCGGGAACTCCTCGATCTTCCCGTCGGTCGTGACACGGGCCAGCCTGCTGGCACCCCACTCGGTAAGCCAGAGCGCGCCGTCCGGCCCGGCCACGATGGCGTGCGGCCGGGCGGCGCGGTCGGGCAGCGGGAACTCGGTGATCGCGCCCGAGGTGTCGATCCGGCCGACCTGGCCGGCGCCGATCTCCACGAACCACAGCGCGTCATCCGGTCCCGCGGAGATGCCGACCGGTGCCGCGCCCGGTGTGGGCAGTGGGTACGTCGACGCCTCGCCGCCGGTCGTGATGCGGCCGATCGCGTTGCCCTGGTTGAGCGTGAACCACAGCGCGCCGTCCGGCCCTGCGGTGATCGCGGAGGGCATCGCGCCGGTGCCGGGCAGTGGGTACGACGACACCTGCCCGTCTGGGGTGATGCGTCCGATCCGGTCGTCCTGCAGTTGGGTGAACCACATGGCCCCGTCAGGGCCGGCGGCGATGCCGTACGGCGAGGCCACATCGAACGTGGTGACAACGCCGTCCACGGTGATCCGCCTGATCCGGCCGCCGGCGAACTCGGTGAACCACAGCGCGCCGTCCGGTCCCGGGGTGATGACCGTGGGCTGACCGTCGGCCGGATCGAGAGGGAACAGCGTGGGTTCCGCACCCGGCACGACCCGGCCGATGCGGCCCTGATGGACGAGGGTGAACCAGAGCGCGCCGTCGGGGCCGCAGGTGATGCCGTACGGTGAACCGTCGATCAACATGAAAGAGCGATCTCCTTACCGGTGAAGCGACGCCGTAGCGCCCGGTCGTGCGTGACCACCACGAGCGTGCCCTGGTAGTCGCCGAGCGCCTGCTCGAGCTCCTCGACCAGGGTGAGCGAGAGGTGGTTGGTGGGTTCGTCCAGCAGCAGCAGGTCGTGTTCGCCCGCCAGCACTTCGGCCAGCGCCAGTCGCCGCCGCTGGCCCTCGGACAGTGCGCCGACTTTGAGGTGCAGCGCCTCGCGGTGGAACAGGCCCGTCGCGAGCAGGGCTTCTGGGTCGCCGCCGTAGGTCTCCATGACCGTCTTTTCGGGGTCGAAGGTGACTTCCTGCGCGAGGTAACCTGCCCGCCGACCGGCCTGGGCCGCGATAGCCGCCAGCAGCGTCGACTTGCCCGCGCCGTTCGGCCCGGTGATCAGCAACCGGTCGCCCGGTTCGATCCGCAACCTGCCGTGGTCGACGTGCGTGCCGGCGCCCGCGAACCTGCCGCGGAAACACAAAGGTTTGGGCGGTCGCGGTACCGGGTCGGCTTCTAGGCGGCGCAGGCGTTCTGTGGCTTGCCGTACCCGCGAGGCGACCGAGCTTTGCACGCGGCCGGCGTTGCGGTCGTAGGCCATCTTGTTGTTGTCCTTCATCTCGCGGCCCCGCGCGACGCGGCGCGCCGTGGTCGCGGCGAACTCCTTGACCTGCTCAACCTCCTCCCGCCAGGCGGCGTAGGCCTGCTCCCAGCGCTGCCGGGCGGCCGCCTTGTCGGTCAGGAATCCGGTGTAGCCGCCGCCGAACCTGGTGATCGTGCCGCCCTCGACCTCGAGGATCGTCGTGGCCACCCGGTCCAGGAAGGTCCGGTCGTGTGAGATTGCCACCACCGTGCCCTTGTGGGCGCGCAGCCGGTCCTCCAGCCAGGTGAGCGCCGCCTCATCCAGGTGGTTGGTGGGCTCGTCGAGCAGCAGGATCTCTGGTGAGGCGGCCAGCACGCAGGCCAGGCCGAGCCGGGCCTGCTCGCCGCCTGACAGGGTCGACAGCTCGCGTGAGCGCTCGATCTGGGCCAGGCCGAGCCCGTGCATGGCCTTGTCGACACGGGCGTCGGCCTCGTATCCGTCACGGGCCTCGAAGGCGGTGAGCAGCTCGCCGTACAGGGTCAGGTCCTGCTCCTCGGCGGCGCGCTGCATGTCGCGCTCGAGTGCGCGCAGCTCGGCCAGCGCGGCGTCGACGGCCTGCTGGACGGTGTGGTCGTCGGGCAGGTTGAGGGTCTGGCCCAGGTAGCCGACGCCGCCGGCGGCCGCTACCGTCACCTCACCGTCGTCTGGCTGATCCACCCCGGCGATGATCTTGAGCAGCGTGGACTTGCCGGAGCCGTTCTCGCCGACGACTCCGGCGCGCTCGCCGGGCCGGATGCTGAAGGTGAGCTGGTCAAGGACGCGGTGCTCGCCGTAGGACTTCGAGACTCCCCGGAGGGAAAGCTGTGTAGGCAGAGGTACTCCAATCGCAACTACTGTTGCTTTAAGCTAGCATAGAAATCCCTCCTAACGCAACTGGAGTAGACTTTGGGCAAACGTCCCGGCGGTCGCAGCGCCCGCGTGCGCGACGCCGTACGACAGGCGACCCTCACCGAGCTGGCCGAGCACGGCTACAGCGGGTTGACGGTGGAGAACGTGGCGATCCGCTCGGGCGTGCACAAAACCACCGTGTACCGGCGATGGGGCAGCGCGGAGGGCCTGATCGCCGACGCGCTCGAACTGGCCAGGGAGGAGCCGTGGCCGCTGCCCGACACCGGCTCACTCCGCGAGGACCTGCGGGAGATCGCCGGGCTGGTGCGAAGCGGGTTCGCCGATCCGGTCGCCGGGCCGATCTCCGCCGCATTCGTGTCGGCCGCCGTACAGAGCACCGGGCCCGCGCAGGCGCTGCACGACTTCTTCGCCGCCCGCCACGAACAGGCAGCCGAAGTGGTGCGGCGGGCGGTCGCGCGGGGCGAGCTCCCTGCGGACACTGACGTGGCAGACGTGATCAGAACGGCCGTCGCGCCCATCTACTACCGGCTGTTCATCACCCACGAACCGGTCACCGAACGCGACGCTGAACGTGCGGCGGATGCTGCCCTCGCCGCCGCCCGCGCCGGCGTTCTGCACTCCTGACGCCCGATACGCAGGGGGTGGAGAAGCTTCAGGGGTGGAAAGGAAGCCGCAAGGGGGGCCGTTGCGCGTCCGGACAGGCTCGCATGCGTGGCGAACACGCGGCACTCACCGGGCCCCTCCCTGGTCAGTCGCCGCGCATCGACGAAGTAGCGGCCCTTCCCTCACCGCCGGTCGTGTGTCCGGCCGACTGATAGCGGTACTACGGCCGGGCCTCCTGGCAGCTACCCGGGCCGGACTTCCACCGGCAAGCGACGACGAGCTCACGAACAACCGGATCCACCACTACGTCACGGCTTCACCTCCTGCTGGGCGCACGGAAAAGCCTCACTGATCGTGGTGCGACGTGGTGAGCTGACCGACAAGGCGTGGTCGCGGATCGAGCCGTTGCTGCCGGTGACCGATGGCCGGGTTGTCCCTGGCGCGATCAACGGCAGGTGGTCGACGGCATTTTGTGGCGGCTGCGCCCATCAACACGCGGCCGCAGCCCGCAAAAGGGGACGACGGTGGGACGATCGATACGAAGCAATCGCAAAACCGGCAGGCGCTCGGACGATCCCGCGGCGGACTGACCACCAAGCTGCATCTGCTCGTCGAAGCCCGCGTCCGCCACACCGAATTGTCAGGCACTCCCTAGGGGGCCGGGCGCCCGCCCGGGTCGTCGGAGGCTTCCGCCGCGCGCGGGACACGGACCAGCTCCTCCACCCTGGCGCTGATCAGCGCGAGCGCCTCGTCCGGGGTGCGGCCGCGGGCGTAGGCGGTCTCGTACCGCCGCGCGCCGAGGGCGGCGCGGAGTTCGGGGGCGAGGCGTACGAGGTCGTGGTCGAGCGCTTCGAGGGCGCCGATCAGGACGTGGGCGGCGCCGAGCAGCTCAGCCGCCTCGATCCGGCGGCCCTGGAACGCCAGGAGGTGCGCCAGGTGGGCGGCGGTGATGGCGGCCAGCGACGGCTCTCCCGCGCAGGCGTCGAAAGCCCGGGCGAAGCGCTCCCCGGCCCGCACCGGGTCGTCCCGCTCCATGGCCAGTCTGGCCCGCGCGCACGCGAGCGTGACGGCGAAGACGGGGTCCTCGGACGGCCGGAGACGCGCTTCGGCCTGCTCGTAATGGGCCTCCGCGCCCGCCAGGTCGCCGTCTCGGCGGGCCAGGTCGCCGAGCGTGACCCGGATGTAGACCGGCAGGCCGTCGGGAACGCCCGGCAGCGCGGCCAGCGTTTCGAGCTCGGCGCGGGCGGTCGCCGTGTCGCCCGCGCGGGCCCGGGCCTCGGCCAGCCACACCCGCTGGGACGCGGCCTCGTCGGACGGGTCCAGCTCCCGCAGCAGCCGCACCGCCTCCTCCAGCGCGGCCACCGCCTCCGCGTACGCGCCCCCGTTCGTCCGCACGTCGGCCAGCGACGTCAGCGCCCACGCCAGCCCGGCCCGTTCCCCGCCGGCGCGGAACCCGGCGACCGCCACCTCCAGATCGTGGCCCATGCCCGCGGCGTCGCCCGCATTTCCCCGCAGAACGGCTCTGACGAGCCGCAGCATCGCCCTCGTCCAGGCGTCGGGATGCGACAGCCGCCGCTCGATCGCGTCCAGCGCCGCCGCCTCGTCCCCGCACGCGGCAGCCAGCACCGGCTCGACCAGGACGACGAGCGGATGCCCCGAAAAGGACCCGGACTCGGCTCCAGAACCCCGCTCCGCCTGCTCCGGGATCAGGCCGGATTCCGGGTGGCCGGGTGCTTCCTCCGGCAGCAGGTGGCGGACGTGGGCGGCGTCCCGCGCGTCCATTTCCAGGCCCGCCCAAGTGGTGGCCGCCAGCAGGTGGAGGGCGGCCGTCACGGCCCTGGCCTCGGCGGGGGCGCGGCCGGGGGTGTCCAGGGCCAGGCGCGTCCAGGATTCCATGGCCGCCCGGTCGCCTCGTACCAGCCAGAACACCCCCAGCGCCACGCAGAGCCGCAGCGCTCCCGCGGCGTCGCCGGTCTCATGTGCGAAGCGGAGCGCGGCGAGCAGGTTGCCGCGTTCGGCGGCGAGCCGGGTGATCCACCGGAGCTGCCCGGCCTCGCGCAGCTCCGGTTCGGCGCGGGCGGCCAGGCCGGAGAAGTAGGCGGCGTGCGCGGCGCGCACCCGGGCGAGCTCCCCGGACTCGACCAGCTCGCGCAGCCCGTACTCCCTGATCGTCTCCAGCATCCGGTAGCGCTCGCCGTCGAACCGCAGCAGCGACCGGTCGGCGAGGGCCGCCAGCAGGTCAGGGCGGGCGGCGGCGACCGCCTCCGCGCTCTCCACGGTGATGCCGCCGGGGAAGGCCGCCAGCCTGCGGGCCAGCCGCCGCTCGTCCTCGTCCAGCAGGTCCCACGTCCAGGCGACCACCGCGCGCAGCGTACGGTGCCTCGGCTCGGCTGCCCTGCTGACCCCCGAGAGCAGGGCGAACCGGTCGTCCAGCCGGGCCGCCAGCTCGTCCAGCGGGAACGAGCGGAGCCGGGCCGCGGCCAGCTCGATCGCCAGCGGGAGGCCGTCCAGCCGCCGGCACACCTCGTCCACCAGTCCCGGGTCCCGCACCGTGAACCCCGTCCGCGCGGCCGCCGCCCGCTCGGCGAACAGCCGCGCCGCCGCCTCCGGCTCCAGCGGCGGCACCTGCAGCACGGTCTCCCCCGGCACGCCCAGCGGCTCCCTGCTGGTGGCGAGCACGCGCAGCCCCGGCGCGCGGCCCAGCAGGTACGTGACCGCCCGGGCCACCTCGCCGGCCACCCGCTCACATCCGTCGAGCACCAGCAGCGACCCCGACAACGCCTCGGCCACCCGATCGAGCAACCGCCCTCCGCCGAACGCCCCCTCACGCACCCCGGCCACCCGCGCGAGAGCGACCACGACCCCGCCCTCCCCAGCATCCGGGAAGGGCCCCGCACGCCCCCGCTCGGGTGGAGGCGAAGCACCAGCGGATCCGGCAGCGCTGCTCCCGTGGGACCGAAGAGCCTCGCGGGCCTGAGACGGAGAGCTCTCGGCCGCGAGGTCCCCCACGGATCGAGGGGCGCCCCCGGTCGCGCTGCTCTCTCTGGGCTGAGGGGTGCCATGGGAAACGTCATGGGACGGGAAGCCGCCGGCCGCGCCGGGCTCGGGGGTGTCGCGGAAGCCGTCGTGGGGCGGAGAGCCGCCCGCTGCGGGCCGGGCGAGGTTAGCGGAGCCCGCTGTGCCGGGCTCGGAAGGGGCCGCGGGTCCGCGTTCCGGGGCGGTGGGGTCGCTCGTCGGCTCGCCCAGTGGGGACAGCTCGACCAGCCAGGCCGTGGGCGTGTGGCCGGCGACCTCGATGGCCAGGCGGGTCTTGCCGACGCCGCCCGGCCCCGTGAGCGTCACCAGCCGCCCGGCACGCAGCGCCTCGGCCGTCGCCGCCGTGTCGTCCTCTCGGCCCACCAGGGACGTGAGCGGGGAGGGCAGGTTGCCGGAGCGCGGACGCGGCTCGTCGCGCAGCAGCTCCAGGTGGATCTCGCGCAGCTCGGGCCCGGGGTCGGTGCCCAGTTCGTCGGCCAGGAGCCGGCGGACGTCCTCGTACGCGGACAGGGCCTCGGCCCGCCTGCCCTCCGCGTGCAGGGCCCTGATGAGCAGACCGCGCAGCCTCTCCCGCAGCGGGTGCGCGGCCGCGAGCGATTCCAGCTCGGCGACCAGCCCTTCGGCCCGTCCGACGGCGAGCGACGCCTGCGCGTGGTCCTCGCGGGCCGCCAGCCGCAGCTCCTCCAGCCGCCGCCGCACCGGCTCGGGCACCTCGCCGGGCAGGTCGCCCCGCCACAGCCCGAGCCCCTCCCCCAGCAGCCGCAGCGCCGTGTCGGGCCGGCCGCCGGTCAGGGCCCGCCGCCCCTCTCCCGCGAGCCGCTCGAACCGGCGCGCGTCCACCGCGTCCGCCTCGACGTCGAGCCGGTAGCCGCCGTCCGCCGACACCAGCAGCCCGGCGGGCAGCGCCCGCCGCAGCCGGGACACCAGCGAGTGCAGCGAGTTGACCGGATCGCCCGGCGCCCCTTCGGGCCACAGCGCCTCGGCGAGCGCCCCCGCCGTCACGGTGCGCCCGGCGTCGAGCGCGAGCCGGGCCAGCAGCGTACGCAGCCGTCCACCGCCGACGGGCACCCGCTCCCCGCCGGCCACGACCTCGACCGGCCCGAGAATGTGCACCCGCATGCCCTCCAACGTAGTGCCCTGGCGCCCGGTAAAACTTCCGAGAAGGATGTGTCCGGACGGGGCGGGCGGCTCCGACGTCTCCGGTGAAAGGCATCGAGAGAAGGAGAAACCCGTGAAGTACATGATCATGCTGTACGGCTCGCAGCGGGACTACGACATGCTCACCGGCAAGGCCGTCGACGGCAGGCCCGCCTGGACGCAGGAGGAGATCGGCGCCCTGCACGCGTTCATGGGCAAGTGGAACGGCGACCTGGTCGAGTCCGGCGAGTTCGTCGACGCCCAGGGGCTGAACTCCCCGATGCTCACCCGGCGGGTGCGGCTGAAGGACGGGGTCCCGGTCGTCACGGACGGCCCGTACGCCGAGACGCAGGAGGTCCTGGCCGGCTACACGATCGTGGAGTGCGATAGCTTCGACCGGGCGACGGAGGTCGCCGCGAGGCTGGCCGGCGCGCCGTACCCCTACGCCGCGCTCGACTCCGAGTGGCATGTGGACGTGCGGCCCATCCACGGCGGGGTGGACGAGATCGAGTGACTCCAGGCGGGGTCGAGGACCTGCTGCGCGAGCTGGCGCCGCAGGTCCTCGGCGCGCTCGTGCGCCGCTACGGCCACTTCGACACGGCCGAGGACGCCGTCCAGGAGGCGCTGCTCGCGGCGTCCCGGCAGTGGCCGGCGGAGGGCGTGCCGGACAGTCCGCGCGGCTGGCTGATCACCGTGGCCGCGCGCAGGCTCACCGACCTGCTCCGGGCCGAGCAGGCGCGGCGGCGCCGCGAGGACGTCGTGGCCGCGTGGCGGCTGCCCGAGGAGTGGCTGGCCCCGCCGGCCGACCGGCCGCCGCAGAGTGCCGACGACACGCTGGTGCTGCTGTTCATGTGCTGCCACCCGTCGCTGTCGCCGGCCTCGCAGATCGCGCTGACCCTGCGCGCGGTGGGCGGCCTGACCACGGCGGAGATCGCCCGGGCGTTCCTGGTGCCGGAGCCGACCATGACCAGGCGCATCACCCGGGCCAAGCGGCAGATCAGGGAGAGCGGCATCCCGTTCGGCCTGCCGCCCGCCGCCGAACGGGCCGAGCGGCTGCGGGCGGTGCTGCACGTGCTCTACCTGATCTTCAACGAGGGGTACGCGAGCACGTCGGGCCCCCGGCTGCGGCGGGACGAGCTGTCGGCGGAGGCCATCCGGCTGACCCGCGTCGTGCGCCGGCTGGTGCCGGACGATCCGGAGGTCACCGGGCTGCTGGCGCTCATGCTGCTCACCGACGCCCGCCGCCCGGCCCGTACCTCTCCCGACGGGGCGCTGGTCCCGATGGCCGAGCAGGACCGCGGCCGGTGGGACGCCGGGCTGGTCGCCGAGGGCGTCGCGCTGGTCTCCGAGGCGCTGCCGCGCGGCCCGACCGGCCCGTACCAGCTCCAGGCGGCGATCGCCGCCGTGCACGACGAGGCGCCCAGCGCCGCGGAGACCGACTGGCCGCAGATCGTGGCCCTGTACGAGGTGCTGCTGCGGATCTCTGACACCCCGGTCGTCAGACTCAACCACGCGGTCGCCGTCGCCATGGCCCGCGGCCCGCACGAAGGGCTGGAGCTGCTCGGCGAGCTGGCCGCCGACGAGCGCATCGCCGGCGACCACCGGACGCACGCCGTCCGCGCCCACCTGCTGGAGATGGCGGGTGACCGGAAGGCGGCGCGCGAGGCGTACGAGGAGGCGGCGCGTCGCGCCGGCAGTCTGCCCCAGCAGCGGTACCTGAACGGGCGCGCTGCCCGGCTTGAGTGAATGACTTCAATTGCGAATGTTCGCAATTGCTGAGGTACCCTTCCTCATGTCGGACGTAGATATGGGGTGAGATGTGAGCGGGCCTTTCGCCGCCGCCATCAGGGAACGGGCACGCCAGGCGCACGCGGCGCTGGAGACGGCGCGCGCCGAAGACGACCCGGAGGCGCTGATCGTCGCCGAGGGCGAGTGGGACGACGTGAGGCGGATGGCCCGCGAGCACGACATCGAGCTCGGCCCGGATGGCACGGTGGCCGAGTGAGGTCGGTGCCGCTCTACGAGGCCAAGGCGGAGCTGTTCCGCCTCCTCGGTCATCCCGTGCGGATCCGCGTCCTGGAGCTGCTGCAGGAGCGCCCCATGCCGGTGCGCGACCTGCTGGCCGCCATCGAGGTCGAGCCGACCGGGCTCTCGCAGCACCTGGCCGTGCTGCGCCGCTCCGGCATGGTGACCGCCCAGCGCGACGGCTCCACCGTCGTCTACTCCCTGGCCGGCGGTGACGTGGCGGAGCTGCTGCGGGCCGCCCGCCAGCTGCTGACCCAGCTGCTCACCGGGCAGCACGAGCTGCTGAGCGAGCTGTTGCAGGCGGAGACCAAGACCCGGTGAACCAGTTCTTCTCCTCGGTGCGTTCTCTCCTGCCCGCCCGCGCCGACCTGGTCGCGATGACGCGCCGCCCGCGACGCGACCTGCTCGCCGGGCTCACCGTCGCGATCGTGGCGCTGCCGCTGGCGCTCGGCTTCGGCATCTCGTCCGGCATGGGCGCGGAGGCGGGCCTGGCGACCGCGGTGGTCGCCGGCGCGCTGGCGGCCGTGTTCGGCGGTTCGGGGCTGCAGGTGTCCGGGCCGACCGGGGCGATGACCGTGGTGCTGGTGCCGATCATGGCCCAGCACGGCGCGTCCGGCGTGCTGACCGTCGGCGTGCTGGCCGGCCTCATGCTCATCGCGCTCGCGCTGGCCAAGGCCGGCAAGTACATGGCGCTGGTGCCCGCCCCCGTGGTCGAGGGCTTCACCATCGGCATCGCCTGCGTGATCGGCCTCCAGCAGGTGCCCGCCGCGCTGGGCGTGCCCACGCCGGAGGGCGAGAAGGTCGTCGTCGTCGCCTGGGAGGCCGTGCGGGACTTCGCGGCCCGGCCGCAGTGGTGGGCCGTCGGCATCGCGCTGGCCGTCGCCGCGATCATGATCGTGGGGGCGCGGTGGCGGCCGACGGTGCCGTTCTCGCTGCTGGCCGTGGCCGCCGCCACCGTCGCCGTCGCGCTGGCGGACCTGCCGGTGTCGACGATCGGCGAGCTGCCCGCCGGGCTGCCCGCGCCGTCGATCGGCTTCATCGACCCGGCCGCGCTGTCGTCCCTGATCGCCCCGGCGATCGCGGTCGCCGCGCTGGCCGGGCTGGAGTCGCTGCTGTCGGCGGCGGTGGCCGACGGCATGAGCGTCAACCACAAGCACGACCCGGACCGCGAGCTGTTCGGGCAGGGCCTGGCCAACCTGGTCTCACCCATGTTCGGCGGCGTCCCGGCCACCGGCGCCATCGCCCGCACGGCGGTGAACGTCCGCTCCGGCGCCTCCTCCCGGCTGGCGTCCCTGGCGCACGCCGGCATCCTGGCCGTGATCGTCTACACGGCGGCCGGGCTGGTGGCGAAGATCCCGCTGGCCGCGCTGGCCGGGGTGCTGCTGGCCACGGCCGTGCGGATGGTCGAGGTCGGCTCCGTCAAGGCGATGGTCCGCTCGACCCGCGGCGACGCGGTGGTGCTGGTGCTGACCGCGATCGCCACGCTGGCGCTCGACCTGGTCCAGGCCGTCATCCTCGGCCTGCTCGTGGCCGGGGCCCTGGCGCTGCGGTCGATCGCGCGCAACGTCCGCCTGGACGCGATGCCGATCCACGACGACCTGACCGGCGACCACACCGACCAGGAGCTCGACCTGCTGGCCGAGCACATCGTCGCCTACCGGCTGGACGGGCCGCTGTTCTTCGCCGCCGCGCACCGCTTCCTGCTGGAGCTGTCGGAGGTGGCCCACGTGTCGGTGGTGATCCTGCGCATGTCCCGCGTCACCACCATCGACGCCAGCGGCGCGCTCGTCCTCGGCGACGCCATCGCGCGCCTGCGGCACCGCGGCATCACCGTGTACGTCTCCGGCATCAGGAACGGGCACCACAAGCCGCTGCGCGCGCTGGGCGTGATCGAACGGCTGGCGGAGGAGGGCCGCGTGTTCGCCACCACGCCGGAGGCCATCGCCGCCGCCCGCGACCACCTCCACCACAAGGGCGTCATCCCCGCCACCACCGGCTGAGGCCCACGGGTTGCCGTTATGGCAAAGATGTTTGCGATCAGGTGGGGTGCGGGCAGACCATTTCCCCGGAAGGGGAGGTGTCATGAGTCGTACGTACGAGGTGGTCGTGGTCGGCGGTGGGGTCGCCGGGCTGAGCGGGGCGGTCACGCTGGCCAGGGCGCGGCGGACGGTGCTGGTGGTGGACTCGGGCCGGTCGCGCGAGGAGCCCGCGATCCCGGGCGTGGGGCGGGAAGAGGTGGCGCGGTACGGGGGCGAGGTCGCCGACGGGACGGTCACCGAGGTCGGGCGGGTGGACGGCGGCTTCCGCGTCGCGCTGGCCGGCGGTTCCTCGGTGGTGGCGCGGCGGCTGCTGGTGGCCACCGGGGTGAGCGAGGAGCTGCCCGGCGTGCCCGGCCTGGCCGGGCGGTGGGGGCGGGACGTCGTGCACTGCCCGGACCGCCACGGCTGGGAGATGCGCGACCGGCGCGTCGCCGTGCTCGCCACCGGCCCGATCGCGGCGCACCAGGCGCTGACGTGGCGGCAGTGGAGCGCGGACGTCACGCTGTTCCTGCACACCGCGCCCGAGCCTGCGGGCGAGGAGTACGAGCGGCTGGCCGCCCGCGACATCGCCCTGGTCAACGGGAAGGTCACCGGCCTGGAGGTGACCGGAGACGCGCTCACCGGCGTCACCATGGCCGACGGGCGGGTCATCGCCTGCGAGGTGCTGGTGGTCGCCCCGCGCGCCTCCGCCCGGGCCGGCTTCCTCGCCGGGCTCGGCCTGGAGACCGAGGAGCAGCGGGTGGCCGGCGTCCCGGCCGGCGTGCGGCTGGCCGCCGACGCCACGGGCGCGACCGGCGTGCCGGGGGTGTGGGCGGCGGGCGGCGTCACCGACGTGACCGAGACCGCGCTGGGCGCCGCCGCCGCGGGCGCCCGCGCGGCCCGTGCGGTCAACGCCGACCTGATCGCCGAGGAGGCCCGCCACGCGGCCGAGACCCGTCCCGTCCCGTTCTCCGCCGAGGCGGAGCGCGGGGTCTCCGAAGGCGTGCAGAAGCGGCGCCTGCACAACAGGTACGCGGCGGACCAGGAGATGTCCGGTCAGCAGTGGTGGGACGCCCGCTACAGCGGGAGCACCCGGGTCTGGAGCGGCCGGCCGAACATGATCCTTTCCAGGGAGGTCCCGGCGCTGACCCCCGGCACCGCGCTCGACCTGGGGTGCGGTGAGGGCGGCGACGCGATCTGGCTCGCCGGTCAGGGCTGGCGCGTCACCGCGGCCGACATCTCGGGCGTGGCGCTGGAGCGCGCGGCCCGGTTCGCCGCCGAGGCCGGGGTGGCCGATGCGATCGACTTCCAGCGGCACGACTTCGGCGCGTCCTTCCCCGCGGGCAGCTACGACCTGGTCTCGGCGCACTACCTGCATTCGTACCAGGACCTGCCGCGCGAGCGGATCCTGCGCGCGGCAGCCGGTGCGGTCGCGCCCGGCGGCGTGCTGCTGATCGTCGGCCACGCCGGGTGGCCGTCATGGCAGGACGACCACCCGGACGTGCACCTTCCGACCGCGCGGGAGGTGCTGGACTCGCTGGAGCTGGCGGAGGGCGAGTGGGAGGTGGAGCTGTGCGAGGAGTTCGAGCGCGCCCAGGACGCGCCCGACGGCACCCCCGGCACCCGCACCGACAACGTGCTCAAGATCCGCCGACTGGACCCGGGCCGATGATCACGCGACCATGAGATGTGCTCACATCGTTCTGGTACGCCAATCCCGCCGCCCGCCACTGGAGCTGCGCGCTCCCGTCGGACCAGGCCAGGAAACTCCACGCCAAGCTGCCCGGCTACTCCCCCACCCCCCTCACCGAGCTGCCCGCGCTGGCCGGAGACCTGGGCGTGGGGCGGGTGCTGGTCAAGGACGAGTCGTCACGGCTGGGGCTGCCGGCGTTCAAGGCGCTGGGGGCGTCCTGGGCGATCCACCGCATCCTGGAACGGCGGGAGGGGCCGCTGACGCTGGTCACCGCCACCGACGGCAACCACGGCAGGGCCGTCGCCCGGATGGCCCGGCTGCTCGGGCAGCGGGCGCGGGTGTTCACCCCCGGCGGCGTGCACCCCGAGGCCGTGGCGGCCATCGCCGCCGAGGGCGCCGAGGTGACCGAGGTGCGCGGCAGCTACGACGAGGCGGTGCAGCGGGCGGCGTCGGCCGCCGGGGAGCCGGGCGCGGTGCTCGTGCAGGACACGGCCTGGGCCGGGTACGAGGAGACGCCCGGCTGGATCGTGGAAGGGTACGCGACCCTCTTCGCGGAGCTGGACGAGCAGCTCGGGGAGGCTCCCGGGCTGGTGGCGGTCCCGGCGGGCGTCGGCTCCCTGGCCCAGGCGGCGGTCGCCCACTACCGGGCCCGGCCGGGCGGCACCGCCGTCATGACCGTGGAGCCGGAGACCGCCGCGTGCGTGCTGGCCAGCCTGCTGGAGCGGCGGCCGGTGCGCGTCGAGACCGGCGACACCATCATGGCGGGGCTCAACTGCGGCACCCCGTCCAGCCTGGCCTGGCCGTACCTGCGTGACGGCCTGGACGCGGCCGTCGCCGTCGGGGACGCCGACAGCACCCGCGCCGCGAGAGAGCTCCTGGCTCTGGGCGTCGACGCGGGACCGTGCGGCGCGGCCTCGCTGGCCGGGGTCCGGGCCGCCCTGGACTCGGCCGAGCGCCGCGCGTCGCTCGGCGTGCGGCCGGGCTCCACGGTGGTGCTGCTCAACACGGAGGGGACCACGGCGAACCCGGCGCTCTGCCCCGCGGGCAAGGACTGACCGCGGCTTTCAGCGGACTCTCAGACAGTGGCGGTATCCAGGAGGCCATGGACGCGAAGGTGCTGGTCGTCGACGACGAGCCGAACATCCGCGAGCTGCTCTCCGAGGCGCTGCTGCTCAACGGCTTCACCGTGACCACCGCGTCCAGCGGGTGGCGCGCGATGGACGCGGTGGCGCGGGAGAGGCCGGACATCGTGGTGCTCGACGTGATGCTCCCCGATCTGGACGGGTTCGCGGTCGCCCGGCGGCTGCGGGAGCGTGGCGAGAGCCCGATGGTGCTGTTCCTGACCGCCAAGGACGCGGTGTCCGACCGGATCGCCGGGCTCACCGCGGGTGGCGACGACTACGTGACGAAGCCGTTCAGCCTGGAGGAGGTGGTGCTGCGGGTCCGGGCGATCCTGCGCCGCGCCCGCCCGCCGGAGGACCGCGCGGGCGACGGCGTGCTCCGCTACGCGGACCTGGAGCTGGACGAGGAGGCGCACCAGGTGCGGCGGGCGGGCCGGGCCATCCACCTTTCGCCGACCGAGTTCAGCCTGCTCCGCTACCTGATGGTCAACGCCGAGCGGGTGGTGTCGAAGGGGCAGATCCTCGAGAGCGTGTGGGACTACGACTTCGACGGCGACAGCCGGATCGTCGAGTCGTACATCAGCTACCTGCGGCGCAAGATCGACGTGCTCGGCCCGCCGCTGATCCACACGCTGCGCGGCGTCGGCTACCGGTTGCGGGACCCGTCATGAGACGGGTCGTGAACCGGCCGTGGCCGCTGCGGCACCGGTTGCTGGCGGCGCTGGTCGGCCTGTCCGCCGCCGGGCTGGCGATCTTCGCGGTGTCCGGGGTGCTGCTGCTGGACCGTTCGCTGATGGCGCGGGCGGACGGCCAGCTCGCCGAGTTCGCCGACCGGGTCGGCAGGCGCCCGCCGCCGATCGCGCCGCCGCCGCGCCCTGACGAGGTGCGGGTGCCCACCCGGTTCGACGTGGACGTCTACAGCCCGGCGGGGACGCTGCTGGAGGACGTCCCCACCGGCGCCCAGGACGGCCCGGCCGTGCCCGCCGAGCTCGTCGCCGGGCCGCCGCGCGGCCCCTTCACCGTGCCGGGCGAGGACGGCACGGGCGATTGGCGGGTGCTCGTCGTCCCGCTGCCGGACGGCAACCGGGCGGCGGTGTCGATGTCGCTGGAGTCCGACGACTCCACCGTGCGGGAGCTGCTGGTCATCCAGCTCGCGGCGGGCGGGCTGGTGCTGGGCCTGCTCGCCGCCGCCGCCCTGGCGGTGGTGCGGCTCGGGCTGCGCCCGCTCACCCGGATGGAGCGTACGGCCGAGGCCATCGCGGCCGGCGACATCGACCGCAGGGTCGCCGACAGCGACCCGCGCACCGAGACGGGCCGGCTCGGCACGGCGCTCAACGTGATGCTCGAACGCCTGGCCCGCGCGCTGCGCGAGCGCGAGCGCTCCGAGCGGCGGCTGCGCCACTTCGTCGCCGACGCCTCGCACGAGCTGCGCACACCGCTCACCTCCATCCGCGGCTTCGCCGAGCTCTACCAGCACGGCGACGCGCCCAGGGACCCGGCGGCCGAGCGGCTGCTGCGCCGCATCGGGAGCGAGGCCGAGCGGATGGGCGTGCTGGTGGAGGACCTGCTGCTGCTCGCGCGCCTGGACCAGGAGCCCGCGCTGGAGCTGACCACGGCCGACCTGCACGTGCTGGCAGGTGACGTGGTGCACGCCGCGCACGCCCGCGACCGCGACCGTCCGGTCCGCCTGACGCTGTCCGACCGGCCGGTGCGGGTGAGGGGCGACGAGCACCGGCTGCACCAGGTCATCGCCAACCTCGTCGGCAACGCGCTCACCCACACCGCGCCCGGCACACCGGTGCGGGTGACGGTCGGGCACGCCCGTGTCGGCCCGCCCGAGGGCGTGCACGCCGGGCCGGGACCGGCTCCGGGCACCGAGGCCGCGCTGGTGGAGGTGGCCGACGAGGGTTCGGGCATCGACGCCGAGCACCTGCCGTACGTGTTCGACCGGTTCTACCGCGCCGATCCGAACCGCTCCCGCGACCAGGGCGGCACCGGCCTGGGGCTGGCCATCGCCGCCGCGCTCGTCAGCGCCCACGGCGGCCGGATCGAGGTTTCCAGCTCCGGGCGGGGCACCCGCTTCCGCGTTCTGCTCCCGTCCGCCTGACCTTCGCGGCGGGTTCACACACTATTCCCAGGTTCGTTGGGTCACATATCGGCATGCTGCGCCTTTTCAACCGGTACGAGATCAAGTACCTGATGGACGCGGGCCTCGTGGACGAGCTGCGAGAGGAGCTGGAGCGGCGGCTCGACCGGGACCGGCACTGCCCGGACGAGGGCTACGCCATCTGGAGCGCCTACTACGACACCCGGCACCTCCGGTTCTACTGGGAGAAGATCGAGGGCCTGAGGTTCCGCCGCAAGCTGCGCATCCGCCACTACGGCGACCGTTTCTCCGCCGCCGGGGACACGCCCGTGTTCGTGGAGATCAAGCAGCGGGTCAACCGGGTCACCCAGAAGCGGCGGGTACGCGTGCCGTACCTCGACGCGCTGCGGCTGTGCGACGGCCGCGAGATGATCGCCCACGAGCCGTCCCAGCGCGCCTTCCTCGAAGAGGTGCTGGACCTGGTCTGCCGCCTGGACCTGCGGGCCACCGCCATGACCGGCTACACCCGCCACGCCTACCTGGGCAGGGACGCCGACACCGGGCTGCGGGTGACGTTCGACCGGCGGGTGCGGGGCCGCGACCGCGACTTCGGCTTCGGCACCGACGCGCGGAACCGCTTCATCGTCCCGCCGCACAAGGCGATCATGGAGGTCAAGGCGAACGAGCGCGTCCCGTATTGGCTGACCGACCTGACCGCCAAGCGGAACCTGCAGGTCGTGCGGGTCTCCAAGTACTGCCAGAGCATCGAGGCGCACGGGCTGGCCCCGCGCTCCGTCTTCCACGTCCCCGATCATGATCTCTCGGAGGCATGACCCCCATGGACTTCTCGTTCCAGGATCTCTCGGGCACGTTCAGCGTGGCCGACGTCGCCATCGCGATGACGCTGTCGTTCGTGCTCAGCGCCATGATCGGCTGGGTGTACCGGGCGACGCACCGCAACGTCTCCTACAGCCAGTCGTACGTGCAGACGCTGGTCGTCCTCGGCATGCTCATCTCGCTGATCATGCTGGTCGTCGGCTCGAACATCGCCCGCGCGTTCGCCCTGGTCGGTGCCCTGTCGGTGGTACGGTTCCGCAACGCCATCAAGGAGACCCGCGACGTCGGGTTCATCTTCCTGGTGATGGGCGTCGGCATGGCCGTCGGCACCCGCTTCTACCTGCTGGCGGTCGTCGCCGCGGTGACGATCTCGCTGATCGTCGTGGTGATGCACCGGTTCGACTGGTTCCAGCTGAACGTGCGCCGCCAGGTCGTGAAGGTGCAGGTGCCCGCCGACGAGGACTACACCCACGCCATCCAGGACGTGCTGATCCGCCACACCGACGAGTTCGAGCTGGTCAGCATGGAGTCGATCAGGGGCGGGGCTCTCACCGAGCTGATGTACACGGTGAAGATCAAGAAGGGTGGCGAGCCGGCCGACCTGATGGCGGCCCTGCGCGAACGCAACCACGGCCAGTCGGTCACCGTCCTGACCGGCTACGACCAGACCGACCTGTGACGAGGCTCAGGCGCCGGCTGCCGGTCAGGCTCCGGCAGAACGGGAAGCTCCTCGCCGCCTGCGCGGCCTTCCTGGGCGTGTGCTGGGGGGTGTTCGGCAGCGGCACGGTCCGCCCGTACGCGGTCTCGGCGCCGGACACCACGGCCGGCGCCGTCACTCAGGACATCACGGGCACCAAGGACCTGTTCGACACCTCGGTCGCGCACCAGATCACGCTCACGTTCCGCGACGAGAGCTACCAGGACATGCTGACCGCGTACGTCAAGGACGGCGAGAAGGAGTACGTCGAAGCGGACCTGACCGTCGACGGCACCACGATCCCGAGCGTCGGCATCCGGCTCAAGGGCAACTCGACGCTGGCGGGGCTCACCTGGAAGGGGGAGAGCGCCGGCCGCCGTCCGGCCGGGAGACCCGGCGGCGAGCGCCCCGAGGGCTTCCGGCCTCCCGAGGGTTTCCAGCCACCTGACGGTTTCCAGCCACCCGACGGGAACCAGCCTCCCCGCGAGGGCCGGCCCCCTGCTGAGGGTGATGAGCAGACCGGTGACCGGGGCCGGAGGCGCGGCGGCATGGGCGGCTTCGGCGCCGCGCTGAAGGCGGAGGAGCCGGAGACGCTGCCCTGGCTGATCAGCTTCGACGAGTTCGTGGAGGGCCGCCGCTACCAGGGCCACTCGCAGGTCGCCGTCCGCCCCGTGACCGGCCGGGCCCCGACGATGCTCAACGAGGCGCTCGCCATCTCCACCGTCGGCGCCGCGGGCGAACCCACCCAGAGCTTCGCCTACAGCGCGTTCACCGTGAACGGCCGCAGCTCGGCGCCCCGCCTGGTGGTGGAGTACCTCGACGAGGGCTACGCCGAGAACCTGGGCGACGGCGTGCTGTACAAGTCGCTCGCCACCGGTTCCTTCACCTACAAGGGCGAGGACCAGACCCGGTACGCCTCCGACTTCAAACAGGTGAACAAGGTCGGCGGCACCGACCTGCAGCCCGTGATCAACCTGATCCGGTGGGTGGACGAGGCGTCCGACGAGGAGTTCGCGGCCGGGCTGCCCGCACGCCTGGAGGTGGAGTCGTTCGCCCGTTACGTGGCGCTGCAGGAGCTCATGCTCAACTTCGACGACATGAGCGGGCCTGGCAGGAACTACTACCTCTGGTACGACCTGGGCACCCGCAGGTTCCGAGTCGTCACGTGGGACCTCAACTTCGCCTACAGCGGCGACGCGTTCGGCGGCGGGCGGACGGGCAGCCACAAGCTGAAGGAACGCTTCCTGGCGACCCCCGCCTTCAAGAAGCTGTACGAGGAGCAGTACGCCGCACTCCACCGGAAACTCATGGCCGGCGGCATCCTGTCGGGCCTGCTCGACGACATCGTCCGCGGCTACAAGCTCAACGCCGGAGCCGGCGCGGTCGACGCCGACGCCGAGACGCTCCGCGCCCTCCTGCGCGAGCGCGCCGAGGCGACGAGCGCCGGCTGAACCTGCCTCATACTTCAGGACCAACGGCGAATGAGCTCTCCAGCGGGATTCGGGTCAGGGGCGGCGGTTCCTAGGTTCTCCTCATGCCATCCCTGGTCGAACTCGTCCACCGGATCGACACCGCCACCCCGCCGGGCCGTGACCGCGCCGTCGACGGGCTGCGCGCGCTGGCGATCGCCGGCGTCGTGCTGGGCCACTGGCTGGTGACCGCCCTGGTGGCCGGCGGCGACACGCTGCGCGCCGGCAGCCCGCTGCGGGTCATGCCGGAGCTGGCGCCGGTGTCCTGGGTGCTCCAGACGCTGGCGGTGTTCTTCCTGGTGGGCGGGCTGGTGAACGGCCGCCGCCGCGGCCCGTACGGCGCGTGGCTGAAGGCACGGACGGCGCGGCTGTTCCGGCCGGTCGGCGCGCTCGCGGGGGTGTGGGCGGTGGCCGCGGGCGCGATGTTCGTGTCCGGGGCCGAGCTGGAGACGGTGCGCACGCTGGGCACGCTGGTGGTGTCGCCGCTCTGGTTCCTGCTGGTGTTCGCGCTGCTCACCGCCGCCACGCCGCTGGTGTCGCGGCTGCACCCGGCGTGGCCGCTCGCCGCCGTCGCCTGCGCCGACCTCGTCCGGTACGGGCTGGGCGGGCCTTCCTGGGCGGGCTGGGTGAACGTGGTGGCCGGCTGGCTGGTGCCGTACTGCCTGGGCCTGACCTGGGCCGCGCGCGGCCTGCCGGGGAGGGCGGCCGGGTGGGGGCTGGTGGCCGGTGGCGGGCTGGCGGCGATCGGGCTGGTGGCGTGGGGCGGGTACCCGGCTGCCATGGTCGGGGTGCCGGGCGCGCCGGTGTCCAACCTCGACCCGCCGACCCTGGCCGCCGTCGCCTTCGGGCTCGCCCAGTGCGGGGCGGCGGCGCTGCTGGCCGGCCCGCTGCGGCGGCTGCTGGCCAGGCCCGCGGCGTGGGCGGCGGTGGCCGCGGTCAACCTGGCGGCGATGACCGTCTTCCTCTGGCACCAGACCGCCATGATCGCCGTCACCGTCGCCGGCCTGCACGCCGGTGGCCGCCTGCCCGGCCTGCACACGGCGCCCGACGGGCTCGGCTGGGTGGCGGCCCGGCTGGCCTGGCTGCCGGCGTTCGCGGTCGCGCTGGCCCTGTGCTGCCTGCTCTTCCACACCTACGAGCGATCTTCCGTACGGGCTCCGCGCCGTAGGGTGGAGCCGTGATCGGGACCCTGCGGTCGGACCTGTGGACGGCGGCGGCCGATCCGCTCCCCCGCATGCGCGGCCCGCGCCCGCTGGCGCGGCTGCCGCACGTCCTGGTGGTGCTGTACGCGGTCGTCATGGTCGATGCCGCGGGCGGCCACGGCGACCCCACCTATTCGCCGCTGGCGATCGGGCAGGCGGCGGCGGTGGTGCTGGCCCTGTTCCGCCCGGTCCCGGCCTGGTGGGTGTCGCTCCTGGTGATGGCGGTCGGCTCGCAGACCGGCCTGCCGGTGCGGGAGCACCCGATCTACCTGTCGCCCGGCACGCCGTTCTCGTGGTCCAGTTTCGCGGCCGCGCTGCAGGCCATGCTGTTCCTGCTGGTGGCGTTGCGGGTCAGGCCGAGAGTGCTGGCCGAGATGGTGGCGATCACCGTGCTGGTCGCGCTGGCGTTCCTGGTCGGCGAGCCGTGGGGCCACCACACGGGCGCGGCGGCGGTGTGGCTGGTCATCGTCCTGGCGGCGGCGGTCATCGGGGCCGCGCTGCGCGGCGCGCGGGTGGCCCGCACGCAGCTCGTCGTGCAGGAGGAGGTCACCGCCGAGGAGCGGGCGCGGCGGGCGGTGCTGGAGGCGCGCAACCGGATCGCCCGCGAGCTGCACGACGTGGTGGCCCATCACATGTCGGTGATCTCCATTCAGGCGCAGGTGGCCCCGCACCTGGTGGAGAACCCGTCGCAGGAGTTGAAGGACAATCTGGCGGGCATCCGGCAGAACGCGGTGGAGGCGCTCGCCGAGCTGCGGCGCGTCCTCGGCGTGCTCCGCTCGGCCGACGGACCGGCGGACGACGCCCCGCAGCCGACGCTGGACCAGGTCGACGACCTGATCGCCAAGGTACGGATTGCCGGGCTCACCGTCACCGCCACGACCACCGGCGAGCCGAGGCCGCTGTCGCCCGGCATCGAGCTGTCGGCGTTCCGCATCCTGCAGGAGGCGCTCAGCAACGCCATGCGGCACGCCCCGGGCGCCTCCGTACGGGTCGAGATCGCGTACCGGCCCGGAACGCTCGCGCTCACCGTGCGCAACACCGCGCCGCGGCGCCCGGCCCCGTCCTCGCACGGGGCCGGGCTCGGACTGCTGGGCATGCGCGAACGCGCCCACATGCTGGGCGGCGAGCTGGCCGCTGGTCCCACCCCCGACGGCGGCTACGAGGTCACCGCCGCGCTCCCCGCCGAGGACACCCCATGATCCGCGTGCTCGTCGCCGACGACCAGACGATGGTCCGCCAGGGCTTCACCGTGCTGCTGAACGCCGAGCCCGGCATCGAGGTCGTCGGGCAGGCGGTGGACGGACTGGACGCCGTCGCCAAGGTCGCCGAGCTCTCCCCCGACGTGGTGCTGATGGACATCCGCATGCCCGGGCTGAGCGGCATCGAGGCGACCCGCCGGGTCAGCGGAGCCGTCAAGGTGCTGGTGCTGACGACGTTCGACCTGGACGAGTACGTGTACGAGGCGCTGCGGGCGGGCGCCTCCGGGTTCCTGCTGAAGGACGCCTCGGCGGCGGAGCTGGCGCACGCGGTGCGGGTGGTGGCCGCCGGTGACGCCCTGCTGGCGCCGGGGGTGACCAGGCGGCTCATCACCGAGTTCTCCCGGATGGCCGGGCCCCGGCAGCGCATGGACCGCCTCTCCGGCCTGACCGAGCGCGAGACCGAGGTGCTGGCGCGGATCGCGCAGGGCCTGTCGAACGCGGAGATCGCCGAGCGGCTGGTGCTCGCCGAGCAGACGGTCAAGACCCACGTGAGCCGCATCCTGGTCAAGCTGGGCCTGCGCGACCGCACCCAGGCCGCCGTGTTCGCCTACGAGACCGGGTTGGTCCGCCCGCCGAACCCGTAGGGATTTCCGCTTATCTGCGCTTCGGCGGGCAAATGCTTCATGTCACTTCTGCGGCATGGGTGGTCGCTCGGCGTGACGGCGTGTTGACTGAAATGTGCCGGCTTCGGGTGCCGGTTCAGGAGGTGGCGGGTGGCGGCGTTGTTCGTGGGGCGTAGCGAGGAACAGGACCGATTCCGGCTGGTCCTGGCCGAAGCCGCAGGCCAGACCGACGACGGCCCCGACGAGGGATACGTCGTGTTGGTGCAGGGTTATGGAGGGATCGGCAAGTCGACGCTTTTGCGCCGGTTCGCCGAGATCGCGGCCGGGCGGCTGCCCGAGGTCTCCGCCGGCAGATTCACGGTCTTCCTGGTGGATTGGGAACGGGACCGGGAGCTGCACGCGGAGGAGTATGTGGAGTTCGCCGGCCCGGCGATTTGGCGGATCATGGAACGGATCCGCACCCGCATCGAGAACTCCACCACCGCCTGGGGGCCTGTCAAACGGCGGCGTCTGAAGGGGTTCGCCGCCTTCCAGCAGCAGGTGACCAAACTACCGGAGCTGGAAGCCGAAGCCGCCCGGCTGGGCCTGGGCAAACAAGTGGGTCATAGGCCCCTGACCTTCACGCAGATCGCCGCGATGGTCAAAGCCGGAGGAGAGATCGCCAAGGCGGCGGGCGTCCCATCAGCGATCACCGACGCCACGAGCACCGTCGCGGGCACGGGGGCGCAGATCGCCACGAGCTTCCAGCAGAACCGGGCCACTCAGATCGACCCCGCCGCCTACCGGGCACTGGTCGACCAGATCGACGGGCTGGTGACGGCATTCACCGACGGTTTGAAGACCCTGTCGCGCAAGCAGCCGGTGGTATTGGTCCTGGACACCTGTGAGCTCCTGGGTGGATCCGGGCCTTGGCTGCGGGAGGTGATGAGCCGTTCCGGCCGCCGGGTGGTATGGGTGATCGGCACCCGCCTGGAATCCGATCTCGTGGCCGCCGGAGACAGCGAATCCATCCGATACGAGCGTGAGGTGGACGAGCAACGGCTGCGGACCATCACGCTGCGCCGATTCGACGACCGCACCGCGGCCGAATACCTGCAGCAGCGGTTAGGTTCACTTCCGCCCGAACTGGACCTCGACCGAGTGATCGCGTTGACCCAGGGCGTACCCCTGGCGCTGCACATCATGAGCAAGATGATCGCCGACCAGGTCCGCACCGGCCGCCCTCTCGAACAGCTCTACGACGAGGTCGCCCCGGACGGCACCGTCTCCACCGTCGTGGCCCGGATGGCCGAGCGCTACCTCCACCACGCCACCTACGATCCCGATTCCGACCTGCACCGGGATCTGCCCGCCCTCCACGGGCTGGCCCTCGTCAACGTCGAGCAGAACCCCACCCGCCCGAGCGCCTTCCCGCCTGACCTGTTCGACTCCCCCTGGGCTCCGCGCCGCGAGGACACCGTGGTCGCGATCGACCGTGACCCCGCCATGCTCGCCGCCCTGTGGGGCATCGAGGCCGGAGACGTCGCCGCCCGCCTCCGGGAACTCGGCCGGCACCATGACTTCGTCCACAGCGGCGACGGGACCCTGCACCGCGACGTCCGTGACGCCATCCGGACCTTTCTCCTGGTCCCCAAGCACCGCGCCACCGTCACAGACATCAATACCCGCGCCGTCGACCACCTCCGGCAGCAACTCGCCGGCCATCAGCACAGCAGCATCGAGGCCCAGCTCACCGACACCGCCTGGCGCACCACCACGGCCGCCTTGCTCTGGCACACCTGCTGGATCAATCCCTCCGACGGCATCCCTGTCCTGCGGCACCTTTACGCCCCCGCCCGTGTCCTCCAGCCTTCCTACGCCCGCCTTCTGATCGGCATCACCACCTACTTCATGCCGTACCTCACCGAAAGCGACCAGAACCTCCTCACACAGCTCATGGACCTGAGCTCCCCAGTTCCTCGCCGCGCGTCAGCCAGAGCCGCCATCCACGCCCTCACGGCCGCCCCCTCCCCAGAACCTCCTCTCCTCCATGGCGACAGCCGGCCCCTCCTGCACCTTCTTCGAGCCGAGATCGCTCGCGCTCTCGGCCTCGACCTCGCGGACCAGGTCAGCTGCTTCCGCCGCGCCGCTCGTGTCTTCACGCCCGGCAGTGGTCCCACGGCCATGAAGATCGGCCAGCTCGCCCTTTCATGCACTTTGGCGGACCCCGAGACACAACCCGTACGACTGCAGAAGGCTCTGGTCGAGGCAAGAAGAATCGCTGTCCGCTACCGGCCCGACGACGTAGTCGCCCACCTCAATTTCGGGTACCTGCTGTACGACCTGGGGCGGTTCGCTGAGGCTGAAGGTGTCTACCGCACGGCCGTCAGGATCGATCCCGATTACGCCGTCGCCTACAACGGTCTCGGCAACGTGCTGCACGCCCTGGGACGGTTCGCTGAGGCTGAGGATGCCTACCGCGAGGCGATCAGGATCGATCCCGACTACGCCTTCGCCCACAACGGTCTCGGCAACCTTCTGTACGACCTGGGACGGTTCACCGAGACCGAGGATGCCTACCGCGAGGCGATCAGGATCGATCCCGACTACGCCTTCGCCCACAACGGTCTCGGCAACGTTCTGTACGGCCTGGGGCGATTCACTGAGGCTGAGGATGCCTACCGCGAGGCGATCAGGGCCGATCCCTATTACGCCTTCGCCCACAACGGTCTCGGGATCATGCTGAAAGAGCAGGGCCGATACACCGAGGCTGAGCGTGCCCACCGCAGGGCGATCGAGAGCGATCCTGGCTATGCGATCGCGCATGGGTGGCTGGGCTTGTTACTGATGTGTGTCGGGGAGTTCGAACGGGCGCGGCTGGAGCTGGAGCAGGCCGACGCCCGGCCGCGCAGCGAACTGTCACGGTGGATCCTGGACAGGGCCCACCCTCCCAGCGGTGCGTCCGTTCACACCCCGGATTCCGTGCACGCCGCCTTCGACGAGCCCCTGCCGCCTCGAACGGTTCTTCCGTCGACGTTCACGATGGCCGAGATCCGCGCGCTGGCCACGGCCGGCAAAGGCGACGGGCCGAGGGCTGTGGAGATCCTCCGGTCCGTGGTGGACCAGCGCCGCCCCAGCGATCGGTTCGTACGGCCTCTGTATGACCTGCTGGCCCGCCCCGAGCCGATCGCCGGGCTGGAGCAGCTACTGGATGTGTGGCGGGAGATCATCGCGGCGGATCCGTCGGCGGTGGGCCCGTGGGGCGGCCCGAATCCGGCCTGATCCATCCATCCACGCGGCGGCTTACGGCTTCTTAACATCCATACTCCTAAAGTACTAGGAGACTAGATGAATGGAGAAGCTGTTGATCGAGTTCTACCTCGACAGCCGGTCCGGCGTCTCGCCCTATCAGCAGCTGGTCCAGCAGGTGCGGCACGCGCTGCGGCTGGGGCTGCTGCGCGTGGGTGACCAGCTTCCGACGGTCAAGGACGTGGTGGCGGGGCTGGCGATCAACCCCAACACGGTGCTCAAGGCCTACCGGGAGCTTGAGCACGAGGGCCTGGTGGCCGCCCGGCCGGGGGTCGGCACGTTCGTGACCGCGACGCTGGCCGGCGCCTCGCTGGCCGCGCACGGCCCGCTCCGCGCGGATCTGCGGCGCTGGCTGGAGAAGGCACGCAGGGCCGGGCTCGACGACGAGAGCATCGAGGCCCTTTTCATGACCACCTTTCGGACCGCCTCCCAGGAGGAAATAGCGTGACTTCTGTCCTGCAAGCCCAGGAACTGGGCAAGAAGTACGGCAAACGCTGGGCGTTACGCGAGTGCACCGTCGACATCCCGGCCGGGCACGTGGTCGGCCTGGTGGGCCCGAACGGGGCGGGCAAGACCACACTGCTGAAACTGGCCGCCGGCCAGCTCGAACCGACGGCGGGCGCCATCACCGTGCTGGGCGGCCGGCCGGCTGGCGGCCCGGCGCAGCTGGCCAAGGTCGGGTTCGTCGCCCAGGACACCCCGGTCTACGCGGGGCTGACCGTCGCCGAGCACCTGCGTCTGGGCACCCGGCTCAACCCCCGCTGGGACGCCGGCCTCGCGCGGGAACGGATCGCGCGGCTCGGCCTCCCCTCAGGCCACCGGGCGGGGAAGCTGTCCGGCGGCCAGCGCGCCCAGCTCGCCCTCACCCTGGGCCTGGCCAAGCGGCCCGAGCTGCTGATCCTGGACGAGCCGGTCGCCTCGCTCGACCCGCTCGCCCGCCGCGAGTTCCTGCAGGGGCTGATGGAGGCCACCGTCGAGCACGAGTTCAGCGTGGTGCTCTCCTCCCACCTGGTCGCCGACCTGGAACGGGTCTGCGACTTCCTGATCGTGCTCGTCGACTCGCGCGTGCAGGTGGCGGGAGAGGTCGACCGGCTGCTGTCCACCCATCACCGGCTCACCGGCCCCCGCCGCGACCCCGCCCGGCTCCCCGCCGGCCAGCAGGTGATCTCCGCACGCCACACCGACCGGCAGAGCACGTACGTGATCCGCACCGACGCCCCGATCCACGACCCCGCCTGGACGGTCACCCGGCTCGACCTGGAGGACCTCGTCCTGGCCTACATGGACAGGTACGTCGCCGATGACCGGCGGCCCGTGCTGGAGGTGCGGCGATGATCTGGCTGACCTGGCGGCAGTTCCGCGGCTCGGCCGTGATGATGGCCGCCGTTCTCGGCGTGCTCGCCGCCGTCCTGGCCGTGACCGGCCCCGGCCTGGCCTCCGGTTACGCCTCCGGGATCGCCGCCTGCGCCCAGGACGGCAGCTGCGGCCGCTTCTACGACCGCTTCTTCGACACGTACCAGCTCCCGTTCATGGCCCTGACCCTCGTCGTGCTGCTCCTGCCCGCCCTGGCGGGGCTCTTCTGGGGGGCGCCGCTGATCACCCGCGAGCTGGAGGCCGGGACGCACCTGCTGGTGTGGAACCAGAGCATCACCCGCGCCCGCTGGCTGACGGTCAAGCTCGGGCTCGTCGGCCTGGTCACGGTGGCCGCCGCCGGCCTGTGCGGCCTCATGGTGACCTGGTGGTCCGACCCTCTGGACAAGTCGGCCGCCGACGGGCTGGGCCTGATGGCTCCCCTGGTGTTCGGCGCGCGCGGCATCGCCCCGATGGGGTACGCGGCCTTCGCCTTCGTCTTGGGGGTGACCGTGGGCATGCTCGTGCGCCGCATGCTGCCCGCCATGGCCCTCACCCTGGCCCTGTTCGCCGTGGTCCAGCTCGCGATGCCGATGCTGGTCCGGCCCCATCTGATGTCCCCGGTCACGGCGACCTTCGAGCTCGGCCAGGCGAACGTGGACGGCATCGGCATGGACCGCGACGAGGGCGGCGCCGTGCACGTCATGCTGAGGTCGGCCGTCCCCGGTCACGCCGGCGCCTGGGTCCTGTCCAGCGAACTCGTCGACCCGTCCGGGCGCACTGCCGGCGCGGAAGGCACCGTCGGCGTCTCCACCACGTCAGGACCCTGCGCGCCGTCCGGAGGCATGGACACGTGCGTGGCCGAGATCAACCGCCTCGGCTACCGGCAGCAGGCGACCTACCACCCCCTCGACCGTTTCTGGCCCTTCCAGTGGATCGAGACCGGGATCTACGCCCTGCTCACGGCCGGCCTCGCGGGCTTCTGCTTCTGGTGGACCAGGAGGCGTCTGTCATGACCGCCGCCAGGATCGCGGCGGCCGGGATCGCGCTCCTCCTGGCGGCGGCCTGCGCCGCGCCGACGCCACCGCGCGGCGAGGCGGGCACGGCGGCCGGCACGGTCTGCGCGCGGCCCCAGGATCCGCCCGCTGCGGAGACGGCCACCACGATCGACGTCATCGAGCAGGCGTACTTCTGCATCCTCGGCAACTACTACGGCGGCGCCACGCTGGACGCCCGCACGCTGCTGCTCGCCGGATTCGCCGCCCTGACGCAGGAGCTCAACCGCAACGGCCGCGACGTGCCCGAGGCGGCCATGCCGGCGCTGACCGGTGACAGGAAAGCCGACTGGACCGCTTTCGAGACCGTCTACCGGAAGACCACCGACCAGGTGCCCGGCCTGCGCGACGAGCTGGCCGTGGTCACCCTGGAGGCCATGGTGGCGGCGCTCGGCGACAACCACGCCCGCTGGGCGCACGGCGTCGAACGGCACCCCGACGCCTACGACGGCGACGGCTACGGACTCGGACTCCAGGCGAACGTCGACGGCCCGCAGGTGACGGGCAACCCCGGCACGGCCCTGCCCCCGCTGTTCGTCACCGCCGTGGAGGGCGGCGCGGCGCACGCCGCCGGTCTGCGCCCCGGCGACGTCGTCGAGTCGATCGACGGCTCGGCGCCCTTCCTCGACGGGAAGGCCACCGCCGCGATCGCCGCCCTCTACCCGCGCTACCCGCAGGCCCGCCCGGTCCGGCTGCGGCTGCTGCGGGAGAGCACCGGCCGCCGCTGGAGCGTGACGCTCAAGCCCGGCCTCTACCAGCGGGACCTGGCCACCTTGCAGGCGGTGCGGTCGAAGCTGCTGGACGACGTCGCCTACGTGCGGTTGCGGGGGTTCGGCTCCGACGCCGCGAACAGGGTTCTCAAGGCGGTCGCGCGGCTGCGTACCGGCCGGACGCTCTCCGGCGTCGTGCTGGACCTGCGCGGCAACGGCGGCGGCAGTCCCGTCGAGGCGGTCCGGCTGGTGAGCGCGTTCGCCCACGGCAAGATCACCGCCTACCAGTGCACCGCGGAAGGCGACTGCGAGGCCATGCGGACCGACAACACCGTGGAACTGGTCGGCCTGCCGCTGGTGGTGCTCACCGACCGCGGCTGCGCGTCGGCGTGCGAGCACTTCAGCTCCGCGATCAAGGACCTGGGCGCCGGCCGGCTGGTCGGCACCAGGACCGCCGGGGTCGTCTCCGGCCCGGCGCAGCCGTACCTGCTGAGCGACAACACCCTGCTGAGCCTCCCCTCCAGGCACCACCTCGGTCCCGATCGCGAGGTGATCGACCGGATCGGCGTGCCGCCCGACCACCACGTGGCCCCGGCCCCGCGCGACGCGGCCGCCGGGCGCGACCCCGCGCTGGCCAGGGCCCTGACCTTGCTGCGGAAGTGAAGGGACCCTGCGATGAGACACCTCCTGGCGGTCCTGGCCGTCCTGGCCGTGTCGGCCTGCGCCGCGCCGACGCCGCCCCGCTCCGCCGCCCCGTCGCCCACGCCGACGGGCCCGGCGGTCCTGCCCGAGCCCTCCGGCGCCCACCCGGTCGGCACCACCGTCCTGCACCTGGAGGACACCTCCCGCCCCGACCCCTGGGACCTCGACGCCGAAACCAGGGAGCTCAAGGTCACCCTGTGGTACCCGACCAGGCAGCGCGACGGGGAACGCGCGCCGTACATGACGCCGCGGGAATCGGAGCTGTTCCTCAAGGGCTCCAGGATCACGGGCGTTCCGTACGACGCGCTCAGCCGGACCCGCACCAACGCCGTCGAAGACGCCGAACCCGCGGGGCGGAACCTTCCGCTGGTCGTGCTGTCCCCCGGCTTCACCAAGCCGTTGAGCACGCTCACGTCCCTGGCCGAGGACCTGGCCAGCCGGGGGTACGTGGTGGCGGGGATCGACCACACCCACGAGAGCTACGCCACGACCCTGGCCGACGGCCGGGTGGCGGAGTGCCTCGCGTGTGACAGCGACGCCGATCCGGGTTTCGGCGCGGGGGTGGTCCAGGTCCGGGCGGCCGACGTCTCCTTCGTGCTCGACCAGCTGCCGTCCCGGTGGGACGGCGCCGGGCTGATCGACCGCTCCAGGATCGCGATGGCCGGCCAGTCGATCGGCGGGGCGAGCTCGGTGGCCGTCATGGTGAAGGACTCCCGGGTACGTGCCGGCATCGACATGGACGGCACCACCTACGCCCGGATCCCCGAAGGCGGGTTCTCCAGGCCGTTCATGTTCATCGGCTCGCCGGAGCACGTCCCCGGCGGCCGGGACACCACGTGGGAGCGCGACTGGAAGCTGCTGACCGGGTGGAAGCGGTGGATCGTCATTCAGTCCTTCACCGACCTCCCGGTGCTGGCGGGCGCCCTCGGCATCGGACCCGCCGGCCCCGAACTGGCGGCGGCGCGCGCCGCCGAGCTCACCCGGACGTATGTGGCGGCCTTCCTCGACCAGCATCTGAAGGCGGAACGGCAGCCCCTGCTGGACAAGCCGTCGGCTCGGTATCCCGAGGTCGCGCACTGCGCCCCGGGCGGCGGGGCCTGCCTCTAGCCGCACGTCCCGCCCGGCGCTCCGCGAGGTTCGCCCCGGCTCAGACGGCCGGGGCGAACCTGGCGGCGTGGTCGCGGGCGAAGTCGGCGACGTCGCGCGGCGGGCGGCCGAGCAGGCCGGCGACCGCGTCGGTGGTGACGTCGCCCCAGCCGGAGACGTACGCCCGCGCGTACTCCTCCAGCATGTCGGCGATCCATTCAGGGACACCGTGGCCGAGCAGCGTCTTGTGCTTGGCCTCGTCGCTGACCGGCAGATAGGCGACCGGCCTGCCGAGGACACGGCCCAGCTCGGCCGCCACCTCGTCGAAGGTCAGCGAGCGCGGGCCGGTGAGCGTGTACGTCCGGCCGTGGTGACGGTCGGGGGCGTCGAGGAGCACGCGGGCGGCGCATTCGGCGATGTCGCGCACGTCGATCATGCCGACCCTGGACGAGGCGACGTTCAGCGAGAACGTGCCGGTGGCGGCGATGTCGCCCGTCTCGTTCAGCAGGTTCTGCATGAACCAGTGCGGGCGCAGGATCGTCCAGCGCAGGCCGGACCGTTCGAGCTCCTGGTCGGACAGCGCGTGCAGCCTGCCGCTGCGGTTCGGCGCGTCGTGGGCCGCGCCGATCACGGACAGGCGCACGACGCGCTCCACGCCGGCCTGGCGTGCCGCCCACACGGCGTTCATGCTGTTCTCCGGAGCGCGCGGGCTGTTCGGGGTGAGCAGCCACAGGTCCTGCACGCCCTCGAAGGCGGGCGCCAGCGACCGGGGGTCATCGAGGTCGCCGACGACGACCTCGGCCCTGTCCCTCAGCCCGTCCGCCCTGGACGCGTCGCGGACGAGGGCGCGCAGGCGGACGTCGGCCCCTTCCAGCGCGTCGATCAGCGCGGTGGACACGGTTCCGGTGGCTCCGGTGATCAGTACGGTGCGTGACATGTTCGTTCTCCTTGTGACTAGTTGGCAGACCCGGCGGTCGCCGGGTGGGCGGCGGGCCGCGGGGGTTTCCCGGCGGCCCGGCCGGTGGTGAGGCGCTCCAGGACCCAGAGCACGACGGTCCCGGCGGACAGGACGGCGCCCAGGACGCACACGGCGGTCCAGCCGCCGTGCACCCAGACCACCGAGGTCAGCGCGGAGCCCACCGCGCCGCCGACGAAGAAGGAGGTCATGAAGGCGGAGTTGATCCGGTTGCGGGCCTCGGGCCGCAGCGCGTAGATGACGTTCTGGCTGCTGTTGAGCACCGCCTGGTGCGCCAGGTCCAGCACGACCACGCCGGCGAGCAGCCAGATCAGGGAGCGTGTCCCGGCGGCGAGCGCCAGCCAGGACGCCGCCAGCAGGACCGTGCCCGCTCCGGTCACGATCTGCACGAGCCCGCGGTCGGCCAGCCGTCCCGCGACCGTGGCGGTCAGCGCGCCCACGACGCCGACCAGGCCGAACAGGCCGATGCCCGACTCCGACCACTCGTACGGCGCCCCGGCCAGCAGGAAGGTCAGCGCCGTCCACAGCACGCTGAACGAGGCCAGGCTGAGTGCGCCGATGGCCGCCCGCCACCGCAGCAGCGGCTCGTACCGGAACATCGCCATCGTGGAGCGCAGCAGCTTCGGGTACGACAGGCGCCCGCCGTCGCCGCCGAGCCGGGGCAGGAAGACCCGCAGCAGCACGGCCGTCAGCGCCATCAGGGCGGCGTTCACCCAGTAGACGGTCCGCCAGCCGCCCAGCTCCGACAGCGTGCCGGAGGCGGTGCGCGCCAGCAGCAGGCCGAGCATCAGCCCGGTCATCACCGTGCCGACCACGCGGCCGCGTTCGGCGGGGGCCGCCAGCGTCGCCGCGAACGGCACCACGACCTGCGCGCCGACCGAGGCCAGGCCGGTCAGGGCCGTGCTGACCAGGAGCACCGTGCCGTCGGCCGCGGTGGCCGACACCAGCAGGAACACCGCGGTCGCCGCGTAGAGCGACACGGCGAGCCGCCGCCGCTCCACCAGGTCGCCGAGCGGCACCAGCAGGATCAGCCCGAGCGCGTACCCGGCCTGCGCGGCCGTCACCGTGAGCGCCGCCATCGAGGGTCCGAGGCCGAGCTCCCTGCCGATCAGGTCGAGCAGCGGCTGCGCGAAGTAGTTGCCCGCGACCGCCAGCCCGGTCGCCACCGACATGAGCAGGAGCAGCCCGTGCGACAGGCCGCCCTCAGGATGGGGTCTTGGCGTCATGCGTCCCAGCCTGAGGCATGAGCGATCAATGAGTCCAACGCATGTTTGTCATCTCAACGATCGTGAATCACGATTGATCCATGGAGCTTCAGCAGATGCGCTACGTCGTCGCCGTCGCGGAGACGGCCAACTTCACCCGCGCCGCCGAGCAGTGCCTGGTCGTCCAGTCGGCGCTGAGCCACCAGATCGCGCGGCTGGAGCGCGAGCTGGGCGCCAAGCTGTTCGACCGCACGAGCCGCAGCGTCCGGCTGACCCCGGCGGGCGAGGCGTTCCTCCCCGCCGCCCGCCAAGCTCTCGACGCCGCCGAGCGGGCCAGGGCCGAGGTGGCGGCCGCCGCCGGCGAGATCCGCGGCCGGCTCGCCATCGGCGCCATCCCCACCGTCACGGCGGTCGATCTGCCGGTCGCGCTACGGCGCTTCCACCTGCGCCACCGGGAGGTACGCATCAGCCTGCGCTCCGGCGCGAGCGAGGAGTTCGTCGAACGGGTGCGGCAGGGCACGCTCGACGTCGCCTTCCTGGGGCTTCCCCTGGGCGTCCGGCCCAAGGGCGTCCGCGGCCGTGAGCTGGCACGCGGCGACCTCGTCGCCGTGGTCGCGCCCGGCCACCCGCTGGCCGACAAGGAGCACGTGAAGCTGGACCGGCTGGCGGACGAGCGGTTCGTCGACTTCCCCGCGGGCAGCGCCGGGCGGATCCAGTCCGACGAGGCCTTCGCGGCGGCCGGGGTGCGGCGCGAGGTCGCCTTCGAAGTGTCGACCCCCGATTTCATGGCTCGCCTGATCCGGCAGGGCCTGGGCGTCGGGATGCTGCCTGCGGCCTTCGTGTCCCAGCTCCCCGACCTGCCCGTGGTCCGGCTCAGCGACGCCCCGGCCCGCGTGGAGCATCTCATCTGGAGCCGGCACCGGCCCTCCCCCGCCGCCGCCGCGTTCCTGTCGGCGCTGGGCGTCCCGGCGTCGTCCGAGGAGGCCGAATCCGGCGCGTGAGAGGCGCCGACCGGCTCACCCCGCGGGCCGGTCGTTCCCGTGGAGCGCCTTGCGGAGCAGGGTGGCCAGCTGGTCCTGCTCGCGGGCGCTCAGGTTGGAGACGGCGGAGCGGGCGAACGCGAAGGACTCCTCGAAGGCGGCGTAGAGGCCGGCGCCCTCGGGGGTGCGGACGATCTGCCGGGAGCGGCGGTCGTCGGGATGGGGCTGACGGCGGACGAGGTCGCGCGCCTCCAGCCTGCGGATGATCTGGGTGATGTTGGAGGCGTCGCATCCGAGCTCGTCGGCCAGCTCGCCCATGCCGCGCTCCCGGGTCAGGCGCCCCAGCACGCAGGCCTGCGCCACGCTCAGCCCGTGTCGCACGGCGGCGGTCTCGAAGGCGCGGTCGTAGGCGTCGACGAAGTCGAACATCGCGCGTTCGGCGTCGGTCGACGCGGTGACGGGCCCTGTGGGTAGCGCCATGGCACCACCCTACCAAGAACTTGACTCACTCAAATATGTGTGCCAGGTTTAATGCTTGATTGACTCAAGCATCTACGAGAGGCATGCCGATGACGGTTACCAGCAAGGGACGGGCCCGGGAGTGGCACCTGGCCCGACGGCCGCGAGCACAGGCGTCGGCCGACGACTTCACGCTGGTCGAAGCCCCGATTCCCGACCTGCGGCCCGGTGAGGTCCTGGTCGCCAACACCCACCTGTCGGTCGACCCGTACATGCGTGGCCGGATGGACGACCGTCCGTCCTACATCCCGCCGTTCCCGCTGAACGCGCCGCTGGAGGGAGGAGCGGTCGGCGTGGTCGTCGAGTCCCGCGCCGGCGGTGTCAAGCCGGGCCAGGTGGTCGAGCACTTCCTGGGGCTGCGCGAGGCCGCCGTGGTCGACGCGGCCGGGGTCTCCCCGATCGACACCGGCGATCTGCCCGCCGAGAGCTATCTCGGCGTGCTCGGCACGACAGGCCTGAGCGCGTGGCTGGGCATCACCCGGATGGCGGAGGTACGTCCCGGCGACACGGTGTTCGTCACCGGAGCGGCGGGGGCGGTCGGGAGCGTCGCCGGTCAGATCGCCAGGCTGCGGGGAGTCGGGCGGGTGATCGGCAGCGCGGGATCGCCGGCCAAGGTGCGCCATCTGGTGGACGACCTCGGTTTCGACGCCGCCTTCGACTATCACGACGGCGCGGCCGAGGAGCTCCTCGCGCAGGCCGCGCCGGACGGCGTCGACGTGGTCTTCGACAACGTGGGCGGCGTCCAGCTGGAGGCCGCGATCGGCCGCCTGCGGGTCGGCGCCCGCCTGGCCCTGTGCGGGATGGCCAGCCAGTACGACGGCCGGGAGCCGCACGGCGTGCGCAACCTGTACGAGCTGGTCACCAGGCGGGCGACCGCACGCGGCTTCCTGGTCGGCGACCACCGGGACCAGATGCCCGCCTTCCGGGCCGAGGTGGGTTCCTGGGTGCGCTCGGGCCAGATCGTGCACCGGCAGACGGTGCTCGACGGCATCGAGCGGGTGCCCGAAGCCCTGCTGGGCCTGCTGCACGGCGGAACGTCCACGATCGGCAAGGCCGTCGTCCGGCTCGGGGAGCAGGCATGACCCGCACGGTGCTGGTGACCGGGGCCCGGGGCAAGACCGGCAGCGAGGTGACGGCCCGGCTGCGCCGCTCCGGGACCCTCGTCCGGGCCGGGTCGTCGCGGCCCGCCGCCGATCAGGTCCGCTTCGACTGGCACGACCCGGCCACCTGGCGCGAGGCGGCGGACGTGGACGCGATCTACCTGGTGCGCCCCGACCTTCCCGCCGCTCCCGACCTCATGGCCGGCCTGGTCGACGTGAACCCGGACGCCCATGTCGTCCTGGTGTCCGAGCAGGGGGCCGAATCGCTCGCGCCGGACCACTGGGCGCGCCGGGCCGAGGACGCGGTCGTCACCCGGGCCGCCTCCTGGACGCTGCTGCGCCCGTCCTGGTTCCATCAGGTCCTGACCGACCCCCGCTTCTACCGGGACGCCATCCGTGACGACCGCGTCCTGAGCCTGCCCTCGGGCGGCGGCCCGATCGCGTGGGTGGACGCGCGCGACATCGCCGACGTGGCCGTGGCCGCGCTCGGCGCGCCGGAGGATCACCGTGGCCGGGCGCACACGATCACCGGCCCGGAGGCGGTTCCGGTCGCGTCCGTCGCGCGGGAGCTCTCCGCGCGCCTGGGCCACCGGATCCGCGCCGAGGACCCGCCCCCGCACGAGACCCTGCACGGCCTCGACCCCTGGACGGCGGGCATCCTCGACGACCTCTACCACCGCGTCCGGCACGGCGGCTTCGCCGAGCTCTCGCCGGCCGTGAAGCGGATAACCGGCCGGGAGCCCACCTCGATGGGGGCGTTCATCGACGCCCACCTGGACGAATGGAGGACGAGCGAGTAGCGCTCAGCCGGCCGCGGCGCCGAACCACCGGGACAGCCCGCTGGTCAGCTCCCGCCGGTCGTCGCCGGCCCACGCCACGTGGCCGTCCGGCCGCAGCAGCACCGCGGGCACGTCCAGCTCCTCGCTGCTGTCGACGACGTGGTCGACCCGATCGGCCCACCCCTCCACCGAGAGCCGGCCGGTCCGGTCGAGCAGCAGTCCGCGACCGGCGCGCATCAGCTCGTAGAGCCGGCCGTTCTTCAGGGGCACGTCCCGCATCCGCCGGCCGAGCAGTTCGTGCCCCTCGCCGAGGTCGTAGCGGATCCCGATCGCGACGATCTTCTCGATCAGGTGGCGGTTCACGTCCTCGAAGTCCATCAGCTCCGACAGCAGCCGGCGCACCGCCTGCGGGCCGGGTTCGGTGGACATCAGCTCCGCCTGCGCGCGGGTGTTGTCGAGCACGTCGGCCGCCACCGGGTGCCGTTCGGCGTGGTAGCTGTCCAGCAGGCCTTCCGGCGCCCAGCCGGCGACCTCGGCGGCCAGCTTCCACCCGAGGTTGAACGCGTCCTGGATGCCGAGGTTGAGCCCCTGCCCGCCCATCGGCGGGTGGACGTGCGCGGCGTCGCCGGCCAGCAGCACCCGGCCGGTCCGGTACCGTTCGGCCAGCCGGGTGGCGTCGCCGAAGCGGGACAGCCAGCGGGGTGAGTGCACGCCGAAGTCGGTGTCGGCGACCTTCCGCAACTGCCGCCTGAACTCCTCAAGGGCAGGCGGGACCGAGCGGTCCTCGGCCACCCCCTCGGCCGGCACGACGACCCGATACAGGCCGCCGTCGCCGAAGGGCCCGACGCCGAACCTCAGCTGGGTCCTGCGGACCTCGGCCACCACGGCGGCCACCGTCTCCTGCGGCACCCCCACCTCCATCTCGCCCAGCAGCGTGTCGGCCCTGGAAGGCTCGCCGGGGAAGCCGACGCCGAGCAGCTTGCGCACCGTGCTGCGGCCGCCGTCGCAGCCGACGAGGTAGCGCGCGCGCAGCCGCGAGCCGTCGGCCAGCTCGGCGCTCACCCCGTGCTCGTCCTGGCTCAGCCCGGTCAGCTCGCGGCCCCGCCGGACGTCGGCGCCGAGCTCGGCGGCGCGCTCGGCCAGCAGGCGGTCGGTGACGGGCTGCGGGATGCCGAGGACGTAGGGGTGGGTGGTGTCCAGCAGGCCGGGCGACGGCTTGGCGATGCCGGCGAAGAACCCGCCGAGCGGGTGCTTCCGGCCCTCCGCGAGGAAGCGTTCCAGCAGGCCGCGCTGGTCCATCACCTCGATGCTGCGCACGTGCAGGCCGAGGGAACGGACGTTCGGCGTCGGTTCGGTCTCCTTCTCCAGCACGACCACGCGCACGCCGTGCAGCCTCAGCTCGGCGGCCAGCATCATGCCGGTCGGCCCGCCACCGGCGATGATCACGTCAATCATGGAATCCCCCATTGTCGAGCTCGCGTGTCGGCCGACGATTCTGCGGTACGACCCGGGTCTTGCCGCAAGCCCCCCTGTCCGCTATACGTTGAGAGTGGCAAGAGGTGGGTGATCCCTCTTTGTCACGTCCTCCCCCCGTACCGTGCGCCGTTCGGCGCGTGATCCGTGCGGGATGTGCGACGGATGGCGGCTGATCCGCGGGAGTGGCGGCCGGGAGGATGCCTGCATGGCTCCCGAACTCGCAACGAGGCAGCGGTCCGCGCCACCACCGGTGGGGCTGTTACGCCCTTACCTGGGAAGTTTCGCCGCCGTGGTCGTCCTGCAGGTGATCGGCTCGGTCGCGGGCCTGGCGCCGCTGCTGGCGGTCGCCGAACTGGGCCGCGCCCTGCTCTCGCCCGGCCCGCTCGATCACGGCCACGTCCGGATCGTGGTGATCGCGGGCGCGGCCGGTCTGCTCGTCCGGCTGGTGTTCACCGCGGCGTCGTCCGGCATCGGACATCTGCTCGATGACCGGGTGCAGCTGGCGTTCCGCCGGCGGCTGGCCGAGCGGCTGGGGCGCGTGCCGATCGGCTGGTTCTCCCGGCGCCGTACGGGCGAGCTGGCGAAGGTCGTCGGCGACGACGTGAGCGCCGTGCACCCGTTCGTCGCCCACGCCCCCAGCGAGCTCGTCGCCGCCTTCGTGGTGCCGCTGGTGTCGCTGCTCTACCTGTTCGCCGTCGACTGGCGGCTCACCCTGATCACGCTCGTCCCGGTGGTGCTGGCGGTGGCGCTGGTGCCCTTGATGATGACTCCGGCCCGGCTGCGCGAGCAGAAGGCGTTCGACGCGGCCATGGGGCGCGTCGCGAACACGGTGGTCGAGTTCGTGCGGGGCATCGCGGTGGTCAAGGCGTTCGGCACGGGCGAGCGCGCCCACCGGAGGTTCGTGACGGCCGTGGACGAGTTCGTCGCCGTCTTCTTCCGCTGGGTGCGCGGCATGTCGGTGATCGCCGCGGGCATGCAGCTGGCGCTGTCGCCGCCGTTCGTGCTGCTGGCCGTGCTGGCCGGCGGCGCCGCCCTGATCACCTCCGGTGACCTGCCCCCGGCAGACCTGCTGCCCTTCCTGCTGCTCGGGCTCGGCCTGACCGCCCCGGTGGCGGCTCTGGGCCACGGCTTCGACGACATGCAGGCCGCCCGGCGCGCGGTCGGCCGCATCAAGGAAGTGCTCGCGGTGCCGCCGCTGCCCGAGCCCGTCCACCCGGCTGGACCCCGGGGGCACCGCGTGGAGCTGCGTGACGTCCGCTTCGGCTACGAAGCCGGCCGCGAGGTGCTGCGCGGGATCGACCTGGTGCTGGAGCCCGGCACGGTCACCGCGGTCGTCGGGCCGTCAGGAAGCGGGAAGTCCACGCTGGTCCAGCTGCTGCCCCGGTTCTACGACCCGACCGGCGGGTCGGTCACCCTCGGCGGCGTCGATCTGCGCGAGATCGGCAGCCGGGACCTCTACCGGCTGGTCTCCTTCGTCTTCCAGGACGTCCGGCTGCTGCGCGCCTCGGTGACGGACAACATCGCACTGGCGGTGCCGCACGCCGGCTTCAACGACATGGTCCGCGCCGCCCGGCTGGCGGACATCCACGACCGGATCGCCGAACTGCCTCGCGGATACGACACGGTCATCGGCGAAGAGGCCGGGCTGTCGGGCGGCGAGGCCCAGCGGATCTCGATCGCCCGCGCGCTGCTGGCCGACGCGCCCGTCCTGGTGCTCGACGAGGCGACCGCCTTCGCCGACCCGCGGACCGAACAGGCGGTGCGCCGGGCCCTGGCGACCCTGCGAGGCGACCGGACGATCCTGGTCATCGCCCACCGCCTGGAGACCATCGCCGACGCCGACACGATCGTGATGCTGGACGACGGGGTGATCGTCGAGCGGGGAAGCCCCGCCGAGCTGCTGGCACGGGACGGGGAGTTCGCCGCGTTCTCGCGGACCTACCGGTCGGCGACCGCCCTGACGCGAGGAGGAGAGCCTCGATGATCCGCATGCTGATGCGCGTGCTGGGACCCGAGTACGCCGGGCCGGTGCGCCGCACCGTGGCCCTGATGACGGTGACCGCGATGGTGGAGGGCCTGTCCTACGGGCTGCTCGTCCCGGTGCTGCGCGCCCTGTTCGGCGGCGAACCGGGCGGGGCCCGGCCCTGGCTGATCGCGTTCGGGGCCGCGGTCGCGGTCTACGCCGTGCTGCGCTACCTCAGCGACCTGTCCGGCATGCGCGTCGGGACCGTGCTGCTGCGCGGCATGTACCACCGGCTCGGCGACCATCTGGCGCGGCTGCCCATCGGCTGGTACGGCGGCGCCCGGGTCGGCGAGGTGTCGGTGCTGGCCAGCCGCGGCGTCCTGGAGGCGATGGGCGTGCTCGCGCACCTGCTGGGGCCGTACGTCTCGGCCTGTGTGACCCCGTCGACGATCGTCGTGGTGATGCTCGCCTTCGACTGGCGGCTGGGGCTGGCCGCGCTGGCCGCCGCCCCGGTCGTGGCGGCGATCCAGGTCTGGACGGGACGCTCGATGGCCGCGTCCGACGCCGAGCGGCACGAACGCGGCCACGAGGCCACCGGGCGCGTCATCGAGTATCTCCAGGCCCAGCCGGTGCTGCGGGCCGGCGGCCGGACCGGCGAACGCTTCCGGCTGCTGGACGACTCGCTGCGTGAACTCCAGCGCGCCTCCCGCCGCACCGTGCTGTCGGCGCTGCCGGGCGTGCTGGGGCTGACGCTCACGGTCCAGGCGGTGTTCACCGCGCTGCTGGCCCTGGGCGCCTACCTCGCGCTCGGCGGGCACATCGGCGCCGCCGAGCTCCTGGCGATCCTGGTGCTCGCCGCCCGCTGCGCCGATCCGCTGCTGTCGCTGTCGGACCTCGGCGGCAAGCTCCGCGCGGCGCGCGCCGAACTGGGCAGGCTCGACGCGGTGCTGAGCACCGAGCCGCTGCCGGAGGCCCCCGACCCGGTCCGGCCGGCGCACCATGGCCTGGAGTTCGACTCCGTCACCTTCCGCCAGGACGGCCGCACGGTGATCGACGACCTGTCCCTCTCCGTACCGGAAGGACAGCGGCTCGCCGTCGTCGGGCCGTCGGGCGCGGGCAAGAGCACCCTGCTGCAGCTGCTCGCGCGGTTCCACGACGTGGACGCGGGCGCGGTGCGGGTGGGAGGCGCCGACGTGCGCGATGTCGGCACCGAGGTGCTGACGTCGCGGATCGCCATCGTCTTCCAGGACGTCTACCTCTTCGACGGCACGATCGAGGAGAACGTACGGCTCGGCCGTCCCGACGCCGGCGAGGCCGAGCTGCGGGCGGCCGCGACGGCGGCGCGGCTGGACGAGGTGATCGAGCGGCTGCCCGGCGGCTGGGCGGCGAAGGTCGGCGAGGGCGGCGCGCTGCTGTCGGGCGGCGAGCGTCAGCGGGTCTCGATCGCGCGCGCCCTGCTGAAGGACGCGCCGATCGTGCTGCTGGACGAGGTGACCTCGGCGCTGGACCCGGTCAACGAGGCGGCCGTGCACGAGGGCGTCGAACGCCTGATGGCGGGCCGCACGGTGGTGATGGTGGCGCATCGGCTGCGGACCGTCCAGCGGGCCGACCGCGTCGTCTTCCTGGACGGCGGCCGGATCGTGGAGGAAGGCGGCCACGACGAACTGCTGCGCCGCGGCGGCCGCTACGCCGGCTTCTGGCACGGCTCCACCGCGCCGGATATTCGTTGGCGTCACGGTCGCCGGGCGGGTTAGCGTTGCCGCCGTCACGCGTCGGCGGATTGGAGAGACCGGATGCGTTCCCAGCTCATCGCGCTCTGCTTCGATGCGCACGACCCGCGAGGTCTCGCCCGCTTCTGGACCCAGATCCTGGGCTGGGAGACGCACGACGGCGTCACGCTCCTGCCGAACGACGACACCGGGTTCCAGATCCGGTGTCTTCCGTCCCAGGAGAAGAAGACCACCGAGAACCAGATCCACTTCGACCTGACGAGCCAGTCCTCCGAGGAGCAGGAGCGGACGGTGGCCAGGGCGCTCGAGCTCGGCGGCCGCCACATCGACATCGGGCAGAGCCCGGACGACGGTCACGTGGTGCTCGCCGACCCCGAGGGCAACGAGTTCTGCGTCATCGAGCCGGGCAACAAGTTCCTGGCCGACTGCGGGTTCATCGGTGCGCTCGCGTGCGACGGCTCGCAGGAGGTCGGATACTTCTGGAGCGCGGCGCTGGACTGGCCGCTGGTCTGGGACCAGGACCAGGAGACCGCGATCCGCTCGCCGCACGGCGGCCCCAAGATCACCTGGGGTGGTCCGCCGGTCGCGCCGAAGAACGGGAAGAACAGGCTCCACTTCGACCTCGCTCCGCCCGCGGACGGGGATCAGCTCGCCGAGGTCGACCGTCTCGTCTCCCTCGGAGCGACCCGGCTCGACGCCGGCCGGCCCGAAGGCGGCCGGGTGCTGATGGCCGACCCCGACGGCAACGAGTTCTGCCTGCTGACCCCCCGCTAGCGGCGCGGACCTCTCACGGCCGCACGCCGCCGGGAAAGCCGGTCCAGCGCAGGTCGGGCGGAAGATGGCTCATGTCGTTGAACATCACGACCGTGGGCGGAAGCCCGCTCCGATACTCGATGACCGTCAGCGCGGTGTTGGCGCTGTTGAGCCCGAGCCACCGCGACGGCGGCGCGTCCAGCGCGTGCCGCACCAGCCAGGCGATCTGGTAAGCGTGCGTCACCAGGACCTCGTGGGTGTCGGGCTGAGCCTTCTCGGGCGCCTGCGCGAACCGGGCGACCAGCGCCTCGGCCAGCCGGTGGCCCGAGGCCGCCTCGGTCTCGTCGTAGCCGTCGAAGAAGCCGGCCCAGGACGGCGGTGTCTCGGCCGGGGAGGGCACGTAGGGCACGTGGTCGACGAGTTCGGCGGCCTCGGCCACGGGCACGTCCGGCAGATGCCGGGAGAGTTCGTGCGCGCTCGCCGCGGCGCGTGACAGCGGAGAGTGCCACACGGCGCCGACCGGGAGGCCGGCGAGCCGTTCGCCCAGCAGCTCCACCTGCCGGCGGCCGACGCCGGTGAGTTCCCCGAACGCGTCGGCCGCGCCGTGGCGTGCCAGATAAAGGTGTCGTGTCGGCATGTTCAGGCGCGGGCGCGCGGCCCGCTTCCCCTTTCTCTGTGGTGGAAGGTCCGGTCACGCGTCCGTCGCCGTGACGGTGCCGCCGGTGCCGTCGACGGTGATGACGGCGCCGTCGCGCAGGCTGCCCGTCGCGTCCCGGACGCCGAGGACGGCGGGGATGGCGTGCTCGCGGGCGACGATCGCCGCGTGCGAGAGCACGCCGCCGGTCTCGGTGACGACACCGGCGGCGATGCGCAGCAGCGGCGTCCAGGCGGGGTCGGTGAAGGGGCAGACGAGGATGTCGCCCGGCCGCACCCGCGCGAAGTCGCCGGGGCCGCGGACGACCCTCGCGGTGCCGGTCACGGTCCCGTGGCTGCCCGGGGTCCCGGTGAGCGCGCCGGCCGGGGCGCCGGAAGACGCCGGTGGCGGGGGCGTCGCGGTGACCGGCCGCGCCTGCAGAACCCAGACGCGGCCGCCGGCGATCGCCCACTCGACGTCCTGCGGCCCGCCGAGTACGGCGGCGATCTCCTTGCCGAGCTCGGCCAGCCGGGTGGCGGTCGCGTCGTCGATCGCCGGTCGATCCCGCGTACGGGCGGGCACGTCGCGGGTGACGAGCCGCGCGCCGCGCCGGTCGAGGCGCGTGCGTTTGTCCGCGACGGTGCGGGTGACCGGCCCGTCCGCGGCGACGCGGTAGGAGTCGGGGGTGACCGTGCCCCCGACGACGCTCGGGCCGAGGCCGAAGGCCGCCTCGATCTCGGTCGCGCCGTCCGGGTCGGCGGGGGTGAACATGACCCCGGCCACCTCGGCGTCCAGATGACGTTGCACGATGACGGCCATGGCCAGATCACCGGGCGGCTCGGCGGCGGACCGGTAGCCGATGGCGCGGGCCGAGAACAGCGAGGCCCAGCAGGCACGTACGGCATCGCCGACGTCGCCGGCCCCGCGCACGGCGAGAAAGCTCTCGTGCTGACCGGCCGCCGACGCCTGCCCGGTGTCCTCGCCCGCCGCCGACGACCGCACCGCCACGGGCGGATCGCCCAGCTCGCCGAGCCCGCGTCCCAGCGCGTCGATCACGCTCGCGTGGACGGGACGCGCCTCGATCGCCCGCCGGGCCGCGTCGCCGTCCAGGCGGCCCAGGCCCAGGTCGCGGACGGCGGCGCGGTAGACGGCGAACGGGACGACGAAGCCGTCGGGAACCGGCCGGCCCGCGCGGAGCAACGCGCCGAGCGCGCCGGCCTTGCCCCCGCAGGTCTCGGCGACGGCCTCCTTGAGGGGTACGATCATCCGCGCCCTTTCAACGAAAAGTTGACAACATTTCGTTGAGTGTGGAGCATGAGGCGCATGTCACGCAACCACGACCCCGGTAGCGGCGCGCACGACGACCACGCCCAGGCGCGCCGCGAGCAGGACGCGCGGGAGCATCTCCTGAGCCTGGGGGCGGACGCGATCGGCGCCCGCCCGTGGCGGCCCGCACCCGTCCCTCCGTCGGCGGTCGACCTCGCGCAGTTCGCCCTCTGGCGCTCCGCCGACCTGGGGCCGGAGGGCATCCTGAGCGCGCTCGCCCTCCTGCCCGCCGCCCGCGCCGAGGTCGAAGGACTCGAATCGGGCCTGTTGTTCACGGCCCGCGCCGCGGGGCTGACCTGGGCGCAGATGGCGCACGCGATGGGGTTCAACTCCCCGCAGGCGTGCCAGCAGCGATACATCCGCCTGACGACCCGACAGGACTCCGACTCATGACACCCGACTCCTCGCCGGACCTCCTGGTCCTGCACGCCGTGCGCATCACCGGGTTCGCCGACACGCCGGTGCTCGCCCGGCGGTACGGGCTGGACCCGGCCGAGACGAAAGAGGCGCTGCTCGACGCCGAGGCACGCGGCTGGGTCGCGCACACCTCCTTCGCCGGCGACGGAGGCTGGTCGCTGACCGAGCGGGGCCGCGCCGAGAACGAGCGCCTGCTCGCGGCCGAGCTCGCCCGCGTCGGCGGCGCCGAGGAGGTCCAGGCCGTCTACCGCGCGTTCCTCCCGCTGAACGGCCGCCTCCGCAAAGCCTGCACCGACTGGCAGCTCCGGCCCGCCGCCGGCGACCGGCTCGCGACCAACGACCACTCCGACCCCGCCTGGGACGCCGCGGTGCTGCGCGAGCTCGCCGCCGTCGGCCACGCGCTCACGCCGCTCGCCGACCGGCTCGGGAACGTGCTGACGCGCCTGCGCGGATACGACACCCGCTTCACCGCCGCGCTCACCCGCGCCCGGGCCGGGGACGGAGCCTGGGTCGACCGCACCGACGTCGACTCCTGCCATCGTGTCTGGTTCGAGCTCCACGAAGATCTCATCGCCACACTCGGCCTCGACCGGAACGCGCACCCCTGACCCAGTCCGTACGCGCGATGGAATGAGTGATGCTCGCCGACCGGCCCGCCGACGCGGGCGACCCGCTCATCGCCCGCCATCCGGAGCCTGATCCGGCCCGTGCCGGGATGCGCGAGCGCAGCACCCTCGCGGCCGGGCCGGTCCCCGGACCGGCCGCTGATCACCTTCACCGGCTGAGGCCGCGAAGGTCGTGGACGGCCTGGCCACCGTGATCGCCCCCCGGGATGGCGTCCTCAAGACGGATGGAAAACATGACATAGGACGTCGGGTTTCAGACCAATCATGGGTTCACCGGTCGGCACCGACGGGGGCCGGGCACCACGGACAGACAAGGACCGCAATGCGCGAAACACCAGAAGATCTCAAGGAGCTTCAGGCCCTCCTGGACGCCTCGCTCTCCCGCTCCACCCCGCACCTGCGCTCGATCGTCACCACCGAGCGCACCCTGACGGCGGAGCAGCTCACCCAGGTCCTCACCGGCATGTGCACCCTCGCGCTCTCGACCGTGACGGCGAAGGGCGAGCCGCGGATCAGCGGCGTGGACGGACACTTCCTGCACGGAAAGTGGCACTTCGGCACGGCGCCCGGCGCCGCCAAGGCGCGCCACCTCGCCGCCCGTCCCGCCGTCAGCGCCGCGCACATGCGCGGGGAGGATCTGGGCGTGTTCACCCACGGCACGGTGGAGATCCTCAACCCCCGGCACGGCGAACGGGACGCGGGCTGGCCGGACCTGCTCGCCTACCTCAAGAGCTTCTACGGCGACGATTTCTTCGACTGGGACAACGACGTGGTCTACTACCGGCTGCGTCCGCACTGGATGACCGTCTACGCCCCCGACGTCGACAAGCTCACCGCGGCGTCCCGGTCCTGATACGCGGCACGGGCGGCATCGAGACCGGCCAGGTGCTGAGAGACCTGGTGAAGCGGCCGCCCAGTGCCCTGGTGACGAGCGCCGCCGTGCAGTGGCGTGATCGGTTTGTTCGGCATGGGTGGGGTGCGTGCCCGCCCATGCTCTGCTGTGTCGCGAGAGGATGGACGAAGGTTGACTGCGTTCGTACGGGACGTCGTGAGTGTGGACGGCGAGACCATCAAGGTGGTGGGGGCTCGTACCAACAATCTGCGGGACGTGTCGGTGAGCATACCCAAGGGGCGGCTCATCGCCTTCACCGGAGTGAGCGGCAGCGGCAAGACCTCGCTGGCCATCGACACCCTGCACAACGAGGCCCAGCTGCGGTATCTGGAGGGACTTTCGCCGTTCGTGCGGCAGTACATCACCCAGCGCAATCGGCCGAAGGTCGACCGCATCCTGGGACTCGGCGCGACGCTCGCGGTCGACCAGCGCCGTCTGAACCGCAACCCCCGGTCCACGGTCGCCACGATCACCGGCATCGACGGGCATCTGGGACTGCTGTACTCGCGCCTTCCCGCGATCGACGCCGACCCGGCGGAACACGGGAACGGGCCTCTGACGACCGCTCATTTCGACCGCAATACGCCTGAAGGGAGCTGTTCGGACTGCCACGGGGTGGGCGGGCGCTGGCAGGCGCAGGAGGACCTGGTCATCACCCATCCGGAGCTTCCGCTCTTCGAGGGGGCCTCCCCTTGGTACGCGAAGTGGCGGTCGGGGGAGCACGCGTTCGTGCCCGCCCTCGCCGAGAAGCGGGGAGTGGACCTCGGCCGGCCATGGCAGTCGCTGCCTGAGGAGTTCCGTCGCTGTGTGCTGTACGGCACGGGAGAGGAGAAGATCGAGGCCACCGTCGACATGACGAACAAGAACGAGACGGCCCAGGTGACCTACACCTCCAGCCAGCCGCTGCGGGGCGCGCTCGCCGAGGTGGAGCGGGTGTTCGTGAACGCCCAGACCTCCAGCGCCAAGGAGCGCTACCTGCCGTACATGCGCAAGCAGCCGTGCGGCACCTGCGGGGGCAGCGGGTACGACCAGGTGGCACGGTCCGTGCGGCTCGGCGGGTTCACCTATCCCGACCTGATCGAGGTAGAAGTCCGGGAGGTGCGCAGTTGGGCGAAGCGCGTGGCGGACGACCTGGACGCCCGGCAGCGCGAGGTGGGTGAGCCGCTGCTGCAGGACCTGGGCCGCAGGCTCGGGGTCCTCGACCGGCTCGGCCTGGCCCATCTCCAGCTGTCGCGGAGTGCGGCGACGCTGTCCGGGGGTGAGTTGCAGCGAACCCGGCTCGCCGCTCAGCTCAGTACCGAGCTGAGCGGCCTCGTCTTCGTCCTGGACGAGCCCGGGACCGGGCTACATCCGGCGGACAAGGCGCACCTGCTCGACATCGCCCTGGAACTGCGCAAGGCGGGCAACACGGTGCTCCTGGTCGAGCACGACCCCGAACTGATCGCCCGGACCGACTGGGTGATCGATATGGGGCCCGGTGCCGGCCGCCTCGGCGGTGAGATCCTGGTGTCGGGACCTCCCGCCGACGTGGCCGCCCACCCGGCGTCGCTGACCGGACGCTATCTGGCCGGTGAGGGGCCGCGGCTGCGTCGGACCCGCCGTCCGATCGGTGACGGAACCCGCTGGGTGGAGCTGCACGGCCTGCGCGCCCACAACCTGACCGCCGACCTGGTGCGTTTCCCCGCCGGTCGGCTCACCTGCCTGACCGGGGTGAGCGGCAGCGGCAAGAGCAGCCTGCTCGGGGCGCTCGCGGGGAGTGTGGAGGCCGCCCTGAACGGGACGATGACCGACACGGTGCAGCAGGTGATCGGCCTGGAAGGGTTCGACTGGGTCGCCGTCGTCGATCAGGAACCACTCGGGCGGACGCCGCGCTCCAACCCGGCCACCTACAGCAAGGCGTTCGACCTGGTCCGCAAGCTGTTCGCCGAGACCGACGTGGCGCGCGGACGCGGCGTCAATGCCTCCTGGTTCAGCTTCAACACCGCGGGCGGCGGCCGTTGCGAAACCTGCACCGGTTATGGCCGCAAGCTGGTCGACATGCACTTCCTGCCGGATGTGTGGGTGGTCTGCGACGCGTGCGAGGGCCGACGCTACAAGCCGGAGGCTCTGGAGATCAGGTATCAAGGGCTGGCCATCGATCAGGTGCTGGAGCTGACCGTCGCCGAGGCTGTGGAGCGGTTCTCCCGACCCCGGCAACTCGCGGAAACCCTGGGAGCCTTGAACCAGGTCGGACTCGGCTATCTCCAGCTCGGCCAGAGCGCCACAGAGCTGTCCGGCGGTGAGGCGCAGCGGCTGAGGCTGGCCTCCGCTATCCAGCGCGGCGCCGCAGGCCGCAAGGCGGGCCTCGTCGTCCTCGACGAACCCGTCTCGGGCCTGCACCCGTCCGACATCCAGCGGGTGGTGGACGCGCTCGACGTGCTGCTCGACTCGGGCAACACCGTCGTCGTGGCCGAACACGACATCCCCGTCGCCGCGTCCGCGGACTGGGTGATCGACCTGGGGCCGGGAGCCGGTCCGGATGGGGGCGCGGTGATCGCGGAGGGCACCCCGGACGCCGTCGCGTCCGCGGACACCCCGACCGCCGGTTTCTTCCGTCGGTACGCGGCGGGCCTGCCGCTCCTGGAAGTGCAAGAAGGCGCGCGCTGCTGAGGGGCGAGGTCCGGTGCGGCCGCTGGTGGTGGAGCGGCACCCCCAAGGGGGTTTCCCGTCCGGCGGCGTGCACCTGGACCTCACTCAGCTCCTTGATCCGCCGATGCACGTCCTGCCGCTGCCGGTAGCCGTAGGCGTCCCGTCCACGCGTGCCCATACGCCCGTATCCAGCCGCTCGCCGTACCTCTTGACCCGCGACCTCAGCTGCTCGGCCAGATAGTCCACCACCGGCCACGGCACCGCTGGCGGAAGCCCTTTGTACCGGACCGTCCAGATCTGGACGGCCACGCCCAGGCGATGGGAGTCCTGGCGCGATTCGGCGATCACGCCGAGCCGAGATGAATGCGCATCGAAACCAGGCGTCACGTTCCCCTCAAGATCATTCTCAGGGCCAACCCCGACCATGGCAGGCGTCACCCCGCCGAAATGGGCTAGCCGTTGCGGGGTGACGCGCTCGGGCTCATGGCAGTGGCCCGGCGCCGGACGGCGAAGACACCCTCAGCCGAGCCGCAGCTCCGCCGCGACCGCCCGTTCCCGCAGCTGCGCGGCCTCGGCGCGGGCCGCCTCCAGCTCGGCACGCAAGTCCTCCAGCCTCGACCGCTCCACCCGCAGCTCCAGCAGCGCCTGGTCACGCTGCCGCACCGCGGCGGCGGCCTCCTTCTCGACCCGCTCCCGCTCCCGCCGCACACTCTTCTCGACCTTGGCCGTCTCCGTCTCCGCGGCCTTGCGCGCCCGCGCCACCTCGACGTCCGCCGTCGCGCGCGCCTGTTCGGCCGCCTGCCTGGCCACGGCGGCCTCGTTCAGGGCGATGGCCCGCTCCCGCTCGGCCGCCGCCGCCGAGCGCTCGGCGCTCTCGGCACGCGCGACGGCCCGGTCACGCTCCTGCCCCGCCGCCTCCGCCCGGGCCAGCGCCCCCGCGACGTCCCGTTCGGCCTGCTCACGGGCGCGCACGGCCGCCGCCGTCTCCTCACGGGCGCGATCACGCTCCGCCACCGCCCGCTCGACATCCTGACCGGCCCGTACGGTCTGCGCCCGCGCCTCCTCAGCCCTGACCTCGGCCGCCTCCACCCGCTCGGCCAGCTCCTGAACGGCCTGGTCGCGGGCCCGCTCGGTCATCTCGACCCGGCGGAGCGCCTCCTCGGCCCGCTGATCGGCCGCCTCCGCGCGCCGGCCCGCCTCCTCGGCCGCCTGGAGCGCCTGGCGTTCGGTGCTCGCCGCTTCCCGCAACGCGGCCAGCGCCTGCTCGCGCGCCCGCTCGGCGTCGGCGAGCGCGGTGTCGCGCTCGGCCTCGGCTTCCTCCGTGCGCGCCCGCATCTCCTGGGCCTGCCGCCGCGCGTGCTCGGCCGCCTCACGGGCCAGCCGCACCTGCTCGAACGCCTGCTCCCTCTCGGTACGCGCGATGGCCACCCGGGTGTGCGCCTCGGCCTGAACGGCACTGATCCGCGCCTCGACCCCCGCCGGGCTCAGCTCGTCGGCCAGCGCCCTGGCCAGCGGCTCGATGGCCGCCGACAGACCGGTCTCCATACGCTCGTACAACTGCTCGGCCCTGGCCAGCGCCCCTTCCAGCCCGGGCGTGGCCCGCCGCAACTCCCGCTCCCGTTTCGCGGCGGCCTGGCAGTCACCGTCGGGACAGTATTCCTTCGGCCTCCCTCTCCCTCGCCTCTGCTCGATCGGCGCACCGCAGTGCTTGCACGGCGTCACCACCATGTCGGTTTCCGTCACGCCAGGATCCTAGCATTATTTATTTTCTGGAAAACAGTATCCGGAAAATCAGTTCTGTTGCGTACGAGACGAGCACAGGTTACTTGCGAGAAGGCAACATTCCCGCAAGTAACTATCCGAGACGACTCCCTTCATGTCCCGGAACTCATGTGCCGCGCAGGCTGAATGTCAGCGGAAACGCTGAGCTGTGACAACCGACGACGCAGACCTATGGCATTGAGAACCCCTTCGTATAGCCAGCATCCTGCGGTTTCAAGGTGCCACACACCGTCGAGCCCAGGCGGGAGTTCCACAGGTGCGCCAGGGAGGCACCGATTCCGCTCTGGCGCTGGTGCTGGCGGAGACGCTGGTATCCCAGATCACCCTCGTGCTCGAACAGGCGGTTCAGCTGCCGGGTGGCCTCGGCGGCCGCCGCGGCTGAATCGGGGAGCACGGTGAAGATGACCAAGGCCTTCATCGCGCTCAGGACCACCTTGGCCTTGGCCAGTTCGTCTTCCTTGAGCAGGAGGGTGTCCCACAACTCGATGATCTCGTCGTATCGCCGGGCGGGGGAGCCGATGAGCGCGTCCAGTTCGTCGCTGTCGAGGTTGGTGCACCTCTTGCCTGCGGTGCTCACGGGCACATCCTCCTGGTGATCGGGGCTGATACGGGGCGTGCTGGTCAGCGGCCCGGTGGTGGCTGCTGGGCGGTGGAAATGCGAGTGGCGTACACCCGGTAGGCCTTGCGTTCGGCCGGCCCGGCGCCCTCGGCGGCGAAGGCTGTGCTCTGTTGCAGCGCGGCGTGGTGGAGTTCGAGCGGCACGGTGAGGCGGATGGAGTAGCCCTTGCCGCGGCGGATGATCCGCCCCCAGATGAGCATCTTGCGGATGGTGTCGTCGCCGACGGCCCGCAGGGGTCGGCGAGCAGGCCAGGCACGTCGAGCGTCACGGGCGTGTCCGCGGCAGGGCCCGACGGCTCCTCGGGAACGGACAGCGCGTCGAACTGGTCGGGGAGTCGGCGGGCGTGAGCGGCGTCCAGGCCGCGGCGGATGGTCTTGGGCGCGACGTGATGCTCGCGGGCCAGGGCCTTGACGGCGGCGCCTTGAGAGTAGGCGGTGACGACTTCGGCGGCCTTGTCCGCAGGGAGCGCGGTCGGGCGGCCGAAAGTCTTGCCGGAGGCCTCGGCGGCGGCGACGCCCTGGCGGGTGTTCTCGCTGATCATGTCCCGCTGGAACTCCAGCACCGAGGCCAGCACGTTGACCATCATCTTGGTGCCGGGATCATCGGCGGCCAGATCGATCCCCGACAGCAGCCCGGACTCCACCCGCAGGTGCAGGCCGCGGCGGAGGAGGACGGGCCGCAGGGCCAGGATGTCGGCGACCGAGCGAAACAGGCGGGCGGCGTCGGCGATGCGGATGGTGTCGCCGACTGCGGCCTCGTGCAGCAGCTTGGTGAACCCCGCCCGGTCCAGGGAGAGCTGGCGGCTGGAGGTGGCCGGGTCCTCGTAGACGGGGGCGCCGGAGGCGATCAGCGCGGCCAGGGCGTGCCGCCGGCGGGCGTCGGTCTGCTTGTCGGTGGAGTGTCGCAGGTAGACGCGGTCGGCCTGTCCGATCAGGTTCCTTCCCCGCAGGGTGGCCCGGGAGGTGTCCGGCGGGCTCTGAGGCCACTTTGGGGGGCGAAAAGGAGGGGCGGAAGTGGGGATCGGATCTGATTGGATCGGCGTCCGGTTTCGGCAGGTCGGGGCGCTGGGTCCTGATTGGATCAAGCTAGGGGGCGTAGTCGGTCGATTGCGCCCCCGCTCGCCATCGGCTTGGCACGGCGGGGATCACGCTCTCGTCGTGCCGCCCCTGGGAGATCGTTTCTCGAAGCACACCTGGACCTCGATGATGACAGGCGTCGCCGTGGCTATCTGGGGTTGTTCGCATCTTTTCGCAGGGCCGGGAGATGTGATCTTGCCAGGCACGTAAAGGCACGTTGGCTGGCATGCTGGCATGCTGGGGTGAACGCGTGTTCAGGTCGTGGTGATGTTAGTTCGATGCCTGTCCGCGGGGCCCGGTCAGCGCAGCGGCTCGCCGTAGCTATAGGTGCCCGAGCTGCAGGCCGTGAGCAAGTCGGCGCGCTTCAACGCGGCTGGCTGGTGGGGTGTGCCGGCTGGGTGGCTGCCAGGCTGGTCAGGAGCTTGAGCCGCTCTTCGGAGGTGCTGCCCGGTTCCGTGGTGTAGATGGTGAGGTCGTACACTGTCCGGCTGGAGATGGGCAGGTCAAGGGACTGGTAGGTCAGCTCCAGGTCGCCGACCTGCGGGTGCCACAGCCGCTTGCCGCCAGCGTGGCGGATGCGCACGTCGTGGGCGGCCCACTGGCCGCGAAACGCGGTGCTGAGCGTGGACAGCTCGCCGACGAGGTCGCGTAGCGCCCGGTCGTGGGGCTCGCGTCCGGCCTCGGCGCGCAGCAGCGCGGCGCTGATGGCGGTGGCCGTGTCCCAGTCGGCGAAGAACCGCTGGGAGCCCGGGTCGAGGAAGATGTAGCGGGCGAGGTTGGCGCGGCCGTGCCGGGTGGTGGCAGGGCTGTCGAAGACCGGCGCGAGCAGGGCCCGAGCCAGCGCATTGTGGGCGACGATGTCCTGGCGGCCGTTGCGTACGAACGCCGCCGACATCGTCATGGAGTCCAGCAGCCACTGGACGCGCGGCGGGACCTGGACGTCCTTGCGGCGCGAAGGTGCGCGGCGGGCGGGCCGGGCGGCCTGGGCCAGGTCGAACAAGTAGGTGCGTTCGTCCTGGTCCAGGCGAAGGGCCTGGGCGACCGCGTCGAGTACCTCTTGCGATACGCCGCTGATGTGGCCCTTCTCCAGCCGGGTGTACCATTCGGTGCTCACACCGGCCAGCAGCGCGACCTCCTCGCGGCGCAGCCCGGGGACTCGGCGCCGACCGCCGGTGGGCAGCCCGACCTGCTCCGGAGTGAGCTTCGCGCGCCGGATGGCGAGGAAATCCCGGATCTGGTCGCGGTTGTCGGGCCGGTCGTCCATGCTCCCACGGTAACCGGAGGGTTCGCGCAGGCGCCGACGGTAAGGGGGTTGAGCTTATCCCCCCTATAAATGCGCTCTGTCTCGCGCCCGGCCAGGCGGGTTTCCTGGGATCAGCGAATCGAACGCGACCTGCGACACGGAGATGGACCCTGTCCGACCAGCTTTTGTAGTGGTGATCGGGCCGCCCATCGCCGTCGACGCCCTCCTGTGATGCACCACCAGGACCTCCAGCACCCGGGAGTATGACCATGACCGGCGAGACCGTACTGATCACGGCGCGACCAGCGGCATCGGCGCCCACACCGCACGATTGCTCCTCGACCGCGGCCACCGCGTGGCCGTCACCGGCCGCGACGAGACCAAACTCAAGTCCTTCCTCGACGAGACCGGCCACCCCGACCGGCTGCTCGGCATCATCGCCGCCGCCGCCGACTGGCCGGCCACCCAAGCCGCCGTGAGCCGCACCGTGGCACACTTCGGCGCCCTGCACCCGCGGTGGCCAACTTCGGCTTCATCCCCGCCGACCACCCACGCACCGTCGCCGACGGCGACCCGGAACCGTGGGCGCCCATGGTCCTCACCAACGTCCTCGGCCCCGCCCTGCTGGCCAACGCCGCCCTGCCTCACCTCGAGACCACGGGCGGGCGGCTGGTGCTCATCGGCAGCGTCGCCGGCCTGAAGAACAGCCCCGCCAACCTCTACTCCGCCACCAAATGGGCCGTCACCGGCATGGCCGAGAACCTGCGGATGTACGCCACCAGCCGCGGCGTCGGCGTCACGCTCGTCAACCCCGGCGTGACCGACACCGCCTTCTGGCAAGGCGGAGTCCCGCCCTTCGCCCTGTCCCCGAGCCCATCGCCAAGGCCATCTGCTTCGCCCTCGGCCAGCCGGCCGACGTCGACCTCAACACCCTGACCATCCGGCCGGTCGGCCAGCCCGTCTGAGGCAGATCTGACACCCTGTGGCATCGCAGCCGGTCGTGAGCCGTGGTGTTCGTATCGGAAGCGAGACAGCCACCCCGGCAGGTGGCCAGAGATCTCCTGGTCAAGTCTGCGGATAGTCCGGCTCCATTTCCACCGCATGAATCTCACCTGCAAAGGAGAAGTCCATGAAACGCATCGCCAAGCGCGCGGCCCTGGCCACTCTGGCGTCCGTCGCGATGACGGCCTCACTTGCCGTCGTCCTCCCGACGGCGGCGTACGCGATCGATGAGGTCCCGTGCGGCGACCGGACCGACCTCGTGCGCGCCACAATCCACGCAACCAGCAGCTCGTCAGTCGACTACTGTTACGCCAACGCCGGAGAGGACATGTACGCCCTGAACATCTGGTGGGTCACCCGGATCTCGACCGGTAACAACCGCGTCCAGTGGTACGGAGACGGGAGGTGGCAGCCGGCTCAGCCGATCCCGAAGTGGACCGTGTTCACCTGGCCGAACCATCCCGGTGGGGTCCGCATCCAGGGGATCAGGATCCTCTGAACTGCCGGCGATATCGGGGCGGCGATCCTGCCCGATCGCCGCTCCGGCCGGCAAGGCCCCGGGGCACAGCCCCGGGAAAGCCGGGCTCCCACATTGAGGTCGCGAGTTCGCGTCACCGCCACTGACATCAACTGGCTCTGGCTCACTCACGATGATCAGCTACTCAGGGTGAGCTCGGCGAGAGGATCCCGGTGCTGTTTCTCGTTATCGCGATCTTGTAACGGACCCCACACGGAGATGGCCGCTCGTCAACGATCTGGTTTGTCGAGAACCTGATCACCAACGAGCGGCCGTGGGGATCATTGTGCTGCATGCTTCGGCAGGCGAGAACGCCTGCTGCCTTCGTTTGTTCTGCCCCGCGCTGCGGGAGATGGATGTCCTCTGTTGAGGACCTCGGTGACACCATGCTGATCGCGGCGCGCACCGTGGCGAGTGAAGCCCCATGCCCGAAGTGTGGGCTGCCCTCGGCCCGGGTGCACAGCCGGTATCGCCGGACCGTATGGGATCTGGCGACGGGAGGGCGGCCGGTCAAGGTCGAGATGGAGGTGCGCCGCTTCTTCTGCGGCGAACCCTCTTGCGACCGAGAGATCTTCGCCGAGCAGGTCGGCGGGCTGACCCAGCGGCATGCCCGTCGCAGCACCGCCCTACGCACTCTTCTCACCTCGATCGCGATAGCACTTGCCGGGCGAGCCGGTGCCCGCATGGCCTACCTGGTCGGCGTGCCGGCCAGCCCATCCACACTGCTACGGACACTGCGGGCGTTGCCCGATCCCGAGATAGGGAAGGTCACAGTGCTGGGCGTCGACGACTTCGCGAAGAAGCGCGGACACTCCTACGGCACCGCCCTGGTGGACATGGACACCCACCGTCCTATCGATCTGCTGGACGGCCGGACTGCCGATGACCTGGCCACGTGGCTGAAGGACCATCCCGGGGTGCAGGTGATCTGCCGAGACAGGGCCGGCTCCTACGCCGATGGCGCCTGTGCGCCGCTCGGTGTACTGGCTGATCTGCGAGACATCCTCGATCCCGAGTTGCTCGCCGAGGTACACCAGCACCTCATCGGGCACATCCAGCGGGTCGGTCAGAAACGCCCGACGTAGCGGGCTGTCGTCAGCTGGAGGGCGAAGCCGAGGCGGGCGTGTGTCCCACGCCGCTCGGCGATCAGCGCCCGATCCGCGTCGTCCAGGTAGAAGAACCGCTCCAACTCCGCTTGCGACGGAGCACCGAGAAACGGCCGTACGCGGCCGCCTCACCATCACTCAAGAACTCAACCGGCATAGACGCCGAAGGTTGGGCAGTCCTGGCAAGCAGGACGAGCGGAGGATCAAATAGTTAGCTGTAGCCACCCGCTAACGGGACTTTTCGTTCGGATGCTCGTCATGCCCGTCACCTCCTAGTACTCCAGCCGCATTTAGTGATCGATGAGTCGTCGCTGCCGTTGGTAATGGCAGCGGCGGGCGCGGGTCTGATGCCGACGTCGCCACCGTGAGCAGCGGATCCGGTGGCTGGCGGGGTGCCGGGGCTGGGCGAGGTGGGCGTGCAGACGCCGGATCTCGTTGACGGTGAGCGGGATCAGCTCGCCGGAATCGTCACCGTTCGTACTGTCAGGTCGTGATCGTCCCGGTCGGCAGGGCCCCTATGTGGCCAGGCCCGAAAAAGTCTCTCCCTGTGCTGATGGCCTGTTGCGCCGGGCGGGCCAGCGGCGAGGAAGGCCAGGTGAGCGTGGGCGACCACGGCCAACGTGACGTGCCGATACCAGACCAGGTGCTTGCGGACCTGATAGTGGTCCAGTCCGACCTCGTTTCTTGGTGGCCTGGAAACACTCCTCCACGCTCCACCGCGATCCGGCCACCCGTACCATCTCCGGCCCGTGCACGCCGAGCTGGTGCGCGAGGTGCACACCGAGACCACCGTCCGCACCCCCACGCGCGTGGAGACCCGGCTGGAGCGGCAGCCGCCGAGCACCGCCCGCGACTGGGTCGAGCACCTGGCTGTGCTCCGGGCAGCTGCGCGCCAGCGGGGAGCTGGCTGCCCGGCACTGGGATCACCGCAAGCTGTGCCACGCCTTGATGGAAGCTCTCGTGGCGCTGGGAGAGGCGCATCCGGGCGGACTGGACGAGCTGGCGGCGCGGCGCTGAAACCCCCTTACGCTTTCGTCCCGGATGTAGCAGGCAAGAGCGGAAATGGACCAAGGTATCTCCCCGCCGGATACGACCTCCGACCAAGATCGGATGCCGCCTTTTGTCCTGTCCGGGGGAGCCCTGCGACGTCCGGCTTACCTTGCGATCGATCTTGCGACGTCCGGAGTAACTCTGCATCCGACGTGCTGGGCGTTCGGACCTACGTTGGGCTATCCGCGCAGTTCGCGGCACAGCCGCTCTGAGAGTGCGTTCCGCGAGCATATGCCTGTGATGTCGCTATGTGATCGTATGGATTTGTAGCGTTACCGCCGGTCGGTGGGGTCTGGGCCGCGTCCAAGATCGTGGTGTATGAGAATGAGGCCACTCTGCGATCTGGTGCTATTTAAGCAGCAATACCATTCATTGTCACACTTGCATCATCTATGTCTTCTTCATCCTTTTTCTCGGTGGC